>NZ_JBIAKV010000003.1:0-425093 GCF_042872705.1 Micromonospora sp. NPDC005203 | reverse complement strand
CACGTATATCTCCGGTGGTACGACGGATTATGACCTGGTCCCGCTGACGGTTGCCGGCACTTATACGGTGATTCTGGATTACGTCGCCAAGACCGGGTCCATGACCGTGACGTACTCGGTGCCCGTCGAGGGCGGCACGGTGACCGTCGGCGGCGCGGTCGTGTCGGCCACCATCGCCCGGCCTGGGCAGGACGCCCGCCTGCGGTTCACCGGCAGCGCCGGTCAGAAGGTCACGCTGACCTTCAGCGGCGTGACGTTCGGCGGTGCCTACGAGGTGTCGGTGATCCGGCCGGACGGCACGACACACGTCAACGGTCGCTTCCTCAGCGGTAACACTTCTACCACTGTGGCCGCGCTGACCGTTGCCGGTGTGCACGACATCCTGATCGACCCGCAGAACGCGCGGACCGGGTCGGTCACCCTCGCCGTCAGCAACACGCCAGCCGTCGCGGTGGCGGCAGCCGGCCCGCTTACGGCCATTGCCAGCCCATCCTCCGGGGGTGCCGAGCGGGCCGAGCCCGCCGTGGCCCCCGGCGCACCTGCCCGACCCCATGGGCATGCGCCGACATTCGCGCAAAGAGGCGGTTACCAGGGCATCTCACTGGGTGCCTGGGGCATCACCCCGACCGGCAGGGCAGCCAAGCCCGGCACGGCCGACAAGGCCGCCGACCCAGCCAACAGAGCGGCCACGGCGAACACAACGGCCACGGCGAACAAGGCGGCGTCGGACGCCGACCGGCCCGGGGTACGCCCGGCGCTGAGCCTGGACACCAACGGCCGCACCGACGGGTGGCAGCCGGACCGATCCAACCTCGGCGGCACGGACTGGCGGACCCGACTGCCCCGGCCGGCCCCGGCTCCGGCCGCAGCCCGGGCGCCGCGCGGGGTGACCGCGCTCGCCGGTCAGGTGCGGGCCGTCGACGGGCTGCCCCTGGTCGGGGTGACCGTCGAGGTCGGTGAGGTGCGCGCCCACAGCGGTGCGGACGGGCGGTTCCTGCTCGCCGGAGTGCCGGCCGGCAAGCACGAGCTGACCGTCGACGGGCGGGCCGCCGGCCGACCGCGAGGCGACTACGGCCGCTACGAGATCGGCGTCGAGCTGGCCGCCGGCAAGACCACCGCGCTGGCGTACCCAATCTGGTTGACCCGGATCGACCGGTCGACCGCCGTGCGGTTCCCCTCGCCCACCACCCGGGAGGTGGTGCTCACCACCCCGAAGATTCCCGGCCTGGAGGTGCGCCTGCCTGCCGGTTCGGTTGTCCGCGACGCCGACGGCAAGGTGGCCAACGAGCTGAGCCTCACCGCGATCCCCACCGACCGGCCGCCGTTCCCGCTGCCCGCGCACATCAAGGTGCCTGTCTACTTCACCGTGCAACCCGGCGGCAGCTACCTCTTCCCGCAGGGCGCCCGGGTCATCTACCCGAACTACACCCACGAGGCGCCGGGCACGCGTGTCGAGTTCTGGAACTACGAACCGTCCGGCCGGGGCTGGCACGTGTACGGCCACGGCCGGGTCAGCCAGGACGGCCGGCAGGTGGTGCCGGACGAGAACGTCCGCGTCTACTCCTTCACCGGCTCGATGATCAACGCTGGGCTGCTCGGCCCGCAGTACGGACCAAACGACGACTTCCGCCGGTGGCTCGACGGTGACCCGGTCGACCTGGGCACCGGCCTGATGATCGACACGCACACCGACCTGACCCTGCCCGACGTCATGCCGATCTCGGTGACCCGTACCTACCGGCAGGCGGACGACCAGATCCGCCCGTTCGGTCTCGGCCAGAACCACGAGTACGGCATCTTCCTGGAATCGGCCAATGAGTACGAGGAGGCCGACCTGGTGCTGCCACACGGCGGGAAGATTCACTATGAGCGGATCTCCTCGGGCAGCGGCTTCTCCGACGCGGTATTCCGCAACGACACCTCTCCCACCGAGTGGTACAAGTCGACGATCACCTGGAACGGCAACGGCTGGAACCTGACCCGCCGAGACGGCATCACCTTCGTCTTCGGCGAACTCACCCCGTTGCAGGCGATCCGGGACCGGCACGGCAACCAGATCACCATCACCCGCACCGGCAGCGGCGGTAACCCGCAAAGCGGAAACATCACCCGGGTCACCTCTCCGGGCGGTAAGTGGATCAAGTACTCCTACGACTCCGCCAACCGGGTCAGCGGGGTCGAGGACAACCTCGGCCGGACGGTCGGCTACACCTACGACACCGCCGGCTGGCTGCATACCGTCACCGACGTCGCGGGCAAGGTCACCACCTACGGGTACGACGCCAACAAGCGTCTGGCGACCATCACCGACCCGCGCGGCATCACGTACCTGACCAATGTGTACGACGTCGCAGGCCGGGTGGAACGCCAGACGCTCGCCGAGGGGGCGGTCTACGAGTTCGCGTACACCACGGACGCCAACGGCCGGACCACCGAGACCCGGGTCACCGACCCGAACAACCGGGTCCGCCGGGTCACCTTCAACACCGCCGGGTACGCGGTCACCGAGACCGCCGCGCACGGTACCGCGAAGGCGCAGACCAAGACCATGGAACGGGACCCCGTCACCAACCGGGTCAGCGCCCTGGTCGATCAGCGCAGCCGGCGCACCAGCTTCGGCTACGACGCCGCAGGCAACGTCGAGACGGTCACCCTGCTGGCCGGCACGCCCGAGGCGCTGACCACCACCCGGGTCCACGCTGGACCGTTTAGCCAGCTCAGTGCGGAGACCGACCCGCTCGGCCACACCACCCGGTACGAGTTCGACGCGGCCGGCAACGTTCGGCAGGCCATCGACGCCGAGGACCGGACGGTGACCTTCACGTACCGCCCGGACGGGCAGCCCGCCACGGTCACCGACCCCCGCAACAAGACCACCACCTTCACCTACCAGCTCGATGACCTGGTGGCGACGACCGACCCGCTCGGCCGGGCGAGCCGGCAGTATGGCGACGCCGCCGGCCGACTCCTGGAACAGCGAGACGCGGCGGGTGGGGTGTCCCGCTTCACCTACGACGCCCGGAACCTGCTGACTACCGTCGCCGACCCGGTCGACAACACCACCAACCGCACATACGACGACAACGGCAACCTGAAGACCCGCACCGACGCGCGGAACCACACCACGTCCTACACCTACGACGATGCCGACCGGGTGAAGACGATCACCGACCCGCTCGGCAAGACGGCGAGCCGGACGTACGACGGCAACGACAACATCCGGACGGTCACCGACCGGCGCGGTCTGCTCACCCGCTACGACTACGACGAACTGGACCGGTTGGACGCTGTCGCGTTCGGAGTGTCCGGCACGACCGCGCAGAGCACCGTCGACTACACCTACGACACCGGTAACCGGATTACCCAGATCACCGACACCACCGGCGGCACCATCACCCAGACCCCTGATGACCTGGACCGTCTGGTCGAGGCGGTCACACCACAGGGCACGGTCGGCTACGGCTACGACGACGCCGGCCGGCGTGCGTCGATGCGGGTCACCGGGCAACCGGAGACGACGTACGGCTACAACGACGCGAACCAACTGACCAGCATCACCCGCGGCAGTCAGACCGTCGGGCTGGGCTACGACGAGGCGGGTCGGCCGAAGACCCGGACCATGCCGGGCGGCACCGTGCAGACGTACTCCTACGACGACGCCGACCAGCTCACCGCCATCGACTACAGCCGGGGCGGCACCGCGTTGGGCGACCTTCGCTACACCTACGACCTGGCGGGGCGTCGGGCGTCGGTGGAGGGCAGCTACGCCCGGACCGGCCTGCCGGCCGCGTTCTCCGGGGCCGTCTACAACGACGCCGACCAGCTCACATCGTTGGGTGGCACCACCTACAGCTACGACAACGAGGGCAACCTCACCGGCGACGGGGCGACCACGTACACCTGGAACGCCCGGGGGCAGCTCGCCTCGCTGGCGCGTACCGGGATGTCGGCGAACTTCAGCTACGACGGCCTGGACAGACGCACGACGCGCACGGTCAACGGCACGGTGACCCGCTACCTGTACGACGGGGACACCGCCGTGCAGGAGCTGAACGCGACCGGGCCGACGGCCAACCTGATGACCGGCGGCACCGACGTCCACTACGGCCGCAGCGACGCCACCGGCGAGCATGACGTGCTCACCGACGCGCTGGGCAGCGTGGTGGGGCTGACCAACGGCTCCGGGTCGGTCGCCACCAGCTACACCTACGAGCCGTTCGGCACGACCAGCGCCAGCGGCGCGGCGAGCGACAACACCGTGCAGTACGCCGCCCGGGAAAGCGACGGCACCGGGCTCTACTACAACCGGGCCCGGTACTACCACCCGATGTTGTCCCGGTTCATCAGCCAGGACCCGATCGGCCACGCCGGCGGCGGCAACCTGTACGCCTACGCCGCGAACAGCCCGGTGAACTACACAGACCCCACCGGGCACCTGCCGTTCCTGCTGGTCATCGCCGGCGCGTTCCTGATCGGTGCGGTGATCGACGGCGGGATCAGCTACGGCACCCAGCGTTTGTCCGGCCGGAAGGTGGACTGGGGCTGGAACGGTGTGGGCGGAGACGCGCTCGTCGGCGGCCTGGTCAACGCGGCCACCGCGGGCTTCGGCAAGGGTTTCACGCTGGTCGACGACGTGTACGACGTCGCCAAACTCTGCCGCCGGAACAGCTTCACCCCGGACACCCGGGTCCTGATGGCCGACGGCAGCACGAAACCCATCGGCGAGGTCGCCGTCGGGGACCAGGTGCTGGCCACCGACCCGGAAACGGGCCAGACCGGTCCACGCGAGGTCACCGACGTGATCAGCGGTGACGGTGAGAAAGACCTGGTCGACCTGACCATCGACGGCGAGGTGGTGACCGCCACCGGCGAGCACCCGTTCTACGACGCCGCCGACCGTCGCTGGATCGACGCGGGTGACCTGACCGCCGGGGACGAGTTGCGCTCACCGACCGGCGGAACCGTCAAGGTGGACGGAGTACGCCGGTACGGCGCCGTTGATCAGCCGGTGCTCAACCTGACGGTTTCGGGTGTGCCAACGTACTACGTGCTGGCCGGCGACACGCCCGTTCTCGTGCACAACTGCCGCCGGGGAATGCCCCGTTTGGACTCGACCGGCAAGGTGCATGGCGATCTGCCCGCTCACGTCCCGTCGGACTGGACGACGGACGATCTGGTCGACATGGCCGACGACCTCAGGACCAGCATCGCCACGCGGAAAGCAGAACAACTCCGGCTGGGCGAAGACGGTCCGCACCGCGCGAGAATCACCCAGGAGGAGCAGCTGCTTCGGCAGATCGAGAAGCTTCTGAGTGGTTCTTGAGGAGGGTGGATGCGCGGGGACGAGCTGGTACGGGCGCTGTGCGCCGGGGAACACCCGGCGCCGGACTCGGCTGCGGTCGACTTGCTGGAGCAGGTGTTCGCCGGCTATCCGGTCGACCGGTTGCGTCCGCTGCTGCGTGACGAGCGTGACAGCGTAGTGCGAGCCGGCGCGTGGATCACCGCGGAGCTGGGGGAGAGGGCCGTCCTCCTGCTGGACGACGTGCGTCCGCTGCTGCGACACACGTCCCGCTACGTGCGCTTCTTCGCGCTGGACGCGGTGTTGGCTGCCGCCACCAGCGAGCACGTCGACCTGCTGACCGAGGCGGTGGGGTTGATCGAGGACCCGGACGAGGCGGTCCGGTGGAAGGCAGTGGGGTTGTTGAGCAGGGCGTCCACCACACAACTGGCTGCGGCGGCTGGTGGTCGGCATGGTGACCTACTGCGGCAGCTGACGGCACCCGATGAGCGGCAGGTCATCAGCGGACTCACCGCCGACTCCCGGACGGCCCGGCTGTTCGCCGCGGCTGCCGCCGTGCGACTCGCCCCGGAACATCCTGCTGCCCTGGATGCTGCGCTCAGGGCAGCAGACCCGGATGTCAGCTCGTTCGCGGCGGAACATGCCCGGCTGATGGCGCTGTCCAGCCGTCGTACCCGGCGCGGGAAAAAACGGTGACCGCCGGTCGGGCGGTGCCACGGCGGGAGCTGTTGGCCGGGGCGGGCGCGGTCGGTGCCGCCGCGCTGCTCGCCGGCTGCGGCAGCGACTCGGCTTCCGATGTCGAATCGACGCCCGGTGCTACGCCGACCCCGGCCGCTGCACCGGGCACCCCGGACACGGCGGCCGGCGCCAACCGCCCGACCGTCGCCCATCCGCCCGGTGTGCTCACCGCCCCGCCCGCTTCCGCCCGGTTCACCGCCTTCGACGTATCGGCCACCGACCGCGCCGCTCTGACCGCCCTGCTCCGCGGGTTGGGCGAACTGGCTGACGCGGTCAACGGCCGGGCGTCCGAGCGGGCCAGCGTCACGGTCGGAATCGGTGCATCGCTGTTCGACGACAGGTTCGGTCTGGCCGGGCTGCGACCGCGATGCCTGCGGCCGATGGAGAGCTTTCCCAACGATGTGCTCGACCCGGAGCAGTGCCACGGCGACCTGCTGGTGCAAGTCTGTGCGGACCGGCCCGAGACCGTCGCACGCATCGGCCGGGACGTACTCGCCGCCGGTGGCGGCGGCTTACGGTCCCGCTGGTCCATCGATGGCTTCCGGGCCGAGAACCAGACCACCGGCTCCGGTGCGTTCGTCGATCGGAATCTGTTCGGCTTTCGGGAGGGCTCCAGTAACCCCCCAGTTAACGATCGGGACCTGATGGACCGGCTGGTCTTCGCGGGCACCGGGGAACCGGGATGGGCGGCCGGCGGGACGTACCAGGTGGTCAGGCTCATCCGGCTCGCCACCGAGCTGTGGGACACCGAGCCGCTGACCCGGCAGGAGGAGGTGTTCGGCCGGACCAAGGCCACCGGCGCTCCACTGGGCCGTCAGCGCGAGGACGACGAACCCGACTACGCCGGCGACCCGGACGGGACGGTGATCCGGCTCGACGCGCACATTCGGCGGGCTAATCCGCGTACCCGGCAAACCGAGGACAGTCGGATCCTGCGCCGTGGCTATGCCTACCGACGGCTGGCCGTCCCGGGCGGGGGTCGCCCCGATGAGGGGCTAGTTTTCGTTTGTTTTCAGGCGGACCTGGACCGGGGCTTCGTCGCGGTACAGCGGCGGCTCGCAGGCGAGGCGCTGGACAAGTACGTGCTCACCTTCGGCGGCGGCTACTTCTTCGTGCCCCCGGCCAGTCCAGGGCCGATTCCGGAATAACGGCACTGGCAGGTAGTCGTGAATGACGCGAGTGGGCTGTCCGGACCCTTGTGGGTGGATCTTGATGTGATCGATGTTTCTAGTTGCCATTGATCCGGTCGCTGTACTGCTCGGCGAGGGCGTTGAGGACTTGTCCCAGGCGGGGATTCGGGCGGCGATGTTCTGGCCGGCTCGTCGTTCTCAGTGACGACGAGGTAGAGGACCTTCATCGCGGCTTGCTCGGTGGTGAAGTGGCCTCGCCGGCGGGTGGCTTGCCGCAATCGGCTGTTCAGCGACTCGATCATGTTGGTGGTATTGATCAGCTTGCGGATCTCCACGTCGATCGACGTGGAGATCCGCACCGTGATCGGCTCCACGAACGCGATCGAGTCGTTGAACGCCCGCTACCGACGGGCCGTGAAGGCCCGCGGCCACTTCCCCAACGAGTTGGCTGCGTTGAAGTGTCTGTACCTGGTGACCCGGTCCCTGGACCCACCGGAGCAGGCCGAACCCGATGGACGATGCCCTGGAAACCCGCGTTGAACGCCTTCGCCATCACCTTCAGCGACCGCTTCCCAGCCGCTGAAACCTACTAACCAAGATCGCCGGAAACACCGTTACCGAGACAGCCCCAGAAGCGGTCGACGAGGTGGTGTTGTCGCTGTATGCCAAAGGGCTGACGACCGGGGAGATCAGCGCTCACTTCGCCGAGATCTACGGCGCTTCGGTCAGTAAGGAGACCATCTCGCGGATCACCGACAGGGTGATCGAGGAGATGACCGACTGGTCCCACCGACCCCTGGACGCCATCTACGCGGCGGTGTTCATCGACGCGATCGTGGTCAAGGTCCGCGACGGGCAGGTCGCGAACCGGCCGTTCTACGCCGCGATCGGGGTCACCCTCGACGGCGAGAAGGACATCCTCGGGCTGTGGGCCGGCGCCGGTGGTGAGGGCGCGAAGTTCTGGATGAGCGTGCTGACCGACCTGCGTAACCGAGGTGTGAGGGACGTGTTCTTCCTCGTCTGCGACGGGCTCAAAGGGCTGCCGGAGGTGGTCACGAACGTGTGGCCGGCCACGATCGTGCAGACCTGCATCATCCATCTGATCCGCAACACGTTCCGGCTCACCTCACGCAAGTACTGGGACGAGATCAAGCACGACATCAAACCGATCTACACCGCCGTCAACGCCACCGCCGCCCGCGCCGCGTTCGAGGACCTGGCCGAGAAGTGGGGCGGCCGGTATCCGGCGGTGATCCGGCTGTGGGACAACGCCTGGGCGGAGTTCATCCCGTTCCTCGACTACGACGTTGAGATCCGGCGGGTGATCTGCTCGACCAACGCGATCGAGTCGTTGAACGCCCGCTACCGGCGGGCCGTGAAGTCCCGCGGCCACCTCCCCAGCGAGCAGGCCGCGTTGAAGTGTCTGTACCTGGTGACCCGATCCCTGGACCCCACCGGAGCAGGCAGAACCCGATGGACGATGCGCTGGAAACCCGCCCTGAACGCCTTCGCCATCACCTTCAGCGACCGCTTCCCAGCCGCTGAAACCTACTAACCAAGATCGCCGGAAACACCCTAAGCGAGACAGGCCCGGAGAAGCAGTTGGCCATCAGACTGTGGAGATGCTCTGCCGGCATGTATCCGTAGCGGGTGGCGTCACCCCCATCGAAGACCCGGACAAGGTGCGCCCTCAGGAGGGCAGACCTGGCGTTGTATCGCGGGGTGACCTGCGGTTGTGAAGTCGGGGATGATGCGGCGGAGCACGGCCGGAACGTCCAACGCAGCGAGGTGGAACACCTCAGGGGTGCAGGTGCCGGATGGGCGTGGGCGGGTGAGTGATGTTCACCGCGATGCCCATCGACTGTTGGTGGATGGGGAACCGAGTGGATAGCTTCGAGCCCTCGGGATGGGCGACGGGCGGAGGCTGAATGACGCAGGGCAACGCTGAATATCGCTATACAAACACGGCGATATTGTCGGTAGTGGCCCAGGAGGCGCCGGTCGTCGTTACTTCTGGTCAGTTCGACGAGCAGTTGGACGAGACCTTCCGGCGGCTGGGGCTGCGCCGGGGGATGCTTCAGCGGATCGCCGGCATCCAGGAGCGGCGCTGGTGGCCGGAGGGCTTCGGCTTCGCCGACGCGGCGGCGATTGCCGGCGCCAAGGCACTGTCGGAGGCCGGCGTCGACGCGCGTGACGTCGGCCTGCTGCTCAACACCTCCGTGTCACGGGCGTTTCTGGAGCCCTCGACGGCGGCGGCGATCCACCACACCCTGGAACTGCCGCCGTCGGCACTGAACTTCGACATCGCCAACGCCTGCCTCGGGTTCGTCAACGGGATGCAGGTCGCTGCCAACATGATCGATGCTGGACAGATCCGGTACGCGCTGATCGTGGCGGGGGAGAGTTCCCGCGAGGCCCAACAGGCGACGATCGACCGGCTGCGCCGACCCGACTCCACCCGGGACGACGTGCGGGAGCAGTTCGCGACGCTGACCCTCGGCTCGGGTGCGGCAGCGATGGTGCTGGCTGCCGCCGACACCCACAAACAGGGCCACCGATTGATGGGTGGGGTTGGTAGGGCGGCGACACAGCATCACAAGCTGTGCGAAGGAGACAGCACCCGGATGCGTACCGACGCGAAGGGCCTGCTCGACGCGGGGGTGGCCCTCGCGGCCGCGACCTGGGCGGACGCCGGGCCGTGGGACTGGCAGAACATGGACCTCTACGTGATGCACCAGGTCTCGGTGGCCCACACACGTGGTGTCGTCGACCGGCTCGGCCTCGACCCTCGAAAGGTCCCGGAGACCTTTCCGCGGTGGGGAAACGTCGGCCCGGCGTCGCTGCCGATGACTCTGGCCCACCACGCCGAATCGCTCAACCCCGGTGACCGGGTGCTCTGCATGGGGGTCGGCTCCGGCCTGAACACCTGCGCCCTGGAAGTCGTCTGGTGAGCGATCGACACGCTTCTCCACCACTCGGGCTGCCCGGCCTCAACACCGCCTGGTCCCGGTTTGTCACCGCCCGGGACAGCCAGGGTATCCAGCGCACCTGGCACGTCCTGGACTCCGCGGCGGCCGACTCCGACGGCTCGGTCCGACGACCCGTCGGAACCCTGCTCTGCGTGCACGGCAACCCCACCTGGTCGTACCTGTGGCGGCACCTGCTGGCCCGGTTCGCGCAGGCCGACGCACCGCCGTGGCGAGTGATCGCCGTCGACCACCTGGACATGGGGTTCTCGGAGCGCACCGGGACGGTACGCGGGCTGGCGCAGCGGATCGACGATCTCAGCACGGTCACCGACGCGCTGGGCCTGATCGGGCCGGTGGTGACGGTCGGGCATGACTGGGGCGGCTCCATCTCGTTGGGCTGGGCACTGCGTCACCGCGACCAGCTACGCGGTGTCGTGTTGACCAACACCGCGGTGCACCAGCCGGCCGGTTCGGCGGCACCCGTGCTGATCCGCCTGGCCCGGCTGCCCGGCGTGCTGCCCGCGGTGACCGTGCGGACGCCGACGTTCCTGCAGGCCACTCTCACCTTGGCCAACCCGTGGCTGCCGGAAGCTGTCCGGGAGGGTTACCTCGCTCCGTACCGCACGATGGACCGGCGTGCCGCGGTCGGCGGCTTCGTCGCCGACATTCCGCTGCGCGCCGACCACCCGAGCTGGCCGGCGCTGCAAGGGGTCGCGCAGAATCTGCACACGTTGGCGCAGACCCCGGCACTGCTGCTCTGGGGTCCGCGCGACCCGGTCTTCGGCGACGCGCATCTGAGGGATCTGCGGAAGCGGCTGCCGCATGCGCAGCTGCACCGGTTCGAAGGCGGGGGTCACCTGGTCATCGAGGATGCCGACGTAGCCGGCGCGGTCGCACAGTGGCTGGTCGACCTGGACCGACCCCCCGCCGACCCGCCCGCGACGCCGAAGCCGGCAGCGCCGTGGCGTCCGTTGTGGGCGGAGCTGGCAGCGCGGGCCGAGGACCGCTCGGTCGCTCTCGTCGAGTTGGCGCAGAACGCCCGGCAGGTCAGCTGGGCGCTGCTGTGGCAACGGATCCGGGAGATCGCGGCGGGGCTCTCCGCCTGCGGGGTGCGACCCGGCGATCGGGTTGCCCTGCTCGTACCGCCCGGCGCGGACCTGACCGCCGCCGTCTACGCGTGCCTGCGCATCGGCGCGGTGATCGTGGTAGCCGACCCCGGGCTGGGGTTGGCCGGGATGAACCGGGCGATGCGCAGCGCCGACCCGGCGTACCTGGTGGCTGTCGGTCGTGGACTCGCCGTCGCCCGTGCCCTGCGCTGGCCCGGACGGCGTCTCGGGGCCGGCCCCGGCGCCGCCGCGTGGGGTGCGCTGACCCTGGGCAAGCTCGCCCGCCTCGGTGCCGACCTCGACGAACTGCCGGCCCCGCCCGGCCCGGACGACGACGCGGCGGTGTTGTTCACCTCCGGCTCCACCGGCCCGGCGAAGGGTGTGGTCTACACCCATCGCCAACTCGCCACGATGCGAGACGCGCTGTCCGACATCGGCGTGAACGCCGACGTCGGGATCGTGGCGGCGTTCGCGCCGTTCGCACTCTTCGGCCCGGCCCTCGGTGCCCCCTCGGCGATCCCGGACATGAGCGTGACCTCGCCACGGACGTTGACCGCCACCGCTCTCGCCGAGGCGACCGCCGCGGTCGACGCCGCGTCGGTCTTCGCCTCACCGGCCGCGCTGCGCAATGTCATCGACACCGGTGACGCCCTCGACGATCGCCAGCGCGCCGCGTTGGAGGGGGTGACGCTGCTGCTCAGCGCGGGTGCGCCGGTGCCCGCCGCGCTGCTCACCCAGGCGCGGGCGCTGATGCCCAAGGCGCAGCCGCACACCCCGTACGGGATGACCGAGGTCCTGCCGGTCACCGACATCACCCTCGACGAGATCGCCGACACCGAGCCGGGTGACGGTGTCTGCGTCGGCCGGCCGTTGCCCGGTGTCCAGGTGGCGATCGCCGCTCTGGACCCGACCGGCAGGCCCGCCGAGCAGCCCGGCTTCATTCCCGGGCTGACCGGGGAAATCCTGGTCAGGGCCGGGCACACCAAGGACCGCTACGACGCGCTGTGGTTGACCGAGCGCAACAGCTCCCGCAATCCGGGCTGGCACCGCACCGGTGACGTCGGCTACCTCGATTCCGACGGCCGGCTCTGGGTGCAGGGCCGACTGTCCCACATCATTGTCACCGCCGACGGCGTGCTCACCCCGGTGGGGATCGAGCAGCAGGTCGAGTCGTTGCCCCAGATCGCACGGGCCGCGGTGGTCGGGGTGGGACCACCCGGTGTGACGCAGGTGGTGGTCGTCGCCGAGACCACGCCCGGGGCCCGCCGTGCCCGACTGGCCAGCCGGGAGCTGATCGACGCGGTACGCACCGTGGCGACGCCGCCGATCGCGGCCGTGCTGGTGGTCCCCGACCTGCCCACGGACATCCGGCACAACTCGAAGATCGACCGTACTCGGCTGCGTCACTGGGCGGAGCGAGTACTCGCCGGCGGAAGACTCAGCAGACCGTGAAAGTCCTGGTAACCGGTGCCAGCGGCATGCTCGGCGGCGCCGTCGCCACCGCGCTACGGGCGCGCGGCGACGAGGTCCGCGTCCTGCAGCGTCGGCAGAGCGGCCTGGTCGGCGTCGACGAGCGGCGCGGCGACATCACCGACCCGGGATCCGTAGCTGCCGCCGCCGAGGGCGTCGACGCCGTGGTCCACCTGGCCGCGAAGGTGTCGATGACCGGCCCGCGGCAGCAGTTCGAGCACACCAACGTTCGCGGCACGGCCACCCTGCTCGCCGTCGCCCAGGCCGCAGGTGTGACGCGATTCGTGCACGTCTCCTCTCCGTCGGTCGCCCACCACGGCGCCGGCCTGGTCGGCGTCGACGCCGGCACGGCTGACCCGGACCGGGCGCGGGGCAACTACGCCCGCAGTAAGGCCTCGGCCGAGTTGCTCGCGTTGGCCGCCGACTCGGCCGACTTCGCCGTGGTGGCCCTCCGGCCGCACCTGGTCTGGGGACCGGGTGACACCCAGTTGGTGAGCCGGATCGTCGAGCGGGCCCGGGCCGGCCGGCTGGCACTGGTCGGCCAGGGTGCCGCCCTGATCGACACGACGTACGTGAGCAACGCCGCCGACGCGCTGGTCGCCGCCCTCGACCGGGCAGCCGAAGTGGGCGTACACGGGCAGGCCTTCGTGGTGACCAACGGCGAGCCACGGACGGTGCGCGAACTCGTCGAACGGATCTGTGTCGCCGCCGCGACGACGCCGCCGAGGTTCCGAGTACCGGTAGCAGTGGCGAAGGCCGGCGGCGCCGCGGTGCAGCGTCTCTGGCCGGCACTTCGGCGCACCGGAGAACCGCCCATGACCCGGTTCCTGGCCGAGCAGTTGTCCACCGCGCACTGGTTTGACCAACGCCGGACCCGAGAGGCGCTGTGCTGGTCACCGAAGGTGACCCTTGACGAGGGCTTTGGCCGGCTGACTGTGGCCTACCGGCAAGAACAACGCGTTCATGGCCGCCGACAGGGACCCGGGGCGCCACCGCCGTCCCGGTGAGGATGATGACGACGGTTGACCGGTCACCGCCAGACGCGCCCGCAAACAGGATGGCCGGCCACGGGAGGGCTACGAGGGCTCAGACTGACCGGACCCCTCCGCCGGCAGGTGCAGGTGTCGGAGCTCCTCGGGGACCGGTAGGTCCGGCCGGTAGACCAGCAGCGGCGGCTCGCCACCGGAGTCGGCGCGGGCGGCGGGAGCATCAGCCAGCCGGGGTCGAGGATTCCGTGTACGCGCCCGTCGACGACGACGGCGACCCGACCCGATTTCGGGAGCACTTGCACGCCCACGGGTTCGTCCGGGGCGGTGACCATGCTGCGGTTGAACGCCGTGTCTGGGGCGACCGGGGTGAACACGAGGGCGTTGAGCCGCGGCGACAGGACCGGACCGTCTGCGGCGAACGAGTACGCGGTGGAACCCGTCGGTGAGGCGACCAGGACGCCGTCGGCGGAGTTGAGGGCGTTCAAGCCCATCGGGACACCCCAACCCACCTCGTCGGGAGTGCTCGGCCGGGGAAGGGGCGGGACGGGATCGGGACCGCGGCCGTAGCGCAGCAAGGTCCGCAACTCCGGTGGGACCTGCAGCGGCCGTGACGCCCGCAGGGTGAGCAGCATGCGTTCCTGGATGGGTGCGCGCCGGGCGTCGTGCAGCCGGACCTTCCGCACGCCGAGCTTGGCCATCAGCTCGTACGCCCGGTTCCGCAACCAGTCGGTCCGAAGCGGCTCACCGAGCTCGTCGACCAGGACGTGCTGACCGAGATGGGCTACAGCGTGGGCACCGAGTTCAGCGTCGGGCAACCCGGCACGGGCAGGCTCGCGGTGAGCCGACCCGACGACGCCGACCACCTGGTGCGTTTGAAGGTCGACGCAAGGGCACGCAGGATGCAGTCGATGGTCTACCGGACCGGACCCGGCGAGAACCCCCACGCCGACGCGGCAGCCGAGCACCGCTGGTGCGCCGACCTGGAACAGGCACTGGCCAGTCTCCGGGAGGCTGGCTTGCCGTGCGCGCACACCGAACTGCGTCACCCGGGCGCCGAACCCACGCCCCGCACGGCTCCGCCGCAGCGCACCGAGCCCCGGCGCCGGCTCAGAAGCCGCGAGGCGGAGGGAGACGCACGGTGATCGACGACCTCGCGGGCTGGCCGGCGTTCGCCCGCGAACTGCACGCGACACTGCCAACCCAGTCGCAGTACGTGTTGTGGGGCAACGCCCATGATTCGTACCTTATCGACGCGCCCACCGGGGTGCGGCTGCTGTCCCTCACCGACGTGATACGTGAGCTGCTGGACCGGAGCGGCTACACGTTCGTACTCGATCATGATCTGATCGATTCTGGTGCCGTGCACCAGATCGGCAGAAGCGAGGTGACGACTGCCACCCGTGCCCTCCTCGACGACGGGTATCGCCCCGGCGGCCCGACGCCCGACCTGGGCGCGCTGTTCGTCCAGCTCGCCGCGATCGCCCAGCCACGCACCAACGTGCGGGCGGCAGCCATCGTCCGAGCGGCGCACCTGCTGCGGCATCCGAGCGATCCGGACGACGCCGAGCGGCAGTTCCTGCGCCGCATGGAGAAGCTGGCCCGGACGGCGCGGCCGGTCGCGGCCGAATCCGGTCGGACCCAGAGCCTGTACAACCCGGTGATCTGGTTGGTGGAGAACGAAAGTGACCTGCCGGCCTGGCTGACCGCGGGCAAGGACCGGATCCGCGTGATCAGCCTGCCCCGACCGGACTACGGCGATCGCGAGAGCTGCGCCCGTCGGCTGCTGCACGGCCAGATCCCCGACGCGACGTTGCACGAGCGGGCTCGCTCGTTCGCCGAGCAGTCCGAAGGACTCACCCTGCAGGGCATGATCGAAGTGACCAGGCTGGCACGCGATCGTGGGCTGAGCCCGGAGCAATGGCCCGACGCGACCCGAACGTTCAAACTCGGGGTCTTGGATAATCCCTGGCGCCGCGACTACCTGCCCACCCGGATCCGAGACGGGGAACGGTCCCTGCCTCAGCGGATCATCGGTCAGCGCCAAGCTGTGACCAAAACCCTTGACATCCTCAAACGCGCCGCTCTGGGCCTGTCCGGCGCCCATGCGGCACGGGCATCGTCACGCCCGCGGGGAGTGCTGTTCTTCGCCGGTCCGACAGGGGTGGGCAAGACCGAGTTGGCCAAGGCAGTGGCCCATGTGGTGTTCGGCGACGAGGCGGCCTACCTGCGGTTCGACATGAGCGAGTTCTCTGCCGAACACGCCGGCGATCGGCTGATCGGTGCTCCACCGGGCTACGTCGGTTTCGAAGCCGGCGGAGAACTCACCAACGCCGTGCGTCAGCAACCATTTCGGGTGATCCTGTTCGACGAGATCGAGAAGAGTCACCCGCGCATCCTCGACAAGTTCCTGCAGATCCTTGAGGACGGCCGGCTCACCGACGGCCGCGGCGGTACAGTCCACTTCTCCGAATGCATCCTGATCTTCACCAGCAACCTCGGCATGTACGTCGACGACGGCACGGGCCAGTTGACGCCGACGGCTACGCCGGGCACTCCCTACGACCAGGTCGAGGCGATTGTGCGGGCAGCGATCGAGGATCACTTCACCCGGGTCCTCGGTCGGCCCGAGCTGCTCAACCGCCTCGGCGACAACATCGTGGTGTTCGACTTCATCGGGCCGGAAGCGGCCGAACAGATCTTCGAACTCCAACTCGGCAACGTGCTCCGGCGCCTCAGCGAAGAACACCACGTGTCGGTCACGCTCGACCAGCCGGTCCATGCGCGCGTGCTCAGGGAGTGCACGCGCGACCTGGCCCGAGGCGGCCGGGGGATCGGCTCCGCCCTGGAGACCGCGCTCGTCAACCCGCTGGCCCGCGCCCTGTTCGACCGGCTGGCGGCAACGGCGGTCGACGCGCCGGCGGCCGGGGACGCGACGTCGCTCGTCGTGACGGCCTGGCGGCGTCAGGCCGACGTCATCACCGTGGAGCTGTCATGACGACCATCGAGATAAGTCGCCTCCACCACCCGGTCACCACCCTGGGGTACGGCAGGAGAGCCGGAATCTGGCTGCAAGGCTGCACCCTCGCCTGCACCGGCTGCCTCGCCCGGGACACCTGGCCCCGCCGCCCCGACCGGTCGGTCCCCGTCGAGGAGGTGCTCGACTGGCTCACGTCGCTTCCTCAACGGATCGACGGCGTGACGATCTCCGGCGGCGAACCGCTCCAGCAGCCGGTCGCGCTCGCCGCGCTCCTCCGCGGGATAGCCACCTGGCGGCACACCAGGCCGATCGACATCCTGCTCTACACGGGATACGGCTGGTCGCGTGCAGCACGGCTGCCAGAGCTGCGCGCAAGCTGCGACGCCGTGGTCGCGGGTAGGTACGTCGAGCGGCGTAACAACGGCGACACCCCACTGCGTGGCTCGGCGAACCAACGCGTCATCACCCTCAGCCCTCTGGGCCACCAGCGATACGGCGAGGCCGCTCAGCTCGTCCGGGCAGGCTTGCAGACCGGCGTACTCGACGGCCGGCTGTGGCTGGTCGGGATCCCACGGCCCGGCGAGCTCGACCAGATCGCCGATCATCTGAGGGCCCGCGGCATCGGCGTCGGGGAATCGACATGGAGCGGCTGATCTGCCGCGCCTGCGGCGCACCGGTCGGCTCCGGTGACATTGTGTGCGGGAACCCGGACTGCTATGCGAACCTCACCGCTGTCTCGGCGGTCATCGAGGCCGACAACCTCGTCACCCCGCAGCCGATCGACCCGGTCGCCGTGGACATCATCTGTCCGTCGTGCGGAACGGCGTCTCCGCCGGGGAGCCGGATGTGCCCGCACTGCCTCAGTGTGCTCGAAACCGTCCTGACGATCGCGTTACTCGACCCGCCGTGGCAGACAGTGATCGAGGCCGGAGTAACCCTGATCCTCGGTCGGGACCCCGGCTCGCCCGCAGCGGCCGCGCTGTCCGGCCACGACGCTGTCTCGCGACGACACGCGGCTGTCACGACGGCGTCGGACGGGGCCGCGACGGTGACCGACCTGTACTCCACGAACGGTACCTGGCTCGACCAACGGCGGCTCGAACCCGGCGTACGCCACCCACTTCGACCTGGTGCCACCCTGCGACTCGCGTCGACCGCGACGTTTCAGGTCGAGTGACAACCCGAGCCAATCGCCCCCCGGCGCAGCGGATACTCAACTTCCGGCCGTCCGAACGGGGCAAGGGGCTGGGCGGGCGTGATACCAGCGCAGCTCATCGACCGCCTTCCTGAGCGCCGCGCCCAACAGCGATCATTGATGTGTCCCGGTGTCCCGGTGTCCCGGTGTCCCGGTGTCCCGGGCCTTGCCGATCCGGCCGAGGTGGGTGTGCTCGAATCCCTCGGTGGTCTTGAGGCCGAAACCCAGCGCGCGGTCGACGGCGATGTGGAATGCCCACGCGACGGCCAGAATGCCGAGCCAGGCGATCTGGTCGCGGAACGCGGCTGCCGTCACGGCCACCGCGCCGAGCGCCGCCGGCAGGCTGTAGGAGTGCATCAGGGTTGTAGCAGAAGGCACCGTGGCGTGGCCCGTGCAGGTAACCGAGCATCGACAGATCGAAGACGAGGAAGAGAGCGAGCAGCGACCACCACGGGTATCCAGCGGTGACGGTCACGACGACGGCGAGGGCCGCGACGACAACGGCCTCAACGTCGAGATCTTGAAGCGGGCGACGGCTTCCTTTGCGAAGGAGACCCGGTGAACGTGTACCCGTTCATCGAGTCGGACAAGGACGGCAAGCACAACGTCACGCGTGCGCGCGAGCTGATAAAGGTCTCCAGGTCCGCCTACTACCAGTACGCGACCGGCCAGCAGTCGCAGCGAGACCTGGACGACAAGGTCCTGACCGCGAGGATCCTTGAGGTGCACGCGAGGTCGAAGGCACCTACGGAGCCCCGCTGGTGCACGCCGAGTTGGCCGACGCCGGGCTGCGGCACGGCCGTGAACGCATCGCCCGGCTGATGGTTGACGCGGGTGTGCGCGGCAGGAACCCGCGCCGGTGGCAGACGACCACCGTCGCCGACCCGGCAGCAGCCGATCGGGTGGACCTGATCCGACGGGACTTCACCACCCACCCCGCCCGCGTCGACACCCGTTGGTGCGGAGACATCACCTACATCACCACGTGGCAGGGCTGGCTGTATCTGGCCACTGTCATCGATCTGGCCTCCCGCCGCGTCGTGGGCTGGGCCGTGGCCGACCATCTCAAGACCGACCTGATCGATGCTGCTCTGAACGACGCGATCGTTAGGCGCCGCCCGCCATTCGGGTTGATCTTCCACTCCGACCGCGGCTGCCAGTACACCAGCGCCCAGCACGCCCGCCTCGCCGCCGCGCACGGCATCCACCTGTCCAACAGCCGGCGCGGGCAATGCTGGGACATCGCGGTAGCCGAATCGTTCTTCGCCACGGTCAAGACCGAGTTGCTGCACCGGCAGCCGTGGCCCACCCACACCGCCGCCCGCCAGGCCATATTCGAATACATTGAAGGCTGGTACAACACCCGCCGCCGGCACTCCTCGCTAGGCTTCCTCAGCCCAGCCGCCTACGAAGCCACCCACCACACCACGAACCCGATGAACCACGCCGCCTAGATAAGATCAACACATCGGCCCCGTCCGTCGAAACGGGTCAAGCCCAGCTCGCGACAGATCCGCTCCCACCAGCCACAGTGGGTGGCAGTGGTGCGGCCGGGCGTACGGCTGTGAAGTCGGCGTGTTCGTATCGGGTGGCGGAGAGCAGTAGCAGCCACTCGTCACAGCCCTGCCACGGGTATAGATCGGCGGCTCCGCCGCGTACGGTCCGGGGCCCGTCTCCGGTCCGCGGTCGCGCGGTCGTCGGTGCGCCGTCGAACCCAGGGATCCACACGTCGGCGCAGAGCTCGTTCGCCGAGCCCATCGCCGCCAGCCCGAACGCGTTCTCGCTGGCGGCCGTCCGCGTCTCGTCGCCGAAATCGTTGAGAAGCTGGTCCTCGTCGGGTTTTTCGTCACCGCGGAACGTCAGCGTGGTGGTGCCGGCCCGGGCTGCGTATTCCCACTGCGCCTCGCTGGGCAGCTCGAACGGCAACACCTCGAGCAGGTCGTACAGGTCGCCTTCGAGCCGAGCCGTGCAGGTGGTCGCCTCGGCGTAGTCGTCTTCGTACTCGGGCAGCCAGTACCGGACCTGCGCGACGGTCAGCGGGTGCCGGGCGAGCAGGAACGACTCGACGTGCACCTCGCGGACCGGTTGTGCGTCCTTAGCGTTGGCAAGGAACGGGTCGATGGTGTCCTCGACACCGCCGCTGGACTCGATCGCGCGTACCGCATCGAGCTCCGAGTCGGACAGCCCCATCCGGAACGCGCCGCCCAGAACCTCGCGAAAGACGACTCCCGACGGGATGTGCCGCCACGCCGGTCGCCCGGCCACGATCTCCTCGGTCCACATGTCGGCGAACGCTAGCAGCCAACCCGTCCGGTGGTCTCTCCCGATGCCCCGCAGCGCGCGCACAGATCAACTGGCTGTCAAAGCTTCAGGCCGAAAGCTGGCAGCGCCGCTGAGTGGGCCTGGCAGCGTCGCCCGGCGACCAACTGGCTGAAGGACGCATACATTCGCACCAACAACTCACCCCCGTTTACCCCCCGGAAACCCAGCCAAATCGTTGACGAAGAGCGACAAGGGCGACGAGCGTCTTGCTGTGTCTTCGCGGCAGTGAAGATCAAGTTAGGTGAGCTGCACGCCTCACGACTCTTGTCGGGGCGCTGGGCCCATGTCCGCGGGCGGGACGTCCCCTGGTAATAGCAGTCGGAGTTGCTCGGAAGTCGGTGCGGGTGTGTCGGCAAGCCGCTCAGCTTGCCGTTCAATCATGGCACCGAACAGCTTCCGTGCGCCGCGCCCGTTGCCGAAGTCCGGTTCGTGGACGGCCTCGGTGAGCCGTTCCAACAAGGCGGCGCTGGTCGGCTTCGTCAGGTCGTACCCGTGCTGCCCGGCCAGCCCGGAGACGATCGCCAGCAGTTCGTCGGGGCTGTAGTCGACGAATTCGATGGTCTTGGTGAATCGGGACGCGAGGCCGGGGTTGGCGGCCAGGAAACCTTCCATCTCGGCGGGATACCCGGCGACGATCACCACTACCTGGTCCCGGTAGTCCTCGATCAGCTTGACCAGGGTGTCGATTGCCTCCAAGCCGAGGTCTGAATTGGCGCCGAACTGGCGGGCGAGCGTGTAGGCCTCGTCCACGAACAGCACGCCACCAAGCGCTCGCTCGAACACCGCAGAGGTTTTCAGCGCGGTGCTTCCCAGGTATGCGCCCACCAGGTCGACCCGGGCCACCTCGACGACCTGCCCTTTTGACAGAACACCGAGGTGGGCGAGGAGCCGCCCGTAGATGCGCGCGACGGTCGTCTTGCCGGTCCCGGGCGGTCCGGTGAAGACGAGATGCCGGCTGAGCGGCAGTACCGGCAGGTTGGCTCGCCGCCGCTGGTCACCGACCCGAATCAGGTGGACCAGGGTTCGTACCTCGCGCTTGACCGCCGCCAGTCCGATCATCGCGTCCAGTTCCGCCAGCGAGGCGTTGATGCTGGTCGCGGCGTCGGCACCTCCGGGGCTACCGCGGTCGGCATCACCCGGATCGCCGTCGCGGCCGGTGCCGTCGGCGTCGGCCGTCAAGCCAATCGCTTCGTGCGAGATGTCGGGCGAATGTGCAGCGCGTACCGACACCAGCGGCCGGTTGGCACCCCGCACGGCCTCGCCAGCAACGTTAACGAATTCGCACCCTTCTACCAGTACGGGAGCGTCCGTTTCCACCTGCACGCCGTCGCCGCCGCAGTCGCGTACCGTGCCCGCCCGCATGTCCAGCCGGGACTGATCCCCTAGCACCACTGCCGAACCAGTCGTTCCGGTGACCGTGCAGCGGTCGAGACGAAAGCTGGCCTGGCCTGCCCCGACGATACCCACAATGCCACCGGAGACGGTAGCGTCGGTGAGGCTGATCGAGATTTTCTCGGCCCCGACCACACCCGCTGGCGCATCCTCTACCCGCACCATCGTGCCGGTGAGTCGGCCGGAGCCCTCAGCGGCAATCCCGCTCTGCGACGCACCTTGCAGGGTTGCGCCCTCGATTCGAACGTCCGCGTCAACGACGCCGTCGAGTGCGATTCCGTCCTCCCCGCCCGTGATCGTCACGTCGCTGAAGGTTGGACTTCCGCCCTGCACGCGAACCCCGTACCGGCCAGAGTCCTCAATCCGGACGTTGGCGTACGGCCGCTGGCGGCCTGGATCAGCAGGGCGTCGTCGCGCGCACCCCGCAGCACACCGCCACTCACCTCTGGCGCCGCCTGATTGACTGCGGCGACTGCGGGCAGCCGGCTGGCGGTCACGGTGCAATCGGAGAACGTGCCCTGGGCCTTACTGACGTAGATGCCGTTGCCGCCCACCCGTTCGATTCGACAGCGGCGGATGTCTGGCTCGGCGCCGCCGGAGACCGAGACGCCGCTACCCTCAAGGTCAGCCAGCTCGCAATCCTCGACCAATCCGCCAGCCGATCCGCTGAACGCCAGCCCGCTGCCCCGGCCGTCGGAGATTCGGCACCGGCGTACCGTCGGGCGAGATCGTGCACTCGCCACCACGGCTGTCTGCCGTACACCGGAGAACTGGCTGTCTTCGACCGTGCCCCGGCCGCCCTCGAACGCCTCGAAGCCTTGACCGACATTCTCGACGTGACAGTGCCGCATGATCGGCTGGCTGTCCCGCTTGGACAGCAAGGCGTACTCGTCGAAGTCCCACAACCGGCAGTGTTCGACGACGCCGCTGGAGTCGATGAAGGCCACGCCACGGCGCATCCCATGGACATGGCAGTTGCGCAAGTGGGTGGCACCTCGCTCGCTGAGCACGGCGTTGACAGCCTGCCCGCTGACAGTGCATGACTCCAAGGTCAGAGTTCCACCGACCACCGACCACCGACCACCGACACGGTCGCCGGCGCGTCGGAACTCCACGTCCGCAACACCAAACCCTCTAGCGCGACGTCCGCACCCTCGCAATAGACGGTAGGTGCGGCATCGCGGTTCTCCACCGTCACCGCACCCGGCACACCCGCACGGATAGTGACTGCCTTGGCGCGCACCACGACATGCCCGTCGTAACGGCCCGGCTCCACGAGGATCAGCGCGCCGTGGGGCGCAGCCGCTACCGCCAGCCCGATCCCACGGTACGTGTTCGGCCGGGTCAACGACACGACAAGCGTCGGCGCCCTCATCGACCCGCCTTTCCCGCGATCAGCCACCGCCAGGTAGGACGATAGACACACCGGAAGCATAGATCTCGTACGCCACCTACCCGAGTCTCAGCCCGTTCCACGCGCCAGGCGCGCCTCGCCTGGGTGGGTGCGCTTCATCGGCATCTCGGTGGCCGCCCTCTGCTGGCAACTGGTGTCTGGTGAGTGGTCGGGCAGGCGTCCTGTCTCCGACTCGACCAGTCAACGGCGCAGCACCTCGTCGAACTGGTGCGCGTCCAACGGCTCGACGCGGCGGCGTCGGGGTCTGTGGCGGCCGACCTCGAGGCATGCCTGCATGACCGCCAGCCGGGTGGCTACGCGGTGCTCTCCGTCCCATGACTCGCTCAGCGGCGCTGCGCCGAGGGCATCCACGAGTGCTGCCGATCTCTACACGCCCAACCAAGCTGGTTGTTGCGACGTGTGGAGTGAGACGCCGAGCGCCGTCAGCACTGGAGGCACCTCGGTCCAGAGGATGTACTCGTAGGAGAGATTCTCTTCGACCGGCAGGCTGCCGGCGCTGACGATGCCTCCCGCGGCGAAGAATCCGTCCGATCGGATTGACCGTACCGGGCCGCCGCTGTCGCCGGGTGCGACCGAGGGGCATCCCGCGCACCGATGACCCTTGACGCCGCGGCGAACCTTCCCGTTGTCGTCCGACCTGGCGATGCCGCTGAACGCCCCTCGGGGGACGCGGTGGTAACGCGAAACGTGGCCGCTTCCGTCCACAGCCGCTTCCGGCCACCCCGGAGACCTTCTGTATCCGCCGGTCGGCGATGAAGATTGATTCCAGGCGACAAAGGAGGCCCGCGGGTTATCTGAAATGTCTCCTCGAGAAAATCACGATGTCGACCGTCAGATTGGACGAAGGTCATGCGGATCCGGGTCGGAATCTTTGCTGTCGCTCTCGCTTTCCTCGGCGCTGTCACGCCACCGCTGGTGCTTTCCGTCGTGAACGGTTCGACCGCTGTGGCCGAGCAGGCGGGCGGAGGCGTTCGCGCCGACAGTCTTATCTGGGATTAGCGCGGCCATGCGGTTGACGCTGATAACGATCTCGTCCCAAGCAGGAACGATGTTCGACGGCGGTGCGGCGCGTCTCGTCGACACGCTGTGGGCAGCAGTCCGTGCCGAGGACGGGGTGGAACACATCTCGGTCCGAGCCGTACGGGGCAGGGTTGATATCGGCGTCTTCAGCGTATCGATGGATCAGGTGATGGCTCGTACGGTCGCTCGTGACGTGGTCGAACGAGCCCTCGTGATGTCACCGCAACTCCGGCAATGGAGCGTGGCCGGGACCGTACCCGGGCTGGCTGGCACCTGAGCAGCGCTGGGCCGATCGTCCGCGTCACCCGTCACATTCCCTGAAAGGGGCGAGCTAGGTGTCGACAACCTATCCGACGCAATCCACAGCCACGCCCGGGTGGCGACGGCGCGACGAACGCGGGCGACGCGAGGAGGGCGAGCGTGGACGGCAGGGCGGCAACGCCTCCTGCCTCGTCGAGATCCAGGTCAGCGGGAACCGCCCACCGCTGTTCTGGGCGCACGGCATCAGCGGCAGCACCAGCACCTACCGGCCGATCGCCCGGCTGCTGGCGGGGCGTCGCGACGTGTACGGGCTCGAGAATCGGACCGCCAACCCGTCGAACCGGTTGGCGGAGTCGGCCCGCCGGTTCGCGGCGGCGATCAACGAGCGCCGACCCGATGGACCGTGCGAGATCCTCGGTTACTCGCTCGGTGGTCTGGTGGCACTAGAAACCGCGCGTCAGTTGGTCATGACCGGCCGCGAGGTGACTCTGGTCGGCATTCTCGACACGGCACCGCCGACCGTTCCGGTCGCGCCGGAGAACACCTCGGTCGCCCTCTCGCTGATCTCCCGTGGCCTCGGTCTCAGGCCGCCGTTCGATCCCGCAACGATCGGCACCGACCCCGAACTGATCGCGATGTTGAGCGTACGGGCCGTCGAGGCGCGGATACTGCCCGCCAGCCTCGCCTTCGATTACGTGAGCGCCATGGCCCGAACCTATACCGCGAACGGGCAGGCGGCAGACCGCTACCGGCCACGGGCGTACCGGGGGCGGGCGGCGGTGCTCCTCACCCGCGACGGTGACGCCCTACGACATCTGGATCTGTGGCGCCGGTTCGCGCCCGGCATCTACCGGACCGACATTTTGGATCTGGACCACTTCAGCCTGATCGGCGACGCCGCCCCGACGGTACACGCGGTCATCGACGAATGGCTGACCCGATAGCTGCCACACCCGGCGCGACCTTCCGTCGACCCCCGGCCTTTCGTGAGTCTCGGTCTCGTCAGTCCCCACCGTTCGTGAGTCTCGACCCTTCGTGAATCAAGGAGAGTACGTTGTCGCACTGGATTGAGCCACTTTTCACGGGCCTGCTGCCCGATGCGACGATCGCCGCGGCGGTCGCCGACTACCCGGCGTACCGGGACGTCGATCTCGCCGAGTTGGGACTGGAGTCCCTGGCCACCATGCAGATCGCGATTCGCATGACGGAGCTGTTCAACTACGAGATCGACTACGAGTCCTTCACGATCAGCGCCTTGCAGACCTTCGGCGGACTCGAGCGTCAGCTCGGCCTCGTCCTGACGGAGGTCTGACGATGCCGACCCTCAGCCTGCCAGTGACGCTGCAGGAGAACCTGTGGCCCACCATGCACACCCGACTGCGTTTTCATTTCCCGCAGATCGAGCAGTTGGACATGACCGCCACCGAGATCCGCGTCCACTCCGCAGCGGCGCTCCCGGCCGCAAAGGTCAGGTCTGTGGTCGAGCGGGTCGCCGCCTCGTACAAGGCAATCAGCGAGCGGCTCAGCTCCAGGGTCGTCTACGACCCGGCCGACGGTACCGACGCCCCGGCCCTGAGCGCCGAGGACGCGACCGCGCTGCGGGCCGCCGCCGTACGCCTCGTGGCCGACCTGGATGAGGCTCGGGCAGCGCTTCCGGCGGACGGCCTCGGGGAGGTGCTGCCACGCGAGCGGGGCATCAACGTCTACGGCGGTGTCGGCGCGTACCGGCTGCGCGCCATCGACGACTTCTTCCGCCGCTTCTTCGAGCGCGCCCACGGCGCCACCGAGATCCGGGTTCCCTCGATGCTGCCCGCCACGGTCGTCGACCGGGCCGGGCACTTCGACACCGGCTGCCAGCACCTGAGCTTTGTGGCGCCGATGACCACCGACATGGAGGACTTCGAGGGCTTCCTGCCCTACTGGCGGGCCGACAACGACCGGGACCGGCTGCACGAGTTCCTGCGAACCCCCAGGGACATCCTGAACCCGGCGCTGTGCCTGCACGCCTATCCGCTGGTCGAGCACCGACCGGTCGACGACCTGGTGCTCACCCTGTCGGGTTCGTGCTTCCGGGATGAGTCGGGCAACCTCAACAACCGCGAACGGCTCCGTGAGTTCACCATGCGGGAGGCCGTGTTCTTCGGCAGCCAGACCGACCTCGCCCGAGTCCACCAACGAGTCGTCGCGATGATGGCTGCCGTGGCGGACCTGCTCGGGTTCAAGTACCAGCTCGCGACGGCCACCGACATCTTCTTCAACGACAACGCCCAGGAGCAGCTCTTCTCCCAGTTGGTCACCGACAGCAAGATCGAGATGCTGGTGCAGGTGGACGACGGCGATTCGATCGCCGTGGCCTCGCTCAACAAGCACGGGCAGCACTTTGCGAAGCCGTTCGGGCTCAGCAACTCCGACGGTACGACGCCGAGCACGATGTGTATCGGGTTCGGTCTCGACCGGGTTCTCCTGGCGCTGCGCGACGTTCCCGATCTGCCCGGCCAGCTCCGGCAGGGCCTCGCGCGGATGGAGCGGCAGGCATGAACCGCTCGCTGGTGATAGTCGAGTCGCCCGACTTCTTCGTCGCCGACATGACGCGGGTCGCGGAGGCTGAGCAGGACCGGGTGTACGTGTTGACCAAGGACGATCGGACCACGGGGCCGAACGTCATCCGCGCGGACGTCCGCAAGGATCCGGCGGAGGCGATGGCGGCCGTCCGCCGTACGGTGGGCGTGCCGGGAGGGGTGCTGACCGCCCAGGAGATGTTCCTCACCGAGACGGCGGCACTGGCCGACGCGCTTCAGGTCGGGCACGGTAGCCGGGAAACCGCGCTGCGGTCCCGGGACAAGGCCACGATGAAACGGATCTGGCTGGACGCAGGGGTCTCCACTCCCCGGGGTCGGTCGTTCCGGTCCGCCCAGGACGTCCGGGACACCTGCGCCGACCTCAGCTACCCGCTGATCGTCAAGCCCTCGCACGGGTACGCGAGCTGCGGCGTTCGCCGGGTGGAGTCCGAGCGGGAACTTCGGGAACACCTCCAGGCCGTCTCGATGATCAACGCGACGGTGATCGGACGGGAGCGTCCGGACGCCGGGATCGTGGTGGAGGAGTGCCTCGACGGTGAGGAGTACTCCGTCGACACGGTGTGGTTCGACGGAGTTCCGGCTTGTGACGGGCTGATGTCCAAGGGGGCCGCAGTCGGGCCGTACTATCCCGATCGGCTGTATCACATCGACCCCGAACTGCCGCCGGCCGTCGCCGCCGACATCATCCGACTGTCCCACGACGCGGTACACGCGCTGGGCATCCGCTCGGGCGCGACCCACACGGAGATCCGGCTACGCGGCGACGTCCCGTACGTCCTGGAGACCACCAACCGCCCCGGCGCCGGCGGCCTCTTCTACCCGCTGTTCCAGCAGGCGCACGGGGTCGACTTCGCCCGCGTCCTGTACCACGCGACCCTGGCCACCTCCCGGGGTGAGTTCGCGGCCGCCGGCACGCCGACCACCGCCTCGGCCGCGGCGGGTACGCACTACTTCTGGTACAACCTTCCGCACCCTCGACCCGGGGTCATCCGGGAGATCCGCGGCCTGGCGGAGTTGGCGGACCGTCAGGAGGTGCTGGGCTGCTTCTGCTACAAGCAGCCGGGCGGGGTCCTCTACCCGGACGGCCTCAACGCCGACTACTTTTGCTCGGTCCTCGGTCGCTACCAGCCCGGGCCCGCCGACCCGCCGATCAGCGAGTTCGTCCGGGGCTACGACGAGGCGCTCGAGGTGGTGCTGTGACAGCGAACAGCCTCTACCACCGCAGCTTCATCGCGCTCGTGTCGGGCGGGTTCGTTTCGGCCCTCGGCACCGTCGTCTTCGACCTCGTACTCGCGTGGTGGGTGATCTCCGAGACCGGGTCGGCTGTACTCACCGGATATCTGCTGGCCGCGGCGCTGGCGCCGATCGCCTTCATCGGACCGATCGGCGGCGTCCTGTCGGACAGGTGGAACAAGAAGGCCATCCTCGTCGGCACCGACCTGGTCAGTGGTGCCGTGGCGTTCGGGGTCGCAGTGCTGGCCTACCGGAACACCCTGCACGTCCCACTGCTGGCGCTGTCCTGCTTCGCGCTCGGCACCTGCGCCGCCCTCTACCGGCCGGCCGCGCGGTCCATCGTGCCGCTGCTCGTCCGGGACCGACACCTGGTCAAGGCCAACTCGGTGTCGAACAATCTGACCGAGGCGACCAAGGCGGTGGGACCGCTGCTGGGGGCCGCGCTCGTGGCGATGCCCGTCATCGGGGTCGGCGGAGCGATGGTGCTCAACGGCGTGTCGTTCTGGCTGTCGGCCCTCGCGGCGGCGGCGATACGCTACCGGCACGTCAAGCACGGCAAGGACATCGCCAGCGTGACGAGCGATCTGCGCGCGGGCTTCCGGTACATCAACAGCCGCGTGCTGATCCGGAACATGGTGATCCTCTGCGCCGCGGTCAACTTCTTCCTGATCTCGTTCAACATCCTGCTGCCGCTGTACGTCACCGAGGTGCTGCACGGATCGAGCGCGACCTACGGGCGAGCCCTCACCGCCGAAGCCGTCGGCGGGATCGCGGTCACGCTCCTGCTGCTGTTCCTCCACGACTTCGTTCCTACCAATCGGCTGCTCGCGGCGCTGATCGCGGCCGGTGGGATGTCGCTCGCAGTCATTCCCGTGGTGCCGGCCGTCGCCGGGCTGCTGCTGTTCTCCGCTGCCCAGGGATTCTTCGTCGGCGGATTCAACACGCTGTTCTTCGCCTACATCCAGAGGGAGGTCAGCCAGGAGTTCCTGGGCCGGGTCTTCTCCGTCGTGTACATGGCGGCGATCGGGGTGATGCCGATCGCGTACATCAGTTGGGGCTACATCGGCGACTACGCGCTTCGCTGGGGATTCATGTATGCCGGCCTCGGGACAGTGCTGTGCAGCGTCCCGTTCCTGCTCCTGCGCCGGCACGCCACCAGGTCGGTGGTGGAGCCCACCCGAATCACCAAGCTCGCCCACACACCCGAGCCGGCCCACACACCCGAGCCGGCCCACACACCCGAGCCGGCCCGCACACCCGAGCCGGCCCGCACACCCGAGCCGGCCCGCACACCCGAGCCGGCCCGCGTGGCCGAGCCGGCCATGGCGATCTGATCGATGCCGCCGACGAGATTCGCCTGTCGGGTGCCGGCTGCGGGTTCCCGCGGCCGGTACCCGACCGGCGTGCTGGCGGCGAGGTGGCTCGACCGCCGGGCCGGGTGGCGTCGGACGGGCACGACCTGCCCCCGCGGATCGTTCGTGGCTAAGTGCTCGACAGCTCACGCAGGCTCGTCAGGCGCCTGAACTGCTCGATCAGGGTCCGGAGTTCCGGGGTGCTCAATGCCTGACAACTGTCGGTCCACGACTGGTCCGGCACCGGGTGACTCTCGACGATGATGCCGGCGGCGCCGACCGCGGCACCCGCGAGGGCGAGTGGAAGCACCCACTCCCGACGTCCGGCCGCATGGCTGGGATCGATGATGACCGGAAGGTCGGTCCGGCCGGCCAGCACCGGAACCGCCGCGATGTCCAGGGTGTTACGGGTCTCGGTGACGAACGTGCGGATGCCCCGCTCGCAGAGGATGACGTCATCGTTCCCGGTGGCGCGTACGTAGTCGGCCGCCCCCAGCCACTCCGCATAGGTGGCGGCGAACGAGCGCTTGAGGATGATCGGCAGTCCGGTACGGCCGGCGACCTCCAGGAGCCGGCTGTTGCGCATCGACCTGGCTCCGATGAGGAAGCCGTCCACGTGGTCGCGCAGGAGTCGCACGTCGTCGCCGTCCAGCGGCTCTGCGATGATGGGCAGCCCGGTACGGGCCCGAGCCTCGTCGAGCAGCGGAATGCCCTCCGCGCCGATGCCCTGGAAGCGATTGGGGCCGGACCGTGGCTTGAAGACGCACCCCCGAAGGACGTCGGCCCCCGCGGCCGCCGCCGCCTCCGCATGTCCGACGTAGCCAGGCTCGACCGAGCAGGGGCCCGAGATGATCGGCCGCTCGTCACCGCCGAAGATGACGTCACCGATGGCCACCCGGCGGGTCGCCTTCGGCTGGGTGTGCTGGGGCGAAGTTCCCATGCCTTGTCTCCGATCGGTCACGTCCGTGTCACAGCCAACCCCGCTGGGCCGCCTTCAGGCCCGCCTCGAACCGGCTGCGGGCCTGAAGGCGTTCCATGAGATCCGCCATCATCCGCCGGGCCGTCCGTGCGGAAACACCGAGCCGGGCCGCGGCGGCTTCGTCCGTCAGACCCTGACCGAGTAGCTCGAGCAATGCGCGTTCCTGGGTGTTCAGTCCCTTCCGTTCCGGCTCGCGGGCCGCGCCCAGCGGCGTCGCGATCTCCCACACCTGGCTGAAGAGCGCCAGCATCGAGGCGACGAACCCGGGACCGGTCAGATGCAGGGCACCCTTGCGCGTGTCGGCGGGGTCGATCGGCACCAGCGCGGCGCGACGGTCCGCCAGGATCATGCGGGGCGGCAGGATGGGTGAGGTCCGGAACTCCGCGCCACTTTCGGTGAGGAAACGCGCGTGCGCGAGGGTCTGCGAGTCGTTCCGAATGCTGTCCAGGCCGACGGTCTGGATGCGGACGCCGCGTTCGAGAAGTTCGGTGTCGTTGCGACGTGCGTGCCCCAACGCCGCCTCTGACTGGGCACCGCCGGGCATGAATGTGAGAATCTCAAACTCGGTCTCGTGGGCCAGTTGGGCCAGCTTGTCCTGCACCGCGTCGATACCGAGCAGATGAGTGGCCGCCGGGGTCGAGGCATGCCGCTGTGCCGTGCCGAACTGGTCGATCAGTTGACTGATCTCGGCTTGACTCTCCGCGACCTGCCGCTGGCGACGAGCGAGGTCAGCCTGTTGCTGGGCGAGCGCGGCGCTCAACCCGACATCCGGACTCACGACGTGCAGCGCGCCGGGTCGATCCATCGAGTTGCGGACCAGGGACATCTCGAACAGGCGGTCCAGGGCCGCTCGGACCTGCGTCTCGGTGACGCCGAGATGGGCACCGAGTTCCGTGACCCCCCATTCCGGCTGCGCGAGCATCTGTCGGTAGACCCGCTCCGCGACGGAATCCAACCCCAAGGCGACCAGCACGAAATTGCCCTCCCCGTGTTGGCCCACAATGGACCAGGCAATATCTCGAGCGAGATCGTCCCACGTGGACCTTGCCCCCGCAAGCAGCTGCGACCTGGGGTCACCGACCGACGGATGGGTCATTCTTGCTGCCAGGGCGGGCGCGGACCGGCAGCAGCGCATCGAGGTAGTTGGCGGCGGTGGCGAGGCGTCATCCGCACCCTCACCTACATCGCCGCGGCCGCGCTGGCTGCCGGCGCGGCGGCTGCGTGGCGAACGGGACGAGGAGACGTTCCTGCGCGGGGGTGAGCGCATCGGGCCGTACCTGACGTGTCTGCGCGGCCGCCGGTTCGAGCAGGAGCACCGTGAGTGGTGCGAGCAGGTCGCGGTGCTGCTGCGCGTCCGGGCGGCGCTGTCGGACTGACCCTGCTGTCGGTGTCATCGGCGGGTCGGTCCCGGCTGGCCGACGAGAGTCGGCGGTCGGGCCGACCGGATCGGCCCGACCGCCGGCGTCAAGCGGTTTGGTCGGCCCGCTCAGCCGCCCGTCACGCGGAGACCGGTCAGCTGCAGGACGGGCTCGTCAGCCGCCAACCCGGTCCAGTGACGTCCGTCGGACGAGCCGACGAGCCGGTCGACGCGCTGCGCCCCCGGGCGGGCGACGATCCGCTGCACGCTTACGCGGCGTCCGGTGCCAGCGGCGGCGGCGGTCGCCACGGCGGCCTCAAGGGCGGTCGGGCAGATCGCGGCGGTCGGTGGAAACGGCATCGTCCACAGGTCGGCGGCCGTCCCGGCGGACAGGTCGGCCGAGTGCCCGCCGTCGTGCCCGACCCGCCATCGCGGTCGGCCGATCGCCAGGCCGGACCAGCGCAGCCGAGGTCCACCGGAGCGGGGTGGAGCGTCAGCGGCTGGCGGGAAGGTCGCCGCCAGCGCCGAGGGCTCGGGCGGATCCTCGGCGTACCGCAGGGTGGCCGTGGCCGCCGGTTCGCCACCGTCGCCGAGCACCGCCACGGTCACCGTCCAGCCGTTCGGGGTGTCCGCGCCGACCGCGTGGTTGACGAAGCGGGTTCCCTCCTCCCGTAGCCGCAGCGCGTCGAACTGCACGGACACGTCGCTCAGCTCGACCAGGTGGCGGCGGGGCCAGCCCGGCGGGGCCACCCAGTCGGCCACCGAGCACATCTGCTCGATCAACACGCTGACTGGCAGGGCGGGGACACCGTCCACGGTGAACTCGCCGGCCAGACACGGTTGGTCCCCGGCCCGGTGGGTGACCGCGCTGCGGAGCTGGGCGAACGGCTCGAACAGTTCGACCTCACCCAGGAAGTGGGCCAGCGAGTGCAGGCGTGGCAGGTCGGGGTGACCGGTGAACCGCCAGAATCCGCGCAACATCGAGGGAACCAGGGCGACCCCGATCCGGCCGATGAACATCACTTCGCTGGTCGTGCCCGCCCGCATCTCGTCGGTCCAGCGCCGGACGCCGTCGTCCGGCGCGATGGTGGAGACGTACCGGACGGCGTTGTCGTAGTTGGTGATCACCCCCAGCCGTTCCCAGGTCGGCCAGCACAGCGTCTGTGCCGGTAGGCCGTGGGTGCGGTGCGCCCAGAAGCCCAGCCGGGCGAGGGCTTCGTTACCCGCGGCGTAGTCGATCTGTCCGACCATGCCGCCCAGCCGCCCGGCGAGTGACCCGACGTTGCAGAACATCTTCAGCGTCGCGCGCCGGCCGTCGTCGGCGAGCACCTGGTTGACCAGGTTGGCGAAGCCGGTGACCTTGACGTCGACGGTGTCGACGACCTCTTCCGGCCGTTTCTCGGCCAGCCTTTTGGGCAGGTCGATGCCCGCGTTGTGGACGATCACCGTCGGCGCGCCGACGGTGTCGAACAGGGCCGCGACCTGGGCCTCGTCGGCGCAGTCGCACGCCCGGTAGGTGATTCGGAGACCGGCGTCGCGGGCGGCGGTGACATTGTGGTGCACCGCGCGCAGCTCCGCCTGTCGCCGCAACACCTCCCGCACCTCGCGCAGTCCCGTCGCCGAGGTCGCCGCCGCGACCTCGGCGCGCCGGTATTCCTCGAAGGCGGCGTCGTCGAGGGCGAGCCAGGGCTCGTCGATGGACATGGCACTGCGTCCGGTGACCACCACGTGGCAACCAAACTCCCTGGCCAGATGCTCGGCGAGCGCGAAACCCACGCCCCGTGCGCCGCCGGAGATCAGGACCAGGTCGTCGGCGCCGAGGTCGAGCCGGGGTTCGGGTGCGTCCTGCCGGCGTGCCTCCAGCACGTAACGCTCGTCGCCGGCGTAGCCGACCTCGAACTGGTCCCACGAGCCGAGTTCGGCGTGCACCACGTCCGCGATGCGGACCGCGTCCGGCCGGTCGAAATCCACCACCTTGATCGCCAGGTTGGGCAGCTCCCGGACCAGGCCCTTGGCGAGCCCCGCCCAGATGCCGCCCAACGGTTGTTCGATCGGGGCGTCGTCGTACCCCATCTTGCCGCCCATGACCGTGACCACGAGGTACCAGCAGCCGTTGGCCAACGGCTGGGCCGCCCAGTCCGGATAGCGGTGCGCGAGCATCCGGACGCTGCGGTCCAGCGCGGAGCGCCAGTCGCCGTCACCGGGGGAGTACCGGGCGCCAGCCACGTTGAGGTCGACGACGCCGCCCCAGGCCGCCGGGGCCGGCTCGACACCGGGAGCGGCCACGTCGACCGCGAGACCTCGCGCCCGTAACCGTGCGGCGACGCCCTCCGCCAGCGCCACGTCGTTTCCGACGACCAGCAGCGGTCCCACGTCGGCGACCCGGGCGGTGACCGGCCGAGCCGCCGGGACCGGTGTCCACACGAACCGTTCGACGGGCCGGACGAACGATTCGGTGGTGAACGAGACCAGGTGCGGCCGCAGGGCGGGAGCACCCGGTGGGGACACCGTGGCAACGGTCACGACCGCTCCTCAAGGTACGCCGGCATGCCGTCGGTCGGGAACAGGGTGATGTACGTGCCCGGCCGGATGTCGTGACGCACCAGGCGGAGCCGGAACCGTTGACTGATCATCGCCACCGCGAGGACGCAGGTCGCCAGTGCCAGGGCCTTGCCGATACACATCCGTCGTCCGCCACCGAACGGGAGGTACGCGTACCGGTGTCGGCTCGTGGCGGCGGTGCGGAACCGGGCGGGGTCGAAGGCGTTCGGATCGGTCCAGAGCTCGGCGGAGCGATGGGTGCCGTAAACGCTCATCAGGAGCGTGGTGCCGCCCGGCACGAACCGCCCCGCGACCGTGTCGTCGGCTATCGAGTCGCGGGGGAACTGCCACACCGGCGGGTAGAGCCGGAGCGCTTCGTCGACGGCGGCGGCGACGGCGGGCAGCCGGTCCACGTCGTCGATGGTCGGTGGGTTACCGGCCAGCACCCGGTCTACCTCTTCCTCGACCACCCGCCGCTCGCCGGGATGTCTGGCCAACTCGTACAGGGTCCAGATCATCGCCTGCCCGGTGGTGTCCGAGCCGGCCAGGAGCAGCGTTCGCAGACTGTCGGCGACGCCCTGGTCGGACAGGTCGGATCCGAGCAGTCGACCGGCGGGGTCGTCGCCGGTGTCACCGGTGCGTCCCCGTGACGTGACGGCGTTCCGCACGATCGCGTCGATCTTCTGATGGGCCCACCGGCGCTCCCGGTGGTATCGGGTCGGCAGCGCCTTGGGCAGAAGCTCGTTGATCCCGAAGACCGTCTTCGTGTACATCACCTTGGACGCGATCGCGGCGGCCTCGGAGTAGCCCGTCTCCGGCTTCGAGAGATCCCGACCGACCACGGCCGTGCCGATCACCCGGGCCGAGATGCTCATGACGTCGTCCGCGATGTCGACCGGTTCCCCTCGGTGGGCCAGTTCGGCCCAGCGGTCCAGCACGGCGCTGGTCGCGGTGATCGTCTCGACGGCGTCGTCGCGGGTCCGCTGCGGGGTGAACGCCGGCTGCACGACCCGTCGGTGCGTCTTCCACTCGGCGGTGTCGAGGGTGAGCAGGCCACGACCCATGTACGGGGCGAATCCCCGGTACAGCTTGCCCCGTACGTAGTTGTCGGGGTTGGTACGCAGCACCCGCTCGATGGCGTCGGGCTCGGTGACCTGGATGAATGGCACCGGCAGCTTGACGCCCACCATCGGGCCGTACCGCCGCTGGGCGTCGAGCGTGTACCCGAGCGGATCGCGGAAGTAGGGCCGCACGTCGCCGATGAGGGGCAGCCCCTTCGGGCCGTGCGGCACCGGGCACACGTTGCCCCGCTGCCCGCTGACCGGGCACGCCGCCGGTGGGCTGGTCGTATTCTCCGACTGCTGTTCGATGGACACTGGCCTGCTCCTGTCCTTGTGCGGTGCTCAGGGCCGAGTCGCTGGGGCGGGAAACATCTCGTCGAACGTCTTGCGGTCGACGATCTCGCCGGTGGACTGGTCGAGGTAGCCGACGATCGCGCCGATGATGTCCTTGACCTGGAGTAGCACCTCACCATCGCGGGACACCGCGATGGCGCGATTGTCGGGGTTCGGGTCTTCGAGATCGAGATCGACCGGGGTCACGTACAACTCCACGTCTTCGCCGCGGGCAGCCAGGCTGGCGTCCGTGTGACCGCCGTACAGGTCGATGCGCCGGACGTGCCGGGGGATCGCCACAGGCGTCCAACGGCCGTGCGCACGTTCCAACACGGCCACTCGGACCAGCCCGTCGAGCAGGACGGACGGCACCAGCAGGTCGGGGAACCAGCGGTGGATGCCGGCGGTGTCCAGGGCCAGCCGTCCGCGGCGACCCAGCGGGTGCACCCGGGTGTCCCTCGTGGAGCGGAACACCTCGCGCAGCAGCACCGGTGAGCCCGACGCGTGGTAGGGGTCGATCAACGCCTCGCTGCCGTGTTCGTCCCAGTGTGTCCAGCGCGGCCCGGGCGTCGGCCGGTCGCGCAGCCGCACCACGACGGAGAAGTGCAGCCGGTCGCGTACCAGGACCCGTCCGCCTGGCCCGAGCACGTCGCCGGAGATCCGCACCTGCACCACCGACTCGGTGTCGTCGCTGTGCAACAGTCGCGCGGTCAGCCGCTTCGTCCTGCTTCGGCCGTCCCGGTAGACCCGCAGGAAGGACTCCAACCGGAGATCCTCGAAGACGACCGGCACTCGGTCGGGCACCAGCATCACGGCCACCTCGGCGGCCAGTTCTGGTACGAACGTGCCGGGCAGGGTGGGGAACTCGAGCACCTGGTGGTGCTCCAGGTAGCCGTCGCGATCGAGATCGAAGGTGCGTACGGCGGTCAGCGACGTCGCGTCCCGGTGTACGACGTCGTCGATGAACGGTAGCCGCCGCTCGGCCCGGGGTGCCGGTCCCGCCAGCGGCACCGCGGGCTGCGGTGGTTTGGCGGACCGGGGCGCTGCGGCGGAACGGGATGGTGCGGCGGGCACCTGCCGTGTCGTGGGCTCGGGTGGTGCCGCGGCGCAGAAGTCGAGCAGACCGGGGAGCACCGTGGAGAGCGCGCCCGCCTCGCGGTCACCGAACAGGACGGTCGCGGCCGGCGGCCTCGGACACGCGAGTTCGGCCAGGAAGTGCGCCACGCCCTCCTCGGTCGGGGTGGCCGTGAACCAGCCGGACCGACTGAGGAATTCCTGCATCACAGTGCTGGCGCCCAGGCCGGTGTCGCGCCACAGCGTCCAGCCGATGGTGTGCTCGGTCGAGCCGTCGTCACGGGCGGCGGCTGCCGTGTTGAGAAAGTCGTTGGCGGAGGCGTAGTCGGTCTCGCCCCGGGTACCGCTGAAGCCCACGAACGATCCGAAGTTGCACCACCGGGCCGGTGGCCGCTCCCGCAGGGCGTCGGCCAGGTTGAGGTAGGTGCGGACCTTCAGGTCACGCACCGTGCGGAAGTCGGCCAGGCTCTTGGAGCGTAGGTCGGAGGCGCGGTTGATGCCGGCGATGTTGATCAGCAGGTCGATGTCGCCCTGTTCGGCCAGGACCGCACCGATGGTCTCCCGCACCGCCGCGGTGTCGCGCAGGTCGCAGCGCAGGTACTGGACCCGGCCGGGTCCGCAGTGCAGGGCGAGTTCGGTCAGCGTACGGCGCATGTGGGCCGCGTCGCGTAGCCGGTCGAACCGCGCGTTGGCCGCCGCGACCGATACCCGGTCCGGGCCGGTGACCTGTTCCCGGATGTACCGGCTGCGCTGCTGCGGGTCGTCGAAATCCAGCACCGGATCGTCGTCCGCCGGCGGCGCGGAGCTGCCCAGGAGCACGATCCGTGGCGCGTAGCGCCGGGCCAGGGCGAGCAGGATCGGCGCGCCGATTCCTCGCGCACCACCCGCCGCCACCACCAGCGACGAAACGTCCAGCGGTGGCGGCGCCGCATCGGGCTCGTCCACCTGCTCCGGACGGGCTCGCGGGGTCGTCCGACGGCCGTCGACGTGGTACACGCACGGCAACAGCTGCTCGGCACCGAGTTCTGCCACCGAGGTGGCGAGCATGGCCGATGCCGGCCCCGCTGCGTGGACGGTGGCGACCACCAGCGCACCGGGACAGTCCAGCGCCAGGCTCTTCGTCAGCCCGGTGAACAGCCCGGTGAACGGCCGCGGCGTGCCGTCGGCGGTGACCCCGTCGAGTACGGTGACCAGATAGCTGCCGCCGTCGACCAGCCGGTCGGCGCTCTCCTGCGCTGCCAGGAACGCCCACTCGTGCAGCCGGAGCAGATCCCCGGACCGGGTCGACCAGCCTGCGACGTGCAGCTCCGGGTCCCGGGTGTCCACGATCACGCGTACGTGCCGGGGTGGCGCCCCGACTGGTGCCCGCGCCTCGGGCCAGTCCGCCGGTGACAGGTGGCGCACTCCGCCGGACGTGCGTACCTCGACCGTGTCGTCCGAGACGACCAGGACGGTACCGTCGGCCGGCAGCGAGAATTCCGCGGCGGCGGCGGTCGTGTTGGTCAGCACCAGCACACCCGCCGGCAGCAGTTCCGGCACCGGCCGTATCGCCCGGTAGGGCAGCTCAGCCAGTTCCAGGACGTGCCGGCGCAGCAGCTGTTCGGTCGGTGCGTCGGTCGCGGCCGGCCCGGGCCGGCGCAGCCGCAGCGCCCGTACCGGGCCGGCGGCATCGGCGCGTACCGCCACGGTGCCGTACTCGACGCGGCCGGACAGCATCGCGGCGAGCCCGGCGGCGCCGCTCGCCCCGGCCAGTTTCGTGCCGAGCCCGCTCATCGGGTCACCTCCGCTACGGACAACTGGTCCAACTCGGCGAGGATGGGCAGCCCCTCGGCCTCGGCCACCGACCGCCGGGTCAACGCGAACAGGAACGCGCCCTCGGCCAGTTCGCCCTCCGAGGCGAACACGGCCCGCCACGATGCCAGGGTGTTGCCGTTCACCCCGGCGACCAGCGCCAGGTCGAGGTCGCCGAAGCGCAGGTAGTGGGCGGCGACCTCGAACGCGTCCGCCAGCGAGGCACCGCCGCCGTCCACGGTGATGTTGAGGCCGCGCAGATCGAAGTAGTTGCAGAGCCGGGCCGCGATGACGTTGGGCATCTCGCCCGGGAAGGAGTCCTCGGTCGGCGCGGCGATCCGCCCGGTGACGTCCTGCCGGAGCTGCTTGAGCAGCCGGGCCAGCGCCTCCGGATCGCGGGCCTCCGTACCGACGCGGTCCAGCTCGTCGAGGTAGCAGCGCAGCGCGAGCAGGACCGCGTTGCGGGTCGGACCCGCGTGCGCGACCACCACCCCGGTCCGCTCGCGGCGACGCTCGCAGGCCTGGCGTACCTGCCCGTCGAGGCGCTGCATGCACTCGACCAGCATCAGTTGGGTCCGGTCGGTGGCCCTCGCCGCCGGCGGCGGCATCTGAAGCTTCGGGAACGGCGGATGGGGATAGACCGGACCGAAGGTGTGCGGGGCACCGGCACGGCCGACGGAGCAGTCCGCGACCGCTTCGGTGTCGTCCACTCCGGGCAGGTGTCCCGACCAGCCGACCAGCACCAGCGGATCGGTGTGCGGCTCGCCGTAGCCGTAGGCGCCGTTCACGTCCGGGCGGTACTCGCTGACCAGCAGATGGGCGTTGGTGCCGCCGAATCCGAAAGCGGAGACCGCCGCGGTGCGACACCGGTCCGGCAGGGGCGGCCAGGCGACCGGCTCGCTGGGTACGGCGAGGTTGGAGGTATCCACTCCGAACGACTCGGGGGTGCCGGTGAACCGGTACTGGGCGGGTATCACCCCGTGCCGCAGGGCCAGCAGCGCGTGGATGACCGACACCACGCCGGCTGCCCAGCCGGTGTGCCCGATCAGCGACTTGTTCGACGTCACCTGGATCGGCGCGTCGCCCGCGTAGGCGGCCCGCAGAGACAGGAACTCCGCTTCGTCGCCGGCCGGGGTGCCCGTCGCGTGCGCGATGACCATGCCCACGTCGCCGGGGCGGACCGTCGAACGGGTCAGCGCGCGGTTCACCGCCAACTCCTGCCCGCTGCTGGACGGCGCGTAGATCGCCTTACCCTTACCGTCGGCGGAAAGCCCGGAGCCGGCCAGGATGCCGTGGATCTCATCGCCGTCGGCGAGCGCCCGGGAGAGCCGCTTGAGCGTCACCACACCGGCACCGTCGGAGAAGAGCACCCCGTCGGCGGCACGGTCGAGCGCGCGTACCGCCCCGGTCTTGGACAGGCCACCGAGCTTGGCGAAGAGCACCGAACCACTCGGCATGAGCGCGAACGAGCCGCCGCAGAGCGCGATGTCCGCATCCCCCGTGAGCAGGTCGCGGATACCCAGATCGATCGAGTACAGCGAGGACGAGCAGGCGGTGTCCACCATCGTCACCCGAGCGTCGTCCGGCAGGATTCCGGCCACCGCGGCGCGCCCGACCTGGTGCGGCAGGGCCACCGGCCGGTCCGGGGACTGGTGCGGCAGCACCCGGTCGAGCAGGGTGCGCAGGTCGTCGCGTACCCCGGGCTCGTCCGCCGCGGTTCCAGCCATCGCGAGAAACTCCTGGCTCGCCAGCGCCTCGAACAGGTGCTGGCTGCCGTCCGGCGTGTACCCGACCCAGACGCCGTACCGGTCGCCGGGGCGCCGGGTGACGCCGTCGAGAGCTTGGTGGACGCAGTGCCGCAGCCACCGGATCGTGAAGTCCGTGGTGTCGTCGTCGACGATCGACTCGCCGGCCATCGCCGGGTGTGCTCGCAGGTCGGTGATGAACCCCGACCTGCGCTGGTAGGTCTTGTCCGGCGCGGTCGGGTCCGGGTGGTGGAAGCCGTCCATCCACCAGCGCTCCGGAGGCACCTCGACGAACAGTTCGGCACCCTCGTTGAGCAGCGACCAGAACCCGTCGGGGTCGGACGCGCCGGGCACCGCGAGCCCCATCCCGACGACGACCACCGGGTCGTACGTGGCGTCGGGACCGGTTGGTGCGGGGGTGGCATCGCTCGTCGCCTCGGGAAGCGTGACACCCGCTTCCTCGGGAAGCGTGACAGCGGTCGACGGGGCGGGGGCCGGCGGGGCCGCGTCGGGTGACAGCGCCCGATGATGCAGGCTCAGCCCGCCGTCGGCCAACACCGTCTGCCCGGTGATCCAGCCGGCCTCGGGCGACGCGAGCAGCAGGACCACGCCGGCCAGATCCTCTGGCGTGGCGAGTCGCCGCATCGGCGTGGCGTCCACCAGATTGTCCCGCAGCGAGGGAAAGCCGGGAAAGCGGCGGCCGACGTCGTTCTCGATCAGGCCGGCCGACGCGGTGTTCACCCGGATGTCGTCCGCCGCGAACTCGGCCGCCAGATACCGCGTCAGGCTCTCCAGGGCCGCCTTGGACACCCCGACGGACAGATAGTTGGCCGGGGCGTGCGTGGCGCCCATGGACGAGACGTTGACGATGCATGCCCCCGGGGTGGCGGCAAGTAGCCGACGGGCGGTGCGTGAGCACCACAGCGGTCCCTTGACGTTGATGTCGAAAGCGCGGTCCAGGTGCTCGTCGGTGATGTCGTCGATCGTGGCGAAGGTCCCGGTGGCGGCATTGTTCACCAGCACGTCGAGCCGGCCGTACTCGTCGCGCACCTGGTCGAACATCTGCTCGAGCTGCGCCGGTCGGGCCACTGACGCGCGCAGCGGCTTCGCCCGTCCACCCGCTGCGACCACCTCAGCGGCCAGGTCCTTCGCCGCTGGCCAGGAATGGAAGCAGTTGATCAGGACGGTGGCACCGGTCGCCGCGAAACCTCGGACGATCTCCCGGCCGACGCTGCCGGCCCCGCCGGTGACCAGGACCACCCGTCCGCCCGTCATCGGACCTGCCCGCTCGCGAGGTTCCCGTGCACGAGGTCGACCACGTTGCCGAAGGTGCGGTACTCGCCGATGCGCATCCCCTCGGGGCGCATACCCAGCGCGAACGTCTGGCCGATGCGGTTGAGCAGTTCGGTCTGCTTGACCGAGTCCACACCGAGGTCCGCCTCCAGTTGCGCGGCGTCCTCGAAGACCTCCTCCGGGTATTCGAGAGCCTGGGCGTACATGGCGCGCAGTTGCGCGGCGATCTCGGACCGGGGTAGCGCCGACCGACCGGCCGCTTCCCGTACCTCCGGGGTCGCCGCGGCAGGCGTGGGGGCTGGCGGAGCGGGCGGCGCAGCGATCGGCGCAGCGGGCGCAGTGGTCGGCGCAGCGGGCGCAGTGGTCGGCGCAGCGGGCGTCGCGGTCGGCGGGACGAGCGTAGCGCGCACGGTGGCGGCCGGCGGGACGGCGACGGTCGACGACGGTACGAGGAAGGCAGCGGCCTCCGCGATGGTCGTCGCGGTCTCGGTCACCGGCGTCAACACCGTGACGTCGGGGTGGAGCGAACGGACCACGTTGGTCAGCGCCCGACCCGCGCCGAGTTCCACCCAGACCCGAGCGCCCGCCCGGTACAGTCGGCCAACGGTGCCGGCAAAGTCCACGGGCAGCACAAGGTGCGCGGAGAGCATCGCGGCCAGGTCGTCGTCCGCCCGGTAGAACCGGCCCAGGATCGGGGAGAAGACCGGGGTGTGCATGGGCGCGGCACGCAGCCCCGTGAGCCGCTCCGCGAGCGCCTGTCGGGCGGTCGTCAACATGGTGTGATGAAACGGGTACGCCGAGAGCAGCGGTGTGGCCGGCACTCCGATCGCGGCGGCGATCGCCTTGACCCGGCGCAGCGCGTCGGCGGACCCGGAGACCACCACCTGTTCCGGCCCGTTGTCGGACGCGATCACCGGGCCGGCGTGGTCGAGTAGCGCGAGCACGGCGTCCATCCGGTTCCGGCCGCAACCGACAGCGACGAGCCCGCCTTCGGCCGTGGCGTGCTCCCGCAGTACGGCGATCCGGTGGCAGAGCACGGACGCGCCCTGCTCGACGCTGAGGGCACCTCCGGCAACCAGCGCGGCGATCTCGCCCATGCTGTGGCCGATCAGCGCGCCGAACGCGCCACCACGGCGGCGTAGCGCGTCGTGTGTCGCGACGGTGCTGGTGAAGATCGCGAGCTGCATGGTGTCGGGCGAGTCGGCGAACAGCTGTTGGGTGCTCGGCGGCTCACCAGCGCGCAGGCCGGCGATCGGTTGGTGGCCGAGCATGGCCGAGCTGACCCGATCGACCTGCTCGACGAGCTCTTCCAACTCCCGGTCGGCACCAATAAAGTCCAGGCAGCCGGGGAAGTAGGCACCCTGTCCGGGGAAAACACCGACAGCAATCTCTGGTTGATCGAACATCAGATCTCCTCCGCTATCCCCTCGTGTGGTGTCACCGACGCTGAAGCGCCGCCACCGGCCGGAGGTCTGGCGAGCCGGCCTTGTCCTCCTGTCCTCCGCTCCTCGGCCGTGCCGAGGCCCGCTCCCGACCCCTCGGTCGATACACAGGGGACGGTCGGCCGGTGGGAAACACGTTAGGTCGTCGACTGGGATGCGCGTTAGGTCATCGACCGGGATACATCAGGTCCGCGACCTCTCGCCGGCGGCCGTAGCCCAACGACGAAGGAGTCGAGTGCCCACCCCGGACGGGTACTTTCTCGCCCTGCACGAGCCGTACTCGGCGCCGACGCACCCGGTGCCGATCAACGCCACCATCGTGCACAGCAGGAGAATCGCGCCGATCTTGCAGTTCCTGTCGCCAATTTAAGCGGTAATGCACCCTAATGTCGGGGCAGGAAGTGCAAGATCGCGATGCAGGATCGGTTGACGAACGGTCATTCCGCCTGACGCAACGACGTGCTGTGGTTGACAGGTCGGGTGGTGGTGATCGGGTGGGCCAGCAGGCGGTGGACCTCGCCGGGGGTGAGCGGAATGAGGCCGTCATCGGATCTGGCACCCCCTGTTTGGGCGGCAGGGCCGCTCGCCGTGCGGGGTCATCAAAGCTATTCATCCTGGTAACTTGCTGCGCTATGCGGAGCACCACCCTTTTGATGGCGGCGTGTCTGGCCACCATCGTCGTGGTTGCCCCCGAGGGGGCGCAGGCGGCGAGCACCGGCCCGGGTGCCACGTCGTCTGTCATGGAGCACTTCAACGATGCCGAGTTCGGCACTGTGCCCGCCGGCTGGGGTACCGATACGTCCGGCGGGACCGTCGGGGTCGCCGCCCTCCCAGACGCGGTGGACCGCAGCCTCCGGCTGACGAAGACTGCGACTGACGCAGCTTCGTCGACGATTGTGGAGCGGCGGACGGCGGCCGGTCTCACCGGCGTCGTCGAGGCGGAGGCACGCGTCCGCGTCGACTCGGCGGTAGGTGCGTTCAACGTGCTCTACGTGGCCAGCCGGACCGGCGTGCCGGTGGCGAGCATCGGCATCCGCGCCGGGCGCTACTACAACGCCGGCCCGGATCAGACGCTCGCGGCCGCGTCGCACGGCTGGCACGTCGTGCGTGTCGAGCTGCGCACCGACGACCAGACCTTCGACCTGTACGTCGATGGTGCCAAACTGCTCGACGCCGCGCCGTTCCGCACTCCGGCCGCCGATGTCGGCCGGCTCACGTTCGGCCTCGGTCCCGGCGCCACCAACCTCGGCACGATGTGGGTCGACAACGTGAGCCTGCGAAGGGTGCCCGAGGACACCGCGGCGTACCAGGCCAAGGACCTGTTCGACGACGTGCCGGTGGGTGCTGTGGCGCCGGGCTACGTGGTTGCCGGTGGCGGGGGCACCGTCGGTGCGCAGCCCGTCCCGAGCGACGCCGACCGCAGCCTGCGCATCACCAAGACCACCAGCACTCGGGAGCTGACCGCCACCCGGGCGTTGAGGACACCGCAGACGGGCGTGGTGATGGTGCAGGCCAACCTGCGGACGGAGTCGACGACCGGTGTCAAGATGGCGCTATACATCCGCAGTTCCACTGGCAGGATCTCGGCCTCGCTACAGTTCAGCAACTCGGTCCTGCAGTACGTATCCGGTGGGGTCAGCCATGTCTTGCTCTCCGGTGTGCAGCCCGGCGAGTGGTACACGGTCCGCCTCGTGCTCGACGTTCCGGGCCGAAAGTTCGTGGCCTACGCAGACGGCCGGCGCTTTCCGGCGGTCAGCACCACGGCAGGACCCACCCACTTCCCGTTCCGCGACCCGGCCGCGGCCGATGTGGCGCAACTCGTCCTCGGCGTCGGCGCCGGCCAGGTCGGCACCGTGTACGCCGACAAGGTTCTCGCGTATCCGGTTCCCGACCAGGCACCGACCGGGCCGGTTGTGGACGTGCGCTCGTTCGGCGCGACCGGGAACGGCACCACCGACGACACCGCAGCGGTCCAGGCGGCGGTGAACGCGACTCCCACCGGCGGCTCGGTCCTGCTCAGCGGCGGTGTGTTCCGCACCGGGACGATCATGTTGAAGTCCGACATGACGTTCTTCGTGGCACCCGATGCCATGCTGCTGGGCACCTGGGAGGACGCTGCCTACCCTCCCGTTGCGAGGATCGCCCCGAGCCGCCCTTTCGTCGGCGGTGTGCTCACCAAGGCGCTGCTCTTCTCCCACCGGGCAAACAATCTGACCATCGAGGGCGGCGGAGTCATCCACGGCAACGGCACGAATCCCGCCTGGGCCGGCGACCAGCCCGTGCCCGCCGAAAACCACCGTCCGGCCGGCATGTTCCTCACCTCCGGCAGTAATGTCACCATCCGTGACGTCTACCTGAAGGACGCCGCTTTCTGGGGCATTGTGCCCGCCGAAATCGACGGCCTGACCATCACCGACGTCGCGGTCGACAGCAACATCGACGGGAACCGTGACGGCATCGACGTCGTCGACGGTCACGACGTCCTCATCGAAAGGGTGGACGTCTACAGCGATGACGACTCGATCTGCTTCAAGAGTCACTTCTCGACCAGCCAGCGCGTCTCCAGCCGCGGAGTCGTCGGGGCCGTCGTCCGGCTGTCGAGCGTGTCCGCCTCCGGACGGGCGAACGGCGTCAAGTTCGGCACCGCCAGCGACGGCGCCTTCGCCGACATCACGGTCGAGGACGTCCTAGTCAAACGACCGCGCAACGCGGGAATCGTCGTCACCGAGGTTGGCGGCGGGACGGTCACCAGTGCCCGGTTCCGGCGTGTCACGATCGACCAGACGCAGCGGGCGATCTTCGTGCTGATCGGGCGCCGAACTGGATCACCCGACCCGCGGTGGATCAGCGGCCTGCGCTTCGAGGACATCACCGCTACCCGCATCGCTGATGCGGCACCCAACCATCTTGCGACGGGAGCCGTGCTCTCGGGTACCACGGAGAGCACGGGCGCCACGTACGGGATGTACGACATCCTCCTGAGCAATGTGAAAGTCAACGTCACCGTCGGCGGATCGGTCGCTGCGCAGACTCCGAACGAGTACCACGGCGACTATCCCGAGAGCACCCGCTGGCCCTACCTTGCGGCGTACGGCTTCTTCATCCGACACGCAGACGGGGTGATCCTGCGGGACAGCTCGGCGACGCTTGCGAGTCCCGGAGCCCGGCCGATGACAGCCACTGTCGACGTGCGTACGTATGCGACGGGCTGATACTGCAACGGCGTTTGCCGGCACGGCCACCGCCCGGAGTGACACCGGCGCCGTCTTCGCCACCCGGCGCGAGGCGGTCACCGTGCGGGAGTTCCGGGAGATGGTGTCGCGCCTGTCGCGCGACGACGACGGTGCTGTCGGCCGCGTCCCGCCGGAACCGTTCACGCGCTGAACCCACGGCGCAGAGCGTGGTCCGCGGCGCGCGACCCCGATGTCTCTGGTCGGGAAATTCCTCTACGCAATGAATGTGCGACCGTAAAAATAGCCCCTGTTGATCGTCTTTAGGCGCAAATCCGCCGCTGCGCCAGGGGGATGATTGGACGATTTTCGTCATCCCTCGTCTGACTACCCGCTGGCCCTTCGGGTCGACTCTAGTCAATGATCTTCCGCGCCAGGCATTGAGTCATATGCTCGTTCCATCGTGAAGTCCTGGGGGGGATCATGATCAATGTGGCCGGCCGCCGCGTGTCCATCTCGTGTGGAGCGATGTGCGCGTCCTAAGATGGAAGATTCGACGCTGATCCATCGCTTCGGCGATGCCACTACCGCCCGGCCCAACCATCCCGCCGTGCTCGGTGACACCGGCCCGCTCGACTACGCCGGCCTGGCCGGCCTGGCCGGCGGCCACGCCGAGCTGCTGGCCCGGGCCGGCGTTCATCCCGGCGACCGGGTCGGACTGTTGACCACACACGGCACCGGCACCATCGCCGCGATGCTGGGCACCCTCGCCGCCGGCGCCGCCTACGTGCCGCTCGACCCGGGCTTCCCGGAGCAGCGACTGCGTCAGCTCGTCGACGGCGCCGACGTCACCGTGCTGCTCAGCGGGGGCGAGCACACCGAGCTGGCCCACCGGCTCGCCACCGACCGGCCCGGCACGCGGGTCGTCCCCGCCGTCGACGTGCGGCCGGCGCCGCTGCGGCCGGTATCGGTGGACCCGGACGCTCTCGCGTACGTGCTGTTCACCTCCGGCTCCACCGGCCGGCCCAAGGCGGTCGGGCAGACCCACCGCAACCTGCTGCACGTGGTGGACAACCAGATCGCCACCCTCGACCTGCGGCCGGACGACCGGCTCAGCCTGCTCGCCTCGTTCAGCTTCGACGCGGCCATCCCCGACCTCTACCCGGCGTTGCTCACCGGCGCCGCCGTCGTCCCGGTCGACCTGCGCCGCCACGGGCTGGCGTACGCCGTCGAGCAACTGGCCCGGCACGGCGTCACCGTCTACCACTCCACCCCGACGGTCTTCCGGTACCTGCTGGACACTCCCGGCGTCGACCGGCTCGACCGGGTCCGGGTGGTGCTGCTCGGTGGCGAACAGGCCAGCTACGCCGACGCCGCCCGCGCCCAGGGTCACTTCGCCCCGGGTTGCGTGCTCGTCAACGGCTACGGTGCCACCGAGATGACCTTCGCGGCTCGGTCCGCGTTGCCGTTGGCCGACGTCGACCGTACGGCCACCGGGCCGCTGCCGATCGGCACCGCCCTGCCCGGGTACGCCCTGCGGCTGACCCCGGACGGCGAGATCGTGGTGCGCGGCCGGCACCTCGCCCCCGGTTACCTCGACCAGGCCAGCGACCGGTTCGGGCTGGACCCCGACGGGGTGCCGGCGTACCGCACCGGCGATCTCGGCGAGCTGCTGCCCACCGGCGACCTGCGCTGCCTCGGCCGCCTCGACCGGCAGGTCAAGGTGCGCGGGTTCCGCGTCGAGCTGACCGAGATCGAGTCGGTGCTCGCCGCCGAGCCGAGCGTCGCCGAGGTGCGTGCCGTCGCCCGTGACGGCGAGTTGCTGGCGTACGTCCGGTCAACCGGGAGACCGGTGGACCCGGCCGCGCTGCGGGCCGCCCTGGCCCGGCAACTACCCGAGTACGCGCTGCCCCGCGCCGTCGTGCCGGTCGCCGAGTTTCCGCTGACCGTCAGCGGAAAGATCGACGAACGGGCGCTGCCGGCGCCGGCCCGGGCCGTGCTGGCCGAGGATCGACCGGCCAACCCGACCGAGCGGATCGTGCACGACATCTGGTGCACCGTGCTCGGCCGGGACGCTGTCGGCCGCACCGACAGCTTCTTCGACGTCGGCGGGCAGTCCCTGCTGCTCGGCCAGGTGCAGCAGCGACTGACCGAACGGTTCGGGGTCCGGCTGCCGCTGCTGCGGCTCTTCGAGCATCCGACGGTCGCCGCCCAGGCTCTACTGGTCGACCCGCCGCCGGCCGCCGACCTGCCGGCCCCGCCCGTCGCGACCGCCTCGGCGTCCACCGCGTCGCCGTCCACCGCGTCGCCGTCCACCGCGTCGCCGTCCACCGGCGGTGCGTACTCCTCGTCGGTCGGCGTCCGCGAGTACACCGGCGAGGAGATCGCCGTGGTCGGTCTCGCCGGCCGGTTCCCGGCAGCGGTGGACGTGGCCACCTTCTGGTGGAACCTGTGCGCCGGCGTGGACGCCATCCACGACCACAGCGACGAGGAGTTGGCGGCGCTGGGCGTCGGCCCCGGGCTGCGCGCCGACCCCCGGCACGTCAAGGCCACCGGGCGGCTCGACGGCATCGCCGACTTCGACGCGGAGTTCTTCTCCTTCGGCGACCAGGAGGCCGCCCGTACCGACCCGCAGCACCGGCTGTTCCTGGAGACCGCGTGGGAGGCGCTGGAGGACGCCGGCCACGACCCGACCCGGTTCCCCGGCCTCGTCGGCGTGTACGGCGCCACCTCCGTCAACCGTTACTTCCTCTTTCACCTGATGGACAACCCGGCCGTGATCGGTGACGTCGATCCGGACGACTGGGAGGCCCGCCTGATCGGCCGCCAGCTCACCGACCACCTGCCCGGCCAGGTGGCGTACCGGCTGGGGTTGACCGGGCCGGCGGTGGCCGTGCAGAGCGCCTGCTCCAGCTCGCTGGTCGCGGTCTGCCTGGCCGCGCAGAGCCTGGCCGACTACCAGTGCGACATCGCTCTGGCCGGTGGCGTGAGCGTTACCTGGCCCCGGCACCGGCACACCCCCGGTGGCCTGGCCTCACCGGACGGTCGCTGCCGGGCCTTCGACGAGGCCGCCCAGGGCGCCGGCTTCGGCTCCGGCGTCGGGGTGGTGGCGCTGCGTCGGCTCGCCGACGCGCAGGCTGACGGGGACCGCGTCCTCGCGATCCTGCCCGGCTGGGCGGTCACCAACGATGGTGCCGACCGAGCCGGCTACGCCGTCCCCGGTCCGGCCGGGCAGGCCGCCGCGGTGACCGGCGCGCTCGCCGCCGCCGAGGTCGCCCCGGGCGAGGTCCGTTTCATCGAGGCACACGGCAGCGGTACGCCGCTCGGGGACGCCATCGAGGTGGCCGCGCTGCACGAGGTGTACGGGGGCGCCGCCCCCGCCGAGACCTGCGCGCTCGGCTCGGTGAAGACCACCATCGGTCACCTCGACGCCGCGGCCGGCATCGCCGGGCTGATCAAGGCGGTGCTTGCCGTACAGCACGGGGTCATCCCGCCGAACCTGCACTTCACCCGTCCGCACCCGGAGATCGACCTGGCCGCCGGTCCGTTCTACGTACCGACGAAGGCGCGGGACTGGCCCGACGTGCCGCGCCGGGTGGCCGGGGTCAGCTCGTTCGGGCTCGGCGGCACCAACGCGCACGTCGTGGTGGAGCAACCACCCGCGGTCGAGCCGGTCGACACCGGGTCGGCCAGCGCGCACCTGCTGCCGGTGTCGGCGCGTACCCCCGCGGCTCTGCGGGCGGCCCTGACCCGGCTGCGGCGGCACCTGGCGGGCACCGCGCCCACGCTGGCCGAGGTCGCCGCGACGCTGGCGCTGGGCCGACGGGAGTTCGGCTGCCGAGCCGCGGTGGTCGCCACCACCCCGGCCGACGCGGTCGCCGCGCTCGACGCGTTACTGGCCACGGACACCCGAGTGGTCGGTCCGGCCGGCCCGCTGCGCGACCTGGCCGCCGGTTGGGTGACCGGCCGGTCCCTGGACTGGACGGCCCTGCACCCGGCCGACGGCGTCCGACGAACCTCGCTGCCCACCTACCCCTTCCAGCGGCAGCGGTACTGGATCGAACCTCCTCAGAAAGGTGTTCGGTGAACTGGTTCCTCTCCGCCGGCAGCCGCGATCCGGCACCGGTGCAATTGTTCTGCCTGCCCTATGCCGGCGCCGGAGCCGGCGCGTTCCGCAACTTTCCGGGCCGATTCGGTCCGGACGTCGAGGTGCTGCCGGTGCAGCTCCCCGGCCGGGAAAACCGGATCAGCGAGGACCCCCGGTTCCGGGTGGTCGACGTGGCGAGCGCCATCGCCGGGCGGGCCACCGGGCCCTACGCCATCTACGGCCACTCGATGGGCGGCCGGCTCGGCTTCGAGGTGGTCCGCGAGCTGCGCCGCGCCGGGCGTCCACTGCCGCTGCGGCTCTACGTCGGCGGCGCCCGCGCACCGCACGTCACCGCGCCCACCATCTTCGACGGGCTGTCCCAGGTGGACGACGACGAGCTGCTGCGCCGGCTGCGGACCGGCGGCGGCCTGCCCGCCGGCGTGCTGGAGCACCCCGAGCTGGTCGACCTGCTGCTGCCGCTGCTGCGCGCCGACTTCGAGCGGGTGGACACCTACCGGTACCGGCCCGAGGAGCCGCTGCCGGTGCCGATCATCGCGTTCACCGGCCGGCGCGACCCGGCGGTGACCCGGGAGCAGAGCGCGGCCTGGCGGGAGCACACCGCCGCCGGCTTCACCCTGCACGAGCTGGACGGCGGGCACTTCTTCCTGCACGACGCGTTGCCCGAGCTGGCCGACGTGATCCGCGCCGACCTGACCGCGGCGCTCACCGCCGAACCGCCGGCCGCCGCGCCGAGGGCGGCCGCCGCCGCGCACCGGGTCCCGCTGGGCGACACCGGCTGGTCGGTGTGGCGCGACGCCGTCCTGCGCAGCACCGGCTTTCCGGCCGACGGGCTGACCCTGCTGTCCGCGCCGCACGCCGCTGCGGCGGCCGACGAGCTGCTGACCACCGGCACCGGTGCCGACGTTTTCGACAAGGAGTTCGCCGAGGCGCTGTCCACCGCCACCCGGCGGATCACCGAGTTGGCCGCCGACCCGCTGCTACGCGAGGCGATCACCTGGCAGAACCGGGGGGTGCTGCCCACCCTGGACGGGCTGGTCGGTGGTGGCCCCAACGCTCCCCGCAACACCCGTAGGCGTGAGCGCGAACGGGCCGTCATCAGGTACTGGCAGCGCTACTGCGGCAAGAACGAGACCGTCGGTTTCTTCGGCCCGAGCTGCTGGGTCACCCTCGACCCGGGGCTGCCGGTCGCCGCCGAGGTCCGGCCGGGCGCGGCGCTGACCCGTGACCGCTGGGTGTGGTTCGAGTCCTGGGCGCTGACCGTGTACGCGCAGCGGATCGCTGAGGACCTGGCCGTCCGCCGCTGGTGGGCACCCCAGCTCGCCCCGCACCTGAGCCTCGCCGGCCGGGAGGTGCGCCGGCCGGGTCGACCCCCGGTGCCCCTGTCGCCGGTCGAGGCGGCACTGCTCGGTGCCGCCGACGGCCACCGCCCCGCCCACGAGCTGGTCACCGACCCGGCCGTCGGTCTGCGTCGGCCGGAGGACGGGTACGCGCTGCTCGACCGGCTGGTGCAGCGGGACCTGGCCACCTGGGACGCCGCGCTGCCGGTGAGCCCGGCCGCCGAGGAGGTGCTGCGGCAGCGGATCAGGCAGGTCGGCGACGCCCCCGCGCGGGCCGTCGCCCAGGCCGGCTTCGATCGGCTGTGCGCCGCCCGGGACGCGGTCGCCGCCGCGGCCGGCGATCCGGACCGGCTGCACGCCGCGCTGAACGCGCTCGACGAGACGTTCACCGACCTGACCGGGCAGCCGGCGCAGCGCCGGGCCGGGCAGATGTACGCCGGTCGGACGCTCTGCTACGAGGACACCAGCCGTGACCTGGACGTGGTCTTCGGCGCACCGCTGCTGGACGGGATCGCCGCCCCGCTCGCCGTGCTGCTGCGGGCCGCCCGCTGGCTGGCCGGCGCCTTGGAGGAGGCGTACGCGGTGGTGTTCCGGGAGCTGTACGACGAGCTGCGCGCCGAGGCCGGCGACGCCCCGGTGGCCCTGTCCGACCTGTGGTTTCTGGTCCAGGGCATGTTCTGGGGCAGCGGGCCGCGCCCGGTCGACGCGGTGGCCGGCGACTTCGCGGCCCGTTGGGCGGGGCTGTTCGGGCTGGCCGACCTGCCGCCGGGCAGCACCGACGTGCGGCTGGACGTGGCGGACCTGGTCGCCCGGGTCGACGAGATCTTCCCCGTTCTCCGGCCAAACTGGTCGAACTCCCGGCTGCACAGCCCCGACCTACAGATCTGTGCGGCCGACGCCGGCGCGCTGGCCCGCGGCGACTACACCGTGGTCCTCGGCGAACTGCACGCCGCCTGGCCGTCGTTCGACTGTGCGGTGCTCACCGCCGCGCATCCGGACGTGGAGCGGCTGCGCGACGCCCTGGCGGCCGACCTCGGCCCGAACCGGATCCGGCTGCTCTATCCCACCGACTGGCCGCGCCGCACCAGTCGGGTCGCCGAGTCGCTGATCGGCCCCACCGAGCGGCAGGTGGCCTTCGCGTCCGCGCCCAACGCCGACCCGGACCGGGTGCTGCCCACGGTGGCGCTGACCGTGCGGGACGAGGACGGCCGACTGACGGTCGTGGCCCCCGACGGGCAGCGCTGGCTCCTGACCGAGGTCTGCGCCGGGCTGCTCAGCCTGCACGCCGTGGACGGGTTCAAGCTGGTCGCGGCCGCCCCGTACACCCCGAGGATCACGCTGGACCGGCTCGTGGTGGCCCGGCAGACCTGGCGGACCACCGTCGGCGCGTGCGACTTCGGCGCGGCGAAGGGTGAGCGGGCCCGCTTCCTGGCCGTACGGGACTGGCGACGCCGGTTGGGTCTGCCCGAGCAGGTGTACGTCAAGCTCGGCACCGAGACCAAGCCCTGCTTCGTCGACCTGAGCAGCCCCGCTTTTGCTGACATGTTCTGCGTGCTGGTCCGGGCGGCCCGGCGTGACGGCGGCGACGACACGACGGTGGTGGTCAGCGAGATGCTGCCCACCGAACAGGACGCCTGGGTGCCCGACGGGGCCGGTCGGCGCTACTTCAGTGAACTGCGACTGCACATCGTGGACGCCGACGAGCCGGAACCGGCCCGATGAGTCGCCTGTTGCCGCTGGGCGGGACGGGCTGGTCGACGCCGCCGCCCGCATCGGGCCGGACAGCGCGGTCGTGGTCACCGAGCTTCTACCGGTACCGGGCGACAGCTGGGTGACCGACGCGCAGGGCCGCGGCCACGTCAGTGAGCTGCGCCTGCAGATGACCGATCCGAACAGCTATCCCGGGGGGAACGGGTGACCGACCTACTGTCCAGCAACGCCGTACGGGGCGAGGCCCTGCCCTGGCCGGACGCGACGATCGCCGAGCTGGTGGTCGCGCAGGCCGCCCGTACGCCGGACGCGACGGCGGTGCGCCAATGGGACAGCCGGCTCAGCTATGCCGCGCTGCTGTCCCAGGCCGCCGGGGTGGCTGCCGCGCTGCGCGCCCGCGGTGTCGGCCGGCAGAGTCGGGTGGGAGTGTGCGGCAGCCGCCGGCCGGAGCTGGTGGCGACCGTGCTGGGGGTGTTGCTGGCCGGCGGTTGCTACCTGCCGCTGGAGCCGGGCGGCCCGCGCCGGCGGCTTCGCGGGATCGCCGCCGACGCGGGCATTTCCCTGGTGGTCGGCGACGCCGCCGAGACCGAGTTCGGGGATGCCCCTGGCATCGAGGCGGTTGGGTTGCCCGGCCCGGCCCCACTCGCGCCCTGCCCGGCCCGGCCCGGCGACCCGGCGTACCTGCTGTTCACCTCGGGCTCCACGGGTCGGCCCAAGGGTGTGCTCACCAGCCACCGCAACGTGGTGGAGTTCGTCACGGGCGTGGCCGCGTTGAGCGGTGCCGACGCCGGCGTGCGCAGCCTCGGCCTGGCGTCGCTCGGGTTCGACGCGGCCACCATCGACCTGTTCGTGCCGCTGCTGCTCGGCGGGACGGTGCAGCTCCTCGGCGCATCGGATCGCGCCGACCCGGTCCGGCTGGCCCGGTTCATCATCGAGCACGAGGTCAACTGGGGTTTCATCACGCCCACCGTGCTGGCCATGTTGGACCCGGCCGAGCTGAGCGGTTGGCGTACGGTGCTCTGCGGCGGCGAGGCGGTGCCGGCCGCGCTGGCCGCCCGCTGGGCGCCCGGCCGCCGCCTTCTCAACGCGTACGGCCCCACCGAGACGACGGTGCTGGCGGTCAGCGGCCCGTTGAGCGCCACCGAGGTCGACCCGGTACCGATCGGCCGGCCGATGCCCAACCACCGGGCGTACGTGGTGGACGCGGTGCTGGACCCGGTGCCGCCGGGCGAGACCGGTGAGCTGTTGATCGGCGGGCCCGGGCTGGCCGACGGCTACCTGGGCCGGCCGGCGCTGACCGCCGAGCGGTTCGTTCCGGACCCGTTCTCCGGGCTGCCCGGCGAGCGGTTGTACCGCACCGGCGACCTGGTGCGGCAGGACCCGGAGGGGCGGATCGTCTACCTGGGCCGGGCCGACCGGCAGGTGAAGATCCGTGGGCAGCGCATCGAGCTGGGCGAGGTGGAGGCGGTGCTCGCCGACCTGCCGGGGGTGACCGGGGTGGCCGTCGAGGCGGTGCCCGGTCCGGCCGGCACCGAGCTGGTCGCGTTCCTCACTCCGGCGGATGCCCCCGACGACGCGCGGCTGCGCGCGTACGCCGGGAGTCGGTTGACCACGGCGATGCTGCCGGCCCGGGTGCTGCGCAGCGCGGCCCTGCCGATCAGCCCGATCAGCGGCAAGCTGGACCGCCTCGCGCTGCGCGCGCTGGCCGCGGCCCGCACCGCCTTATCCGCCGACACCGTCGCTCCGGAGGTGCCCGGTGGTCCCCTCGCGGCGGCCGCGGCCGGCATCTGGACCCGGCTGCTCGGCGCGGCACCCGGGCCGGCGACCGACTTCCTCGCCGCCGGTGGCAACTCCATCGCGGCGATGCGCCTGGTCGCCGCGCTGCGCGCCGAGCTGGGCCGGCAGCTCGACACCCGCGAGGTGTTCACCGCGCGCACCTTCGGCCGGCTCGCCGAACGGGTGGCCGCCGCACCCGTCGGCGACGACCGACTGAGCACCGGCAACCCGCCCACTCTCTCCCCACCGCAACGCCGGCTCTGGTTCGTCGACCAGCTCGCGCCGTCCAGCGCGCCGTACAACATCGCGGTGGCGCACCGGCTGCTCGGTCCGCTGGACATCGCGGCCCTCGGCGCGGCACTGCGGACCGTCGCCGAGCGGCACGACGTGCTGCGCTGGCGCATCCCGCAGACCGCCGGGGTGCCCTACGCGGTCTGCGCCGAGCCGACCGACGTGGCGGTGCCGGTGGTCGACCTGACCGGCAGCGCCGAGCCGGAGGCGGAGCTGGCCCAGATGCTCGCGGCCGGTGCCGCGCACCCGTTCGACCTGGCCACCGGGCCAGCCTGGCAGGTGACCGTCTACCGGCTCGGCCCGGCCGAGCACGTGCTGGCCGTCACCTGGCACCACGCCGTCTTCGACGGCTGGTCGGAGCGAATCTGCTACGACGACCTCGCCGCCGGGTACGCCCAGGCGGTGGCCGGCACGGCGCCCACACTGCCGGCGCTGCCGGCCCGCTACGCCGACTACGCGGTGTGGCGTGCCGAGCGCGACCGGCTCCGGGGCGGGCCCGACCTGGCCTGGTGGACGGGGCACCTGGACGGCGTGCCGACCGTGCTGGACCTGCCCCGGGACCGGCCGCGGCCGGCGGTGCAGACGTACGCCGGGGCGGAGGCGGCGGTCCGGCTGCCCGCCGACACCGACCGCGCGGTCCGCGAGCTGGCCGAGCGTCGCGGCACCACGGTCGCCGCGGTGCTGCTGGCGGCCTTCGGTGAGCTGATCGCGCGGCTCACCGGTGGCGACGACCACGTGCTCGGGGCGATCGTCGCCGACCGGCGGTTGGCCGCCTTCGACGACGTCATCGGCTTCTTCATCGACACGGTGCCGGTGCGGGTCCGCACCGGCGGGGTGAGCTTCGCCGAGCTGGTCGACCGCTGTGCCGGGGAGTTGCACGAGGTCACCGCCCACCCGGGGGCCCCACTGGAACGCATCGTCGAGGCGCTCGGCGTCGGCCGGGACACCGCCCGCGCGCCGCTGGTGCAGGTGCTGTTCAACGTGCTCAACTTCGCGCCGCCCACGCTGACGTTGACCGGGTTGGCCGCCGAGCCGGTGGCGGTGCCCAAGCCGGGCTCGCCGTTCGACATCACCGTCTACGTGGTGCAGCACGGCGGCCGTACGGGCGTCGAGGTGGTCTACAACCCGGACCTGTTCGACGCCGGGCGCGTCGACGACCTGCTCGCCGACCTGGCCGAGCTGGTGGGCGCGCTGGCCGCGGCGGCGGACACGCCGGCCCGCGAGGTCGCCAGCGCGCTGCCCCGACCCACCGTGCGGGTGCCGCAGCTCGGCGCGATGACGGTCGCCGGCGGTGACCCGGTCGGCCTCCCACCCGCGCTGACGCCTGTCGGCCCGGACGGGCTCACCGAGACCGAGGAGCTGATCGCCGGGATCTGGCGGGAGGTGCTGGAGCACGACCGGGTCGGGGTGACCGACAACTTCTTCGACATCGGCGGGCACTCGCTGGCGCTCGCCGCCGTGCACGCCCGGCTGACCGCCGCGACCGGCCGGTCCATCCGCATGCTCGACCTGTTCCGTCACCCCACCGTCCGAGCGCTCGCCGCCAGCCTCGACGGTGCCGCCGACCGGCCGGAGCTGGCCCGGGCCGCCCTGCGGGCCGCCGCACGCCGCGGCCGTACCCGTCGTAACCCACCTCGCCGCCCCGGCGGCTCCGCGTGACGAAGGACAGCCTGATGAGCAACCCAACCGCAGCCGAGCAGTCCGACGACGTCACCGAGTCACCTGACCACGGCATCGAACCGATCGCGATCGTCGGCCTGGCCGCGCGCCTGCCCGGTGCCGCCGACGTCCACGAGTTCTGGCGCAACCTGCTCGACGGCGTGGAGTCCACCACCGAGCTGACCCGGGAGGAGCAGCTCGCCCGGGGCGCGACACCCACGGAGGTCGACGACCCGGGCTGGGTCAACCGGGCCCCGCTGGTCGACGGCTACGACGAGTTCGACGCCACGCTGTTCGGGATGACCGCCCGGGAGGCGGAGCTGACCGACCCGCAGCACCGCCTGTTCCTGGAGTCCTGCCACACCGCGCTGGAGGACGCCGGCTACGACCCGGCCCGCTACGACGGCGCGATCGGCGTGTACGCGGGCACCGGCGGCAACACCTACCTGCACCGCTACGTGTTGCGTAACCAGCGGGTCGGCGGCAACCCACACGGCACGGTCTCCATCGCCACCGGCAACTCGCCGAACTACGTGGCCACCAACGTGTCGTACCGGCTGGACCTGCGCGGGCCGAGTCTGACCGTGCACACCGCCTGCTCCACCTCGCTTGTCGCGTTCCACCTGGCCTGCGAGTCACTGCGCAACGGTGAGTGCGACATGGCGCTGGCCGGCGGTGTCAACATCGAGCTGCCGCACGTCGGCTACCTCGGCATGGAGGGCTTCACCTCGCCCGATGGCCGGTGCCGCCCGTTCGACGCCGCAGCCAACGGCACCGTGTGGGGCAGTGGCGTCGGGGTGACGCTGCTCAAGCGGCTCTCCGACGCGATCGCCGACGGGGACCACATCCGTGCCGTGGTTCGGGGCAACGCCATCAACAACGACGGCGCCGGCAAGGTGGGCTTCACGGCGCCCAGCGTCGACGGGCAGGTGGCCGCGATCGCCCAGGCCGTCGACATGGCCGACATCGACCCGCGCACCATCAGCTACGTCGAGGCGCACGGCACCGGCACCGCGATGGGCGACCCGATCGAGGTCGCCGCGCTCTCCGCCGTCTACGGCCGGGACACCGACGAGCGGGGCTGGTGCGGCATCGGGTCGGTGAAGTCCAACATCGGCCACCTCAGCCAACCCTCGGGCATCGTCAGCGTGATCAAGACGGTGCTCGCCATGGAGCACGGGCTGATCCCACCGACGATCAACTACGAGACGCCGAACCCGGCGGTCGAGTTCGCCGACACCCCGTTCTACGTGGCGAACACCCTCACCAAGTGGGACACCGACGGCGGGCCGCGCCGGGCCGGGGTCAGCTCGTTCGGCATCGGCGGCACCAACGCGCACGTCGTGCTCGAGGAGGCGCCGGCGGCGTACCGCACCGACCGCCGGGTGCGCCCGGCGCATCTGCTCCAGGTCAGCGCGGCCACCCCGGGCGCCCTGGACGCCGCGGTGCAGCGCCTCGCCGCCCACCTGGACGGCGCCACGGACGCCGGGCCCGCGTACCTCGCCGACGTCGCGCACACCCTGCGTGCCGGCCGCCGCCCGCACCCGCACCGCCGCGCGGTGGTCGCGTCGGATCTCCCCAGCGCCGGCACGGCCCTGCGCGCCCCGAAACGCGGAGCGCCAGCACCGACCGGGCGTCCAGCCCCGCAAGTCGCTCTCCTGTTCTCCGGTCAGGGTTCCCAGTACGCCGGGATGGGCGCGCAACTCCACGCCGAGCAGCCCCGCTTCGCTGCCGTCGTCGACGAGTGCGCCGAACTGCTCCTCCCCGACCTGGGCATCGACCTGCGTGACCTGATCCTCGGTCGGGATCCGATGGCGGGGGAGAAGCTCACCGAGACCCGCTACACCCAGCCGGCGCTGTTCACCGTCGAGTACGCCCTGGCCGCGCTCTGGCAGGCCACCGGCGTACGCCCGGCCGCGATGATCGGCCACTCGATCGGTGAGTACGTCGCGGCCACCGTTGCCGGGGTGCTGAGCCTGCCGGACGCGCTGCGGGTGGTCGCCGCCCGGGGCCGGCTGATGCAGTCGCTGCCCACCGGGTCGATGCTCGCCGTCTCGCTGGACGAGTCGGCGGTCACCGACGTGCTACCCGAGGGGCTCTCGGTGGCCACGGTCAACGGGCCGGGAACCTGCGTGGTGGCCGGCGAGACCGCCGCCGTCGAGGCGTTCGCGGCGACGCTGACGGCAAAGTCCAAGATGCTGCGCACCTCGCACGCGTTCCACTCGCCGATGATGGAGCCGATCCTCGCCGAGTTCACCGCGCTGATGGGCACGGTGTCGCTGCGCCCGCCGACCGCGCCGTTCCTCTCCAACGTGACCGGCACCTGGATCACCGCCGAGCAGGCCACCGACCCGGCGTACTGGGCGGCGCACCTGCGCCAGCCGGTCCGCTTCGGCGACTGTGTGGCCACCCTGCTGGCGGCGGGCACCTGGCAGTTGGTCGAGTGCGGTCCCGGCCGGCAACTGGCCAGCCTGGCCCGGATGCAGGTCGCCAAGGCAGCGCCGGAGCAGCGACCGCTCATCCCGCTGGGCAGCCTGCCCGCCGCCGGGGAGACCACCGGAGACCTGGCCGCTCTGCTCGGCACCGCCGGCGCGCTCTGGTGCGCCGGGCTGCCCGTACGCTTCGACGTGGACCCGGCGGCGCGGCGGGTGCCGCTGCCCAGCTACCCGTTCGAGCGCCGCCGCTACTGGATCGACCCGGACCCGGAGCAGCAGGTCGCCGCCGCTTCGGTGGAGGCCGGGCCGCGAGCGCTGACCGAGTGGTTCGCGGTGCCGGTCTGGCGGCAGGCCGCGTCGCTGCCGCCGACCGGGTCGTTGGGCCGCTGCCTGGTGCTGACGGCGGGTGCGCGCGGCGACGCCCTGGTCGCCGGCCTGCGGGCCGCCGGTGCCGACCCGGTCCCGGTACGCCCCGGCGACGCCTTCACCGCCGACGGCGGCTACCGGCTGCGCCCCGGGGTGCGCTCGGATCATGAGGCGCTGGTCGCCGCGCTCACCGCCGACGGTGGACTGCCGACCCGGCTGGTGCACGCCTTCACCCTGGACGGTGCGCCGACCGGCACCGACATCGCGGCCACCTGGGCGGCCCAGGAGCTGGGCTTCTTCAGCGCCCTGCACCTGGTGCAGGCGCTGGCCGGCGCCGGCCTGACCGGCGAGGACGGCGATGTCGTCCTGGACCTGGTCACCGCCGGCACCGGCGATGTGCGCGGCGACGACCTGCGCCGCCCGGAGCACGCCACCCTCGCCGGCCTGGCCCGGGTGCTCCCGGCCGAACTACCCGGGTTGGCCGTCCGGCTGGTCGACGCGGACCCGGCCGACGACGACGTCACCGCGCTGGTCGCCGAGCTGCGCCGTCCTCGGGAGCCGGAGGTCGCCCTCCGTGGGGGCCGGCGTTGGGTGGCCGACGTCGAGCAGGTGACGCTCGACGCCGAGGGGGAGCCGGGCGCGCTGCGCGACGGCGGCCGGTACCTGATCACCGGTGGGCTCGGCGGCATCGGCATCACCCTGGCCGAGGACTTCGCCACCCGCGCCCGCGCCAGGCTGGTGCTGCTGGCCCGCTCCGGGCTTCCGGAGCGTGAGCGGTGGGACGACCACCTCGCCGTGCACGGCGACGACCGGGCCGGTCGGGCCATCGCGGCGATCCGCCGGATGGAAGTCGCCGGTGCCGAGGTGCTGGTGCTCGCCGCCGACGTCACCGACCCCGCCGACCTGCGCCGGGTCCGCGACGCCGCGCAGGCCGCGTACGGCGGCATCGACGGCATCGTGCACGCGGCCGGTCTGCCTGGCGGTGGAATGGTCGAGGTGAAGGAGCGGGCCGAGGCCGAGCGGGTGCTCGCTCCCAAGCTCGCCGGCACGCTCGCCCTGGCTCAGGTTTTTGGCGACCTGCCGCTGGACTTCGTGGTGCTCTGCTCGTCCATCACCGCGCTGGTAGGCGGCTTCGGGCAGGTCGACTACTGCGCCGCGAACGCGTTCCTGGACGCGCACGCCCGCTCGGGTGCCGGTTGGCGGGCCCCGGTGCTGTCGCAGAACTGGGGCGGCTGGGCCGAGGTGGGCATGGCGGTGGAGACCGCCGCGCCGGCCGGGTTCCGGGCCGCCGGCCGCGACACGGTGACCAGCACCGTCGACCACCCGGTGCTCACCACGAAGGTCAGCGGGCCGACGGAGACCGTGCTGCACGGCCTGGTCTCCGCCAGCACCCACTGGCTGCTCGACGAGCACCGGATCGCCGGCGTACCGGTCGTGCCGGGCACCGCCCACCTGGAGTCGGTGCGGGCCGCGGTGGCCGCCGCGATCCCCGCGCCCGACGGGGGCGCGGCAGTGGAGCTGCGCGACGTGGTCTTCCTGGAGCCGTTCGCGGTGCCCGACGGCACCATCGCCCAGTACCGGGTGGAGCTGACGCCGGCCGACGACGGCGGCACCGACTTCGCCGTCCGGAGCCTGGCCGGCGGTCTCCTGCGCACCCACGTACGGGGTGGAGCCGGCTGGACCGACGAGCCCACCCCGCCGGCCCACCGCGTCGAAGCCACCGGTCGGCGGGTGGACGACGACGCGTCCTTCGGCCGGGGCCGCACCAGCATGCTCACCTTCGGGCCGCGTTGGGCAGCCTTGAACGAGCACCATCTGGCCGACGACACCGAGCTGGCGGTGATCGAGGCCCCTGCCGCTGCGCTCGGAGACCTGCCCGCCTGGGGCCTGCACCCCGCGCTGCTGGACGTGGCGACCGCGTTCGGCCGGGGCCAGGGCAGCGGCGCCTACCTGCCGCTGTCCTACGGCCGGATCGTGGTGCGCGGGCCGCTGCCGGCCCGGTTCACCAGCGAGCTGCGACACCGGCCCGGTCACACCGACGAGGTGGTCGCCGCCGACCTGTCACTGCGCGACCCGGACGGCCGGGAGCTGGTCGCGATCAGCGACTTCGTGCTGCGCCGGGTCGACCAGGGGGCGGTCACCGGTGGCCTGACCGCGACGTCCACGGTCGATGCCCCGTCGTTGGCCTCGACCGAGGACATCCGGCCGGTGGATGGTGCGGAGGCGTTCCGCCGCAGCCTCACCGCCGGTCTCGGCGCCCAGGTCGTCATCGCCACCCGGACGGTGGCCGACATCCGGCATCGGGCCGGTCGGGTCACCGCCGACGACCTCGCTGGCGACGACACGGTCACCGGCTCGACCCGGTCCGGCCTCGGGGACGGCGGCGCCGCACCGGGCACCGAGCTGGAAAAGATCATCGCCAGGGTGTGGCAGGACGGGCTCGGGATGGCCGAGGTCGACGTCGACGACGACTTCTTCACCCTGGGCGGCAATTCCCTGGTCGCGGTGCAGCTCATCGCGGCGATGCGCAAGGCGACCGGCGTGCGACTGCCGATGCGCAGCCTCTTCGAGACCCCCACGGTGGCCGGGCTCGCCGCCCGGATCGAGGAGCTGCGTGCCGCCAACACCGACGATCCGGCCGCCCTGGCGCCGGCCTCCGCCATCCCGCGACTGCCCCGCGCGTAACGAGAATCAGGAGTAACGAGCAATGAGCGACACGATCGCCACGCTGCCCGTGGTCGTCGAAGCCGACGGCCGGGCACTGACCGAGCTGATCACCGATCGCCGCGCCGAGCTGCGGGCCAGCCTGGCCGACCAGGGTGGGCTGCTGTTCCGCGGCTTCGACGTGGGCGGGGTGGACGGCTTCGACCAGGTGGTCCGGGCGTTGTCCGGGGAACCATTGACCTACACCGAGCGGTCCTCGCCCCGGCACGCCATCAAGGGCCGGGTGTACACCTCGACCGACTACCCACCGGACGAGGAGATCTTTCTGCACAACGAGAACTCGTACCAGGCGCGGTGGCCGTTGACTCTGTTCTTCTACTGCATCACCGCGCCGCAGACGCTGGGCGCCACCCCGTTGGCCGACATCCGTCAGGTCTACCGGGAGATCGACCCGGCGGTACGCGAGGAGTTCGTACGCCGGCGCTGGATGCTGATCCGGAACTTCCACGAAGATTTCGGCACCACCTGGCAGCACGTGTTCGGCACCGACGATCGTGGCGAGGTGCAGGCGTACGCGGCGGCCAACCGGATCACGCTGGAGTGGGTGGGCCGGGACGGGCTGCGCACCCGTGCGGTGCGGGACGCCGTGCACCGCCGCCCCGGCTCGGACGTTCCCCGCTGGTTCAACCACGCCACCTTCTTCCACGTGAGCAGCCTGGCGAAGGACCTCCAGGAGGGCCTGCTGGACATGTTCGGCGCCGACGGGCTGCCGTCGAACACCTACTACGGCGACGGTGGCGAGATCCCCGCCGACGTCCTGGACCACCTGCGGGCCGCCTACCGGGCCGCGAGCGTCCGCTTCGACTACCACCGCGACGACGTGCTGGTGGTTGACAACATGACCGCCGCGCACGGCCGGGAACCGTTCACCGGCCCCCGCAAGATCGCCGTCGCGATGGCCGAACCGCACACCCCTGACACCAACGGAGAGCAGTGATGGCCGAGCCCCGATTCCTGGTCGTGCGCAACGACGAGGAGCAGTACTCGATCTGGTCGGCCGAGCGGGACCTCCCGGCGGGATGGCACGACACCGGCTTCGCCGGCACCCGCGAGGAGTGCCTGGCGCACATCGACACCGTCTGGACCGACATGCGCCCCCGCTCGGTACGCGAGGGTGCCTTGTGAGCGCGAGGAGCGCAGCGCAGCGGAGCCCCGCAGTCGCGAACGGAAGGCGGCAACGATGAGCAAGGAGTGGACCTTCCCGGCGTCCTTCGCCCAGGAGCGGGTGTGGACGGCCAACCAGCTCGACCCCGGGTCGCCGGTCTACAACGTCTCCGCGCCGTGGCGGTTCCCGGTCGGCGTCACCGCCGCACAGGCCGCCGAGGTGTTCGGCCAGGTGGTCGCCCGGCACGAGTCACTCCGTACGCACCTGCGGATCGTCGACGGCGCGCTGGTGCAGGTGGTCCGGGCCGTCGAGCCGGTGGAACTGCCGGAGTTGGACCTGACCGGTCTGCCTGCCGACGAGCGGGCGACCCGCTACGACGAAACCCTCGCCGAGCTGGCGCGTAGCCCGATCCCGCTGGACACCCCGCCGCCGTGGCGGGCCCGGCTGGTCCGGTTCGCCGCCGACCGGGTCGGGTTGCAGTTCGTGGTGCACCACGCGGTCTTCGACAGCCACTCGGCGGTGCTCTTCGACGCCGAGCTGACCGCGTTCACCCGGGCCGTGCTGACCGGCGCACCCGCCGACGTGCCCGAGCTGCCCATCCAGTACGCCGACTTCGCCGTCTGGCAGCGCGACCAGCTCACCGACACCGAGTTGGAGCGGCAGCTCGCCTTCTGGCGCGGTCACCTGGCCGGTGCGCCGGCGGTAACCGGCCTGCCGCTTGACCGGCCGCGCCCAGCCCAGCTCGGCTTCGCCGGTGACGAGGTGCGCTTCGACCTCCCCGACGGGCTGCTGGACCAGGTCGGGCGGCTCGCCGCCGGCACGTCGACCACCCCGTACATGGTGCTGCTGGCCGCCTTCGCGGCGCTGCTCTCCCGGATCTCCGGTGACCCCGAGGTGGTGGTGGGCGTCTCCACCGCCGGCCGCGACACCGCCGAGCTGACCCCGCTGATCGGCATGTTCGTCAACCCGGTGGCGCTGCGGTGCGACCTCACCGGCGACCCGACCGTCACCGAGGTGCTCGGCCGCGTCCGGACCGGCCTGCTGGACGCGATGGAGCACGGGCAGACCCCGTTCCAGCGGATCGTCGAGGCGGTCGCCCCGCAGCGCGACCCGTCGGTGCAGCCGGTGTTCCAGACCGCGCTGAACCTGATCCCGGACTCCGGCCTGGACCCGGTGCCGCTGGGCACCACCAAGGACGACCTGGCCTTCGACATCACCGGCGGCACCAGCCGGCTGGTCTACCGCACCGACCTGTTCGACCGGGCCAGCGCGGAGGCGGTCGTCGCCCGCTACCTGCGGCTGCTCATCGCCGCCGTGACCGACCCGGGGACGCGGCTGTCGGCGCTGCCGCTGCTCGACGACGCCGACCGTGACCTGCTGCGCGCCTGGACCGACACCGGGCACGCGGTCGCCCCGATCACCCTGGTGGCCGAGGTGGAGCGGCAGGTCGTCGCCACCCCCGCCGCGATCGCGCTGGTCTGCGCCGGGGAGGAGCTGAGCTACGCCGAGCTGAGCGCTCGGGCCAACCAACTGGCCCGGCTGCTGGTCGAGCGCGGTGCCGGCCCGGAGACCCGGGTCGCGCTGCTGCTGCCCCGCTCGGTGGAGTTGCTGGTGGCCATCCTCGCGGTGCTGAAGGCCGGTGCCGCGTACCTGCCGGTGGACACCGACTATCCGGCGAATCGGATCACCTACCTGCTGACCGACGCCGAGCCGACGCTCGTGCTGGCCACCTCGCAGACGGCCGCGCTGGCCCCCGCCGACGCACTGGTGCTGACCGACACGACCGCCGCCGACCTGGACTCCGCCGACCTCACCGACGATGACCGCCGTACGCCGTTGCGTGCGGAGCACCCGGCGTACCTGCTCTACACCTCCGGCTCCACCGGGCGGCCCAAGGGCGTGCTGGTCGAGCACCGCGCGGTCACCGCGTACCTGGCCTGGGCCCGGGACACCTACCCGGGGCTGGCCGGTGTCGCGCTGCTGCACTCACCGGTCTCGTTCGACCTGACCGTGACCGGGCTGCTCGGCCCTCTCACCGCCGGGGGCACGGTCCGGCTCGCCGGCATCGACACCCCGGCGGCGCGGGCCGGTGGTCGGCCGACCTTCCTGAAGGTCACCCCCAGCCACCTGCCGCTGCTCGACGACGCCCTGTCGCCCACCACCGATCTGGTGATCGGCGGGGAGGCGCTGACCGGCGAACAACTGGCTGGCTGGCGGGCCACCCACCCTCAGGTGGCGGTGATCAACGAGTACGGCCCGACCGAGGCGACCGTCGGCTGTGTCGCGGCCCGGATCGCTCCCGAGCAGCCGGTCCCCGCCGGGCCGGTGCCGATCGGCCGGTCCACCTGGGACACTAGGGTCCACCTGCTCGACGCCGCGCTGAACCCGGTGCCGCCGGGTGCGGTCGGTGAGTTGTTCATCGCCGGGGCGCAACTGGCCCGGGGCTACCTGGGCCGACCGGCGCTGACGGCCGAGCGCTTCCTGCCCTGCCCGTACGGGTCGCCGGGGGAGCGGATGTACCGCACCGGGGACCTCGCCCGCTGGCGGGCCGACGGGGCACTGGAATACCTGGGCCGCCGGGACAACCAGGTCAAGATCCGGGGGATGCGGATCGAGCTGGGCGAGATCGAGTCGGTGCTGCGCGCCCGCGCGGACGTGGCCGAGGCCGCGGTGGTGGTCCGCGCCGACAACGGCGAGCCGACCCTGGTCGCCTACCTGGTCGGCCGGGTCGACGAGGCGACGCTCGCCGCAGACCTGGCCCAGGAGCTACCCGCGCACCTGGTGCCGAGCGCGATCGTCTGGTTGGACGCGCTGCCGCTGACGCCGAACGGCAAGCTGGACACCGCCGCGCTGCCGGCACCGGCCGCCGCCGCAGCCGCCGACGGCTTCCTCGCCCCGCGTACCGACGCCGAGGTGCTGGTCGCCGAGGTCTACGCCGAGATCCTGCAACTGGCGAAGGTCGGCGCGCTCGACGACTTCTTCGCCCTCGGCGGCAACTCGCTGCGTGGCATGCGGGCGATGGCCCGGATCCGCGCGGAGGTGGACGTGGAGCTTCCGATGCGGGCGCTGTTCAGCAGCCCGGTGGTGGCCGACCTGGCCGCCCAGATCGAGCAGCGGATCGCCGCCGAGCTCGACGAACTCTCCGAAACCGAGGTCGCCGCGCTGCTCGCGGCGGAGAAAGACACCCCCTGATGACCGACGTGAAGGACTCGGCCCGCGACGCCGCCCGGCAGGCGCTGATCGCCCAGCGGTTGCGCCGCCGGTCAGGCAGCCCGCCCGCCGCGCGGATCACTCCCCGCCCGCCGGACGCCGAGGTGCCGCTGTCGTACGCCCAGGAGCGGGTCTGGTTCATGGACCAGCTCGCTCCCGGCGAGGCGGCGTACCACATCGCGGTGCCCTTGCGAGTCCGTGGCCCACTGGACGTCGCGGCGCTGCGCCGCGCGCTGGCTGACCTGACCCATCGGCACGAGTCGCTGCGCACCCGGTTCCCGGCCGACTCGGACGGCCGGCCTACCGTGGTGCTCGACGAGGTCGTCGAGGTGCCGCTGACCGTGGTGGACGCCGCCGACGACACCGCCGCCCAGGCACTTGTCGACGAGGCGGCCGTCGAGCCGTTCGACCTGGCCAACGGGCCGCTGCTGCGGGCTCTGCTGATCCGGCTGGCCGCCTGCGACGATAATCCGGCCGCCGCGCCGCAAGACGGCACTGCGGACCGGATGAGCGTCGACGAGCACGTGCTCTTCCTCGGCCAGCACCACATCGTCGGTGACGGCTGGTCCGTGGACGTGCTGCTGCGTGACCTGATCGCCCGCTACCGCGACCGGGAGCTGCCCGCCCTGCCGGTGCAGTACGGAGACTTCGCGGTCTGGGAGGCACGGGAGATGGCCGGGCCGGGCGCGCTGCGGCACGTGGACTGGTGGAAGGAGCGCCTCGCCGGGATCACCCCGCTGGAGCTGCCGCTGGACCTGCCGCGGCCGGCCACCCAGACGTACCGGGGTGACTTCGTCGAGTTCACTCTGGACGCCGCCGCTACCGAGGGACTGGCCGCGCTGACCCGTGCCTACGGCGGCACGATGTTCATGACGCTGCTCGCCGCGTACCAGGTGTTCCTGGCCCGGCACGCCGGGCAGGACGACTTCGCGGTGGGCGCGTCGGTGGCCGGCCGGTCCGCTCCGGAGCTGGAGAACCTGGTCGGCATGTTCATCAACATGCTGCCGATGCGTGCCGAGTTGGCCGGCGACCCGACATTCACCGAGCTGCTGGATCGGACCCGCCGTGCGGTGCTGGACGGGCTGGAGCACGGCGAGGTGCCGTTCGCCCGGGTCGTGCACGAGCTGGGTCTGCCGCGTGACGTCAGCCGCTCACCGGTGTTCCAGGCGATGTTCGTGCTGCAGAACTACGAGATGGGCCGGTTCGAAGGGATGGCCGGGGACGCCGACGTCGGCTTCGAGTGGCATCCGATGGAGCTGCGCGCCACCCGCTTCGACTTCGAGCTGCACGCCGTCGAGACCGGCAACGGGCTCTGGGGCAAGCTGGTCTTCAACACCGACCTGTTCACCCGGGCCACCATCGAGCGGATGGCGCACCGGCTCACCACGCTGCTGCGCGCCGTGGTCGCCACCCCGGATCTGCCGGTCTCCGCGCTCGATCTGCTCGCACCCGCCGAGCGGGAGCTGTTGGCCGGGTGGAACGACACCGCCCACGATTTCCCCCGGCAGCAGACGCTGCACGCCCCGATCGAGGAGCGGGCCGCTCGTACTCCGGACGCGGTGGCGCTGCGACTCGCCGACCGTTCGGTGACGTACGCCGAACTGAACGCGGCGGCGAACCGGGTGGCGCACCGGCTGCGCGCCTGCGGGGTGGGCCCGGAGACCCTGGTCGGTGTCTGCGCGGAACGCTCGGTGGAGCTGGTCGCGGGCCTGCTCGGCGTACTCAAGGCCGGCGGCGCCTACCTGCCGTTGGACCCGGAGTATCCGGCGGACCGGCTGGCCTTCATGGTCACCGATGCCGCCGCGCCGGTGGTGCTGGTGCAGGCACACCTGCGCGACGCGCTGCCGGTCACCGACGCCACCGTGCTCGCCCTGGACGACGAGGCGGTCTGGGCCGACCAGCCGACGAGTGACCCGACGCCGACGGCCGGCCCGGCGCACCTCGCGTACGTCATCTACACCTCCGGCTCGACCGGCCGGCCCAAGGGTGTGCCGAACACCCACCGGGGCATCGTCAACCGACTGCACTGGATGCAGCGCACCTACCGGCTCGGCGCCGACGACGCGGTGTTGCAGAAGACCCCGGCCAGCTTCGACGTGTCGGTGTGGGAGTTCTTCTGGCCGCTGCGCGAGGGCGCGCGGCTGGTGCTGGCCGAGCCGGGCGGTCACAAGGACGCCGGCTACCTGCGCGACCTGCTGGTGTCCGAGCGGGTCACCACCGCCCACTTCGTCCCGTCCATGCTCACCGTCTTCCTCGCCGAGGACGGCGTCGAGGCGGCCACGGCGCTGCGCCGGGTGATCTGCAGCGGTGAGGAGTTGCCGCTCGCCGCCGCCCGGGACTTCAACGCCCGGCTGCCCGGCGGTGGCCTGCACAACCTGTACGGCCCGACCGAGGCGGCGATCGACGTCAGCTCCTGGGCGTGTGACCCGGCGCTGCTGGCCGAGGTGGCCAGCGTGCCGATCGGTGCGCCCATCAGCAACGTGCGGCTGCACGTGCTCGACGCCCGGGGCAACCCGTGCCCGGTGGGAGTCGCGGGTGAGCTGCACATCGGGGGGGTGGGGCTGGCCCGCGGCTACCACCGTCGGGCGGCGCTGACCGCGGAGCGGTTCGTGCCCGACCCGTTCTCCGGCGAGCCGGGTGCCCGGCTGTACCGTACCGGCGACCTGGCCCGCTGGCAGGTCGCGCCCGGTGACCGGCCTGGCGGTGTGCTCGAGTTCCTCGGCCGGATCGATCACCAGGTCAAGCTGCGCGGCCTGCGCATCGAGTTGGGCGAGATCGAGAGCGCGCTGCGCGCCCAGCCCGGGGTGACCGAGGCGGTGGTGCTGGTCCGCGAGGACACCCCCGGCGACAAGCGGCTCACCGGGTACCTGGTCGGCGCGGCCGAGCACGACGCGGTCAAGGTGGCGCTCAAGGAGACCCTTCCGGAGTACATGGTGCCGGCGGCGTTCGTCACCCTGGACGCCCTGCCGCTGACCCCGAACGGCAAGCTGGACCGCAGGGCGCTGCCCGCGCCGGTCGTCACCCGCGCCGCCTCGGTGGCGCTCGTGGAGCCGCGCGACGACACCGAGCGGCTGCTCGCTGCGATCTGGTCCGAGGTGCTCGGTGTGGCCACCCTCGGCATCGACGACGACTTCTTCGACCTGGGTGGGCACTCGATGCTCGCGACCCAGGTGGTGGCCCGCATCCGCAAGGCCGAGCATGGTGGGCGGCCGGTCGGCGTGATGGACCTGTTCCAGCAGCGGACCATCCGCGACCTGGCCACGTTCATGTCCGGTGGCGGTGGCGACGGGCCCCGTCGGCTGCTCTACGAGCTGACCAAGCCGATCTCGCCGGCCCAAAGAGTGATCACTTACGTCTGCGTGCCGTACGGCGGCGGCAGCGCGATCGTCTACCAGCCCCTCGCGGACGCGCTGCCGGCCGGGCACGCGCTCTGGTCGCTGGCCATCCCCGGGCACGACGTGGGGCTCACCGAGGACGCGCTGCCCTTCGACGAGCTGACCACCCGGGTCGCCGAGGAGATCATCGAGCGCGTCGAGGGCCCGCTCGCCCTGTACGGGCACTGCGGCGTGGGCAGCGCGATCGTCGCCGAGGTGGCCCGCAAGGTGGAGGCCGCCGGGCGGGAGCTGACCGCGCTCTACATCGGTGCGATGTTCCCGTTCGCCCGGCCCAAGGGCCTGTTCGCGGCAGTGCGCACCAAACTGGAGAAGCTGCGCAGCAACAAGCACTACGCGAGCTGGCTCAAGTCGATGGGTGTGGACACCGACGAGCTGGAGCCGGAGCAGGCGGACCGGATCATCAGCAACATGCGGGCCGACTCCCGGGCTTCCGAGGAATACTTCACCGCCCTGCTCGACCAGGGCGCGGTGAAGCTGCGCGCCCCGATCATCTCGGTGGTCGGCTCGGAGGACCCGGTCACCGACTACCACATCGAGCGGTACGCCGAGTGGCAGTTCCTCAGCGACCGCCTCGGGCTGGTGGTGCTCGACCAGGCTGGGCACTTCTTCCTCAAGTACCGCGCGCAGGAACTGGCCGAGATCGTCACCCAGGTGCACCCGGCGCTGATCGCCGGCGACGTCGGCGAGCTGACCCCGCAGGCGCGGGGCGAGGACGCCGGCTGGGCGGTGGCCGACACCCGGGGCGTCGACGCCGTCGTCGTCCCGGACAGGCCGGTGGTCCGGCCCAGCATGGCCCGCTTCGTGTCGGTCACCGTCGGGCAGCTCGTCTCCACCACCGGTTCGGCGCTGACCGCGTTCGCCCTGCCGATCTGGCTGTTCACCCGCTCCGGCTCGGTGACCGACCTGGGTCTGCTCTGGGCGTTGGCGCTGATCTGCGGCGTGCTGGTGCTGCCCGTCGCCGGGGCGATCACCGACCGGATCAGCCGCCGCAAGATCATGATGATCGCCAGTTGCAGTGCCGGTTCCGTCCAGCTCGTGCTGGCCGCGCTGCTCTGGACCGACAACCTGGCGCTCTGGCACATCTACGGCCTGGTGGCGCTCAGTCAGGTGGCCGGCTCGTTCCAACGGATCGCGTTCCAGTCGGCGGTGCCGCAGTTGGTGCCCAAGCGCTACCTGGGCCACGCGATGGGCATCACCCAGCTCTCCAACGGGTTCGCCATGCTGCTGATGCCGGTCTTCGCAGCCGGCCTGCTGGCCGCGATCGACCTCAAGGGCATCCTGCTGCTCGACGTGGCCAGCTATGTGATCGCGGTGGTGACCCTGTCCGTGGTCCGCTTCCCCGACCTGCTCGGATGGCGACCCCGGGAGCGACTGCTGGTGGCGATCGCCAACGGTCTGCGCTACTCGTGGCGGCACCGTGGCTTCCGGCTGATGCTGGGCTACTTCGCGCTGGGCAACATCTTCCTGGCGCCCGCGCTGGTGCTCACCACCCCGTTGGTGCTCTCCTTCGGCAACGCGACGCAGGTGGCCCAGGTGGCCCTCGCCGAGGCTCTCGGCGCGGTCGCCGGCGGCGTACTCATGTCGCTCTGGGGTGGTCCTCGCAACCGACGCATGATCGGCGTGCTGATCGGCAACCTCGGCACGGCGGTCGGCTGCGTCCTGGTCGGCCTGGACGCGTCCGTGGCGATGATCTGCGTCGGTGCGTTCTGGCTGGCCATGTCGATGACCACGGCACAGTCCATCTACGCCACGATCGTCCAGGTCAAGGTGCCGCAGCGCTATCACGGCCGGGTGTTCAGCCTCAACCAGACCATCTCCTGGTCGACGCTGCCCATCGGGTTCGCGCTGATCGCCCCGGCGGCCACCCGCCTGTTCGAGCCGCTGCTCGCCCCGGACGGGGCTCTGGCCGGGTCGGTGGGCGCGGTGATCGGCACCGGTCCGGGTCGGGGCATCGGCTTCGCGTACGTCTGCTTCGGCGCGACGCTGATCCTGATCACCCTGGGCGGGTTCGCGATCCGGCTGCTCCGCCGCTTCGACCTTGAAGTCGCGGATTCGCTGCCCGACGACCTGATCGGTGCGCAGGAGCGGCAGCGTCGGCTGGCGGCCCGGGCCGCGCAGCGCGAGGAGGAACGGATGCCGGTCGGCGTGTGACGATACTGAGCGGAGCGAGCCTGCTCCAGCAGGCGTGGTTCGACGTGGCGGACGTGGCCGTGGGACTGGTGGAGGGACGGGCGACGGTCGGCTCTGCGCCCAGCGGGCCGAAGGGCAGTAGCAGCGGCGCCAGCACCGCGTCGGCAAAGCCGCGGACGTCGAGCAGCGCCCAGATGGCCCGGGCGATCCTGCGGGGCTACGACTTGGACGAGCCGGGCACGACGCCTGCGGTCCAAATGCTGGGCAGCGTCTTCCACGGTGGTTTCGCACACAGCGCCCCCGGCTGCGCAGGAATCCTGGGGACCACATCGTGGATTCGCGCGACTCGCTGTCACGCATCCGCAGCTCTACCTGACCCGGACAATGGCCGCACCGCCGCAGGCGGTTCGCTGCGCGCGCGCCGATGAACACCGAGATTCGGTCGAAAGGCTTGGGGCAATGACCACCGAACGCCAATGGATCACCCCGGTCACCGCGGACCTCCTGCGCGGCTTTGTCGACGTGGAGTCGACCGCGCGTGGTCTGCTGCCGCATCGGCTGACCACCCAGGCACTGGCCTTGCTCTCAGTGTGCTGATGGTGCCTTCCGTTCCTCGGCTAACTCGCGCTTGAACCCATGGACTTGGCACCTCGAAATGCCGAGACTGCGAATGCGCACCCGTTCTCCTCGGTCGGCCGTATGGTGACCGAGGAGAACGCCGTCGGGACATCTTCCATGCTGGAGGGGAGTCGGTCGCGATGCGAGAAACTAGCGACGAATTTTTCTTCACCATGGCGGAGGTTGCTGGTGCTCTTGTCGGCACACTTCTCGTCGGAGTCTTCTTCTACCTCGACTCCGACCTGCACAAGACCCGTAAGGGCTCAGCTGCGGCCGACCGCTACATGCGCTCAGGAGTGCGGTGGATCTTCGTGGTCTCGGCCGTGCCGCTCATCGTGTCGCTCACACTCGCCGGCCTGGCGCCGATCTGGGGTGCTCTTACCTTCATCGCGCTCTCGGTCGTGCTGGTTGCCTCAACTGTCGACACGACCTACCGCACAGTCGCTCGCGGCGGCTCGGCCATCTCAACCGCGTTCGTTGTCAACGAAGTCGCCACCACGGCAGCGGTTGTCGTACTTGTCACGCTGCCCTGGGTGCTTGGTGGCTGGGTGCCACCGCCAGAAGCCTTCGTGCCCTCGCTGCTGCTGGCCCTGGGATCCGGCTTCTTCAGCATTGTGGCGCTCGTCATGACCCTCTTCGGGCCGGCCCGGCACGACGACGCCGCTGCGTAGCACCCGCCGTGCGCTCGTGCAGGCTTCGCCCGGCCCGAGGGGTGCTGCACCGTGCGCTGGCCGATGGAGATTCGCGCGCGATCTTGCACTTTCTGTCATCGATTTAAGCGGGAATGCACCCTGATGTCGGGGCAGAAAGTGCAAGATCGCGATGCAGGATCGGCTTGCGATGTCGCGGGTATGTTCCAGCGGCGCGGTCTTGCCGATGCCGGCTTTCCCGCGCGCCACCAGGGTGTCCGGACCGTGCCCGGGCTAGCAGCTGTTCTACCGCGGCGCTTCCGGTGCGGCGGCCGAGCAGCTCCATGAATCCGCGCCTCCGTCTTGCCGGCGCCGTTGGGGCCGAGAGCGTGGCGCCACAGCCGTACCAAGGGGGAGGAGCTGAGGTGGCCCGGAGCACCCGGGAGCTGGCCGTAGCCACTTTCGTCGTCTGGCAGGTCCTGATCGGGGCCGGCAACGGCGTGGTGCTGGCCAGGCTCTCCACGGACGTGGTGACGCGGGCGCCCGCGGACGCGGTCGGCATCAGCTCCGGCTTGTTCGACACCGCGCGGGCGGTCGGAGGCGCTGTGTCCGGTGCCGCCTTCGCGGCCGTCATGGCGGCCCTGTCGAGCCACGTGCCCGGGGCCGCAACGCCGGTGACGGTAAGGCCGGCTGCGTGGCGGTCTGGCTCGCCTGCGCCGTCTTGGCGATCGTCGTGGCCGCTGTGGCGCTCTGTCTGCCATGGAGAAGTCTGTTCGAACTCGAAATCCTTCGCGAGCTGGCCAAGGACCTCGACGGCGGTCTGGCACCGCGGGCACCTGAACAACCGGCCCGAGTTGCACAGTGACGAGTTCCGGCCCGGGCTGGTAGAAGTCACCCCGGTGGTCACCCGCCACCGGCCGCACGTGCGGCCGATCCAGCAGCCATCGCTCAGCCGTCGACTCGGCGGCGACGAGGTGGCGTGGCGCGGCTGACGCAAGCCCCGGCCGCCCGAGTCGGAGATCAATTCAGATCGACCCGCCGGGGCAGCTGTGCGGTGGACGGGGTGATGAGCTCATCGGCGACCCAACGCGCGACGCCAGCGGGGTAGGGCGCCGGCAGGATGAGCACGATGTGCCCGAAGCCGGCACCGATCGCCCTGCCGATGGCGTCCCGGGTGAGCCCGGGCTGGTCGTAGGAGACGGGCAGGTTGATCGAGCGGGTGATCGACGCTGGGTCGCGGCCGATGTCGGCGCAGTAGCGTTCCAGCAGGGCGCTGCGGCTGACGGCGTCGTCGATGTCTCCGCTGGCGATGTTCCAGATGTCCGCGTGCTCGGCGACCACCCGCAATGTGGCGGCGGAGCGGCCACCGACAACGATCGGCGGGTGCGGGCGCTGCACGGGCTTGGGGTTGGCGAACGCGCGGGTGAGATCGACGTACGTTCCGTGGAAGTCGAACGGCTCGTTGTCGGTCCATAGTCGCCGGATGACCGTGAGCGCCTCGGCGAGGCTGCCCACGGCGTCGGCGGTGTCGGCGAAGGGCAGGCCGTGCGCGGCGTACTCCCGCCGGGCCACGGGGTGACCAGGCCGTGACCCGACGCCGATGCCGAAGTCGAGGCGCCCGGCGGACACGATGTCGACGACCGTGGCGATCTTGGCGAGCATCGCGGGAGGCCGGAAGCGGTTGCTGGTCACCATCACGCCCAGTCGCAGTCGCTCGGTCTGCGCGGCGAGCGCGGAGAGCAGTGTCCAGCCTTCGTACGCCGCTCCGCCCGGGTCGCCGCCGATGGGCATGAGGTGGTCGAACAGCCACGCGTGCTCGATCTCGGCGATGGCGTCCGCTTCCTGCCATACCCGCAGGATGTCGTGGTAGTCGACGTGCATCGGGGCGGTCATGAGCCCGAAGCTGGGCGAGGGCTTGCTTGGCATGGGTCCGTTCGTCCTTTCGGTGCCGAGCCCGGAAGATCTGGCGGGTCAGGCGGCAGTCGGACGCACGGGCGCACGTCCGTCTGCCGTCTGGTCACTGGCGTGCCGGGTGGTCAGCGGCGGCGCAGGGTCGGCTCGAGCAGAGCTGGTGGGGTGTCGTTCTTCTCGTTAGCGGCGAGGTCGACGCCGGGGGCCACGATCGCGTCGATGGCGTCCAGCACGTCGGCCGGGAGGACCGTGTCGGCGGCGGCGAGCTGCGAGCGGAGGTGGTCCGTCGTGCGGGGCCCGATGATCGCGCTGGTCACGCCCGGGTGCGCGGTGACGAAGCCGAGCGCGAGTTGGATGAGGCTGAGGCCGGCCTCGTCGGCGACTGTGGCGAGTTGCTCGACGGCGTCGAGCTTGGCGCGGTTGGCGGGGATGCTGACGTCGTAGCGTTGCTGCATGAAGCCCGAGCGGTTCGTGCTGATGTCCTGGCCGGCACGGATCGCGCCGGACAGCCAGCCCGATGCCAGGGGGCTCCAGGCGAGCACGCCCATGCCGTACTCCTGGGTCGTGGGCAGCACGTGGGTCTCGATGCCACGCTGCAGGATCGAGTAGTTCGGCTGCTCGGTCACGTAACGGCTCAGACGTCCCTCGCGGGCGGCCCACTGCGCCTGCACGATGCGGTAGGCGGGGAAGGTCGAGGAGCCGAAGTAGCGGATCTTGCCCGCGCGCTGCAGGTCCGTCAGCGCCGACAGCGTCTCGTCGTCGCTGGTCGTCGGATCCCACCGGTGCATCTGGTAGAGGTCGACGTGGTCGACGCCGAGGCGGCGCAGGCTGTTCTCGAGCGCGGTGACCAGCCAGCGGCGCGAGCCGCCTTGCTGGTTGCGCTCGTCGCCCATCGGCAGGGTCGCCTTGGTCGCCAGAATGACGTCGTCGCGGCGACCGGCGATGGCCTTGCCGACCATCTCCTCGGACTGGCCGCCGCTGTAGACGTCGGCGGTGTCGATGAGGTTGATCCCCGCCTGCAACGCTGCGTCGACGATGGCGGTGGCGTCCTGCTGGGTGGTGTTGCCGATCCTGCCGAAGTTCATCGCGCCGAGTACGAGGGTGCTGACCTGCACACCGGTGCGGCCCAAGGTGCGGTAATGCATGACTGTTCTCCTTCACGTCCGGCAGTCCACGGTTTGGTGGCAGCCCGTCCGGTCAGTATGGTGAGCAAGCGGAACGCTGTTCCGATAACCAACATACGGAACCATGTTCCGGTTGCCAAGTGACGTGACGGAGGTAACGCGACGTGGCCGACATCGACAACGGCTCGGCGCAACCGGCCCCGCGCAAGCGAGCCGACGCCCGGCGCAACGAGAGGGCCCTGCTCGACGCCGCCGCCGCGGCGTTCGTCACCTCCGGCGTCGACGTACCCGTGCGGGACATCGCCGTTCGGGCGGGCGTCGGCGTGGGCACGATCTACCGCCACTTTCCCAGCCGGGCCGACCTCATCGTCGCCGTCTACCGGCACCAGATCGAGGCGTGCGCCGACGCGGGACCGGCCCTCCTGGCCGACAGCGACACCCCATACGCCGCCCTGGCGCGGTGGATCGACCTGTTCGTCGACTTCCTGGTCACCAAACACGGCCTCGCCGCAGCGCTACAGTCCGACGACGCCACCTTCCAGACCCTGCACGCCTACTTCCTCGACCGGCTCGTCCCGGTCTGCGACCTACTCCTCGACGCCACCGTCGCCGCCGACGAGATCCACCCCGGCCTCGACGCCTACGGGCTGCTGCGCGGAGTCGGCAATCTCTGCGTCGGCGCGGGCGTCGACCCCCGCTACGACGCACGCCGCCTGGTCGACCTCCTCGTCGCCGGGCTGCGCGTCCGCTAGTGCGGTGTTCACGAACGTTCACCGGGTGTCCGGAGGTCGTTGTGAATCCTCGCCTTGTGGACGAGCAACACGCCTCCGGCTGGTGGGCGGGCCTCCGCGGGCCACCTGATCCTCGCGCCGCGCACGGGCGGCGGAAATCACGTCGGGACCGGCCGGCACCGGGAAGGCGCCGGCCGGCTCGACGGTGCGTGAGCACCTCCGGCAACACACCAACTGTCGGGGTGGTGTGTCCGCCGCCCGGGCTACGGGTGGCGCTTGGTCGCTGAACCAACCACCGGAGACCTCCTGCGCTATCGACTACCGCCACGCCGCAACATCAACGCCACCTACGAAACGCGATCTGGCCGGGCCCGTCCTCAGAGCGCGGTGCCGCCCGAAGCGTCGATGACCTGGCCGGTCACCCAGCGCCCCTCGTCCGAGGCGAGGAAGGCGATGATGCTGGCCACGTCGTCCGTCTCGCCGAGCCGGCCGAGGGCGACGCGTGCTGTCTGCTGCGCCGCGAGTTCCGGATTGTCGACCAGGTACTGGCTGTTCCGAGTCATGACGATGCCGGGCGACACCGAGTTGACGGTGATTCCGCGCGGGCCCAAATCCAGCGCCATGTCGTAGCTGAACCAGTTCAGCGCCGCCTTGCTGACGCCGTAGGCCAGCAGATCCGGGCTTCCGACTCTGGCCGCGGTGCTGGAGACGTTGATGATCCGGCCGCCGTCGCGCAGTCGCGGCAGTGCGAGCTTCGTGATGAAGAACGGCGCCTTCACGTTCACGGCCATCACCTGGTCGAACTCGTCCTCGGGGAGGTCGGCCAGTCGGGCGAAGCTTCCCTTGCCGGCGTTGTGAACGAGGATGTCGATCTTCCCGTCGGGCACGAACTCCCGGCCCGCCCTGTCGAAGGTTTCCCAGAAGCGCGCCGCGTCGCCGGATGTGCCCAGCTCGGTGTGCGCCGCGAAGGCACGTCCGCCGTCCTTGCGGACGCGCTCCACCGTGTCGCGGGCCGCCGCCTCATCGTGGCCGTAGCCGACGGCGACCGTCGCCCCGTCACGGGCGAACCGCTCGACGGTCGCCCGGCCGATCCCGTGACTGCCGCCGGTGACGACGGCCACTTTGTTCTGCAGTGCTCCGGACATGACCGCTCCTTTGTTGAATGATCGCTCAAGAGGGACCGTAGCTCGTTCTTGAGTGATCTACCAACAAGTCGCCGACCAGCTTTTGAACGATCGCTCTAGAATGGGGTCGTGGACACACCAGAGGTACGGCGAGGCCGGCCGCCGACCTTCAACCGGGCGGCGGCACTGGCGGCCGCAACCCGCCTGTTCTGGGAGAACGGGTACGAGGGGACCTCGATCAACGACCTCACCCGGGCGATGGGCATCCGGCCCGGCAGCCTCTACGCGGCGTTCGGGGACAAGAGGTCTCTGTTCAACGAGGTCATCGAGGCGTACGGTCGCTCCCCGGCCGGCGAGTTCATCTGGGCCGCCATGGCCAGGGAGCCGACGGCTTTCGATGCTTTCCGCCGCATCCTGCTCGACGCGGCGGCGATGTACACCGACGCCGAGACGCCGGCCGGAAATCTGCTCTGCAGCGCGGCCGCGGCCGACACCGATGTCGCCACCTACATGCGCGACCTGCGCAACGCCAGCGTCGGCACCTTCGAGAAGCGCCTGGCAACCGCCCGGCAAGAGGGCGAAATACCGGCGACAGCCGACCCCCGCAAGCTTGCCGCGTACTTCACGGCCGTCATGCACGGCATGTCCCAGCGCGCCCGGGATGGTGCCACGGCGGCGGAGCTCACCGATACTGCGCAACTGGCCATGGCCGCCTGGCCGGCGCGCTGACCGCCGCCGCGGATCTGCCTGCTGCTGCCGATGGCCTGGATGACGCCTGATCCGGCTCCTGACCTGGCCATCGCGGATTACCGGTGAAGTCAGGCGAAGAGATTGCCGGTGATGTCCGCGTAGAAGTCGGCGGGATCGCGGGAGAGGGAGGCCTTGACGTTGGCGGTGGGCTTGTCGGCGATGACTTCGATCTTGCCTGCTTCCAGTCCGTCGAGGGCCTGGGCGACCACCTCGTGGGGCGCGAGCTTGGGGATGTCGAAGCCAGCCATCATGTCCGTGTCGGCGATCGCCAGCGCCAGGGCGGTGACCAGAGTCTTCTGGTCGGCCAACTCGAGTCGGATGCCGTTCGTCAGGGACCACTCCGCGGCCTTGGAGGCGGCGTAGCCGTTGGTGCCGGCACTGAAGGTGTACCAGCTCAGCGCCGAGATGACGTTGAGGATGGCGCCGCCGGCCAGCCTGGGCGCGAAGGCCCGGGTGACGTTGAGAGTGCCCCAGAAGTTGGTGTCGAGGTCGCGGCGGATGTTCTCCGTGGAGGGGCCGAGCAGCGGGGCTTCAGTGGAGGTGCCGGCGTTGTTGATGAGGATGTCGAGGTCGCCCACCTTGCCTGCGGCGGCCTCGATGGACGCGGGATCCGTGCTGTCCAGCTGGAGCGCGATGGCACCGGGAATGTCGATGCTTTCCAGGCGACGGGCGGTCGCATAGACGGTGGCGCCCCGGGCGAGGAGGGCCTCGGCGAAGGCCTTGCCGAGGCCGCGGTTGGCTCCGGTCACGAGAGCTGTTGAGCCGTTGATCTGCATACCACCACGCTAAAACCTCACGTTGACGTCAGGGGCAAGGTTGTGCGAGGTGAATCACGCTCGCCAGTGTCGGCGGTGCTCGGCTCAGGGGAGGGAGGTGGTGTCGCAGTACTACTCCGGGAGCGCCGTCCGACACCCGCACGAGAGCCGTGCCGCGTTGCTCATCCGGTCCGACGGCCGTGTCGCCTGGGCCTTGCCAACCGGTCTGATCACCGGATTAACGGTCGTCTCAGATTCGCTCGGTACGAAGTTGGCCTCAGACAAGCGATGCAACCCGTCAGGAGGCTATTGATGTCAGTCAACGCAGCGCCGCCCAGGGAGGCGCCGGCCGGCCGGTTGGCGGGCCGTTGGGTGCCGTGGTTGGTGATTGGCCTATGGGTGGCGCTGGCGGCGGTGATGGTGCCGTTGAGCGCAAAGTTGAGCTCGGTCACTACCGACAGAGCCGTGGACACCCTGCCGGCCAGCGCCGAGTCCACCAAGGTGGCGGTGCTGGAGGACAGTCTCCCCGGCGGTGAGGACAACACGTTCGTGTTCGTGTACCACCGCGCCGGCGGCATGACCGACGCCGACCGCGCGACGGTCGAGCGCCACTACAACACCCTTGCCGAGCGGTACCCGCCGAAAGTGGCGGACGGCGAGGACGGCGAGGACCCGGCGACGAGACTCTCCACCGACGGCAAGGCGATGATGTTCACCCTCGACGTGAGCACGACCTACGGCGCACCGGAGGCCATCGTCGGCCCGTTGCGTGACGCCGCGACGGACCGCCCCACCGGCCTGGAACTCGACGTGACCGGCCCGGCCGCGATCGACGGTGACATGGACGCTGTCTTCGACGGCATCGACCTGCAGATCTTCCTCACCACCGTCGTCGTCGTCACGCTCCTGCTCGTCCTCACCTACCGAAGCCCGGTGTTGTGGTTCATTCCGCTCGTGGCCGTGGGCGCGGCCGCACTGACCGCGATGGCGACCGTCTACCTGCTCGTCATGGGTTTCGGCATCGTGGTCAACGACCAGAACTCGGCGCTGCTGACGATCCTGGTATTCGGCGTCGGCACGGACTACGCGCTGTTGCTCATCGCTCGGTATCGGGAGGCACTGCACCACCACGAGAACGTCAGGGTTGCGATGGTCCACGCGCTACGCGGCGCGGCGCCGGCCATCGTCGCGTCCGCGGCCACCGTGATCGCCGGCCTGCTCTGCCTGCTCGTCGCGGACCTGAACAGCACAAGCGGGTTGGGCCCGATCGGCGCGGCCGGCATCCTGTGCGCGCTGGTGGCCATGCTGACGCTGTTCCCGGCGGTGCTCGTGGTGCTCGGCAGGCGGATCTTCTGGCCGGCCATCCCGCGGTTTAGCACGGCCGTGGAGCAGAAGCCGGGGCTGTGGGGACGGCTTGGCACCGCAATCAGCCGCCGACGGTGGGTGGCGATGCTCGGCTCGCTCGGAGTCCTCGGCGTGCTCGCCCTCGGGCTGGGGGGCAATACCGGCGCCCTGCGGGAGGAGGACCAGTTCCTGTCCGCGCCGGAGTCGGTCACCGGCTTCGCTGTCCTCCGCCAGCACTTCCCGGAGCTCGGCGGCCAGCCGATGACGATCTTCACGCGGCCGGCCTACCAGGAGCGAGTGCTCGACACCGTCAAGGGCATCCGCGGCGTGACCATGGCCATCCCGGGTCAGACCAGGGGTGGCTGGGCCGACATCTCCGTGTTCCCGACGGACGCGCCGGACACAGTCGCAGAGTACGACACCATCAATCGCGTGCGGACCGCCGTGCACGCGGTGAGCGGGGCGGAGGCGATCGTCGGCGGGCCGAGCGCGGAGAACCTCGACACCGAGGTGACCACCAGCCGCGACGAGAAGCGGGTGATCCCGCTGGTGCTCGTCGTCGTCCTGATCGTCCTCGGGCTGCTGCTGCGCGCGATCGTGGCCCCGCTGGTCCTGATGGCCACCGTGATCGTCTCATTCGCCGCAGCCTTCGGTGGCAGCGTGTTCGTCTTCGACACGGTCCTCGGGTTCAAGGGCATCGACTATTCGGTGCCGCTGCTGGCATTCCTGTTCCTGGTAGCGCTCGGCGTCGACTACAACATCTTCCTGGCCAGCCGGGCCCGGGAGGAAACCGTGCGGCTCGGCACCCGAGAGGGCATGCTCAAAGCCCTCTCCGCCACCGGTGGCGTCATCACCTCGGCCGGGCTGGTCCTGGCGGCCACGTTCGCGGTCCTCGCCACCCTTCCGCTGGTGATGCTGATCCAGGTCGGGTTCCTGGTCGCCTTCGGCGTGCTGCTCGACGCCCTGCTGGTGCGGTCGGTCCTGGTGCCCGCCCTCACCCTCCTGATCGGCCGGCGGATCTGGTGGCCGGGCCGGCTGTCGCGTCCAGCGGCGGGGCGGCCGATCGGTCGACACACGCTCGCCGACGAGGAGCCCGCGCTGAAACGGTGAGCGCCGCGGCACGGACGAGATCCGGGACGGGCATCCAGTCCGTCCCGTGTCCTTTCGTGGGTCCGACGGCCGCCGCCCTCCGTCCTGCGCGACGCGCCTGGCCTGGGGTCGGCGCACCGCGGTGTCCGGCCCCGAAGGTGAACGGCGCGGGGTCATGCCCGAAGACGGCCGTCTCTTGTCCCGCGCGCACCGCCGGGACGGGGTCAGCGCGCCGCGGTGTCCTCCCCGGCGGTGCGGCGCGCGATCGGGGCGGGCGGGGCCGCGGCCGGAAGGTCGACACGAAGCAGCGCACCACCGCGTGTGGAACGGGCGACAGCGGCCCGGCCGCCGTGGGCGTCGACGACCCGCTGCACGATCGACAGCCCCAGACCGGATCCCGGCAACCCCCGGGCGCTGTCGGCACGGTAGAATCGGTCGAACACCCGCGGTACGTCGACTGCGTCGATGCCCGGCCCGGCGTCATCGACCTCGAGCACCGCCGACGCGCCCTCGGCACGCAGCCGGACCTGGACCGGCTGGTCCACGGGGGACCACTTGGCGGCGTTGTCGATGAGGTTGAGCACCGCCCGCTGGAGCGCAGCGGGACGCCCGCTCACCCACACGGAGGTCACGTCGAGGGCGACCTCGATGTCAGGCACGCGGGAACGCGCCCGGGTCGCGGCGGCCACCACCACGTCGGCGAGGTCGAGCAGCTCGGTGCTCTCGTCGCTGACGTCACCGCGCGCCACCTCGGTCAGTTCGGCAGCAAGGGTGCTCAACTCGGCCACCTGGGCGCCGAGATCGTTGAGCAACCGGGTCCGACTCTCCGCCGAGAGTGCGTTGTCCAGGGTGCCGCGCCGATCGAGCCGGATCAGCAGCTCGACGTTGAGGCGCAGGCTGGTGAGCGGGGTCTTGAGCTCGTGGGCGGCGTCCTCGGCGAGCAGCCGCTGGGCCCGCCGGGAGTCCCGGAGCGCGGCGAGCATCTCGTTGATCGACTGGATCAGCCTCCGGATCTCCCCACCGCCCTCGTCCGGGATGTCGGCGTCGAGAACCCTGGTGTGCGCGACACGTACCGCTGCGGCAGTCAGCCGGTCGATCGGTGCCAGCCCGGCCCGTGCCACGGTCCGCCCGACAAGGGCGCCGCCAACCACGCAGAGCAGCCCGATCACCAACATCCCGAACCCGAACCGGTTGATCGGGCTGTCGTCGACCACGCGGGCCACCTGGACCGCGCCGTCGCCCGCCCGCAACGTGTAAATGTGGTAGCCGTCCTCGTCGCTGTCGTTCGTCTCCATCAGGTCGGCCGACGCGCCCTGCGCCACGCGAACGGCGTGCCCGCTGACCGGAGGCAGCGCGGGTTGGCCGACCGGCGTCCGGGCCGAGCCGTCGGGCAGGATGACCCGTACCAGCCGGCCGGACCCGGGATACGGCGGTAGCTGAACTTGCGCCACACCGGCGCGCTCCGCGTCCGTCGCCAGGACGCGGGAGTCGGCGCGTAGCTGATCCTCGGCGGAGTCCCGCAGCTCCCAGTCCAGCAGCTCGCTGGCCACCTGGAAGGCCATGAACACGCTGACCGCGATGGCCGTCGCCGCGATCACCGTCAGCCTGGTCCGCAGGGACCGCCGGCGCCACCATCGGGGCAGCCGGCGCGGTTCCCGGCCGGCGGGCCTGCTCACGGAGGAGTCTCGCGCAACGTGTATCCCAGGCCGCGCAGCGTGTAGATCAATCGCGGCTCACCCTCGGCCTCCATCTTGCGGCGCAGGTAGCTCACATACACCTGGAGGTTGTTGGCCGTGGCGCTCATGTCGAAGCCCCAGATCGCCTCGAACAGCACGTCGCGGGTCAACACCCGGGTCGCGTTGCGCACGAGGACCTCCAGGAGGGAGAACTCGGTTCGGGTCAAGCGCAGCGGGCGCCCGCCACGCCACGCCTCGAACCTGTCGGGATCGACCCGGACGCCGGCGAACGACAGGACCTGCGACTCCCCGTCGGCCGGCGTGCGCCGGCGCAGCAGGGCCCGCACCCGGGCCAGCAATTCCTCGGTGGCGAACGGCTTGGGCAGGTAGTCGTCAGCGCCCGCGTCCAGCCCCGCGACCCGGTCGGAGACCTGATCCCGGGCGGTCAGCATCAGCACCGGCAGATCCCGACCCGCCGCCCGCAACCGCCGGCAGGTCTCCAACCCGCCGAGGCGGGGCATCATCACGTCGAGGATCAGCAGATCCAGTGTGTCACCGCCGGCCCCACCGACCCCGTCGAGCACGGCGAGACCGTTGGCGACGGTGCTGGTGTCGTAACCCTCGACCTGGAGAACCCGCTCCAGCGACTCACGGATGGCCGCGTCATCATCCGCGATCATGATCCGCACGCCGGCGCGCCCCCTTCCAGTCGATGCTTTGCCGCTCATCCTCCCCGATCAACCTGAAGCCAGGATTAGAACCGTCGCCGCTGCGGTGCCCGTGGGTCCGTGCTCTTACGGATGCCTGGGCTCAGACCTGACTGCTGACGGCAACGAACCGTGGGACCGCCGGCACGGATAATTGCGAGAACGGGGTGCCCGCACTACCAGGCCCGCAGGCCGGCCAATGGGCCACGCGCGATTCGTGGCTGGCAGCCGCGCAACGGCAGGTGTGGCGGCCGATCGCGACGCTGCGGACTGCTGCCGGCCAGCCGGTGATCGTCGGAGGTCAGAGGTAGTTGACGCCGGTCAGGTCCGCGGCTGCCGCCCACAGCCGCGTGCCGACGGCCGGGTCGGCGGCCTCCTGGCTGAGCCGGGCCTCGGTGACCCTGCCTCGGGTCTCCCAGAGTCCCGACGGGCCGAAGAACTGACCGCCCCGCACACCGGGCTCGGTCGCAGCGTGCAACTGCGGCAGTGCGCCCTGCGCCACCGGCTGGGTTGCCAGCAGGCCGGCCGACGCGATCAGTCGCCCGAATCGGCCACGGTGTTCCCAGGCACGCGGAGTCAGGTTGGTGCGGGTGAGACCGGGGTGGGCCAGGGCGCTGACGATCGGCGTTCCGGCGGCGCGCAGGCGGCGGTCCAGTTCGATGCCGAAGATCGTGGTGGCGAGCTTGGACCGGCCGTAGGCGGCGGCTGCCCGATAGTCGTGTGCGAACATCAGGTCATTGAAGTCCAGGTGCGCGTTCTTGTGGGTGATCGAACTGAGACTGACCACGCGGGCTTCCCGCGCCGCGGCCAGGTTGCCGAGCAGCAGGCCGGTCAGGACGAAGTGGCCCAGCATGTTGGTGGCGAGGTGCAGCTCGAATCCGTCGGCGGAGATGCGACGTGGGCCAAGCAGCACCACACCGGCGTTGTTGACCAGCAGGTCGATCGCCGGGTGGTCGCCGGCCAGCTTCGCCGCGAAGGTCCGCACGGAGGCGAGGGAGGCCAGGTCCAGCTCGCGTACCTCGACGTCGCCGCCGATGCGGCGGGCCGCCTCCTCGCCGGCGGGAGTGTGGCGAACGGCGAGCACGACGTGGGCGCCGTGGCTGGCCAGCGCGGTGGCGGTGACCAGGCCGAGGCCTGAGTTCGCGCCGGTCACGACGGCGAGCCGACCGTGCTGGTCGGGGATGTGGTCGGTGGTCCCTGCGGTCATCTGCTGCTCCTGAAGGTGTCGGTGCGCCGGCCCATCGACGTTAGGAGGGATCGCGAGGGGTTCAGTCGTTCTCGGTTGCCTAGGTCTGAGGGACCTACCTTCGGCAGTCCGGGCCGCTGCACACTTGCGGCATGAACAGCCCTCATCCGTATGCTCGTGAGCTTGGCGACTTCCTACGCGCTCGGCGTAGTCGGCTGCTTCCGCACGACGTCGGCCTGGAGCCGGGCGGCCGGCGCAAGGTCTCCGGACTACGGCGCGAGGAGCTGGCCCTGTTGGCCGGGCTGAGCACTGACTACTACCAGCGGATCGAACAGGGCCGGGAGGTACGCCCGTCCGACGACGTCCTGGACGCGCTTGCCGGCGCACTCGGCCTCGACCACGAAGAACGCCGGCACCTGTTCACCCTGGCCCACGCCGCCCGCCGGTCGATGCCCGCCCGGGTGAACCGCGATCCGGAGCGGGTGCCAGAGGGCACCCGGCGCCTGCTGCGGGTGATGGACACTCCTGCGGTCATACTCGGCCGGCATCTCGACCTGCTCGACTGGAACCCGATGGCGCAGGCGCTGCTCGGCGACCCGGACGCCTACCCTGCCAACCGGCTCAACATGCTCCTATTGCTGTTCGACGACACGCTGACCGGCGAGCGCAGCTGCCCGGACTGGGAGCGGCAGGCCCTGGACTACATCGGCATGATGCGCGCCGCCGTCGCCACCGACCCCACCCACCCACGCGCCGCCGCGATCGTTGGTGAGCTGAGCATCCGCAGCCCCCAGTTTCGGCGGCTGTGGGCCCAGCACGACGTACGTGAGTCGGTCAGCGGTACCAAGACCTTCCGGACTCCCGGAGTAGGCGACATCGTTCTGGACTGGGACACCTACCCCCTGCCGGGAAACCCCGGCTCGGTCATGCTCGTCTTCACCGCCGAGCCGGGCAGCGCCGACGCGGACCGGCTGCAGCTCCTGGCATCGTTGCAGGCGACCCGCTCAGCGCTCACCAACAAGCACCCCCTCCCAGACGGGCTGGACCGCAGCCCGCTCCACCCCTGGCGCGGCTAGACGCCAGCGCCGCGGCAGGCTGCTCGCTCATCACCGGCACCAGCCGCGATCGGCGTACGAGAATCTGCCGCTGACGAGGCGTGGCGATTGTGGGTCTGCTCCACCATGGACCGATGCGGCTGCGGGAGCCAGCACTGGTGCCAACCAGGGCAGTGGCCCGGCAAGTCCTGATCGAGCGGCGGCCGGTGTGAGCCCGGTTTCGGGGAAGCAGGTTGGGATGCCCTGAAGGGCCTTGAACTGCGTCCATCGGCATCCAACGGTGCGGAGTGCTCCGCGGCTCTGCGCGGCGGTGCTCATCGCTCTATATCGCCTGGCAGGACAATGTGCGTAGGTCAGGGTGGTAAGGGGTGCCGTTGGTTGCCGCGGCCGGGCAACTGGGAGCAGATTGGGTGCAGTTTTGCGAAGGGGTCACCGCGCCCGAAGTGCTCACCATAGCTGAGACACCGATTCGTTTCGTGGCGCCGAGACCGGCCTGTCCTCTGTGGATATTCTGTTTGCGGATCCGAAGTGGAGCGCGCCTTGTGCGCCGACGAATTGGCGCTGTTTTCGGGAGAGATGGCCGCTTCGCGGGTGACCGTGCTGCGTCACGCGGTCGCCGCGGCAGCCCGTTCGGCGGATCTGGCGGCCACGGGCTCAAGGACGTCGTGTAGGTGGTGCACGTATTGGTCAGGGGGAGGTGAGGCGACCTTCAGCCAGCCGATCGTGAAACCGGTCAACGTGCCGTCCGAGCGGGGTGGGCAAGCAGGTGAGGGGCCGGGCCCACGCGCTGCCATGGGATCGGCGCCGGATGTGCTACGGTAGCCGTGTTGCAGTTTTGATTTCCGTAGACGTTATCCGGCGCCTGATGGGGTATCTGAAACCCATCTAGGCGCTTATCGTTTTTCGTGTCGTTTCGACGCGGGTGATCAACGCGGCGGCGTAAGGGTCCGCACACTGCGGTCTCTCACAGCCTGCGAGGAGCAGACATGACTACAGGTACCGTGAAGTGGTTCAACGCCGACAAGGGCTTCGGCTTCATCAGCCCGGACGACGGCGGCGCCGACGTCTTCGCCCACTTCTCTGCGATCTCGGCGAGCGGCTTCCGCAGCCTCGACGAGAATCAGAAGGTGGAGTTCGACGTCACTCAGGGCCAGAAGGGCCCGCAGGCGGAGAACATCCGCCCGCTCTGATCCGCATTTTGTGAACGGCGGCCCGACTGGTACAGCGGGCCGCCGTTTGGCGTTTAATTCGCATTGTCGCCCTGACCGAACGGTGAGGCTCCTCAGCCGGCTGAGCCGACGGGCGCTCATGCGGCGTTGGTGCTCGCGACGCGATCAACCACCTGGTCGTGCTGCACGCGCCGTTAGCGAGGCTTCCGGCCGTGATTGGCGGCAGTGCGTCAGCTCGTTGGTGCAGACGTGGGCGCGGCGCTACCCCGTCGAGCACGACCAGGTCCTGGCTCCGCTGCTTGGAGCAAAGGCCCTCGATCGCTCCGCTGTGCTAGCGGTCATCGGCGGGAAGTTCAGTGCCATGGCTCATCCGTCGGGCTAAGGCCGCCAGGGATTTGGCCCGAGAATCGGATCAAATCGTCCGGGACGTCACCGCTGCGGCCCGCGGCTGTCAGGACGGCGGTGCTGCGGTGCGCGCTCCACACCCTTGACCCCCGGGATCACCATCCGGGCCGGAGCGGGCGAGCATGACTGTAATCCAAGCTGTTCGATGTTACTATCCGTGCTCTCGGCATGACGTAATTGGGCGTTTGGTATGAGTCACGATTGGTAGCCACACCTGGCTGGTGCCCGACCTCGGAGGTGTGTCGTGATCTCCAACATCGTCGCCGGCCTGATCACCGCCGTCAGTCAGCGACTGGGTGAAGCTTGATCAGTGCGCTCGATCTTGGAATGTGTCACGCTTCGCCGCGTGCGAATCTCTCCGGATGGTCTCCGAGCGGCTGCAGCCGACGCCGCCTCCCCGGCGTGGAAAGTTATCTGGGAGCAGTCCTGCCATCAGGGAACCTGTGATCCGGCCAGCGCAGCTCTGCTGCCGTGGTTAGCCTCGACTATCGCTGGGTTCGCCGGCGATCAGCGAGAAACGCCGTTGGCTCTGGCCGGCTTCATCGCGGTGGATGCCACTGACGCGGACCGCGCAACCTACGCCAACGAGATCGAGGCCTTGCGCGCTCTTGCGGCCGACCGCCTGTCAGAAGCCTCCAATGATCCCGCCTTCGTCGATCTCCTTCAGGCGATTCGCGGCTTGGAGGGCGACGAGCTCTGGGGGAAAGAACTCGATCACCTCAACGACGGCGAGATCGACGTGCGATGCCCCGAGTGTGGCGAGGAAACACTGGTGGAGCTAGTGGCCGACGATCTCGACATCACCCCCGGTCTACCGTCGGAGCTGGCGGAACGTCTGCATGCTGAGGCTCTCAGCGCTGGCCGAGGAGCCGTAGCCGTCGGCTTGACCCGCCTCTTTGGGCAGCTCATCTGTCCCGAATGTGGGGCATCCTTCGATATCGCGGACAATCTTGCCGGCGTCTCGCAGCCCTGACCGAAGCCTTCCCCGGATAGCCGGACTACCGCGGGTCGTTGTGCTACCGGTTGGGACAGGTGGCGGTGCCCTGACCGCTACGGAAGGGAGGGGCGCTCCGGATCGGGTGGTGGCAGCATTGATCGCGAGCATCACCGCCCTCGAGGCGATCCTCCAGCAGCAGCGGACGACCGATCGGCCGGTAACGCGCTCGAGGAGATCGCGTACCACCTTGGCGAGATGGAGCCGGATGAGCGCCGGCAGTTCGACGCCGCCATTGAGCGCGTCGCCACCAGGTGGGAGGCGGATGATCCGGACCGAGGCGATGGTGACTGGATCCGCCAGCTACCCGGCCAGCTGGGGCTCTGCTGACGCGGCCCTCGCTCCTGCCCACAAGATCAGTGCCGATGTGCCCCGCAACGCCGATGCGTTAGGCGGAATGACTGTTCACCAACCGTGCCTGCATCGCGATCTTGCACTTCCTGCCCCGACATTAGGGTGCATTCCCGATTAAATCGGCGACAGGAAGTGCAAGATCGGCGCGATTCTTCTGCTCGACGCGTCTTGATCTACAAGCCCCGATAGTCAGCAGCGGGTTGACCTGCCGGCCACAGCCCTAACCGCTGACTGCGTCCGTGCTGTCGACCGTCCTGACACGTGCGTCCTACTGTCGTGGGATGAGTTCCCCTACTCGTCCTCCCTTGCCGCCCGACGTCGACCCCCACCTCTGGTTCGACACTGAGCAATGCGGACGGCACTACCTTCTCGACGGCAATCCGCACACCTCCGCCGGCCGCATGGACGCCTACTGCGCGGAGCACGGCATTCGTACCCGGGTTTCGAAGGGGGAGATCGGCGACTGCTCCGAGCAGACCCGGTACTTCGTACGCGGGTTCCTGTCCGGCAGTGAGCTGGCCCCGCCGGAGTCGCGCGACGGCACCGAAGCGGCCTATCTCGCCTGGCGCGAGGCGGCCGCTCGTTTCCGAGACACCGGTTCCTGGGTCGACATCGAGGCTGCCGGCGACATCGCTACCGCGCGAAAGGAGGACACCGAGGCGGATACCGATAGCGGGGTGGTGATCGGGGCCGAGGCGGAGGACCTCCCCGACGAACTGCGGTCCTTGGTGCGAGAAGAGGCAACGGTGCGGGTGGCGCTTGTGGTCGACGTGCCGAACAGTGCTGCCGACCGGGCCGTTGAGGTGGCCACGACACTCGCCGAACGGGTCGGCAGGCGGACCTGTGACGGCCCCGGCCCCGTCGAGGTCAGTAGGCCGCTGTCGATCACCCGGGTGTACGCGCTGGTCGGCGTCAGCGGACATCGCCCATGGGTGGCGGTGCAGACGGCGATGACAGCACTGGGCCGCAGCGGCTGGTCTCCCGCGACCGCGGTCGAGGGTGAGCAGTTCGTGACAGCGGAGTTCCAGGCGCACCGCAAGCTCAACCGAGGGCTCGACGCGCTCGGAGTGAGCGCGGTGGAAATCCGTGCCGGGTATGGACTGGGCCACGACCCGTCCCGCACGCCGGACAGTCGGTGGCAGGGCGAGTGACGACGGCGGTCAGCCCGCTACCGAGATGCGGGGTAGTGCAGCGCCCTTCGTCGCCAAGTCCACCGAGGCCGCAGGCTGGGAGTGAGCAGAGCGCGTCTCTGGTTGGGGAGACGATGCGTGGCAGGATTCGCCCGTGCGTCCCCGGCTGATCCTCCTGTCTGCTGCGGCTCTGTGCACCGCCGTCCATGTGGCAGGCGTCCTGACCGCCCGTCCGCTCTGGCGCTACGCGGAGCTGTTGAGCGTCGGTCTCCTCCTTGCCTGCGCCGTGGTCAGCCCATCGCCGAGATCCCGCTGGCCGCTGGGGGTAGCCCTCGCGGTCCTGCTCGTGGACGCGGTCCGGAGGATGCCGGCCGCTGGGGACAGCGATGGCGACGGCTGGCAAGTGCTCGTGCCCGGCTCGGCCCGGGAGGCTCCGTCCGCTTTCGAGTCGGGTCTCTCCCTCTGTTGGCCTTCGTTGACCGCGGCGCTGGTGCTGCTCGTTGCGTGGCGTCGAGGTGGCTGGCATCGGCAGACCGCGGTGCCCGCCGGTGTGCTGGCAGCGCTGATCGCCGGCTATGCGACCTTCCGTACTGTCAGTATCTGGCGTGCCGCTGCTGCTGTACCTCCGCGAACGGCCGGCACCGAGGTGGCCGATCTGACGATGGCCGTGGGCATGGCGGTCCTGCCGCCCCTGGTCCTCGGGATTACCGCGCTGGCGCTCGCCTCGGTGCTCGCCGGCAACGGTCGACGGCTCGCCTCGATCGGCGCGACGTTGCTGGCCCTCGTGGCGCTGCCGCTGATGGGCACAAGCATTGACACGGTCGCGATGCCCCTGTCGGTAGGCAGTGACAGCGGCCTGTTCGCCTGGAATGGCATCACGCCCACCCTGTCCATGCCACAACCGATGGTGGCGCTGACGGCGGTGGTTGAACTGACCGCGTACCTGCTGCTCGTCGCCGGCCTTACTGATTCGACGGATCCGGTGGATGCGTCGCCGGCTGAGGCTTGAGAGCGTCGGCGTTGGTGAAAGACTTGTGGCTCGCAAAGGAGGAAGCGGCGCGTTGCTGTAGACGGTCGGATTGGGAGACTGATCCACCGCCCACACCAAGGCCGCGCCGGGCGGCATGATAATAGCCGTCACGTCGCGTGTTGGCCTGCTGAACGAGTTCGAGTAGCGGCTCGGAAGTCTCCTCGACGCCACGGGCCCGGTGCTCGAGCCTCCAGACCGCCTCTCGCCAGTCCTGCGCTGCGGCGACGGTGCTGGCATCCCCAAGGAGCAGGAGGTTTTCCCATACCAGGGTGTGCCTGATGTCGGCGTCGGCGAGCCGAGGTAGCGCCGCGGCTTTGTCCAACCCCGAGCGGTACCAGTCACCGGCCGTCGTGGCCAGGACTTTCAGGGATACCGCCTGGATCTCTTTGAGTACCTGGGCGAACTCGCTGTACGCCTCCATTCGCCGATCGTCCCATCGCACGGCCTGACTGCGCCTCCACTGGCTTCTGCTGGACAGGAAGGTTGCCAGACCTGCACCGAGGGCACCGACAACGACGCCCAGTAGTGCCGGTAGCTGTGAGACGAAAGCGTCCATCAGCTCAAGGGTGCCATGCAGCGGCAACTCAAGCTCGGCATCAGATCCGCACGCGACGTGGGTTGATGTCCTACAGCACCGGAATGGCATCCACCGGCGTCCGAATGCCTGATACCGCCGCGGAGCCAGGCGCGAATGTGGGCGCGCCCCGTGCGCGTCGTCCACGTGGTGCGGACGGCGCGCACGGGGCAGGACCGAGGGTCAGAAGCTGCCGGCCCTGACGTCGGCCACCGTCACGCGGGAGACCTCGAAGGTTCCGGCAATGGAGGTTCCCGTCTCCGGGGAGTCCATCTCGGAACTGATCGGTACCCCGCTCTCAGCGTTGATGATCAGCACCTGTTGGGTGTCGTCAGTCCACACCTTGGCGGTGATGGTCAGGGTGGGCTGCCCGCCGGTCGTCGAATCCACGACGGTGACACCGGGGATGGTGGAGGTCAGGCGAAGCACGCCCGCCCGTACCTTCGGGTCGCCTCCTCCTGCGGAGAGCACGTCGACGCTGTTGACCCAGAGGTGATTGGCGGCGATGCGCTCCCGGTCCTCATCCGTCAGCGGAGACGGGTTGGCGACCCCCTTCTGCCGAAGGCTCTCCATTCGCTTTTCCTCGGCGCCAGCAGGGGGCTTCCCCTCGTCGTACACGGAGTTGATCATTTGCTCTCGGGCTTCGGCGAGGTCGCCGGTTACCGCGTTCCGCGCCGCCGCCACCCCACGCGTGTGGAAGCCGTTGCCGAGGTTCTCGCCACGAGCGATCACCCGTGGGAGTTCGTTCCTGGCCTCCGTGTAGTAGTACTCGCCGCCGTCGGTGTACAGGTGGTACCGGGTGCGAGATGGCACGGTGCCCCGACGGACGTCGACCTTCTCGATGATCAGCGACGCGTCGCCCGGCAGCGCGGCGTTGTCTGCGGTGAGGTTGGCTGCCAGGGACACGAGCTTGATGTTGCCTGCCGGTGCCGCTGGGGCGGCCCCGGCGTGACTGTTCGTGCCGGTCGGAGCCGGGGCCGTGCCGGATCCCGTGGCCATCGGCAGGGCCAGTGCGAGAGCGGCCACGGCCGCGACGCCGCCGCCAGCGGCCAGGCCGAGCACCTGGCGGTTGCGTCGCCGGGCCCGGCCGCGCTGCTCGATCGCCTCGACCGGGCGATCCATCTGTACGTCGGAAAGGGTCTGTTTCACCGCGTCCCACACCTCATTGTCATTCATGATCGAATCTCCTAACGGGCTGCGGGCGCGAGCTGCCCCCGCAGGGTTGCGGTGGCACGGGACAGATGAACGGCTACGGTTTGGGCGGAGATGCCCAACGCCGCAGCCACGGACCTGGTGTCCAGGTCGAGCCAGATGCGTAACACGACCACCTCACGCTGCCGCTGCGGCAGCCGGCGAACGGCGGCCAGGAGAGCGTCGGCCGTGTCGAAGTCGTCCTCGATGAGAGACGCTCGCTCGTGGCCGTCGAGGGCCACCTCCCGCCGGCGTCGACGCCACCAGGACACCCGGATGTTGAGGGCGGTGCGCACCACCCACGCCGCCGGTGCCGGATGCTGGCTCAACTGTCGCCAGGAGGCCCAGGCTCGCGCGTACGCCTCTGCGACCAGATCCTCGGCCAGCGCGCGATCGCCCGTACCAGCTAGTACGGCGCGCAGGCAGTTGTCTCGGGACCGCTGGTAGAAGTCCGCGAAGTCCGTCCGTTCTCGTTCCACACGGGGTTTACGCATCAGCGCCCCGATCCATTTACTCCCACGGAGAAATCTTTAGTTGATCATGAGGTTAGCCGTGACAAATGGGTTGAACCCTACGTGAACTTCATGATCGACGGGGTGGCGATCAGGTGGTGTCGGGCGGAGCAGGCGTCGGGAGACCGAAGCTCCGCGGTCTGCGCCGCGAGGGTGCCGGAGGTGATCAGGGCACGACTGCTGACCACCGCCCTGTCCAGTCAGCGGCTCTACGCCGAGTCCGTTGCTGGAGTTGTCACCCTTGACCAGTACGGCCGTGCCGGGAGGTCGGCGGGCTCTGGCCGACGCCAATGAGCACCGCCCGAGGTGACAGGCAGCCACCGATCAGCGCCGCCAGTCGCCCAAGGTGCGGCGGCGAAGGGCGCCCGACTTGCGGGCCCGACGAGCAGCAGTCCGGAAGACGACGGATACTCGCATGATGACTGAACCGGATCTCGACCCCGAACAGTATCCGCCCATCGACCCGCGTGAACCGGTGCCCGACGACCCGGGCGTCCTGCTGCCTGGCGCGCCGGACGAATTGCCCGAAGCTCCGACCGAACCGATGCCAGACGACGGTGGCAACGCCGGCGGCGTGCGCGAGCCGGCATAGATCCGTCCGCGATCGAGCGCGACACCAGCTCGACCGCCAATGCCGGCGCTGACGGCGCTCAGGGCGTCGGGGCGTCGCACACCGGATCCGCATACACCGCAGGCCTCCGCGAGCCCGGACTCGACCCCGACCTGGACCCGAAGCCGAAGTGCGGCGCTGAGAGCACGAGGCGGGCTCAGCGCCGGCCCTGACGCGACACCGCGGCGCTGAGCATGCCCGGGTGTGGTCGGGGTCGAGCGAGCCGGAAGTCTCGCGACGTGGTCGTTCTGTCCTGAGGAGGAGAGCGTCGCAGGCGCCATGCCGGCCACGTGTTCGGCGCTGTCGGAGGGCACCGCGACCCTCAGCATCCTGCGCGGGGGTGACGGCACGAACACCTTCGGCTCATTGTCGCGACAAGCGATGCGTCGAGCAGTTCGAGCCCGGCATGCCCAACCCGAAACCCCAGCCGCCGCTTCGATGGTGGGATTTGATGCACGGCCAACGTGCCGCGCTTCCACCGCAGCGCTCGCGGCTGATTCCGCTCTGGAGGCTGTCGCCGCACATATCGGTGCCCCGCTCGACTCCCACACCGTTGACGGGCCGTTACACGCCGCGCACCTCTGCGCCGAGCGAACCCACTCGCCATCGCATCCTTAGACCACTGACCGCCGTCCACCGGCACGGCTGCTCCGCAGTCTCGGACCGAATCCATCAGCGCCTGGTCAGGAAGGGCGCGCCCTCAACAATCTTGGTGACGGCCGGTGGCGCGGCGGTCCGGGCCAGGCCGGGGCTCAGTCGAGCAGATAGCCGGCCGGAACCGCGTCGGTGAGCCAGACACCGTTGGCGCTGCGGTGAAACACGTGCCCGGCGGCGGCCATCGCCGCCGCGTCGATGGTGAGGATCACCACCCGACCGGCCCGTCGGGCGCCGACCCGGCGGGCGGTCTCGGTGTCGGCGGAGAGATGGACGTGATGCCGGCCGCCGCGGTGCAGACCGGTGGCCCGGATCGACTCCAACGCACCGGCGCTGGTGCCGTGATACAGCCGGTCCGGTGGGGTCACCGGGGGCAGCCCGAGGTCCACCGGGACCGAGTGACCCTGGTTGGCCCGGATCCGCAGCACCCCGTCGGTGCCGCGCTCGACAGCGAACCGCTGCTTGTCGTTGCCGGCGACGACCGCGTCCAACTCGGCCCGCTCGATCCGTAGGGCGGCGAGCAGAGCGTCGACGGGGGTCCAACCGGCCGGGTCGAGCACCAGGCCGGCCCGGTCAGGGGCGTGCCGGAGCGCCTTCGCCATCCGTTTGCCCACCTTCACCAGGCGTTCGCGTTCCACGGTGGCATTGTGGTTGATCCAGTCGTTCGGATCGAGCGGATTTCCGGCGACACCGAACCCGGGTTCCTCCCCGGTGGGCCTGGCGGCTACGGGCGGCCGGCTCGGACCTGTCTACGGGAAAGCCGGCCACCCCGGCGGTCGTCGCGTCCCGGACCGCAAGGAGGCCGACGTTGGTGCCCGGGTGATCGGCGGGGACCTGACCGACGAGGTGGTCACCGCCCGCACGCGGCAACCCGGCAAGGGTCTACTGCTGACCAGTGAGTTCGGCCTCCGCAGTCGTCACCCTGTGCACCACCTGAGCGGCCCCTGCCGCAGGTCTACCGCAGCAGCGGCAGGTGGGGATCCGACAATCGTCGGCTCCCACCTTCATAGCCGCATTCGGACAATTGACCGATGCTGCCGGCGTCAGCGCCCGGTGAACACGATGTTTGAGGATTGCCCGTTCTGCTCTTCGCGCTTCAGGCGCTTCGCAGTCTGCTTCTCCTTGGTCGTCTTACCCTTCTTCGTGACGTTCGCCTTGGTCGTCGAGTCCCCGGCTCGGCCTTCGGCGTTACTGCGCCTCGGCGAACAGCTTCGTTATCCGCTGCACCCCATCGACCAGGTCGTCGTCGGCAAGCGCGTACGAGAAGCGGAAATAGCCCGGGGTGCCGAAGGCCTCGCCGGGAACAACCGCGACCTCCGCCTCCGTGAGCACCAGGTCGGCCAGTTCGGCGCTGGTGCTCGGGCACCGCCCCCGCAGTTCCCGCCCGAGGATCCCCCGGACGGACGGGTAGGCGTAGAAGGCACCGCGCGGCTCCGGGCAGACGACGCCGGGGATCTCGTTCAGCATCCGCACGATCGTCTGTCGTCTGCGGTCGAACGCCGTCCTCATCTCCGCTACCGCGCTGAGATCACCGGACACCGCGGCGAGGGCGGCCGCCTGTGCCACGTTGCAGACGTTGGAGGTGGCGTGGGACTGGAGGTTCGTGGCTGCCTTGACCACGTCGCGCGGGCCGATCAGCCAGCCGACCCGCCATCCCGTCATCGCGTACGTCTTGGCGACCCCGTTGAGCACGATGGACTGGTCCGCCAGCTCGGGGACCGCGGTCACGATGCTGGTGAACTCGGTGTCGCCGTACGTCAGGTGTTCGTAGATCTCGTCGGTGACCACCCAGATGCCGTGGTGGACGGCCCAGCGCCCGATCTCCACCACCTGCTCGCGCGGGTAGACGGCACCGGTGGGGTTCGACGGTGAGACGAAGACCAGGAGCTTCGTGCGACTGGTACGCGCGGCTTCCAACTGCGCGACGTCGGCCAGGTAGCCCGTTCCCTCATCGGTGGTGACCTCGACAGGCACGCCGCCGGCCAGCTTGATCGCCTCAGGGTAGGTGGTCCAGTACGGGGCAATGATGATCGCCTCGTCGCCCGGATTCAGCAGCGTCGCGAACGCCTCGCACACCGCCTGCTTGCCACCGTTGGTGACCAGCACCTGCTGGGAATCGACGCGGTAGCCGGAGTCACGCAGGGTCTTTGCCGCGATCGCCTCGCGCAGTTCGGGCAGCCCTGCGCTGGCCGTGTAACGGTGGAATCTCGGTGCCCCACACGCCTGCCGGGCTGCCTCGACGATGTAACCGGGAGTCGGGAAGTCGGGTTCGCCAGCGCCGAACAGGACGACCGGCCGTCCGGCCTCCTTCATCATCTTGGCCTTGGCATCGACGGCAAGCGTGGCGGATTCGGCGATTGCAGCTATCCGGGAGGAAATCCGCTTCATGATGACCATGGTGCCAGGGCCGCGGGGCGGCGGGTGGACCGGCATTGGCCGATGTGACTGGAGATGTGCACGTCCATGCACCGGCGTAAGACCCTCGTCGTTGTCCTGGACGCCGCCCGAGAGCAAGGCCAGCCAGCCGAACGAGGCCAGGACGATCAACCAGATCCCGAGCACCAGCCAGGCGGCTCGAATGGGCCGACTCGCGTTGATCTGGGCCTACCAAACCACCCCTGCGGTCAGCAGCACCACTGGCGCCAGGGGCAGGACGTGGACGTCCTGCCGCTGATCGTGGTGAGTCTCCGGCTCGGCAGTGCCGAACGGGTTGTCGATGATGTACCGCCAGCGGCCGTCGGGACCGCGGCGGGCCACGTCGGTGGCGGTGCCTTCGAGGTGTACGGGACGGCCGTCGTGATCGGTGCCGTCAATGGTCCAGTCGACGATGAGCAGGGCGATGTCGTCGGCCACATAGACGTGGCGGGGCCGTACGTCGATGGGGAGCCCGAGGTCGAGGAGGCGCTGGGCGCGTAGGTAACCAAACGGTGCGAGGCGCCTGGGATCGTGACCTGGTGCCGGACCAGCGGGGCGCGACCCGCCGGCCGGAGCTCAGTTGCCCCGTCCAGGTTGCCCTGGCCGCGGTGCGCCCACTGCTCGTCGAGCTCTACCGCACCGGTGACGCGCTGTTGCGCGAGCGAGCGTGAGAGCTCAGCCACGGGCCGAGTCGAGTCCGCGACGACCGATGGACGGACCGCCACTGGCGGCGAGGGTGAGTCGTCCCCGGCCGAGAAGAGGATCGGGTTCTGCTGGCCGGCCTGGCGCTGCGCGAGGTAGGCCGTCAGATCGGCGCCTCCGCCGACAGCGGGACCGGCCCGTCAGCCCTCGATGGGCGTTCGGCGGGCACCGGCGGGCCAGAGGATCGTGGTCGGGACGCCGTGGTGCCGCGCCCAGTCGATGGTCCGGTCCGTCGATGCGGGGTGACAGCCCGGTTTGCCGTCCCACACCGCCACGAGTCGCTGCACCCGTCGGACCAGCTCCCGATTGGCGACCACGTAGGCGGCGGTGCCCGAGCGGTCGTAACCGGTGTGGACGACCGCTGCCGCCCGGTCGAGCAGCTCGTCGAAGGACAGCCGGTTCTCCGGCCTGATCACCGCGACCCGGTAGTCGCGGGCCGGCAGGATCACCTCGTACGTGCCGCCCAGATCGAGGATCGTGCGCGCGAAGACCTGGTCCGCGCCGGCCGCCAGGCAGGTCACACCGTGTACGGGACGGTCGCTGATCCGGCCCAACTCGACGCGGAGGGCGTCGGCGACGAGCAACTCGGTGTCGCGGGTCAGGTTGATGTGCCCGGTCACGCCGACGCGGACCGGACCGGGGTCAGGCGGCATCCCGCGGGCCTCTCCGCTGCGCGGGCACCGGGGGTGTCAGCCGGATCAGCTCGAACCCGCTGTCGGACAGCACGTCGGGCAGTGCCCGGATCCCCTCGCGGTTCTGCTCCTGCACGTCGGACGGCAGCTCCTCCCACGGCCGCAGGGCGGGATGCCGCCGCTGGGCGTCATCGCGCGGGTCGCCGTACGTCCAGCCGTCCCCGCGCCGTTCCCGGCACCACCGGTCGTGCTCCAGGCGGGCGAGTTCCTCGATCCGGTCGTCGATGGCCTGCCCGGCGGAGGCGTCACCGGTGCCACCGTGGCGGGGCGCCACGACGCAACCGAGATCCAACAGCTTGGCGGCGATGTCCTGCACGTGGGCCCGGTTGGCCCGCCGCAACGACTCGGGTAGTCGTGACCAGTTCACCATCGCCGGGGCATCGCCGAGTCGTACCCCGGCGCGCTGCTGGGCCTGGACGTACCGCTCGTGAATCAGCCGGGCCAGCCGCTCGGTGAGGTCCTCGGCGATCAGCCGGGCGTCACAGGCGTGGGTGAGCACCGGATAGAGGCGGAGCTTGCCGTGCACCTCGTCGAGCAGGTCGTGACGGGAGTCGCCGTGGAAGGCCGCGGCGAGCGCCGCCTGCCGGTAGACCGGCACGAACACGGCACTCTCGGCACCCTGCCAGAGGGCGGGCGTGTCCAGTACGAACTGTAGGCCGCCGATCTCGTCCGCTGCGCAGATGTAGATGCGGTCGTAGCGGCCCCGGCCGAGACCGACGACACCGTCGAGATCCAGGTCGTACGCGGTCAGCTGGCAGACGGTGGCCAGGAACGGGTAACGCGACGACGCCAGAGCGATCTCGGTGCCGGCGTCCGGTGCCACGACGTCCACCCGCAGGGGTGGCACGGCGTCGCCCGCGGGGGTGTCGGCCCAGGATGCGCGCCAGTGCCGGGCGGTCTCCACCAGGAGGGCCCGGCGGAAGGTGCCGGTGCCCGCGATGAGGATCCGGGTCGGTTGGTCTTCCGCGCTGGGCAGCGGGTGGTGCCGGTGCAGTGCGCGTGCGGCGACGTCGTCGACGTGGAAGTAGTCCAGCCGCAGCCGGCTGGATCCGGCGGCACCGAGTCGTCGGGCCTGCAGGGACAGGCACATCTCCGAGTCGTGGACCAGGATGTAGACCCGTGGTGGTTGCCGTCGGTCCTGGATGAGCCGGTTGGCGGTGTTGGCGATCGCGTGGTTGCGGTCGTCGTCCTCGCTGCAGGCGTAGATGGTGTGGGCTCGGGGCAGGCCGGCGCCGCGCAACACCTCGGGGCTGGTCGGGTCGCCGACCACGCCGAGGTACCGGCGCCACCGGTACTCCAGCGGCCCGAACGGTTCGGAGCGCACCACCACCACACGTTCGCCGTCGGCGAAGAGCCGGTCGGCGAGCATGTGGGCGAACTGGGAGTCGCCGCAGACCAGGACGTGACCACGTGCCCGCCGGGCGCGCAGGCGGCGACTCTCGGCGGCCAGCAGCAACCGGCTGGCCTCGGCCACGGCCAGGAGCGTGAACAGCGGGGCGGCGAACCGGGCGACCTGCAACTGCCACGGGTAGGGACCGGCGTCCTGGAAGGGTTCGGCGCCGAAGACGAAGAGTTGCAGGTCGTAGTAGAGCAGGTCGTACGGATCGTGGGCGACGTCCGGTCGGGCCTGGAGCAGGCGCTCGAAGCCGGCATAGCCGAGGACGAGAGCGGTCAGCCCGATCACTCCGAAGAGGACTCGCAGGCTCCAGCCGGTCGGGCGGGACGAGCCGGCGACCGGATCCGTCATGAGCTCATGGTATTTGACGAGGTCGATCGGATCGTCGCTTGACGCGCCCGCGGGTGCACCTACGGCTCTGGGTCGATCACGGAAAGTCGTCGGGTCGGGTGTCGGGCAGCGTGGCCAGCAGTTGTCCGGCCAGCCGCCGCACCGCGCCGTCGTCCTCCTGGTGCGCGAGCCGCACGAGCACCTCCCGGGTCCGGGTGTCCCGATCGTAGTGACGGGTCAACGCGAGCAGCGCGGTCCGGCGGATCTCCCAGTCATCGTCGTCAGCCAGCCGCAGCAGCAGGTCCCGTACCCCTGTGCGGCCGGCCAGGGTGGCGCCCAGCTGCTCCACCGCCCGGCGGCGGACCTCCAGGGCCGGATCGTCGCGAACCAGCCCGACCAGCAGCACCTGAACCTCCGGGTCGGCGCCGAAGTGCTCGCCGAGCGCGGCGGCGATGCGGGCGCGGATCGCCGGGTCCTGGTCCGACAGGCGGCGCATGAGCCGCAGCGTCACCGCCATGGACGCCGAGCCATGCTTGGTCAGACAGCGCACGGCCGCGTCGAACACGGTCGGGTCGGTGTCGGACTCGACGCGTTCCAGCAGCACGTCGGTCACCAGCTCCGGGCTCCCGTACGCGCAGAGGGTCTGCACGGCGGCCAACCGGATGCCGACGTAGCTGTCTCGGCGCGCCCGCCGGCACAGTGTCTCCATCAGGCCCGGGGCGTCCCCGTGGCGGGCGAGCGCCTGGGCGGCGGCGCACAGCACGTTGGGGTCGGGGTCCCGACTGACCTGGTCGGCAAGGCACTCCCGCACCTCAAGGTCGGGTGGGTCGGCGAGACGGGCCAGGCTTCGGGTGACCCGCAGCCGGACGATCGGGTCCCGCTCCTGGGAGGCGCGGCCGATGAGCAGATCTCGGGTCGCGTGGCCGAACAGCGGTCGCCCGGTGAGCAGGTCGACGGCGGCGAGCCGGACGCTCGCGGTCGGATCGCGTCGAGCGCTCTCCAACAGCAGTTCCCCGGTGCGGTGGTCGGGGTAGGCCTCGGCCAGCGCGCGCACCGCGGCGAGGCGTACCGTCGCGTCCTCGTCGACGTGAGCCGAGCGGGCCACCACGGTCCACCCGGTGTCGTCGGCGCGGTCCTGATCGATCAGAGCGGTGACCGCGGCGGCCCGCACGGAGGACTCCTCGTCCTGCTCGATCTGATCGATCAGCCGGGCCCGGCAGCGCCCCTCCGGGTCGGGGACGAGCGCCAACCGCTGCACGGCGACCGCGCGGATCCGCGCGGACGGGTCCGAGCAGGCCAGCTTCAGCAACAGCTCGGTGCTCTCCGGGCTGGGTCGCTCGGGCAGCAGCTCGATCAGAACGCAGCGTCGGACCTCGTCCGGGGCGTCGCCGGTGACCCGCTGCAACGCCGTGTCTCGTGCGCTCTCGGCGGATTCCGGCAGAACCAGCAGACCCTTCAGCACGCACTGCACCACACCGGGGTCGGTGTCGGTGGCCAGCAGCCGCTGCATCGTCTCGGGTGCGTCCGGCAGGTCGGCGCACCGCGCGGTGAGCACTACGGCGGCGGCTCGCCGCACTGCGGCGGCGCTGTCCCCGGTGGCCCTGGCCAACACCTGGCGGACGTCGTCGGAGAGGTCGGACCGGGTGCCGAGGGACTGCACGGCCAGCGCCCGCACCGCGGGATCGGGGGAGTGGGCGAGGTCGCGCAGCACGTCCACGAGGTCGAGGTGGGCGCCGAAGTGGGCGACCAGTGCGCGTACGGCGGCCTGCCGCACCGCGGTGGATACCTCGGCCTGCGCCTGGGCGAGCAGCATGTCCCGGCATCGGCGACTGCTGCCGCCGGTGGCCTCGAGGCGGCCGGCGGCCTCGGCCAGCCCGGCGACCAGGGTGAGGTGGGCCTGCCGCTCGCGACCCTGGCCCAACTCCCGGACGAGCAGGTCCTCGATCTGCTCCTCGGCGGTGGACAGCACCGCCGCGATCCGGGTGGCGAAGGCAGAGCCGGATCGCCAACTGGTCCGCACCCCGCGGCGGCGGTACCAGTGCAGGAAGATCTCCCGGCCGGGCCAACTCGGGCCGAGCGCCCGAATCGAGGACAGCAGCTCCTGCTCGGTGAGATCCACCAGGTTCGGGTCATCGGCGGAGATGCCGTGCTCGATGAGACGTACAACCTGGCGCAGCACGGCGTCGCCCGCGCCGGCCAGGTCGGCGGGCTGCGGCGCCTCGGCCACGCACTGCGCCGCCAGCACCAGGTTCCACGGCGGGCCGGTCAGGTTCAGCGGCGGCCACGGTTGGGTGGCCTCGGTGGCGAGCAGGGTGACCAGCTCGTTGGCGATCTGGGCGGGCAGGGCGCTGGCGACCAGTCGAAGCACCTCCCGCCACGACGGATCGGCCCAGTGGTCGCGAAACAGTGAACGCAGACGATCGGGGCCCCAATTGGCCTTGTCGTGTTCGCATCTGTCCACGATCTCTTCGGCACAGAAGAACTCCAGGAACGCGCGGTGCACGAACCCGAACAGTCGCAGTCCGTACCGTTCCAGGATGAAACTTCGCTGCCGCAATTTGTCGATCATCGAGTAAGCCATGGCGAGCGCCCGCTCATTCTCGAAACCGTAGAACGCGACGAGGTGGTCCCGGAAGATGCGAGCCAGTTCGTCGGATTCAATGTAGTTGCCGGCGGGGCCGGACTCGCGGACCTGCATCCAGTACGCCAGGTGACGCAGCAGCCGACGCTTCGCCTGCAGGTCCAGCGACGGCACGTCGCCGTGGCTCTCGCGCAGTTGCTTGGTCACATCCCACTCGGAGATCAGTACGTCGGTCACGTGCGCGTAGAGCCGGCGTCGGTTGCGTGGCAGCGGGTGACCCCGGCCGACGATCGCCATGAGCATCAGCAGCAGGGGGTTGCCGGCGATCTCGCGCATCGCCCGGGAACTGCCCACCACGTCGAGGATCTGCCGCCGCTGCCGCTCCGCCTCTGCGGCCGGCGTGGGCATCACGTAGCGGTACCAGTTGCCGAGAAACCTCGCGATCTGCTCGTCGTCGAGATCCTCCAGGGTGAAGTGGTCGAAGCCCGCGTTGGCAAGGGTATGCCGCTGGTAGCCGGCCACCCGCGAGGTGACCACGGTCAGCACGCCCGGGTACTCGTTGGCGAACGTGGCGATCTGCGCGGCCACCTCCTCGCGCTGCGCCGGGTCGAACACCTCGTCCAGGCCGTCGAACAGGAACAGCGCCTGGCCGCCCTGGCGCAGGTACGCCTCCAGCACGTCCTGGTCGATACCGGCCAGCCCCTGCTGGTGGCGGTGGCCGACATAGTCGAGCAAGCCGTCGCACCGGCCGTCCCCGTGATGGGTGGCGTAGGAGCGCAGCTCGATCAGAACGGGTAGGTACCGCTCCAGCGCGCTCAGTCGAGGCTCGACGCAGACCCCGGCCAGCGTCAGCGCCAGGTACCGCGCGGCCGCGGACTTGCCGGAGCCGGGGTCGCCGAGCAGCATGATCGTGCGCCGGCCCGGGTCGGACACCACGTCGAACAACGACAGCTCGTCCTTGGCGGCGTACTCCTCCCAGAGCCGCTCCACCTCCTCCGGGTTGACCACCCCGGGCAGCCCGCCGACGTCGTCGCCCGGTGTGGAACCGGCCCAACGCCACCACGCCAGCGGCATCTCCGGTCGCGCGTCCTCGTGGACGCGGGGCTCCACGAACACCTTGGGCAGCCCGACGGTGAGGTAGCCGATGGTGGGACGCGGTGAGACCGCGTCCACCGAGACGGCCTGGTATCTCAGCGACAACTGCTTGTAGTACTGGTTGCGGACGGCCGTCGGCAGGTGGGTGTCCGGGTCGGCGGGCTCGCGCGCCGGGGACCTGCCGCTGCGTACGTCGGCCAGTGCGGCGGTCACCTTGGCGGTGAGGTCGTCCACGCCGGAGAAGAAGGCGCAGAGGTGGCGCTCCTTGAGCTCACGGCGCAACGCGACGATCTGCTGCCAGTCGGCATCCCGGTCGATCATGTCGACCGGCCAGGGTGTGTCCTCCGCGAGCAGGAATACCAGGCAGGGCTTTCCCGCCGCGAGCGCCTCCCGGTATTCCAACTCGGTGATCGAGGACTCCTGGCCGGGCGGCCGGAACCCGTACCGCCAGGCGAACAGCCCGACGTAGAGGTCGCACCGGCGCACGTCGGAGAGGCAGCGTTCCAGCGGCGGCCGGATGTCGGCGCCGTACGCCTCCATGGCCACGTCGTCGATCTCCAGACGGCGAGCCACGGCGTGCACGGCAGCGCGGTATTCCAGCAGGTCCTTTTGGGTGGCCGAAATGTAGACCTTCATGAACGGCAAACTCCAGGGGGTGGCTGGCGACCGCACCATTGAAAATATCAGCCGCTGTCACGTCCGTCCGACCGCGAACACTCCGAACGCCGGCCGTACATGGGATTCCCGCCGACCCCGGGCCTATGATGGCCATCAACAGATACGGATCCGGGCGGTCGAATCTCGTAATCGTGAAGTTTTGGTTGTCCGGTGTGGATCCGTGTCCGTGCCGGTCGCGAGGGTGTACATCAATCAGCATGAGCCGCATACCGCGGGATGAGCGCGGGTCGGTGGCAGCGTTGCGGAGGAAGCCATGCTCACGGTCGGTGAGGTGCACACCAGCCTTCTGCAGCACAGCACGGCGTTGGCCCAGGAGCAGAGCGCCGAGGTGCTCAGCCTGATCGAGGGCGAGGCCGTGCTGACCTCCCGGCGGCCATCGCTGTACGCGGTGTCACCCGATGTCCGCACCGGTGTCGACTGCTGGCTCCCGAGTGCCAGGAAGCGCCAGTTGCGGGGGGTGGGAGCCGTCGTCACCCGGGCCGTCATCACCGGCGGCCGGATCGTGCAGGCCTCCTCGGTCATCCACGTCGTCGCCGGCGAGCGCCGCCAGCCGTGGTCGCACTATCTGGCCAACCCCGGCGTGCTGGAGACGGTCGGCAAGCTGGACGTCGCCGACCTGAGCGCGGGCTTCCTGCAGGGCAACAACGCCGACGTGCTGAACCTGGAGGCGATCACCGGCCGCGTGCTCGACGGTGTGCAGATGTCCGACCTGCTGGACCGGCGCCCGCCCCTGCGCACCGCCCGCACCCGGCTGCGCTGGACCGCGCAGGCCGACGAGCGTCCGAACCGGGACGTCTCGGCGGTGGTCACCGTGGACTCGCCCACCCTGCGCACGGTCGAACTCGTGCTCGACCCGCAGGACGTGCCGGCCGCCGTGGCGGGGCTCTGCGAGGATCTCGCGTTGCACGACTGGCTGCTGACCATGCTGTCCTCGCTGGTGGAGTCCGCGGTCACCCGATCGGCCTCCGGGCAGGAGCACGTCGAGCGGCTGCGGCCGGTGCTGGAGCACCTGCTGCACCTGTGGCTGCCCGGCGCGCGGGTGCACCCGCGGCTGCGGCCGATCTGGGACCAGTTGGAGCAGGTACCCGGGTTCAGCCGTCAGTGGAACTCGTCGGTCAACTGGATCCGGGATCAGATCAGCGTGAGCAACATGGCGCTGCTGCGCGACCTGGCCGGCCGGGTGACCGTCGACGAGCCGTGCGGGCCTTGAGCGCGCTCAGTCGCCGATGAACACGTAGCTCAACCGGTCGACCAGCTCGCTGGGCAGGTGCAAGCCCTCGCCGCCGGCCCGTTTGGCGACCTGCTGCGCGACCGCCGGCGGCACCGCCACCTGGCCGAGGATGGTCCGTACGGCCAGCTCCACCGGCAGGTACTGGGTGCCCATCAGGGTCAGCGTCCGATACGCGCAGAACGGCGCGGCCGCCGGGTTCAGCTGGACGATCGCCGGCAGTTCGTCCCAGTCCGTCGGCAGCTCGCCGGTCAGCCGGCACGGCTGCGTCATCGTCTCGCCCTGGTGCCGGAGCACGCCGAGTCGGGTCATCTGCCAGACCGAGGCGAGCAGGGCGCAGGCCCACACCCGGGCGTCCGACTCGTCGGACCAGAGCTCGATGTCGACGAAGATGGAGTGCCGGGGATCGCCGGACTGCAACGGCGGAGACCACGGACGTGGCAGGGTCATCGCCGGCGCGTCGACGTGCCCGGGGGACCGCTTACCGTTGGACAGCCAGCCCGACTCGATCAGCGGCGGACGACTCCCGGTGGTGTGCCGAGGTGGTTCCACCACCAGTGTGTCGACCACCAACCGAGCCAGCTCGGCACCGTCGTGCCGGGCGAAGCTGGACTCCCGGGCCACGTAGTCCAGGATCAGGCCGTGCTCCGCCGCGGCGCTCTGCACCTGCGGGATCACCTCGCGGGGGGTGCCGAAGCGGTGGAAGTAGTCGTCCAACATGAAGCAGGTGCTGATCCGCGGCTCGCGGTGTGCGGGCAGCCCTCGTCGGGCCAGGGCCGGGATCGCGGCCGACCAGTCCGCGATCCGCTCGAACTTGCGCCGCAGTTCCTCACACCCGTCGCCGAAGTCCTCCGCGTAGAAGTGCCCCAGCTCCACGGACAGATGCGAGTACGCCACGCTCTCTGTACGTCGCACCGCAGCCGCCTCCTGGAACCTGACATCCATGCCGATCACGCCGTGTCCCATGCCGTCTCGTCGAAAAGCTTCTCGGTCAGGTCAACGAAGGCGTCCACCGTCTTGACGTTGGCAATCTTGGCCTGCACGTCGTGATCGGAGATCAGCTGCTCCCGCCACTGCAGCAGAGGATCCAGCGGCACCACGCCGAGCAGCGTCGTACGCCCGACACCCCGTCGTCGGGCCAGCTCCGACAGCTCCTCGTCGCACTTGCGCAGGAAGGCCTGCTGGGCGAGGCCGAGGTGGCCGACCTCCGGACCCCGTGAGTCGATCACCGCCGTACGGATGAAGCGCAGCGACTCCCGTAGTTTGTCCGGCTCGTGGCCGTACTCCTTGCCCATGGCCACGATCCCACCCGCCTCGAAGGCCAGGTCCGCCGCGGCGGTGACGTGCTGGGGAGTCCACCTGTGGAAGACCAACCAGCGCACGGCGACCTTGCGCAGGGTCGAGGTCGCGGTGGCGGCCAGCGCGATCTGACTGGCGTACGACCGGCCGGCGCTGAGGTCCACAAGTGTCAGGTCGAACTCCTCCTCCAGGCGGAGGAATAGCTCGGCGCAGCGCTTGGCGATGTCGTTGGTGAAACCGAACTCGCTGCCGTTGCGTTGCCCCGGCAGGAGCACCAGCGGACCGGACCCGATGGGCCGCTGCCGCAGGCTGGCACGTTCGGAGGTGCCCCACACGTCCAACTGCTCCGGCGACGGGATCTCCCCGCGCAGATATCGGTGCAGGCCGCCACCGTTGGGTCCGGCGCCCTCCACGCCATTGACGGCCTGCGGAATCTGGAACGTGATGCCGGCGGTCGGCGAGCCGAAGTCGTAATCCAGGTAGCAGGTGGGGCGACCGGACAAGGCGCTGCGGTAGGCGATGTTCGCCGCGGTCACCGACCGCCCGGTGCCGCCCTTGTGTGACGTGACGAAGACCAGCATTCAGATCCCCTCGCTGGCCTTCTGCTGCCCGGTGGCGACGTCGTTGAGCAACAACAGGAGAGTGTTCACCAGGGCGGCCGCCGTGCCCGGTCGCTCGTCGACCAGCAGCTGCGCCCGGCCCAGGCTGGCTCGGATGCTGCGCATGCTGCGTTGCATCGCCTCACCGTCGAAGGTGCCGCGCATCAACTCCCGGTCGAACAGGTATTCGGCCTCGTCGATGAGGTCCTGCGCGTAGCCGGCCAGCCGGCCGGCTCGGGGGAACGGCCGCTCCCACAGCAGCTGACCGGAGGTGACCAGCGCCTGCACCACCCGCTCGGTCAGATACCAGGAGGGTGCGCCCGGCTTCGGCGCCAGGCCGGGAAAAGCACCACCGGCGTGGTCCCACAGCCCCTGGTGCCGGCCGTCCGGAATGCGCCGCAGCAGCAGGTGGTCCCACACCTCGTCGGCCAGCTCGAGCAGTTCACTGCGCCGGCGGGCGTTGCTCAGCAGACCGGCGACGGTGGCCGCCCGCTGGAGCAGCACCGTGGAGAACTCGTTCACGTTCCACGTCATGATCGGCTTTGGCGTGTCGTCGTTCAGGGTCACCCGCTTGCCTGGCGCGTGCACGAACAGCGCCGGTTCGCCGGGCGACGCCCGCCGGGTGATCCGCGCCCGCTGCGCGAGTTCCACCAGCACCGAGGCGATCCGCCCGAGCTCCTCGTCACCGCCGCGCCCGACGGCGATCAGGCCCTTCACCGCCAGCGACGTGGCCTGGAGGGTGTAGTAGTCGGTCCGGTCACCGTCGGTCGTCCGCCAGGGGATGTCCTCGATGGGCCACCGCCGCCGGTTGCCGAAGGTCGCCACCGTCGCCCAGTACGTCCGGGTGAGCTCCCAACGCAGTTGCAGCGCCCGGGACAGCCGCTGCTGCTCCTCGTTGAGCAACCCGAGCAGCCGGGTGCGTTCGGAGTTCAGGTCCTCGATGGCGTCCATCGCGATGACCGTGAAGTAGAGGTAGGGGGCGTTCTCCGCCGTGCCCGCACGCTGCCGGCCGATCGGCTCGGTGGTCGGCACCTCCTCGGCCCCGGAGATGAGCCCCCACGACCAGCCGCACTCGAACAGCATCTCGCTGTTGTCCAGGTCCTCGGTCACCCGACCCGACCCGATGATGACGCTACGCAGACTCGCCATGGTGTCCCGCAACTGCTCGCGCAGGGCGGCCACCAGCTCGCGGCGCGGCAGCTCGTCCTGGTTGACCATGTCGCACAGACGAATGCCGTACTCGTCGGTGGAGGTGAAGACGAAGGTGCTGAAGCTGCGGAGCAGGCCGACCATCGCCGCCGTGAGGCGCACGCTCGCCATCGCGTCCAGTTCGTCCAGTTGCGCCAACAGATCGCGCCGCTGGGTGGAGCCGCGGTAGACCTTGACGAAACCGATCGTCGCCAGCGTGAGGGTGACCGACACCGCGAACGAGTCGACGATGTCCAGGGAACGCTGCTCGTCGGTGAGCTCCGGACCGCCCTCCAGCGGGGTGAGGTAACTGCCCCCGGCGAAGATCGGAGTGCCGGCGTCGTCGGTGTACCGCCGGAAATAGTCGATCATCACGCTGACCAGGCGGCGGGGAATCTCGATCGCGCCGCCGAGCGGGCTGAGCGCGTCGATCACCTCTTCGTCGGCGCGGTCCGGGTCGTCCAGTGACAACACCGGGACCTTGGCCGCGGGGAGCAACAGGGTCAGCAGTTGCTCCGCGTCGCTGATCGAGTTGCTACCACTTCGGCTGCCCCAGTGCCATTCACCGTTCGCCCAGCAACTGCGAACCGTAGCCCGCCAGATGTCGAGGATCTCCTGGCGCGGCTGCATCCGCATGATCCACCGCCGTCTGTTGTAGTGGTCGACTCGAAACCGCTGGTATTGCCGTGCCCACGATGGCGTACAGCATCATGGTAGCGGGCCAGTCGAGTGCCACTTGAAGGCTTCGATGGCCGCGTGTGTCGGCGCTGCGGCCAATCGGATGCGATGCAATGCCGCGCCGCCACGTCGTGCCGTACCGCACGACGTCGGCGTATCCCACCGACACGTGTCGGCGCTATCCGCGGGTACGGCCGGTGGCCAGCAGCATGCTCAGATACCCGTCCCGCAGCGGCGGCCTGGGTCGCACCTCGTGGACGTCCAGGTCGTACGCGCCGGCTGCGATGCTGGCCACCACGTCGGCGCGCTGCAGCGCCACCGCCGGGAACGTTCGCCGACCGACGCTGTAGCCGAGCGACCCGAGCATGACCGTCACGGCGAAGGGCGACCCGGGCCGCAGCGCGTCCAGAAACCGACCGATCGCGTGCTCGGCCTCGGCCCGCTCGGCCGAGATGGAGCAGGCCACGAAGAACATCGTGCCGGCGCTCCAGGCGTGCCTCGGCAGGGTGAAGACGCTGGCCCGCACCACCCGGCCCACCTGCGCCAGGCGCCGGCGCGGGTCCGCCAGTGCCGCGTACGCCGGGTGCTCCGCGCACACCCGCCAGTACGGGTCCCAGAGCTCGTCGTAGCTGTCGACCTGGGTGCGCAGCCAGTCCACGTTCGCCGTCGACCACTCACACAGATCGACGGCCTTCGCGAACGGCAGCAGCGACAGCGCCGGGTACAGATTCGCTCCCGACCCCACGTCGACGCACCGCGCGTCGGAGAGTTTCGCCTCGGCGAAGAAGTCTCGGACGCGGCAGAGGATCTCCCGATCGTCGGACCGCAGATCCGCGTAGTTGTGCCGGACATAAGCCTGCGGGTCGAAGCTGTCCCACTCGACGTCGGAATTGACCGGCCTCGGTGACTGAATTGGCGAGCGTGGTGTCGACTCGCCGCAACCGCCCCCAGTCGCCGGGGTCAACGCCATAGACGGGCCTCCATCGGGTTGGCGGATCACCGCGGTCGCTGAAGCGGCGCTCACCGCACTGCCCATTATGTAGCAGAGGTGGTGTTGGCCCACAAGTGTAGGGACTTCACCATCGGCCGGGAATGACGACGACAGGACGGTGGCCGGATGTCGACATGCAGATCTCGCCGGTGTGGACCGACCCGAGACCAGCTCCCGGCCGACGCGTGGGAGGTGGCCGCCGGGGCGGCGGGGGCGGTGGCCAGCACGCCTGCGCCGGTCGCGGCGAGGGCGATGGACTGAGTACCTGCCCTCAGGTGGCCGGCTCGACCGGCCAATAGTGTTGCCGCGTGGTGACATTCCTGCGTCGGTGGACGCTGCGGGCCGCAAGCTTCGCCCTGACCTGGCTCTACACCCTCTACCGGATCCATCCGGCGGTGTGGCGGCTCACGGCACGTCAGTACCGGCCCTACCTGGGCCGCTTCGCCCGGCTGCACGCCTGGATGACCTGCCAGTTCGCCGCGATCGACGTGCCCGCGTACGGCGATTTTCTTCGCCGCCACCACTGGCGGTTCCGCTGGTTCGATCTGTCGTCCTACCCGCCCACCGACAAGCGGTCGTACGTGCAGGCGTACCCGGAGGCGCAGCGTTGTCGGCACGGGGAGATCGAGATCGTCGGCAGCGTGGTCGACGAGTCGTCGGGCTCGTCCGGGCAGCCCTTCAACTGGATCCGCAGCCGCCGCGAGCTGCGCTCGGTGCACAAGAACCTGGCCGGCTACGCGACGATGGTGTTCCCGTCGAAGCGCCGGTTCGTCATCAACGCGTACTCGATGGGCGCCTGGGCCACCGGCACCAACACCGGCATCGCCATGTCGAAGATCGCGATGGTCAAGAACACGGGACCCGACCTGCGGAAGATCGTCGACACCCTGTCGTACTTCGGCCCCGGCTTCGACTACATCGTCACCGCCTACCCGCCGTTTCTCAAACACCTCCGCGACAAGCTCGACGCCGACGGCTTTCCCTGGGCCGACTACCGCATCAGCGGACTGGTCGGCGGTGAGGGGATGACCGAGGCGCTGCGTGACTACCTGGAGGAACGCTTCGTCAAGGTGCGCTCCGGCTACGGGGCCAGCGACCTCACCATCGGCATGGCCGGGGAGAGCGACTTCAGCGTCTGGGTGCGCCGACAGCTGCGTACCGACACCGCGCTGCGGACCGCCCTGCTCGGCGCCGACGAGCACCGGCTGCCGATGGTCTTCCAGTACAACCCGCTGGAGACCTACCTGGAGACCACAGCGGACCACGAGGTGCTCTGCACGATCAACTCCACGGCGGTGCTCAATCCCCGGGTCCGCTACAACATCGGCGACGAGGGCCGGCTGATGTCGTACCCGGATGTCCTGGCCGCGATCGCCGACCCCGCGGCGCGGGCCGCCGCGGACCGTGCCTGGCAGGTCGACCGGATGCGCCTACCACTGCTGTTCCTGTACGGCCGCAAGGACAGCACGATCTCGTACCTGGGCGCCAACATCTACCCGCAGGACGTCGAGTACGGGCTCTACGCGGGCAATCCCCAGGCGCACCTGCTGCAGAGCTTCTGCCTCGCGGTGACCGAGCAGGCCGACCTGGAGAGCCGGCCGGTCGTCAACCTGCAACTCCGCGAGGGTCTGGCGCTCGACCCGGTGCAGCGGCGAACCCTCTCCGACACCTGCCGCGTGGGAGTGCTGCGCCACCTCGCCGAGGTCAGCCGGGACTTCGCCGAGTCCCTCGCCGAGGACCCGTCCGCGGCGGACCTGCGGGTGGAGGTCCACGAGTACGGCACCGGCCCGTTCGCCGACTCGGCGTCCACAATCAAGAACGTCTACCTGGTGAAGGGTGTGCCGGCATGAGGACGACCGACTTCTCCGCCGCGCCCGCGGTGGGTCAGGCGACAGCCATGTTCGTCGGCGCCACCCGTTACCGGGGGCCGCGCTCGATCATCACGCTCACCCGGACCTGGTTCCGAATGGTCCGGCAGATGAGACGAATGGACGGATACCGCTGGCACACCGTCTACTACCAGTTCCCGTTCACACTCGGCACCATCGCCTTCTTCAGCGACCGTGACGCGCTCCTGACGTTCGCCCGCAGCCGCCATCACCGTGACCTCATGTGCTGGGTGACCGATCACGGCACGACGAACGCGACAGGCGGCTACATCCGCCTCTACAACGCCGAGCCCGAGGGCTACAGCAACGGCATCTGGCGCGCCGAGTCCGACGGCATGGCGCACATTGCGACCTTCACCCCGCTCTCCCGCGAGACGTCCGGCCCACCGGTGCACCGCGCATGAGGCTGGAACCCGTGCAGTCGCGGGCCGACCTACGGGAATTCGTCGACTTCCCGCTCCGACTCCACCCGACCGACAGGTACGTACCCCTGGTGTCATCGGTCATCGCGGCCCACTGCGACGCCGCCGAACTGTTCGTGGTCCGCGACCGACGCGGCGAGGTCGTGGGCCGCACCAGCATGCACCGCAGCGCGCCCTTCGACGCCAAGGTCGGCCCGCGGCAGCTGTTCGGGCACACCGAGTTCGTCGACGACGACGCCGTCTTCGCCGCCATCATGGACGCGGTGGAGACCCGGGCCGGCGATCGACCCCTGTTCGGGCCGGTGGCCCTGTTGCCGAACCAGACCGGCGGGGTGATCACCTCAGGCTTCGCCGACCGTGGCTTCGTGGACTCGGCGTGGAACCCCGCCTACTACCCGGACATGTACGAGCGGCACGGCTTCCACCGTCGCTTCGAGGCCGACACCTGGCTCGTCGACCTCGGCGGTACGGCCACGGCTGCTCGGCCCACCGCCGGTGCGCCGGCCGGGACCGACCAGGGGTTCGCCTTCGACGATGCCCGGATGGCCGCCGAACAGCTCGTCATCCGGCACGGCTCCAGGTGGCACCTGCGCCGCCAACTGCCGATCCTGCGCCGGATGCTCAACGCGAGCTTCGCGCAGTTGGGCTACTACACCGACATCTCCGCCGAGCAACTGGCGGAGCAGACCGACGGCCTGGCGTTCCTGCTCGACGAGGCGCTGCTGCTCTGGCTGGAGAAGGCCGGCCGACCCGTCGCGTTCGTCGTCACCGTGCCCGACATCTCCGAATACCTCATGAGCGTCGGCGGTCGGCTCGGCGTCCGCAACCAGCTCCGGCTCCTCGCCACCCGCCGCCGGTACCGGCGCGACGCGGTCCTCATCATCAAGGGCACCGTGCCCGACGAGCAGGGCAACGGGTACCTGACGCTGCTGTCCCGGGAGCTGCACCGCAACCTCGCCCGCAACGGCTACCGGACGCTGCGCAGCACCTTCGTCGAGCGGACGAACGTCGCCTCGGCCGCCCAGTACCGGCGCGCGGGTGGGCGGCCACTGCACGGGTACACCTTCTACGAGCGAGGCGCCGTGTGAGCTGGGTCGAGCAGTTGCGGGCCACCGAGGCGATCTGCCGCCGGGCACCGAGCGCGCACAACACGCAACCGTGGCGACCGGAGTACCACACCGACGAGATCAGCATCGACGTCGATCCGGCCCGCCGCCTGCCCGACTCCGACCCGACCGGGCGGGACCTGGCCCTCGGCATCGGCGCGTTCGTCGAGACCTGCCTCATCGTCTCCGCCGAACTCGGCCTCACCGTCACCGTGGCGCCCGGTCCACGACTGGTCCCCGCGGCACACCGGTACGCGACTCCGTTCACGATCGCCGACATCGAGGCCCGCCGGGTCGCCCGCGGTCCCTATACACCCGGGAACGTCGACGACGCCGTCCTCGCCGACCTCGAACCGGGGTTCGCGCACGTCCCGACCCGGGATCTCGTAGCGGACCTGCTCGTCGCCGACCGGTGGATGTTCGGCACACCTGCCGTCGCGGTCGAGCTGCGGGACTGGCTGCGCCTGAGCCCACGCCACCCTCGATACCACCTCGACGGACTCACCGACCGAGCGCTCAACCTGTCCCGGACCGAGGCGCGCGTCCTGTCCGCCGCGCTGCGCGCGTACCCCGTCACCCGCCGACTGGGCCTGCCGGCGCTGCTGGCCGCCAGCGGGCGCGGCCTGTTGCGCTACGACGGCAGCGTCCTGGTCCTCCTCGCCGCCGCCGACGACGACCGGATCAGCGCCGGCCGGCGCCTGCTGCGTACGTGGCTGACTCTCGCCCGGCACGGGCTGGCGGTCCATCCGCTCAGCCAGCTCATCGACTGCCCCGCGACCGCCGGTCGGCTCGCCGAGCGGGTCGCAGGCCTTCCGCTCGCGGTCTTTCGGGTCGGCCGACCCCGCACCGCCCCGGTCCGGTCCGCCCGACGCGGCGAGCAACCGTCGACCCAGCCGCAATAGCTCCAGTCGTGGGTAGCGGTCACGGTGCTGGCAGTTCCCGCAACTGACCGCGCGTCCAGCGGTGCGGGCGATGCGGTCGGGGTTGGCCGAGGCGCAGGCTGACCCCTCTGGTGCCGGTGGGTCAGGCGGAGTTGCGCCACTTGCGGCCGTGTCGGCCGATGAGCCGGTCGGCGTCGGTCGGGCCCCAGGAGGCGGCCTCGTAGGTGGGGATCGGCGATTTGTCCTTCTCCCAGTTGTCGATGATCGGGTCGACGATCCGCCAGCACTGCTGCACCTCGTCGCTGCGGATGAACAGCGACGCGTCACCGATCAGCGCGTCCAGGAGCAGACGCTCGTACGCCTCCGGGGACTCCTCGACGAACGTCTGGTCGTAGGAGAACTCCATCGTGGCGGTGCGGACCCGGAAGGAGTGGCCCGGCACTTTGGCACCGAAGCGCAGCGAGATGCCTTCGTTCGGCTGGATCCGCAGAATCAGCGCGTCAGCATCGAGGCCGGTGAGCTGGTCGGTCGGGATCGGCAGGTGCGGTGGCCGCTGGAACTGCAGCGCCACCTCGGTGAGCCGGGCCGGCAGGCGCTTGCCGGTGCGTACGTAGAACGGCACCCCGGCCCAGCGCCAGTTGTCCACGTTGAGCCGCATCGCGGCGTACGTCTCGGTCCGCGACAGGGGGTCGACGCCGGCCTCCTCGCGGTAGCCGGCCATCAGCTCCTCGCGGGTGCCGCCCCGGGTGTACTGGCCCCGGACCGCGGCCTCGGCGATGTCCCGGTCGGTGGGGAGCCGGATCGCCTGCAGCAGCTTCACCTTCTCGTTGCGCAGGCCCTCAGCCTCGAATGAGGCCGGTGGCTCCATCAGTGCCAGCGCGAGGACCTGGAGCACGTGGTTCTGCACGATGTCCCGCATCGCGCCGGCGTCCTCGTAGAAGCCACCGCGGCTGCCGACGCCGAGGGTCTCGGCGACGGTGATCTGCACGTGGTCGACCCAGGAGCGATCCCAGATGGGCTGGAAGATCGAGTTCGCGAAGCGCAGCGCCAGCACGTTCTGGACGGTGTCCTTGCCCAGGTAGTGATCGATACGAAAGACCTGGTGCTCGTCGAACGCGCTGTGCACGACGCCGTCGAGTTCGCGGGCCGTGACCAGGTCGCGCCCGTACGGCTTCTCGATGACCAGGCGGGAGAAGGAGCCCTCGCGTGGCTGGTTGAGCCCGACACCGGCCAGTCCGTTGATCACCGGCTCGAAGGCCCCGGCCGGGGTGGACAGGTAGAAGAGCCGGTTGCCGGACGTGCCCCGCTGCGCGTCCAGCTCGTCGAGGGTCTCCACGAGCCGCTTGTAGGTCTCCGGGTCGTCGTAGCCGCCGGCCACGTACCGTACGCCGCCCTGGAGTTGGCGCTTGCTGGCCAGGGTGCGTTCGCCGAGGAGGCTCTCGGCGAACTGTTCGTCGGTCATCGACGTGCGCGCGACGCCGACCAGCGCGAACTGGTCCGGGAGCCGCTCGTGCCGAGCCAGGCTCTCGATTGCGGGCAGCAGCTTGCGCCGGGTCAGGTCACCGGAGGCACCGAAGATCACCAGCGTGGCCGGCGGGGCACTCCGCTCCTGGATGAGTTGGGCTGCGTGGTCCATGGTCTGCGATCCTCCGGGCACAAGGGGTGTGGTGTTCAGGAATGCCGTGCTGTCACGCCAGGAATTGTGCGGGCTTTGACGGTAGTGGCCGGAACCACGCGGCGTGGCCCGTTGGTCACGGGGCTTGAGCGTCGCATGCCGGGCTGACGGGTGGGTCATCCGGTGCGGCCTCTCGGCGTACGCGGTAGCGGTACGAATGGTCGTGGCCAGGCAGCCCGCAGAGGTCAACGGCTCCGGTGGGCCGACTGCCATCGGGACAGGTGCCCGCAGGCCGGGGCGTTGCCACCCTGCGGGGTCCTGACCCGATCACTATCTACTCACCTGGTCAGCTTCACGGTGGCACCGGCAGCGTGCCGACGGTGAGTGCCTGCACGATGAAGGCGGCGGCGGCTTCTGACGCGGACCGCCTGGTGTCGTCGGTCAGTTCGCCGGTGCCCCAGTCGGAGATGCCTTTGACCATTATCCAGCCGCAGCGGCGACCGGCAGTGGCGACGTAGACCCCGGTCAGTTCCATCTCGCCGGCCGACGCCTCCTCGAACTCCCGGCGCAGGTGCGCGCGCAACGTCGCACTGCTGACGAGGGTGCTGCCGGACAGGACCGTGCCGAAGTGGACCGGTCGGCCGGTCCATCCGTGTGTCGCCGCCATGAGCGCCAGCAGCAGCGGGGTGCTCGCCTGGACCCGCTCGCCGCGCCAGACGATCCGTTCGCTGCCGTCCTCGTCGGTGACCTTCCGGTGGTCGACATTCTGCACGTACTCGGAGACGACGACGTCCCCGAGTTCCTGTCTGCCGTTGTCGTACCGGCGCGACCACAGCCCGAAGCAGATGCCGGCCAGGATCACGTAGTCGGGTTGAACGACGGGAATGAGCCGTTCCGCGGTGAGCATCATCGCGGCTGGGGTCACGATGCCCTGTGCGGACTGGGCGAGCAGCACCTCGGTGCCGTGGTCACCGAGCCGGCCGAGGCGGAAGATCGGGTAGCCGCCCAGCGTGTCGGGCTCGGCCTGCTGACCGTTCGCGGCGGTGACCGCGCTGGTGACGGCGTCCCGCTCGATGTCCAGCACAGTCAGGACGAGAACGCGGATGCGCCGGTTGATCGTCGTCTCCCAATGGGCGTACGTACTCTCCTGTCGTCTCTTGAAAGTGCTCGCCTGCCGCCAACCCGCGACGACGATGCAGAACAGGACGGTCAGGCCGAGCGGCAGCATCAGCCAGCCGAAGATCCGCGCCTGCGCGGTCGCCGGTGTCAAGCCGGCATCATCGAGGACCATCCGGTAGATCAGCCAGGTCGAGGCGTCGATCCAGGTCGCCGGCCGGTCGGCGCAGGTCCGTGCGGCGGCGCACGCGGCGGCCTCGGCGTTCGCCGTGAGCAGGCCGCCTACCCCGACGACCAGTGCCGTACCGGTCAGGAGCACCGGAACGAAGCTGATGGGTCGATGTGCCCCCGGATCCGGCGGCACGAACCGGCCGCCGTCGAGCACGACGTGCACGCCGGACCCGGCCGGACCCGAGCCGGTCGCCGATGGTGCGGCCGAGACAGCCCGCCGGGCCTCCACCGTCGTGATCGCGTGCTCCAGGCACATCAGGGCATGCGTGCCCTGGGCCACGTCCGGTCGAATGTTGTCCCTCGTCAGGAGCTGCGATCGGTCGAGGGCGGCCCGCAGCAGCCGATCGGCCTTTGCCGGGTCGCTCAGGTGGAACAGGACCACAGTCCAGTGCAGGCCGCGGGCGCTGTCCTCGGACGTGCCCCGCATCCGCCTCAAGGAACGCAGGACGAGCCCGAGGGTCATCTGCGCCGCGATGTAGAGCAGCGCGACGCAGACGAGCAGCAGTGCGAGGAGAGTGCCCACCTGCGGAACGATCGACGTCGGCACGCTGAGGATCAGCAGCAGGAACGGCGGGAGACCGAACATCAGGTGGTCCCACCAGCGGGCCAGGCGGCCGGACCAGGTGCGTCCGGCATCACTGCTCGCCCACTCCCGTCCCCGGGCGATCGGCGGCTCGATCAGGGCGAACTCATCCGTGGAGCGCCAGACCAGACGACCGTCGCGGGCGGCCCCGTACAGCAACAGGCCGAGCGGTGGACGCGACCGGTGGATGCCGACGCCGGGCGGGCGCACCGCATCCTTGACCTGCGGCCAGCTCGGCGTCGCGCGCACCGCACGGGCTGCTTTCCGGCAAGCGTTCAGGTCGGGTACGAAGGGCGGGTCGTGCAGGGCGGGGAAGGCCGACACCCGTCCATCGTGCCCCATCAGGTCGACAACTGCCGGGTCACGGCCCGTCCAGCCAGCCCGCGGCCAGCTGCGGCGTCCGGCTCGTGCTCGGCTTGCGGTTCGCCAGCAAAAACATCGATGCCGTAGGCGGTGACGTCGGCGAGCCCGTGCCGTGAGCCTCGCACTCGTCCTCGGTGTCAGGTACGCGCTGTGACACGCCGGTTACCCTGGAATCCTCCGACTGGAATCGAGGTTCCTGTCTTGGTCGTGAGCGTCGCCGCCGCCGTCTTTCTCATTCTGTGCCTCGCGACGTTGTGGTGGGCGACGCGGCCGTCGTCGGTCGGCGTGCGGCATACCCTCTTCGTCTTCGTCTGGTTGTGCGCCGCCCTGACCGCTACCTTGGTCACCTTCTCGCTGTTCCCGTCGTCCACCGCCGACGGCACGATGTTCGGGGTGACCCTTGGCGGCGCCGGCGCGTTCGTGCTTCTGGTGTGGACCGCCGCGCTGCGAGCCGGCAACCGGGCCGCTGACCGTGACAAACGCGAGGCCACCGCAGCCCGGAAGGCAGCCCCTGCGGATTCACCCCGGCCGACCGTGATCGGTCGCCAGGAGACCCATTGGTACCGCCTGCGCCGCACGGCTGGCCCCGGCAGGCGCTGGGTCGGCATCATCACCGGCGACGTACGCCGGGTGACTACCGCTGATGCCTGGGTGAACTCCGAGAACACCGATCTGATGATGTCCCGTATCCACGACTTTTCGATGTCCGGCATCATCCGCTACGAAGGTTCGCGGCGCGACGTGAGCGGCCGTGTGCTCAACGACGTCATCGCCGACGCGCTGGCCGCCGCTGTCCGCGAGCGACGGCCCGTAACCCCTGGGATCGCGATCGTCACCTCGGCCGGCGAACTGGCCCAGACCCACGGTGTACGCATGATCATCCATTCGGCTGCCGTGGAAGGTCAGCCCGGCAGTGGCTATCGACCCATCCGCGACCTTGACCAGGCGGTGCATCACGCCCTGAAAGCGGCCGAGCATCCTGTCCTGCCCGACGGCACCTCCATCGCCCCCGCCAGCGTGGTTCTCTTTCCGCTGGCTGGTGCGGGCACCGCGGGCGGCGACTTGGACGAGATCGCGCGCACTCTCCTACTGGCTGCCGTCGACTACCTGACCCGCTCGTCGGCCGCCGCCCCCGAGCGAATACTTTTCCTGGCCTACACCGATGCCGAGTTGACCGCTTGCCGTCGTGTCCTCGACATCTGCCCGGACGTGATCGGCAGGCAGCCCGCCCCTTCGTGACAGTCACACGGTCGCGGGACCCATCGCAGCCATCGTCCTGTGGCTGGCTGGTGACGGCCGGCCGGAAAGACAGGGCAGCCCGCGCTCCGGCCCGTGATGTCCTCGGCATCGTCCAGTCACTCGCACTGCAGTCCGGCGTTGGCGAACGTTGGACTCCACCTTCCAGGCCCACGCGACCCTGACTCCGTGAGAGCGTGCGCCGGTGCCTCGGTGCGGTCACCGAGTGCTACGGACAAACCTGCAACGCGCAGACAGCGGCAGAAGGGTGTGTCGACGGCCCCACGCTCTCGCGGCCGCTTGTCCACAGTGTGCAACGACGACGGTGCGTACGACGCCATCAGCAGGTCTCGGATGCTCGGTCGAAAGCTAACCAGATCACACCCGGTAGTACTGCACGACGCAGAACTCGTTGTCCTCCGGGTCGGTCATGACGAGGACTGCGCCCTCCTGGTAGTCATGCCGTTCACCTGTCCACCGCCCGCCCAACATCCCGATCCGATCGACCGCTTGGTCAACGTCGGTGACGGCGATGTCGAGGTGTAGTCGCGTCTTGCCGGCCTTGGGCTCCGGGACCGGCTGGAATGTCAGCACCGGGCCGCCCCCGGCGACAGTGACGCGCCGCCATCCGGGAAGAGACTCCGTCACGCGTCCTCCAAGCACCACCGACCAGAAGTCGGCCAGCCGCTGCGGATCCCGGCAGTCGACCGTGACTCCGGCAAGTCGGCCCAGTGTCCCCACGACACTGACCATAGCGACGATGTGCTGCCCGTTTCCACTGGGCGCACTCATCTCGGATCCAGATGCCGACGCTGGCCCGCTCTGGCTAGGGTGCGTGACGCGCACCGACAGCGGCCGTCCTGTGGGAAGAACTCGCGTCGAACGAATAGGCGCTCCTGCCATTCGTGCCGCCTGGTCGGCCGTGCTGGTCGTCCTGGCCCGTCGGCTGCGCACGACGACTACGCTGCGAACGTGATCAAGGGACTGTTGCTGGACTTCTACGGCACGGTGGTCGACGACGACGACGCGATCATGCAGGCGATAGCTGACCAGGTAGCCGCTGGTGCCTCGACATCCGTCTCCGCAGGCGACGTCCTGGATGCCTGGGCGCGGCAGTACGAGGCGGTCGCCGCCGGCCCGCGGTTCCGGACGCTTCGAGACTGCGCGATGCGCAGCCTGGCCACGGTGATGACTGAGGTGGGCTGCGCCGGTGACCCGGCCGAACTGTGCCGGGCGCAGTTCACGTACTGGCAGTCGCCGCCGATGCGTCCAGGAACCCAGGAGTTCCTCGCCCGGGCCACGGTGCCCATCTGCGTGGTGTCCGACGTCGACCGCGCCGACCTGGACGCGGCAGTGGCGCACCATGGCCTGACCTTCGCCGCCGTGGTGACCAGCGAGGACGTCCGCGCCTACAAACCGGATTCGGCCATGTTCGCCCGAGCGCTCGCCGCCCTGGACCTGGGTGCGGACGAGGTGCTGCACGTGGGTGACTCGCTCAGCGCCGACGTGCGCGGGGCGCACGCGGCCGGCATCCCGGCGGCGTGGATCAACCACCGCGGGCACGCCCTGCCGGACGACAGGACCGTCGAATACGAGATGACGGACCTGACCGGCCTTTGCGACATCATCCGGTAGTCACGTCCTCGGCCGCTGCGTCGACGACGACGACGTCGGTGGCGGCGGTGGCGGCGGTGCGCGCAACGTAGGTAGCGGGCCGGCACAGTATGGGCAGCGGCTACCGATGTCACCACGGGCGGCGCAGACCAGGGTGGGCGTATGGCCTTTACGCCGTCGTTCGCCCTCACCCGGGCCGAGGACCAGCTCGTGTTGCAGGTGTCGGTCAGCAACCTGCAGCCGCAGCTTCGCCCCGGCCCACCGACCGGTCACGACCTGAAGCTGGTCGCCGGCGCCACCCAGGGGCACCTGTGGGTGCGGTTCCCCCCGCAGCAACTCCTGGAGAACGCCGCCCGGGGCGCCAGCCCGCGGCTGGTGCAGACCAAGCCGATCTTCACACCACCCAGCGACGTGGTGCTCGTGGTGCGCCCGTCGGACGGCCCGATCGACCTGTCCGTCGCCGGTATCCTGGCCGCGATCTCCCGGCTGGAGATCGTCCCCGGTGAACAGGGCGGCGCGGTCGATCCTCTCGACGCCCGGCCACCCCGGCCGGCCACCTCGGCGTACCACCTGGTCGCGGACACGATGGCCAGGCACCTCGGCCGGCCCGGAGACCCGGCCCTGGCGGAGGACCGGCGCCAGGACCGCGCGGCCCGCCGGGCCGCCGTCGGCCCACCACGATCCAGCGGTACGCCCACCGCCCGCGCCGCCGACGCCGCGCTGGTGGCCGCCCCGCCGCCGGGATTTCCGCAGGCGTCGCAGTTCCGCCTGCCCTACCTGCTCAACCTTCAGTCTCCCGGCGGCCACGTCCGGCTACGCCACGCCGCCGCAGCCCGGGTGAACGCCGGCCGCACCGCCCTGTGGAGCACCCGGCTGGAGGTCACCTCGGTGGACTTCTCGGCCAGCGCCGAAGTGCCACTGGCGGCGCGATTCACCCACACCCCGCAGAGCGGTACACCGCAGCCGGGGTGGGCCGACGACGTCAACGACGCGCGGCTCAGGAACACCCTCCGGGCCGACCTGTGCGTCGAGATCTCCGAGCAGTCGCGCACCGTCGCGCCGGCCACCGTGCAGCGGCTCGCACTGAGCAGCCTCGGCGGCTGGCTCCGCGTGCGTGGTGACTGGCCCGACCCGCCGCCGGGCGCCACGCCCGAGCAGATCGCCGCCACTGTCGCGCAGTGGCGCCACGACACGTCGATGGGCCGCGACCAGGCGCAGCGGATCGTCGTGGTCGGCCGGCTCTACCCGTTCGGCCACCGGGCGATCTTCACCGAGGAGACGGTGCGGCGCTTCGAGAGCGGCAACACCCGGGTGGCCGCGCTGCGCACCGCGGCGACCATCCTGGTCACCGATCCGCACATGCCGTTCGTGTCGCCCGCCACGTCGGTCGACGACGCGGGCGGCGATGCTCATCGGCGCTGGCCGTTCACCCGTGTCGATGTCGTCACCACGGTGACCCCGGCGCTGGAGGCCGTCCAGCCGGCCGCTGGGATGACCGGCTCACGGGTGCTGTTGGTGGACGCCGCCACACCGTTCGCCTACCAGCTGATCGGCTACGACCATGAGGGCAGCCCGGTGCCGTTCGCGCTGCCGCTGCTCTTCGTGCCCAACACCGCCTCCGAGGCGCAGGCACGGGCGTTGTGGGACACCCTCGGCGGCGGAGCACAGGTGTCCGAGAACGTCTTCCGGACCATCCAGACCGGTGGGCAGCCGATGGCGGTCGCCCCGATGCCGGAGCCCGCATCGGCGACGACCCGCTCAGCAACCGGGTCGGCGGCGGACCTGGAGGTGCCCACCCCGGAGCAGGCCACGACGGTGCTCACCCGAAAGGTCGACCTGGCACTGGATGCCGTCACCGGCCTGCCGGTCGCCCAACAGATCGTCGGGCGCATCGCCGCGCTGGACCGTTACGCGCCGGGGGCCAAGGAGGCGGTGTTGCAGTACGCCGCGCCGTACACCCAGGCGCTCTTCGACGGGGCGAACGCCCAGGGACAGGTCTTCCTGAAAATGATCGGCGAATCGCCGGCGGTCGGCCTGGCGCAGGAGGCCACCGGTGGGCTTGCCGCCCTCACCCTGAGCACCTCGGCGATCTCCCGGCAGTTCGGGGCGCTGGCGGGTGCGGACCTGAGCAGCCTGGCAGCCGGGGCGGTGGACCTGTCGTTCCTCAAGGACGCCGACAAGCTGTTGGGTCTGGCCAGGATCAAGGACCTGCTGCCCACCGACGAGGGCATCGTCCGAGAGCTGGGCAAGGCCTACAAGATGGTCAGCGACCTGGTCGAGGGCGTCGCCTCGCAGGTGATGACCTGGAACACCAAGCTCTTCGGCGACAAGCCGCAGGCCCGCTTCCACCAGGGTTTCGTGGTGCTGCGGCCGCTGCGGGACAACCCCGGTGACCCCAACCGGGCCAACCTGAGGATCACCCAGACCACCGAGGTGGACGTCGCCCGGCTGGAGACCCGGTCCACCAGCGAGTGTCTGGTCGAGCAGGTGGAGTTGCAGATCCACTCCACCACCACACCGGCCTTCGACACCGTGCCGCTGCTCAGCGTGCCGATCCGGAGCATCCGGTTCACCAGCAGGGACGCCGGCAAGCCCGACGTCGACATCAAACTGGGCGCCCTGCGCTACGGCCAGGTGCTCGCCTTCATCGCCACCCTGGCCGAGGTGATCGACCAGGAGGGCTTCTCGGACCCCCCGGCGCTGACCGTGACCCCGACCGGCGTGCGGTCCGGTTTCAGCTTCCCGGTGCCGTCGCTGGCGATCGGCGTCTTCGCACTGGAGAACATCGCCATCTCCGCCGGCGCCGAACTGAACTTCACCGGCGACCCGTACCCGCTCTCCTTCGACCTTGGCTTCTCCACCCCAGACAACCCGTTCCGGCTGACCATCGCCGCGCTCGGCGGGGGCGGGCACCTCGCCATCGGCGTGGCCACCACCGGTCTGATCAAGCTGGTCGGCGCCCTGGAGTTCGGCGCCTCGCTCTCGGTCGACCTGTTCGTGGCGCGCGGGTCGGTGGAGGCGATGGGCGGGGTGCTCTTCGACATCGACGCCAGCTTGGACATCGCCCGGATCGGCGGCTACTTCCGCATCCGCGGAGAGGTCGAGGTCCTGAGCATCATCAGCGTCTCGATCACCCTGACGCTCACCCTCGACTACGACCTCAACTCCAACGAGCTGTTCGGCTACGCCGAGATCGCCGTGGAGATCAAGGTGCTGTTCTTCAGCGAGTCGGTGGTGGTGCCGATGGAGCGCCGCTTCGCCGGCCCCAGCGCCGATCCGACCTTCGCCCAGCTGATGGCGCCGACCGGGCGGCCCGGACCGCGCCCGTGGGACACCTACTGCGCCGCGTTCGCACAGGAGTAGACGATGACGTACAGCGTGCTCTGGACCGTTCTGCCGACCGGCTTCGCCGCCGGCAAGGCGCAGCTCAGCCTGGTCGCCGCCCCGCGCGGCCAGGGCATCACCACGATCGGCGGTACGCCGCTGGCGGACTGGCCGGCGGTGGTCAACGCCCTCGGGCCAGTCTTCCTGGCCGACACCGGTGACGGTGAGCCGCAGCCGTTGACCCGGCGCAGCGGCCCGGCGTCGTCGCCGCTGTGGACGGCGCTCTTCGGCCCGGCCACCAGGGTGCTCACCAAGGCTGGCGGGCGCCGTGCGTTGGGAGCCGCCCGACCAGGGCCGGCCTTCGCCGCCACCGCCACGGCTCTGGAGCAGATGTACGCCAGCGTCAACGGCACGAGCCCCACCGGCTCGCTGGGCGTCGACCACGTCGTCCGACGGGCGATCGCCGCACTGGCCACGGTGGACAGTGATCCCCGGGTGGCTCGGGCGATGGGTCGGGAGGCCGGCGCCGCGCTGCTCGCCCCGGCGGCGACGTCGAACGCGACGCTGACCACCGCCGTGCGGCGGCTGCGCCAGGAGGGCCACGAGGATCTCGCGATGGCGCTGCCGATCGCCGCCTACGCCCGGTGGCTACGCCGCGCGGGCGGCCCCCGCCGGGCACCCGGCCCGGACGGGCGGGCCGCCGGTGGGCCGCTGGCCGGGGTCAACTCGGTCACCCAGGCCGACTTCCACCAGGTCTGCACCCTGCTGATGGCGCACCCCGCGCTCTCCGTACCGCTGGGTCTTCGCGTTGATCTCGAGATGGCGCCGTTCGACGGCGCGCGCACCGTCCGGGTGGTGGACGCGGCCGGTCAGCCGCTGAACGGCCCGGTACCCCGCTCCCAGCCGTTCAGCGCGGTGGTCAGCGACCTGTCCGCGCGCCGGTTCACCATGGCCACCGAGCCGGACGCCCGCGCCGAAATCGTCGGCGGGGTGCTCAACCTGCGTAACCCGGCCGCCACCTACGTGCTGACAAGTGTGGATGTGGCAAGCCTGAGCGGGCAGCTGGCGGCGGCGTCGACCGCGTCGGCGCGTTCCGGTGAGCCGCTGCCGGCCCGGCTGCCGGTGCGCCGCGACGTCGGTCTAACCCTCGGCCAGCAGGCCCGTGCCGAGGCGGTGGTCAGCCACGCCACCAGCCGCACCGACGCGATCGCCTCGGCCGGCGCGCAGGCCCCGGCGGTGCTGTTCGCCGACGACGTGACCACCGGCTACCGGGTGGACGTGGCCACCGACGGCGGGCCGTTCCGGTCGCTGATGCGCCGCCGGGTGCGCTACACAGTGGGTGGGGTGACCATCGACGCCGACGACGAGGGCCGCACCGAAGCGGTGGTCGCCGCACAGCAGGATGACGAGTCCGGCGTCGCCCGGCTCGTCGTCGGCGAGGAGATCGCCGGATGGGACGGCTGGGGCCTGTCGGTCGGCAAGCCGGGGCCGAAGGTGGGCGGCGACGGCCGCGGCAGCCCGGAGGTGGAGGAGATCGACAGCGTCCTCGCGCCCGGCTATCCGCTGCGCGCGGAGGTCACCACCGCGCCGGGCACGCTACCGCGGCTGCGCTACGGACGCAGTTACCAGCTCCGCGCCCGGGCGGTGGACATCGCCGGCACCGCGATCGACCCGGACGTCTGCGATCCCACCCAGGTGCTGCCCGCGGTGCGTTACCTCCGCCACGAGGCGGCCGGCTCACCTACCCTGGTGCCAACCAGGCGCTTCACCGAGGGCGAGTCGCTGCTGCGGCTGGTGGTGCGCAGCGACGGCCAGGGCACCCTGCTGGGCACCTGCGAGCGGCACGTCGCCGCACCGGACAGCCCGCAGATGCTGGCCGAGCGGCACGGCATGTTCGACGCGGCCTTCGGACCGCAGGCCGCCCCGGCGCTCCGCGAGCGGATGTTCGCCATCGCCCGTCGCGAGGAGGGTTCGTTCCTCGACCCGATGGTGCCTGGCCCGAGCGGTGCGATGGTGCCCCAACCGGGCCTACAGGTGGTCACCAGCGACCCGACCAGGCAGGTCAAGGGCACTCTGCCGGTGCCGCGGGGTCGGGCGCTGCCCAACGGCGCCTACGTGGTGATCGACGCGCCGGCCGCCCTGCTGCCCTACCTGCCGGACCCGGCCGTCGCGGGCGTGGCCATCGGCGGCGTGCCGGCCGCGTCGCCCGTGGTGAGCACGGGGTACGGGGGCAGCTGGCCGGATCTGCCGCCGGCGAAGCTGGTGGTTCGTCCGATGGCGGCCGGCGCCAGCGTGGTGCAGGTCTCGGTGAAGCAGTCCGGTGGCCGATCGGTGCTGATCGTCGAGGTCCCGCCGGGTGTGGAGCAGACCTTCGAGCTGTCCAGCACGCTGCACCCCGACCGGCTGGATCACCTCGCCGTCGGCGCCGCCGACCCGCAGGACGTCCTGGACGGTCAGGTGCTGGGTCTGTCCTCCCGGCAACCGGTCACCGTGGTGCACGCGGTGCAGAAACCACTGGTGGCGCCGGCTCTGGTCGGGCCGCCCACGGTCACCGCGACCGGCGTGACCGGGCAGGTCACCGTCACCGCGCAGGTGCAGGCGCACCGACCGACCACCGGCCGGGTGCACCTGGTGGCGTCCTGGCTCGAAGCGGTGGACGCCGGCACCGGCAGCGTCGAGCCGCAGCCGCGTACCGCCACGCTCGCCCCTGTCGACCTGGAGCACACCGGTGGACCGGCGGCGCTGACCGCGTCGCAGTTCTTCGGCGACACCCGGCACCGGGCGGTCACCTACCGACCGGTCGGGTCCACCCGGTTCCGGGAGTACTTCCCTGCCGTGCCCGACGGTGATCAGAGTCAACTGCGCGAGGGCGCCCCGATGCTGGTGCACGTGCCCAACCGGGCCGTGCCGCCACCACCGGACGTGCACTCGGTGGTGCCGTCGTTCCGCTTCACCAGGGGCATGGAGTTCGGCGAGTGGACCAGCACCCGGGAGACGATGGGCGTGCGGGTGTGGCTCAACCGCCGCTGGAACCGCACCGGTGAGGGCGAGCTGCTCGGCGTGGTGCTCTTCGCCGGCGCGGCCGACGGTGACGTCGAGGAGGGCCGGGCACTGTCTGGCCTGGTCACCCGCTGGGGCAGCGACCCGATCGAGGAGATCGGCCTCGGCGACCAGCAGCACTTCGTCGCCGGCGACTTCGACTCACCGGGTCAGGTCACGAGCACCGTCACGCTGCTGGACCCGGCCGCGGGCGGCCGGCAGGTCACCGTGATCGGGCACCCGGTGCACTTCGACGCCGAGCGTGACCTGTGGTTCGCCGACATCGACGTGGACGTCGACCTCGCGGTGTGGCCGTTCCTGCGGCTGGGACTGGTGCGCTTCCAGCCGCACTCACTGCCCGGCCGCGCGGTGTCCCGGGTGGTCACCACCGACCTGGTCCAGCTGCCCCCGCACCGACAGATCAAGGTGAAGAAGTTCGGGACCACCGGAGTGCGGGTCAACGTCTTCGGCAAGCCCGCCGCCGCCAGCGAGTTCACGATGCGCCACGAGCGCCGGATGCCCGACCCCTTCCTGGCCAGCTCCGACATCGGCTCCGACGTCGGCGTCCGGGCGCAGGAGGGCACCACCGGCACGCCCGGTGACGGCTGGCGGGTCACCGCCCTGCCCGCCCCGGCCGGTGGCATCGCCGCGATGCGCCTGGAGTGGGTGACCGCCGGGGCACCACCGGATCAGCTCATGCGCGAGCTGCGCGCCGGCCGGGTCGTGGTGCAGGAGCGCCAGCGCGGCTGGGCGGTCACCGGTCCGGGCGAGGCCCTCCGGACGGTCTACACCGAGATCTTCGACCGCGCGGTGATCGACCCCAACCCGCCGGCCACCACCACCGCGACCGAGGAGAGCTGAGCACAGTGGACGTCTTCGGACTGCACATCCGCGACGAGATCCGCATCGATCAGGCGTTCGTCGACGCCCTGCCGCCCTCGCCCGCCAGCGGTGGTCGAGCGCTGGTCTTCATCGGCCGCCGGGTGGTGCTGCTCGGCGCGGTGATCCGCGGCTTCCGCAACGTCTTCGTCGTCGGTGACGAGGTGGTCGGCGAGGGCCCGGCCGGTACGCCCTCGCTGGCGATGGAGGTGCCCGGCGTGGCGGCGCAGGACGAGGAGGGTCTGTCCGGCCGCCGGCTGGTGATCCATGCCCGCAGGCTGACGGGCGTCTCCGCCACCAGCACCGGGCAGCGGGGCGGTAAGGGTGCGACAGGCGACCCCGGCCCACCGGTCAACGACCCGAACGTCTCGCGGACCACGGCGCTGCCGCCACCGCCCCCGCCGCCGATCGGCGGGCATCCCGGTCTGCGCGGTCGCCCGGGCAGCCCTGGAGGAGCCGGAGGTCCGGTGCACGTCTTCTACGTCGAGGCCTCCGGCACCAACACCTTCGCCGGCGTCGGCGGCCCGGGTGGCGCGGGCGGCGACGGTGGACCAGGTGGGCCAGGCATTCCGAACGAACCGGAGAATCAGGGCCCGCAGGGGCCGCCGGGGGAACCGGGTGGCCAGGGCGGCGCCCGCGCCGCCGAGGTGCTGGCCCGGACCCCGCAGCAGTACGACGAGGAGCTACGCGCACAGCTCGCGGGGCGCGGTGGCGACCGCTGGGCCGAACAGCGTGGCAAACAGGCGTGGTACGAGTTCCGTTCCGGCAACCTGTTCGAGGCCGAACGGGAGTTCGCAGCCGCCGAGTGGCTTCGCCCGGGCACCATGACACCCCAGTTGCGCGCCCTCATGGCCGACCACCGCACCGAGATCGGCGTGGAGCGCGACCTGGAGCTGGACCTGGTGCCGGCGGTCGACTTCTACGCCGGGCAGTGGCGCGCGGCGGCGGACACCCTCCGGGCGGCGCTGTTCGCGCCCGGCGACGGCCCGCTGCTGCTCGCCGGCGACCAACAGCGGCTGCTGCGGGCCCGGGAGGCGGTCCGCACCCAGTTAACCGCGCTGCTGGGCGACCAGGGGCCGCTGGAGGAGACCATCGGGGACAGCGCCCGGCGCCGGCGGGCAGCCGCCGAGCAGGCCCAGCAGGCATCCGGGCAGTTGGTCGGTCAGAGTGTGCTGCGCATCCAGGAGCGGCTCGGCGACCTGACCGTCGCCGAGGCGCTGATCTCGTACGGATCCGGCACTGTCTCCGGGGCCGACCTGGTCACGACGATCGCCCAGGTGCTCGGCGCACCCGACCCAACCCAGCCGCAGGGCGCCGCGGGGCTGCTGTTGCCGGCGGACACCACCCTGCTTGTCGACGCCGCCACCGCAGCCGGCGGCCCCTACCTCGCCGGGCGGCCCCCCACCACCCAGTTGGCCGCCGCCGGTGTGGGCCTGGCCGCGCACGGTCAATGGGCCCAGATCGGCACCCCCGGCTCCGGGCGGGTCGTGGACCTGCGCCGGGTCGCCGCCGACCTGCGCGCCGCCCAGGGTGACGGACCCCTGCGGGACCTGCTAATCGAGATGACCGAGGCCTGCCACAGTTGGCGGTTGGCGACACTGCGGCTGCGGCAGATCGCCGGCACGACGGTGGCCGTCGCCGACCTCAAACGGCGCGCCCGCGAGGCGATCCGGGACCTGGACTCGGTGGACACCGACGACCGGCCGGCCAAGTCGCAGGTGTCCCGACTGCTGCGCGGCCTACTGTGTCTCTTCGACGCGCTTGACCACTGGAGCCAGCGGGCCCAGCGGGCGTTGAAGCTCTACATCCTGGACCGCGGCAACCCCGGCAGCATCTCGGGACAGACCGCGGCGCTGGCCTACCCGGACCTGGATCTGGACCTGGACGAGAAGGTGCCGCCCGACTTCCCGGTGGGCACCTACGACCTGATGATGAACGCCATCTTCACCCGGGACCCGGTGGCTGAGCGCGACCGGCACCGGGCCAAGGGGCGGTCACTGGCGGTCCAGGACGGCACCCAGGTGATCCACAACGCGTTCACCGTCGACGCGCACACCACGGCGATCAACCGGTTCGTCAACGCCAAGTCGCTCTGGTTCGACCTGCCGCTGGCCAAGCTGCCACCCGGGCTGGCCGAGTTGAAGGTGGTCGGCGTCACCGTCAACCTGCGGGGGATGGCCGGCAACGACAACAGCCTGCCGATGACGATCACCCATGCCGGCTTCTCCCAACAGCGCGACCTCGATCTCGGCGTGCACGACCTGACCGGTCCACCGACCACCCAGGAGCTGGTGCTGCGCTTCGAACCGGCCACCCAGGTGTGGACCGGCGACACGGCCGCCGTCGCCGGTCAGGAGCACCTGTTCAGCCTGTACGGACGCGGCCTCACCGGCGGCTGGACGCTGGCCTACGACTCGGTGACCGTCCCGTTCAGCGGCCTGCAGCAGGTCGACGTCAACATCCAGTACGAGGCGCTGGAGTCCCTCGACTCGGTGTCGCTCAAGCGGGTGGAGCACGCCCGCACCGGGCTCTTCGTCGGGGCACGGGCCACCGGCCGGGTGTCGCTCACCGGCCCGGCACCGGACGGCGGCAAGCGGGTCACCCTGCACACTAGTCGGCCCGACCTGGTCAAGGTCCCCAGTGGAGTCGACGTCGTCGCGGGTGCGGCCACGGCCGAGTTCTCGATCGACGTGCTGGCGCCCACCGGTCCGCTACCGATCGACATCTCGGCCAGCATGGCCGGTGTCCGACGGGAGGCGATCGTGCACGTACCACCGCCGGCGCCGGCGGCGCCGCTGGTGACGACGGTGTCCCTGGGTGGCCCGGGCGCCGTCGCGGCGGTGGCGGTGTCCCGCGACGGCGCCGGTGGACGGGTCTTCGCCACCCATTCACCGCACGACCGGCCCGACGACGACGGCACCCTGACCAGCTGGGACCTCGCCCTGACCCAGGCGCGGACAGTCACCGTGGGTCACGGGCCGCGCGCGCTCACCATCCAGCCGCAGGGCCACCACGGATTCGTGGTCAACGGTGGCCACCACGACTTCGCCGTGCAGCGCTTCGAGGTGACCGCGGGCACGCCACAACCGGGGATCAGCAGGCCGATCGGGCTGGGCGTGGTCGACGTGGCGCTCGACGCGGCCGCCCAGCGGCTCTACGTGGTGCACCAGGGCGGTGCGCCGCCGGTGGGAGTCGACATGCACGTGCGAGTGCTCGCCCCGACCGACCTCAGCGAACTCGACGTCGTGGGTGACGAGGACGGCTTCGCCGGGATCATCGCCGCCGCGGTGGACAGCGCCGCGGCACGCGTCTACGTTGCCCGGACCTACCGCGCCGGCGTACCGCAGACGGCGGCCATCTCAATGATCATCCGGCGCGCGGACGGCCGGCACGCCGTCACCGGCACGATCGACCTGCAGGATGTGCTGCTGCAACCGGTCGACGTGGCGGTCGACGTACCGGCCGGGTTGGTCTTCGTGTCCTGTCTCGGCGGCAACACCACCCACCCCGCGGTCGTGGTGCTCGACCAGGGCGACTTTCCCACCGACGGCGGCACCCGGCCGGTGCCGGCCGGCGCGGTGCTGCCGGTGCCCGGCGGTGGGCGGGCGGTGGCCACCCGACCGGGGACCGGCATCGGCTACGTCGCGACCTCTGCCGGTCTGCTGATGGTGGACGGCCGCTCGCGGGCACTGCGGGTGGCGGTCAAGCTGGGCGCCGCGCCGTGCTCGGTGGCGGTCGACCCGGTCACCGGCGTGGCCTACGTCGGTGACTTCGTCGCCGGCACCCTGAGCCGGGTGCTCACGCCGGCCGATGTGGCGCCTCGGGCGTGGCGCTAGCCGGGCCGATGCCCCGTGCGCGGGCGGCCGCCGCGGCCTCCTGCCGGGTGCGCACCCCCAGCTTGTCGAAGATCGCCGCGACGTGGTGGTCCACGGTGCGCACCGACAGCACCAGGTCGGCGGCGATCTCGGCGTTGGTCCGGCCGGCGCTGAGCTGGCCCAGCACCAGCAGTTGCCGCTGGGTGAGGTGGGCCGGGTTGGCCCGGGTGCCGCGACGTGCGCCACGCGGGACCCGGGCACCTCGATCACGCAGCCGGCCCCGGACCAGGTCGGCCGCTGCCACCGCGCCGAGCCCGTCGAGCATCTGCAGGGCCCCGGCCACCGTGTCGGCGTCCGGGGACTCGGCCAGCTCCAGAGCCTGCTCGTACGGGTCGCCGTGGGTCGCCCACTGTGCCGCCGCGGTGGCCCAGTCACCACGGACACCTGCCGCGTAGGCCCGGGTCACCACCAGCTCGGACGCCTGCGTACCCACCAGATCCGACGCCTGCGTGCCCGCCGCATCGGTCACCGGGCTGCTGGCCGGGTCGACACTGACGCCCAGGCGGACCAGGTACCGCACCGCCTCGGCGCGGAACGGCGCGGCACCCGGGTGCGCGAGGCGGGGCAGCAACTCGACCGCGACCTCCTCCGCGCGCTGGCGGTCGTTGGTGAGCCAGGCCCACTCCAGGTAGGCGAGGCCGGCGTACGCCATGCCCAGCAACAGTCGGCCGCGCCGGGCCCGATCCCAGGCCTGGGCCAGCAGCGGCGCGGCGGCCGGGTCACCCCGGCGGGCGCGTAGCCGGGCGTACCAGGGGACGCTGTAGACGTACAGCATGTCCGGGTGGTCCTGGCGCTGCGCCAGCGCGCGCAGCCCCGGCTCGGCGCGGTCCCACCCGCCGCGGCGCAGCTCGACAAGCAGGTCGTGCACCCCCATGTTGTACGCGTGCGACCAGAAGCCGTGCTCCTCGGCGAAGGCCAGTCCGGCGCGTACGCACCCGGCCGCCTCGGCCAGGGCACCCATCCGGAAGAGCATCTCGCCGAGGTTGGTGTAGCCGCGCGCGACATACTCCAGCAAGCCGTCCTCGCGGGCCGTGTCCACGCTCTGGCGCAGCATGGCCAGCCCACCGGCGTCTCCCACCTCGATCCGGGCGATGCCGAGATAGTTGAGGCACAGTGTGTCCAGGTCGGTGCGGCCGGCCCGGCCGGCCCGCTTGCGGGCCGACTCCAGGGCGGTGACCGCCCGCGCGAAGTCGTCGGTCAACGCCAGGATCGCGCCCTGGTAGAGCAGTGCGTGTGCCGCCGCGGCGTCGTCGGCCCGGTTGTCGAGGATCCGGACGGCCTCGCCCGCGGTCCGCTCAGCGGCGTCGGTCTCGCCGGCCATGAACTGGTGGCGGGAGACGCGGATCAGGCAGCGCCCCCGGGCCGGTTCGTCGCCGAGCCCGGCGTATTCCCGGGCGGCCTGCTCGCCGGCCCGTACCGCCTCGTGGAATCGGTGCGCGTTGTAGAGCTCCCAGCCGTAGTCGTCCAACAGCGCGGCGCTCTCCGCGCCCCCCAGCCGGTCGCGGTAGGGCAGCACCGACTCGAGGAGCACCAGCGCCTGTCGGTGCGAGCCCGCTGCCGCCGCGGCTCGGGCCGCGCTCGGGCCGACCGCGACCACGGTCGCCGGGTCGTCCCCGGCGACCGCGTGGTGCACCAGGCGCCCCCGGTCCGGCGACGACTCGGCCCGCAGCGCCGCCAGCACCCGGCGGTGCAGCAGCCGCCGACGCAGCTCGGGCAGGTCGGCCTCGATCGCCCGTCGGGCCAGCTCGTGTCGGAAGGCCAGACCGTCCGGCCGAACCTCGATCACCCCGTTCTGCTCCGCTTCGGCCAGTGCGGCCAGCGCCTGCGGCCCGAGCAGGATGGCGGCCAGGTCCATCCCGACCGCCCGCGGGACCACGCAGAGTTGTGCCAGCGCCTCCTGGCAGGCGGGTGCGAGGCGGCGGCACCGGGCGCGGACCGCGTCGCGTACCGCCCCCGAGGTCGCCGAGCCGTCCGACGCCAGCGACTCACTGACGAAGAATGGGTTGCCGCCGGTCAGGGCGTGCAGCGCGGCGCCGTCGTGGCCGGTGCCGGCCGCCATCCGGGCCACCGCGGCCGCGGACAGCGCGGCCAGCGGTACCCGGACCACCGGCGCCGCGGTCAACGAGCCCAGCAGTCGGTGGACGGGGTGCGCGTCGTCCACGTCGTCGCGCATGGTCAGCAACAGGACGGCCGGCAGCGGCCCGATCCGCCGGGAGATGTAGATCAACACGTCGATGGTCGCCTCATCCGCCCAGTGGATGTCCTCCACCACGAGGAGCGTCGCGGGGGCGCCGCGCAGCTCGGCCAGCATCGCGGGCAGCACCGCCACCAACGGGTGCGGCCCGGCCGGCGCGCTCGGCGCGGTCGGTAGGTGCGGCGCGGCCAGGGCGGCCGCCAGCGGACCCCCGTGATTCGCCACCGCCTCGCGCAACGGCGCCAGCGGAGCAGGGGCGATCAGATCGTCGCAGCCGCCGGAGAGCGCCCGCACCGCCGGATCGACCTCGGCGAGCAGTTGGCGCACCACGCTGGTCTTGCCGATCCCCGCCTCACCGGTGAGCAGGGCCACCGAGCCGGTGCCGCCCAGCGCGGCGTCGACGGCGGCCCGCAGCGTGGTCAGCGCGGACCGGCGCTCGAGGAGCTGGGCAGGCATTCTCCGATGGTGCCACCCGCAACGGGGGTGAGTCCGGTTGAGACGGCTTGCTGACCGTGCTGCCCGAGGCCGGCGGAGATGCTGGAGTGTCGTTCGCCCTCGGGTTTCTGGACACCTTTTCGGGGGATGCGCGTGGCCTGGTCGTTCGCGAGGGAGGCTGACGAAAGGAGGATGGTCATGGCGTTGGCCAACCCGGCACCCAGACCACTTTGAGCCAGAAGACGGCATGTGACTCTGCGCCCGGTAGCAACTCCTCGCGACTGCTTGCCCAACTATCCGCCAGGAAGAGGAGAACAATGCCCATCTCCCGTATCGCGATCCGTGCGGGTAAGTCCGAGACGTACAAGAAGGCATTGCTCGACCAGATCTACGAGGCCATGCGGGAGACCGTCCAGATCAAGGACGGCGACCGATTCATGACCATCACGGAGCATGACGAGAGCACGTTCGCCTATGGTGAGTTTCTCGGCATCCAGCGGTCGGCCGACCTGGTGCAGATCCAGATATTCTGGACATCGGGCAAGTCCTCCGAGGCGAAGCTGTCGATGTATCGCACGATCGTCGAGCGGCTCGGGCGCGACCCGGGGGTGCGTCCCGAGGATGTGCTGATTTCGGTGGTGGAGACCGGTGCGGAGAACTGGTCCTTCGGTAACGGGGAAGCTCAACTCTTCAAGGCGCAATGAGCACCTGTCCGCAGCGTCGAGGTCCGGCATCGTCATCCGGAGCTGCCGTACACCTGGCGTTGGAGCTTCCCCATGTTTCCCGCTATTTGGAAGATCTTTTCAAATAGCGGGAAACTGGCATAGTGTCCGGCGCGGGGGGTGTCCGCGATGGAGCTGTTGGAATGGGATGCGCGCACGTATGACACGCTGCCCCTACCGCACAAGCGGTGGGGTGTCGATGTGCGGGCGCGACTGGGCCTGACGGGTACTGAGACTGTTCTCGACCTGGGTTGCGGTACTGGCCGGGACGCGCAGCAGCTACTGGCGCAACTGCCGGGCGGCCGGGTCGTAGCCGTCGACGGCTCGGCCCAGATGCTCGACCAGTTACGCGCCCGGCTCCCCGCCGCCGGTCACCGACTGGTCACCGTCCAAGCCGACCTGCGTGAGCCCCTGTTGCTGGCCGAGCCGGTCGACGCCGCGTGCAGTGTGGCGACCCTGCACTGGCTTCCCGACCACGAGACGGTGTTCCGTTCGGTCAGGAACGCGTTGCGGCCCGGTGGCCGGTTCGTTGCCGAGGCGGGCGGCTACGGCAACGTCTCCGGCTTCCTGGCCACGCTCGGCGAGGTCGTCGACGATGATGGTGCCCGGTTCTGGAACTTCGCCGACGTCGAGGAGACGCGGCAACGGTTACGTGCCGCCGGATTCACCGAGATCGAGGTCGATCTGGTGCCGGATCCCGCTCGACTGGCCCGTGGTGCACAGCTGGAGGCTTACCTGGCGACCGTGGTGCTCGGGGCGCACCTGCGCGAGATGCCGCCGCAGCGACGGCGGGCATTCGTCCACCAGGTCGCCGAGCGGATGCCGGAGCCGCTCATCGACTACGTCAGGCTGCAGATCTCCGCCGTCCGGGCGAGGTAGTCGATGCGGGAGGCCGGGGCGATGATTGCGGCGACAATGGGGGCGGTGTCGACGAGACGCGCCGAGGGGTCCGGCAGCTTGCTGGCCAGACGCACAGCGCCCGGTGGCTACCGGCATCGGGCGGGTCACCGGATCAGGCGCGCTGAGCCGTAGGCTGGGTCAATGCGGTCCGGACGTGCCCTCGTCGGGCTCACCACGCTCCTGACCATCGTGTTCGCCGTTCCCGAGTGGCGGATCGTCGAGGAGCACCCGCTCCCCGCCATACCCCTGCTCCTCGCCAACACCCTGCCGGTGCTGGCGATCCGATGGAACCCCGTCGCCGTCGTACTCGTCTTCGGTGTCACGTACCCGCTCTGGCTCGAAACGCCCTTCGACGGAGCGCACGAGGGCCATATCCTCCAGTCGTTGCCGCTGATGGTCGCCCTCTACGCCGCCGGCGCCTGGCGCCGGCCACTCTGGCTGCGCGCCATGGCCCTCATCACCCCTGTGTGGATGATGGCCGCGGTCGTCGCCGGCCAGTGGCGGGTGAGCGTGACCGACCTGCTCTACGTCGCTGTGGTCTGCGGCGTCGTCTGGGCCCTCGGAGTCGCCATCGACGACCGGCAGCGCTACGCCGAGGACCTGGAGGTCAAGGCCGAGCAGTTGCGGGCGGCGCAGCAGGCGCTCGCCGAGCGCGCCGTCGCCGACGAACGGTCCCGGCTTGCCCGTGAACTGCACGACGTCATCGCCCACGCGATGAGTGTCATCACCGTGCAGGCCGGCGTCGGCGCGCACCTGATCGCCGCCCGCCCGGCGCAGGCCGCCAAGGCGCTCACCATCATCGAGCGGACCGGTCGGGAGGCGCTGTCGGAGATGCGCCGCATGCTGACCGTGCTGCGCGACCCGGCCCGGAGCGACCAGATCGTTCCGGCCCCCGCACCGCAGCCGGGCCTCGCCGACGTACCGTCGCTGGTGGCCGCCGCAGGCGACGCCGGGGTCGCCGTCACCGTCGCGGTCTCCGGACCGCCGGTGCCGCTTCCACCCGGCCTCGACCTGGCCGCCTACCGGGTGATCCAGGAGTCGCTCACCAACGTCATCAAACATGCTCCGGGCGTACGGACCCAGCTCACCATCAGCTACCAACCTGACCGGCTCACGGTAGAGGTCCACGACCCGGGGGCGGCCGATCCGGCATACATTCCCGGCCAGGGCCTGCGGGGGATGGCCGAGCGGGTAGCCCTCTACGACGGTGAGCTGTCGGCCGCTGGCGGACCCGGCGGATTCCGGGTGACCGCGACCTTCCCCTGGAGGTGCCGAGATCCGAGTGCTGATCGCCGATGACCAGGCGCTGCTGCGGGCCGGGTTCCGGGCGCTGCTCGACTCCGATCCGCAGATCGAGGTGGTGGCCGAGCCGGGTCCAAGCGGCAGTGGTCGCCTACGAGGCGGGGCTGGTTCAGACGCCCTTCTCGACAGCCACGACGTGACCGTGCTGAACCGTGGAACGCAGCCGCTCTGGGACGTGCCGGGTGACGGACGTACCGGGATCCAGGGTGGCCGCTGATGGCCTGCGTAGGCGCGGTTGACGCGTGCTTCGGTTCGGGGCAGGGCTGGAAAACTGGTGCGGTTGGGTTGGTTGGTTGGGGCAGGATGTCGGCATGCTCTGGGGCCGACGCGACAGTGCCGTTCGCCCGCCCTCGGTGGCGGGGGAGAGTGAGTTGCTCGGCGCGGTGCGGGTCGCGGTCCACGAGGCGTGCGATGGCCGGTGGGCGGCGTTGCACCGTCTGGTCAAGGTGTTGCTGAAGGTCGATGCCCTGGGCGACGAGGTGGTGGCGCGGTCGGCGTTGGCGTTGGTCGCCGGGCTGCCGGGGCTGGTGGTGCGGCTCGACGGGCACGCGCGGCCGGCGCCGTACGCCCAGTACCAGGAGCCTGCGATGCGGCGCGCCTCGACATGGTTCTCGGGTGTGTCGCCGGGGCCGGTAGCGACGGCCTTGGCGAGCATGCACGGGGACGGACGGATCCGTGAGCGTGCGGTCGCGGCGATGGTGAGTCAGCCGTACACGGAGATGATGCCGTTTCTGGTACTGCGTACCGCCGATTGGGTCAGGCCGGTGCGGGACCGGGCTCGCGCCGGGCTCGCGGTGCTGCTCGCCGACGACCCTGCGGTCTGCCTGCCTGCGGCGTTGCCGATGGCACTGCGCCTTGACGCGCGCCTGCGTGCTGGCTTCGCGGTCACCCAGGTTCAGGCGGCGGTGCTGGCGGTGACGGAGCAGGTGTGGCGCGGTGTCCTCGGCGAGGGCGGTCGTCGGGAGCGGCGGTTCGTCTTCGAGCTCGTTCTGACGCAGGGCCGGCTGCGTGTGCCGGATCTCGTGACCTTTGCCGAGTTGGATCCCGATGTACGGCTGCGGGCGCGGGCGGCAGAGGCGGCGTGTCGTGAGGCGGTGTGGACCCGTCGGCTGGATATCCTGCAGCGTCTGGCGCGGTCGGTCCGGGCCGAGGTGCGGGTGGTGGCGTTGACCGGACTGATCCGCGCCGGCAAGGACGCCGACGTCGTAGGACACCTGGATGATGACGCGCCGCTGGTACGGGCGGTGGCCCGAGACGCGGCCCGCCGCCTCGGTGTCGACGTGCGGACGCGCTATCGGACTGGCGTCGAGGTCGGTGAGCCTGGTTCGGGGGCGATCGCCGGACTCGCCGAGACCGGCTCCGCAGCGGACGCCCCGTTGCTACAGCGACTGCTCGGCCATGAGCGGGCAAGGGTCCGTGCTCAGGCGGTACGTGGTCTGCGACTGCTGGACGCGGTGGTGCCGGGGGAGTTGGCGGCACTGGTGCGGGATCCGTCACCGGCTGTGGTGCGGGAAGTGACCGCAGCGCTGCGCCCGGTGTCCGGCGCGCTGCCGCCGGACCTACCGTGGGAACTGCTTCGGGATGGGCGAGTGGAACTCCGTCGGGCCGGTTACCGGCTCCTGCGCGGTCGGGGTGTCGACGTGGAGCTGCGCGCCGCACTGATACTGGCCGTTGACGCGAACCCGCGCCTGGCTGAGCGGGGCAGGGCCGATGCCACCCGCATCGCCCGTGACGCGGCGCGGACGACGTGGCGCCGGATCCCGCGGCCGGAACTGCAGGTCACCGGTGCGCAACACGCTGAGCTTGTCGCGTTGGCGGCAAGAGCCGCCGCCGCGCTCGACGAGGAGACCAGTCAGCAACTCTCGGGCTGGCTCGCGAGCAGCCATCCCGGCGAATGACGGCCAGTCCTGAGCGCGGTGAGTTGCGCCGTTGACACGCTCATTCGTCCTCCTGCTCGCCGGTCTGCTCGGTGACGACCGTTCCGTTCAGCCGGCCGCGCAGTGGTGCACCGCAACGCCATTGCGTTAGGGCTGTGGCCAACGGGTCAACCCGCTGCTGACCACCGAGGCTTGTAGATCAAGCCACGTCGGGCAGGAGAATCGCGCCGATCTTGCACTTCCTGTCGCCGATTTAAGCGGGAATGTACCCTCACGTCGGGGCAGAAAGTGCAAGATCGCGATGCAGGATCGGTGGACGAACAGCAGTGGGGGATGGCATCACCGGTCGAGCGCGGCGGCCAGGCGCCTCGCCTCGGTGACCAGTCGGCTCGACCCGCCGCGCGCGGCGACCTCGGCCAGCCCGGGCACGTCGATCCGGACGCCTGTCGCGCCCGCCGTCTCCGCCGCCAGGGTCAGCAGGTCCGCGGTGCCGCGCGGGGCCTTCGGTGCCGCCAGCAGCGAAGGCAACGCGGCGGCGACCAGGCGCCAGAGGCTGAGCGGGGCACCGGCGGCGGCCGCGTCGCGCAGCGGCTGCAGGGTGCGGGTCAGCGTGAGGTCACCGACGGCGGCGAGGGTGCCGAGGTGGGCTCCGACCGTGGGAGCGACCAGGTCGCCGGAGGCAGCCAGCATCAGCAGGGCGTCGACGGCCGCGACCCGGTCGGACTCGTGCCGGGCACCCAGGCCGTACGCGAGGGCGAGGTCGACCGCCGGACCGCCGTCGCCGCCGCACTCGGCGAGCAGCGGCAGGATCGCGGCACCACCGGACAGGTCCTGGTCGGCACCGCTGGCGATGTCGGGCAGCGCGTACGCCGCGACCAGTCCCCGATAGCCGGGCAGCACGGCCGGCCAGAGCAGGGCCGCGTCGCCGACGTAGCTGTCGACCGATCTGGCCGGCACGGTGAGCAGGCCGAACGGGTCGCCGACGCCCTCCGGCGGGCTGAGCACCACGTGGGTCCGCTGCCGAGGCAGCTCGTCGTACCCCCAGTCGTAGCCGTGTCGGCGCTCCCGGCGGGGCAGCGTGACCACCCGTTGGTCCGGGGTCGGCAGGCCGCCGGCACGCAGCCATGCGGCGAGCCGGTCACCGGCGGGCGTGCCGAGCGCCGCGGCCCTGGCCGCGAGGGGCTCGTCGACACGCGCGGGAAGCCGCAGCAGGGCCTGCGTCAGGTCCATCTCCCACGCGTCGCGGTGGCCGAGCAGGGCCAGCCGGTCGTACAGCACCTCCGGATCGATGGCACCGTTCGCCATGGTCGGGGCCGCGAGTAGCCCGGGGTGCCGGGGCGGGCCGACGCGGTCACCGATCTCGGCCAGCCGGGCACGCAGCAACCGGTGCGGCGGGGGTACCCGTGGATCGAGGGACGGTCCTCCGCCCGGCGTGCGGCGGCGCATCGCCGTCAGCGCCGCGATCCACCGTCCCCGTCGTCCGCTCGCCTCGACCGGGTCGGCCGCCGCGTGCAGCACCCCGCCGAGGAGACCGCACAGGCAGCACGGAACCCACGAGTGTTCCGCTGCGCCGGCGCGGTGCCGCCACAGCACCGGAGTCAGGGCGTCTTTCAGCCGGGCCCGGTCGCCGCCGGCGAGCCGGACCACCGCGTCGAGGACCCGTTCCAGGCCGGACGCCGTCGTGGGGCCGCCGAGCAGGGAGGCGACCTCCTCCGCCAGCTCGTCCGGGTCGGTGATGGCCGGGGGAGCGGGCAGCGAGCCAGCCGGTGGTGGCAGGTCGTCGCCCACCGCACCGACCACGACCTGCGGGGCGACCACGTGCCCGTGCCGGGCGGCCAGCGTGCCGGCCCGGTCGCGGATGTCCGCCGCCGGGTGGTCGACAGCTGTCGCGATCACCTCGGCGATCTCCGCCGCCCGGTCGGGGTGCCGGCGGGCGAGCTGGTCCAGCCACGCAAGCTGGGTGCGGACCAGCGCCTTGTCGGGCCGGACCAGCACCGCCCGCGACGTGTCGAGCAGCCCCTCGACCTCCACGCCGTCGAGAGCCCGCAACGACTTCTGCGCCATCGACGCCACCGGCCCTGGGGCGTCGGCGAGCAGGCGCAGGTAGTCGCCGCGATGCCCGTCGACCTCGGTGGCGGTGGGCTCCAGCAGGGCGTGCAGGATGACGAACGCGCGCAACGCGGCCGGCCGGTCGCCACGCAACAGCCGGCTCACGCAACCGTCGAGCAGCATCCTCCGATTCAGGCGGCCCTCGCCGGCCAGTCGCGCCAGCGCGCGCGGCAGGGCGAACGTCTCGTCGGTCATGAACTCGTCGAAGGACATCCGCGTCCCGGCGCCGTCCAGCTCGAACAGGCGCGGCACCAGGGCGTCGAGAAACACGTCCGCCCGGAGCCGGTCCACCAGCGGGACCGGTCGCTGCCCCTCCGGCGGCCACGCCATCAGGGCGAGCCACCCCTGCACGAACTGGTCACCGGTGGGTGCCGCCGCCTTCTCGGCGGTGAGCAGCTCGGCGACGAATGCCCAGCCGTCCGTCGGGTCGTCGCGGCGGAGCCGGTCCGCCAGCCGGTGTGCCAGCTCGCCCAGCCAGGGCACCCCGCGCGTCCGCCCGACCTGGGCCACCAGCGCGGCGTCGACACCCCGCAGCGACACGTTCCGCCGACCGAGCAGCTCGGCCGCCGCGGCGGCGCTCGGCAGGCAGCCGACGGCGGCCACCGCCAGGGCACCCGCCTGATCGTTCCACCACCAGTTGTCGCGCCTCCGGCGCACGTGGGCCACCAGCCCACCGGCGAACGACCGCCGCCCCTGCTCGTCGAGGTCGGTGACCGCGTCGACGGCCGCGCGAACGTCGCCCTGGACCAGGAAATCGAACGGATCGCTCACGCCCCGACCTCCACCGAAGCGCCCAGCATCGACGTGGCGAGCGCGTGCTTGCACGGCCCGCGCTGACCGCGGTGCCGCGCCCACCAGGGACAGGAGCAGGTGTACGAGTGGTCCGCCTGGCGGCGCACCCGGTAGACCTCGTCGCCGTGGCGTACGGTCGCCGCCTCGCCGTCCAGGGTGACCGCGCCCGCCTCGACCAGCGCCCGCGCCGCGACCAGGCGAGGATTGTCCCGCTCGGCCCGGCCGGCGTCGTACGGCAGCACCCGGTGGAAGTAGCCCGCCTCGGTCACGTCGAACCCGACCCGTCCGGCGGTGCCCAGGTGGGCGAGGGCGGCCCGGACCCGGTCCGCCGGGATCCCCGCCGAGGCGGCCAACGCGTGGACATCGATCGTCGGGTCCCAGGACAGTAGTGCGGCGACCAGCGCGGCGTCGTCGGCGACGTCGTCCGTGGCGAGCGCGCTCAGCGCGCCGCCCTCGCCGGAGAAGCCCCGGTAGGGCTCCGGCGAGAGGGTCAGCGACAGCCGCAGCGCGCCGGTGTCGAGCTGCCACACACTCGGCAACGGCGGCGACCCGGCCGCCGCCGGTGGCCCGTACACCCGCAGGCTCTTCGCGTACCTGAGCAGCCCCCGCAGCGTGGCGAGCCGTCCGGCGCCGGCCAGGCACACCGCGCCGGGCACCGGTCGTGAGGTCAGCCGCAGCGAGCGTCCGGCCGGCACCACCCAGAGCACCGACCGGTCGTTGCCCGCCGGCAGCCGGCGCAAGAAGGCGGACGCCTCCGCCGCGGGAATCTCCGCCCGCGGTTGCATGGCCGCGGCGATCAGGTGGACCTCGGCGAACCCGCGCAGCCAACGTCCGGGCAGCGGCACCTTCTTCTCCACCACCTCCCCGTCGAGGGTGGACACCGTCAGGTCGTCCGGACCCACCGACAGGTGCAGCGGGTCGATGCCGCCCACCCGGGCCAGCGACTCCCGCAGCGGAGCGTTCACGTCGACGTTCGTGGTGCCGTGCTCGACGATGTCGCCGTCGAACCCGGCCGGCACGACGTCCAGCCGCGCGTACACCCCGCAGCAGCCGGAGAACGACTCGAAGCGCATCCGGTCCCGGCTGCCGGTGACCACGGGATCGAGGCTCGCCGGGCTGACCGGCTGGTGGTACCGGGTCCGGGCAACTTCCGCGACCGCCAGGAGCCCGGCGGCCGCCGCCTGCGGGGTCGTCAGATAACCCGAGAAGAACCGCGGGTTGACGGCGGGTCCGCCGCTGGTCTGCAGCGCCAGTTCACCGCTGTGCAGTGTGGACGGTCGGAGGTAGCGGTAGGCCTGGAGGGCGTTCACGACTGTAGAACGTACGACCGACCCCCGACATCCGGTGCGGAAGGTCAGTCCGTCAGCCGCACGGCCGGTATGGTCGGGTCGTGTCTGCGTTGGCCGGTGTGCCCCGTCCTGTCGTGGCGCTCGTCGCGGTGCTTGGCGCTGCCGCCTGTGACGGTGCCCCGCCGCCGGTGGCGGTGCCGACCACGGGTGCGACCACGGCCAGCGCCGCCGCCGGCACGCCCACGGCCTCGGCCGGCCCTGTCTTCCGCGCCCAGGATCTGGACCTGTGCAAGCGTACTGATCTTCGGCCGTTGGCAGAGCTGTCCCTGACGGTTGCCCGCACCGATCCGAAGCCACCGCTGGGGCACCCGGGGGCGGCGTGTCTGTTCGAGCTGCGGACCAGGACCGGCCATCAGGCGAACCTGCGGGTGGAGGCGTCCACGCTGGTCAGCGCGGCGGAGGCTGGGCGGCTCTACCGGGCGACGCAGCAGGTGACGGTCATGACCCCGGCCGGCGGCATCCCGGGTCTGGGCGATGAGGCCGAAGCCTTTACCAGGCGCTCTGATCCGGGCTTCAAGTACGCCGAGTACATGGTCCACGCCCGCACCGGCAACCTGGTGGTGAAGGTCTGGTTTTCCGTCGGGGGTGCTTCGTACGCCGCGACCGAAACGCTCAGGTCGAAGGCGCTGACGTTCCTCCGGGCGACGCAGGCGGCCGTACCCATCGTGTGACGCAGCCGTCGATCCTCCGGCCGGCGGCCTCCGGCCGGGCGTCGGCCGGCCGGCCGGCACATGATACTGAGCGGATGCGCGAAGACGACGTGTTGCGGGGTATCGCCGCTCGCGTGGCAGCTCGCGACTACAGCGATGACGTGTTGATCCGCCCCGGCGACCTGGACGCGAACGGCAACTGGCTGCTGAGCCCCGTGCCCGAGGGCACCCGGTGGCTGGTGGTACGCGGGTCGCAGGAGCATCTCGCGGCGCTGGCGGCGGACGTTGTCGACCCGTTGCCGCCGCTCGAACCGGCCTCGGTGCCGGCCGTGGACGACGCCGAACGGGTGCTGGGACATCCGCTGCCACCGCTGCTTCGACGCATCTACCTGGAGGTCGCCAACGGCGGCTTCGGCCCGGTGCTGGGCGTTGCTGGTGGTTGCACGGACGATCTCGGTCGTACCACGGCAGCCTCGAACAGCCGCACCTCGAATCGGATCGGACGTGAGCGTCGTGGCCCGGGTTGAGCGCTGACGCAACTCCCCCGGCGGCCGGCTCGTTGGTGCACCAGGGGCGGACGGAGGCAGACGATGGCGGCGGTGCGGGGTGCCGACCTGCTGCGTCCGCCCACCAGTTCGGGCCGCGCGACGTTCCTGGAGCTGTTCTTCGATCTGGCCTTCGTCGTGGCCCTCACCCGGGTCTCCCAACGATTCGCCAGCCTGAGCGATGACACCGGCTGGGCGCTCGTCAGCGGGTTCGGACGTACTCTGCTGCTCTTTCTCGCGCTCTGGCTGATCTGGTCGCACACGGCGTGGATCACCAGTCGCTACGAACCGGAGCGGCCGATCATTCAGGCCGTCGTGGTCGGCACCATGTTCGCTGGCCTGATCATGGCGGTGACGCTGTCCCGCGCCACGGAGGAGCGAGCGCTGGCGTTCGCGGCCGCGTACCTGATGGTGATGGTGGTGCGGCCGCTGGTGGTCGCCGCCGCGCTGCGGGGTCACCCGCGACGGCTCGTGCCGTTCCGGCTCGCCGTGTGGGCATCGGCGACCGCGCCGCTGTGGCTGGCCGGCGCGTTGGGTCCGGACCGACTGCGACTGCCGCTGTGGGCTGCCGCGCTCGCGATCGACTACGTCGCCTGGGCTCTGGGCTGGCCGCTGCCGTGGCTCGGGGCGTCGAAGGTGGGTCGCTGGCGGATCGCGGGCACCCATCTCGCCGACCGTTACCAGCAGGTGTTTCTCATCGCACTCGGTGAGTCTGTGCTGGTCATCGGCGTGGTTTTCGGCGGCACGGACTATTCCGGCGGGCGGGCCGCCGCCTTCACGGTCACGTTCGCCACCAGCGCGCTGCTCTGGCGGATCTACTTCCACCGCGCCGGTCTGCTGCTGACCGACACGTTGGATCGGGCGGACATGCCCGGCCGGCTGGGTGCGTTGTTGGAACGGACACATCTGCTGATCGTGTTCAGCGTGCTCGTCACGGCAGTCGGCTACGAGTTGGTGATCGACCAGCCGTTCGGGCAGCCGCGGCCCAGTTGGCTCCTGTTCGTGGTCGGCGGTCCGATGCTCTTCCTCGTCGCCCGCATGCGGCTGGAGTACGAGATCTTTGGCCGGGTCTCCCGTTCCCACGCCATCGGATTCGTGGCTCTGCTGCTGTCCACGCCGGCGTTGGCCCGCTGGTCACCGATGGTCGGGCTGAGCGTGGTGGCCGGAGTGCTGACCCTGGTCGCGCTGCTCGACACGCTGCGAAGCTGGGGACAGCCGCTGGAGGTGCCCGCTCCGCCGATCGGGCGGGAGACGACCGACGTTCGCGACTCCGAGGCGTGACCGCACGGGCGCACGCAGGACGAGGTGAGCGCCGGCCGGGTCGCGATGGTCTGGTCGAGGGCATGTCGCCGGTGACCATCGCGACGCGGCCGTCGCGGCGCAGAGGTGTCCGGGATCGTTGCTACAGGCCCAGGCTGCGCAGGGTCGGTACGGTCTGGCCCACCCAGGCGAGGGCGGCGTCCTCGCGGGCACCCTGGGTGCGTTGTGTGCCGGCCAGGAACCACAGGAAGTAGGTGGTGTAGCCGGGTGCGCTGACCACGGTGTGATAGCCCTCGGGCATCATCTGCATCACGTGGTCGCGGATGGTGACGTTCTCCTCGTACCCCTCGTCGGTGTAGACCCGGCTGATACCGAATCCGTCCGCCGGGTTGACGCGGTAGTAGTACATCTCCTCGTGTGCGGCCTCGGCGGGCAGGTCGTCGACCTTGTGCCGGTGTGGCGGGTAGGTGCTCCAGTTGCCCGAGGGCGTGTAGGTCTCGCCGACGATGAGCCGGCGGGCGGGCAGCTCCGGTTGGGCGATCTCGGTGAGGATCTGGTGATAGTTGCGGCCGAAGTTGGCCGCTCCCCAACGGCCGGTCGCGACCTGCTCCGGCGCGATGACATAGGGGTCGGTGGCCAGGTCGCTGGGGGCGCTGGGCAGTGCGATCTCCACGTCGGTGACGGCCTCGACGGTGATCGAGGAGCCGGCCGGGAGGTAGACCGAGTGCGGCTTGCCGGAGAACACGTCCGCACGACTGCCGACCTGTGGGAAGTGGTGGCCCGCGACGGTGAAGTTGGCGGTGCCACCGAGGATGACCGCCAGGATCTCCCGGTCACCGGACTCGCCGGTCCAGGACTCGCCGGCCGACAGCCGCAGCAGGGTGAAGTCCAGCAGCTGACAGGGATTGACGGGCAGCGTGTTCCGGCCCTCGGCGGCGGGAATGGTGCAGTGGTAGCGGTAGTTCATGGTCACCTTTCGGGATGCGGGGCGGTGCGGGTCGGTCGCGGTGGTCACCAGGGGCTGGCCCAGCCGGGGATCGTGGCGCGGGTGAGGGCTTCCAGGTAGAAGTAGTCGCCCCACAGGGTTCCCTCGTCGACGCCGACGTCCTTGGGCTTGTCGTAGACGCCGTGCAGGAGCAGCGCGTTCGAGCCCGGCTGGCCGCCGGTGGAGTAGTGGTCGATGAGTGAGCGCAGGATCTCGGCGGCGGCCGCCCGGTACCGGCCGGCGCTGGCCGGATCGGTGAGGTTGTCGGCGAGTTCGAGCAGGCCGCAGACGGCGATGGCCGCGGCCGAGCTGTCCCGCTCCTGGCCGCTGCCGTCGCCGAACTCCAGGTCCCAGTACGCGACGTGGTCGTCGGGCAGGTGGGCGAGGAAGTGGTCGGCGCAGGTTATCGCGGCGGCGAGCAGCGCGGGATCGCCGAGGTGCCGGTGGTTGAGGCTGAACCCGTAGATGCCCCAGGCCTGCCCGCGAGCCCAGCAGGAGTGGTCGGCGTGGCCCTGCTCGGTCTCGCCGCGCAGCGGGGCGCCGCTGTCGGTGTCCCAGTAGAAGGTGTGGAAGGTGGTGCCGTCCGGACGCACGATGTGCTGGCGCAGTTGCGTGGTGTGCCGGCGGGCCGCGGCGGCGTAGCGGTCGTCGCCGGTGGTCTGGCTGGCCCAGAAGAGCAGCGGTGTGTTCATGAGGCTGTCGATGATGGTGCGGCCCCGTTGGCGGGGGTCGTTGAGGTCGCCCCAGGCCTGGATGATTCCGGCGGGCTCGAGGACGCGCGTCATCAGGTGGTCGGCGGCGGCGAGAGCCGCGCCGCGGGCCCGCGAATCGTTGGTACGACGGGCCGGGGTGACGCAGGACAGGGTGTAGAGGAACCCGAGGTCGTGGGTGTCCAGGTCGATGCCGCGGTCCACCCGATCCGCGAAGCTGTCCACGTGCGACAGCGCGGCCCGCAGGTGGCGGTCGTCACCGGTCAGGTCGTGCGCCAGCCAGAGCTGCCCGGGCCAGAAGCTGGTGGTCCAGCCGACGTTGGCACCCTCGGGTTGGCCGGCGCTCGCCGGCCGCAGCGGGTAGCGGTTGGCGTCGGTGGTGTCCGCGGGGTACCGGTCGCCGAAGGTGGCGATGTTCGCGTCGACGGTGCGGATCGCGGCGGCCACCGCGGCCGCCGTGGCCTCTGCGTCGGAGCTGGGACGGACGTCGGTCGCCGTCATGGATGCTGTTCTCCCTCGTGGATCCGGTCCGGTGCCGGGCAGGCGTGCCAGCGGCGTCCCGGCCCAGTGGCAGGATCGTGGTGGTCAGATGCGTTGGGGTTCGACGGTCGGTGGGTCGAGGGCGGCGCGCAGGGTGAAGCGACTGTTGGCCCAGACGACGTAGAGCAGCGGCGCGGCGGCGAGGCCGAGCGCGATCGCGGGGCGGGCCGCCAGAAGCTGGGCGAGCAGCACGAGCACGAGCAGGGACACGGCGGTGAGGTACCACCGACGCACCGCCAGATACACGCAGGTGCGGGCCACCTCGCGTAACCGCGCGGTGGGCCGGTCGGCGAGGGTCACCAACCCGAGCAGCGCGGTCGCGACGGTGAGGACGATCAGGGTCGCCAGCACCGGCAGGGCAAGTGCTCCGACCCGGTGGCCCCACGCGGCGCGGGCGTCGACGGCGAGCACCACCAGGGCAGTCATGGCCGCCGCCGTCCACAGCATCGCCGGCCGGGCGGTGGCTCGCCAGGCGCGGCCGTAGGTGCGCAGCACACCGCCGGTGTCGCCGGCCGAGTAGGCGGACATGACCGCGAAGGCCGCACAGAGCCCGGGCGCGCAGAGCGGAGCGGTCAGCGCGTACAGCGGCCAGGACCGCGCCGCGTCGGTGGTGAACACGAGCGTCACCAGTGGCAGGCAACCGAGCACCAGCAGCACGTTGGTGGCGAGCGCGGCGTAGATCCCGTCGAAGACGGCGGAAATGCTGTGGTGGCGCGAACGCACGGGCCTCAACCCTTCAGTCCGGTCGAGGCGACGCCCTCGATGAAGTAGCGCTGGCCGAGCAGGAAGATGACAGCGACGGGCAGCACGGACAGCACCGAGCCCGTCATGATCAGCGCGTACTCGGCGTTGTACTGGGTGATGAAGGTGTTCAGCCCCAACTGGATGGTGCGCAGTTCCGGACTGCGCAGGTAGACGAGCGGCCCGAGGTAGTCGTTCCAGGTGGTCGTGAACGTCAGCAGGGCCAGGCTGGCAAGCGCCGGCCGGGACAACGGCAGGATGATCCGTCGGTAGATGCCGTACTCGCTGAGCCCGTCGACCCGCGCCGCCTCGCTGAGTTCCTCGGGGATCGTCTCGTAGAACTGCTTCATCAGGAACACGCCGATCGCGCCGAACGCCTGAATCGCGACGATCGACCACAGCGTGTTCGACAGGTGCAGCTTCGACATGAGGATGAACTGCGGGATCATGTACGACTGCCAGGGCACCGCGATCGTCCCGACGTACGCCAGGAAGAGCAGGTTGCGGCCGGGGAAGCGGACCCGGGCGAAGCCGTAGGCCGCGAAGCTGCCGGTGAACACCTGCAGGAAGGTGACGATCACCGACAGCAGCAGGGTGTTCCACAGCCACGTCGTCATGTCCGAGCGCTGCCAGATGTCGACGTAGTTTCGCCACACCACGGGATCGGGGAGCCAGGTGATCGGGATGGTGAAGACGTCGTTGTTGGTCTTCAACGACGCCACCACCATCCAGAAGAACGGCAGCAGCAGCCCGGCCGCCGCGAGCACGAGAGCGGCGTACCCGAGGAGCCGCCCGCCCCGGGACCGGACCGGTCGGCGGGGCGCGCCGCCATCGCCGGGCGCGGCGACGGCCGGGGTGGACAGGGAGAGGTCGGTCGCGGTCATCAGCTGTTCCTCCGCTTGTTGACCATGAACTGGATGACCGTGATGCCGAAGCAGATGGCGAACAGGACGATGGAGACCGCCGAGGCGTAGCCGAACTGGTTCTCCTCGAAGCCCTTCTGGTAGATGTACTGCGAGAGCACGAGTGTCGACTGGCCCGGTCCGCCGCCGGTCATCACGAGGATGAGGTCGAAGACCTTGAAGCTTTCGATGGTGAGCAGCACCGTGACGAAGAAGGTCGTGGTCCGTAACCCGGGGAGGGTCACGTGCACGAACCGCTGCCACGCTGAGGCGCCGTCGGTCTCGGCCGCCTCGTAGAGCTGGGCCGGGATGGTCTGCAGGCCGGCCAGGAACAGCAGCATGTAGTAGCCCATGTACCGCCAGGTGCCGACGATGATGACCGCCGGCATCGACCAGGTCGCCGACGCGGTCCAGCCCGGCGGATCGTCCACCCCGACGGCACCGAGAAGAGCGTTGATCGGGCCGTACTCCGGGCTGAACAGCTGGTTCCAGACGACCGCGATCGCCACGATCGAGGTGATGTAGGGGAAGAAGGCGATGGTACGGAAGAACCGCACGCCGCGCAGTTTGCGGTTGAGTAGCAGCGCCAGCCCGAGTGCTGCCGCGAGGGTCAGCGGAATGTGGAAGACCGCGTAGTAGACGGTGTTGCGCAGTGCGGTCCAGAAGCTGGAGTCGTCCCACATCCGCCGGAAGTTGGCGGTGCCGGTCCACTCGGCCACTCCGAAGACGTTCCAGTTGGTGAACGCCACGTAGAACAGCACGACGACGGGCAGCAGGGTGAGCAGGGCGAAGCCGAGGAAGTTGGGAAGGATGAACGACCAGCCGGCGACCGTGTTACGCGACACCAGCCGCCGGTTCCTGGGTCTCGTGCGCGGCAATGTTGCCATAGGGAGTCTCCGGGAGCGTTCGGCCTGGGGGCGGGACCGGCGTGCGGCTCAGGCGCGCCGGTCCCGCCATCAGCTCACTGGTTGAGGACTTCGTTCTTGGCGCGGTCCTGCGCCTTGTTCAGCTCCGCGTCGACGCCCTTGCTGTCGGAGAGGATCGCCGAGTGCGTCTCGTTGAGGAGGTTCTGCAGACCGGCGGTGTGCTTCGACACCGGGTTCTCCGGCTTGATGGTGTGCTTGGCGTAGGCGAACTTCGACAGCTCGTCCTGCGGTACGCCGTCCAGCCCGAACAGCGTCGCGGTGACCGCGTCGGTGACCTGGGCCGGGGTGATGCCGATCCCGGTCAGCGCCTTGCCGGCGTCCGGGCCGGCCGCGTACTTGAGGAAGTCCTTGGCCGCGGCGGTCTTGGACTTGCTGATCTTCGGGTTGATCCCCAGGCCGGTCGGGTCACCGAAGGTGACAGGCGTGGCGGAGGTACCGGTGGTGGACTTGTCGAACTGCGGCGCCGGCGCGATGCCCCACTGGAACTTGTCGGCGTCACCGCTCTTGCGCTGGTTGAGCAGCGTGGCCACGTACCAGGTGCCCATCAGCAGCATCGCCGACTGCTGCTTGCCGAACTGCGCCTGGTAGGTGAGCTTGTTGGTCTTCGCCGTGCCGAAGGTCGGCTGCGCGCCGGCCGCCTGCAGGTCCAGTGACTTCTCGTAGTACGGCTTCAGGAAGCCGAAGTTCCCGGAGAGCAGGTCCGCGTTGGGGGTCTGCGCGAGCGCGAATCCCTGCACCGTCGACTGGAAGGTGTGCTGGTACGCGCCGGTCGCGTTCGAGCCGGCCCCCTTCAGCCCGGTGTGCAGTCGCTTCGCCGCGTCGGTGTAGTCGTCCCAGGTCCAACTACCGTCCGGGGGCGTCACCTTCGCCTTCGCGAACAGGTCCTTGTTGTAGAAGAGCACCCACGAGTCCTGCCGGTACGGCACCGCGTACGCCTTGCCGTCCACCTGGTACGACGCGAGCCCCGGGATCGAGGCGAGACCGGAGGCGGCGTCGGAGACGTCGAGCAGCTGACCACCGCTCTGGTACGTGTAGAAGTTCTTGAGGTTCTTCATGACGTAGACGTCCGGGGCGGTGCCGGCGGCCAGGTCGGTGATCATCTGGGTGTCGTAGTCGTTGCCCGGGGCGTACTCCTTGAGCTCCACCGTCACGTTCGGGTGGGTCGCCTTGAAGCCGTCGGCGAGCGTCTTGAACTCGGGCGTGGAAGCCAGGCTCCAGCCGGCCAGGGTGATCGTCACAGGGGCGTTGGGGTCGACTGGCTCGTCTCCGCCCCCACAGCCGGTGAGTACGAGCGTCAGGGCCGTCGCAGCGCTGATGACGGCCGGTATCGCACGCTTCATCCCTTTCTCCTTCAGGTCAAGGGCCCGGATGGGCCCGCACTGCTACCAGGCCGCTTGGGTGGGCCTGGGATGTTCCGTGTCCAGACGGGTCGACGTGCTGATCCCGTCGGGCCAGTCGACCGCCAGGTGGAGGCCGTGGCCGTCCTCGTCGACCACGGCCTGGCATGCCTGCCCGGCCGTGGCCGCCGGCACCCTGGACAACTCGGTGAAGGTGGCGACCCATGCGCCCGGCCGGACGGGGTGGTCCAGCCAGGGCACGACCAGCCCGCCGGCCAGGGGTCCGCCCCGCGGGACGGCGGTGGCGCCGGCCGTCCCGCCGCCCTGCACGCTGGCGAGCAAGCTGGTCAGGCCGGCGCCGGTCACGACCGCCGCCCGGTCGCTGACGGTCGCCGTGGCGTCCCCGGAAACGGCCCAGCCACCGATCCGCAGCCACAGCGTGGCCGCCTCGACGCCGTCGGCGAGGCCGTCAACGCGGGTCAGGCGCAGCTCCCACGGGCCTCGGACCAGCGAGTACACCGTGAGGTGCCCGGCCGGTCGGTGACGGCCCACGTGGCCGCCGCCGTGATCGCGCTGACCCGGATCCGGGTCGACCCAGTGGGCGAGGGCACGTGACCCGGCCACACCCACCCCGTCGGTGTCGACGTGGACGGTCAGCAGGCGCATGCCGGCGCGGTGGGTGACCCGACCCGCGTCGTCGACGAGAGTGACGGACTGGTCGAGCGGGTTGGCCCAGCCGCTGTCGTCGAGGACGGGAGTGGTGGCGGTGGAGTAGCCCAGTCGGGCGTAGAGGGGGGAGTCCGAGACGGTGGCACCCTCGACGGCGTGGTCGGTGCCGTGATTGACGACGCGGACGATGCCGTCGGCGCGGGTGCTGGAGACCAGCCAACCGGGCGCGTGTATCGCCCGGACCGCGTCGCGCTCCTGCACCGGCAGCGGCTCCTCGGGAGCCGTCCACACCGGATGGTCCGCGGGTAGCGCGATGCCGAGCAGGCCCTTGCTGGCCCAGTACGGCGAACCCGGCCCGGAGTACGACTGCGCCAGTCGCGGCCACGGCCCGTGCCAGCCGAGGGTGAGTAGGCCGCGTTCGTCCAGGGCGTCGTTGGCGACGAAGTGGCGCACGATGCGGGTGGCCGCGCCGCGCAACCGGCCGAGGCTGACCGAGGGCACACCGGCGATGGCGCCGACCCAGAACGGCGCCGCCGCGGCGAAGCGGTAGATCAGGCTCCGCCCCTGGATCAACGGAGACCCGTCGGCGCCCACGAGCGCGATCGCGTCGCTCAGGAAGCGGTCGAGGCCGGCCAGGTCCCGTTCGCGGCGCTGCTCGGCCAGGTCGGCGGCGCCGGCCATCCGAGACCACAGCGTCGGGTAGAGGTGCAGGGCCCAGCCCACGTAGTGGTCGTAGGCGCGGTCCGGCCCGTCGGACATCCAGCCGTCGCCGCGGACAAAGCCGTCGTGCGTGGTCAGGTCCTCGTTCATCTCGTCGAGTGAGTGCGGCCCGCCCACCGATCGCAGGAACGTCTGGACGACCAGCCGGAACCAGACCCAGTTGATCCGGGGGTACGTGTCGTCGCCGACCGCCGGGCGCAGATAGTCCACCACCCGCCCCCGCACCGCCGACGGCAGCCGGTCCCAGATCCACGGGCGGGTCAGGTCCAGGACCAGCGCGATGGAGGCCGCCTCCACCTTGGCCTGGGGGTGCTCGTCCAGGCGTACCCAGCGGTCCGGAGAGCGCGGGTCGGTGCCAGCGGTGATGCCGGCCGTGTACCGGTCCACGAGGTCGTCCACGCCCACTGCCTGGGCGCCGGCGATGCGGAAGCCGGCCAGCAGGAAGGTGCGGGCGAAGCCCTCCAGGCCGTCGACGGCCTGTCCGTAACCGCCCGCCGGCCCGGGAAACGTGACGAGGGCGTGCCCGGGCGACGCGAACGGACGGGCGGCGGCCAGCATCCGGTCGGCGAGGGCCAACCAGTCGTCCCGGCTCCAGGTCGCGGCGGTGCTGGCATCCAGGTCTGTCCCCGGTGCCGGCCAGCCGGCCGTCCCGAACGTCATCCGAGGTCCTGTCGCATCGATCCGTCTCCGTGAAGGTGGCGAGCGGGGCGTGCCGCTAATGTGACGCGCAGGCATCCGCAGCGTTTCCGAAGTAAAACGCTCACAACAGAGCAAGTCAATGCTTCTCTTCGACCGATGTGAACACACCTGATCAAAAGGATGCACGTTGCGGCGTCGACATGGCGTCACCGCGGGCACTCGACTGCGCTAAGTGCTCTGATACGATCAAAATCGTTCAGACTCGCTCTATCAGTCCGAGGGGCCATGACCGTCGCAGAGCGCTTCGCGGGCCCTCTGGCTGCGGCCTGGCCGGGCAACCGCACGGACCTGCTGGCACGGGCACTCGCGCCACCGGACGGATCGTTGCCGGTGCCGCCGGCGCGCGAGCGTGCCGTGTGGGCGCACCCGCACGCCCCCACGATGCGACAGCTGCGCACCCGGGCCGAGGACGACCTCGCCACCCCCTGGCCACTCCCACTGGCCCACCAGTACGCCCGGTACTTCCGCGACGGCGAACGCGACACGTACGAGCAGGTGGTCTTCGCCCGGCAGCGGCGCCTGACCCGGGCCGCCATGCTCGCCGCGGTCACCCTCGACCCGACCTGGCTGGACGAGGTGGTCGACGGCGTGACCCTGCTGTGCGAGCAGAGCAGCTGGTGCTGGCCGGCGCATGACGACACCCGCACCGTGCACGGCGCGGTGCTGCCGACCGTGACCGATCCCTATGTCGACCTCGGGGCGGGAGAGGTCGCCGCCCAACTGGCCTGGGTCGACCACCTGCTCGGCGAGCCGCTCGACGCGCACGCCCCCGGCCTGCGGGCCCGGATCCGACACGAGGTCGACAGGCGCGTGCTCACACCGTTCGCCCAGCGCCGCGACTGGCACTGGCTCGGCCTCGACGGCGACGTGCACAACTGGAGCCCGTGGATCCACGGCAACGTGCTCGTCGCCGTACTGCGCCTGGTGGACGACCCACCCCGGCGCGCCGGGCTTGTCGACCTGGTGGTCGAAGGGCTCGACCGGTACGTGGCGTCGCTGCCCGGCGACGGGGCCATCGACGAGGGCTACGGCTACTGGTGGAACGGCGCGTGTCGGGCCCACGAGGCACTCGACCTGCTCGCCCACGCCACCGGTGGCACGTTCGACGGCGTGCCGGCCGACGCCCTGCGGCACACCGTCGCCTTCCCGCACCGGATGCACCTGGGCGGCGGCTGGTACCTCAACCACGCCGACGGGTCGGCCCGGCCCTCCGGGGGTCAGCCCTGGCACGCCCTACACCGGGCCGCCCGCCGGGTCGGGGACACCGACGCGTTGGCGTACGCCGCGGCGCACCGCCGTCCCGACGCGCCCGTTGCGGACGAGGAACACGGCCTGGGCCGGCTGCTGCTGGCGTTGACCGACCCGGCGTGGACCTCCGCCGCCCCGGCGTCCCCACCGCTGCCGCGCGACGTGTGGCTGCCCTCCGTCCAGGTGCTGCTCGCCCGCGCGGCGGCCGGCAGTCCCGGCGGGTTGACGCTGGCGGTCAAGGGCGGGCACAACGGCGAACACCACAACCACAACGACGTGGGCAGCATCGTGGTGGCCCTCAACGGGGTGCCGGTGGTCGTCGACGCCGGGCGTCCCACCTACACGGCGCACACCTTCGGACCCGGTCGGTACGACATCTGGACCATGCGCAGTGACTGGCACAACGTCCCGCACATTCGCGGCACCGCACAGGCGCCCGGCCACACTTTCGCCGCCCGGCACGTCACCGCCACCACCGAGGGCGTCGACGCCGAGTTGCGGCTGGACGTCGCCGGGGCGTACCCGCGCGCGGATGTCCGGCACTGGTGGCGCAGCTCGCGGCTGGAGCGCCACAGTGGACGCGTCGTCATCGTCGACGCCTGGGAGCTCGACCCCTGGGCACCCGACCGGGACCAGACAGCCCCGCCGACCCACGTCCACCTGCTCGTCGCCGGCCAGGTACGGCTCGGCGACGGCCGCGCCGAGGTCACCGCCCTGGACGGCGCCGGCCGGCTCGGGCTCAGCTGGCAGCCGGCATCGGCGCCCTGCGCCGCGACGATCCGGCAGATCGCGGATCCCCTGCACCTCGACGTTTGGGGAGAACAGCTGACCCGGCTCGCGATCGACGTCACCGCGTTCGGCCCAGCCGGCGAGCTCGTCGTCGTCATGCAAGAGCTCTCGCCGCACGAAGCGCTCCTCGGAGGTCCCCCATGACCAAGGACAGTCCCGTCGTCAGCACGGCGGAGTCCTCCCGCGGGCCGCTTCAGGTCGTCCGCCGCCAGCAACTGTTGGCAGCCCTGCAACGCGACGGCTCGATGCGCGTCTCCGACCTGTCCCAGGTGCTGGGCGCCGCACCGGTCACCATCCGGCGCGACATCGCGGAGCTGGCCGCCGAGGGGTTGGTCCGCCGCGTCCACGGCGGGGTCGCCCTGATCCTGCCGGACGACGCCCCGGCGGCAGACGAGGCGTCGGTCGCCGGTCTGACCCCACTGGGCGGGCGCGCCCTCGGGATGCTCGTGCCCTCGTTGGACTACTACTGGCCGGACGTGGCCCGCGGGGTCGAGGGCGCCGCCCGGGAGCTCGACATGCGTGTGGTTCTGCGCGGCTCCTCCTACGACACCGAGGACGACCAGCCGCAACTGGCCCGCCTGGTGGAGCGGATGGGCGTCGACGCGCTCATCGTCGCGCCGAGCATGGACGCGCCGAGCGCCGAGCACACCATCGAGTGGCTCGACCAGGTCGGCGTCCCGGTCGTCCTGTTGGAACGCACCGCCACGGTGGGCAGCCACCACGCGGTCATGGAGTCGGTGGTCACCGACCACGCGCTCGGTGCGGCCATGGCGGTACGCCACCTCACCTCGCTCGGACACCGCAAGGTCGGCCTGGTGCTCGACGCCAACAGCCCCACCAGCCAACACGTACGGCGCGGCTGGATCGACGCCACGATCGAGTACGGCCTCGACCCGGACGCGACGGTGGTGGCCACGGTGCCCGACGCCCGGTCACCGGAGCGGGACAGCGCGCTCAAGGACGTCCTCGACAGGTGCCGGGCGACCGGGACGACGGCGCTGCTGGTGCACGCCGACGCCGAGGCCATCGCACTGGTGCAGCACTGCGAGGAGCGGCACCTTTCCGTTCCCGGCGACCTCTCCATCGTGGCGTACGACGACGAGGTCGCCGGGCTCTTCAGCCCACCGCTGACCGCGGTCCGACCACCGCGACGCTCGATCGGGCGGGCCGCCGTGCGTCTCGTCGCCGACCGGCTCGTCGACCCCGACCTCCCCACCCACCGGATCGTCATCAGCCCGTCACTGCGGATCCGGGGATCGACCGCGGCGCCACCCGCGTAGGTTCTCTTCCGTCCTCGGCCACCGGCGGCGGACATGGCACGATGGCCGTGTCCTGCGCCGCCGGTGGCCGGGCACGACACTGATGGAGTCGGGATGTCAGAGCTGGCCGGCGCGCCGGTGCCGGGGTTGGCGAAACTGTGGACGCACGACCCGGTCACCGCCGGCCCGTACCGGCTGGTCGGCCGGCTGGGCGCGGGTGGGCAGGGGGTCGTCTATCTCGGTGAGGACGACGCCGGTGACCGGGTCGCGGTCAAGATGGTGAACGTCGATCTGAGTGATCCACGGGCACGGTCGCAGTTCGTGAAGGAGATCGCCGCCGCACGCCGGGTCGCTCCGTTCTGCACCGCGCAGGTCCTCTTCGCCGAGGTGGACGGCGAACGGCCCTACGTGGTCAGCGAGTTCATCGAGGGCCTGACCCTGCACCGGCACGTCCGCGAACGCGGTCCGGTGACCGGTAACGCCCTGCACCGGCTCGCGGTCGGCACCGTTACCGCGCTCGCCGCGATCCACAGTGCCGGCGTGGTGCACTGCGATCTGAAGCCGGACAACGTGGTGCTGGGCGAGGACGGTCCCCGGGTGATCGACTTCGGCATCGCCCGCGCGTTGGGCGTCACCGAGACGGCGACCAGCCGGGTCATGGGGACCACCGCGTACATGGCACCCGAGCGGTTCCGCAACGATGCGGTCGGTCCGCCCTGCGACGTCTTCGCCTGGGCCGCCACGATCGCCTTCGCCGCCGGTGGGCGGCCGCCGTTCGGCAACGACTCACTCTTCGCCGTGATGCACCGGGTGCTCAACGACCCGCCCGACCTGCCGGCGCTGCCTCCCGTCCTGGACGAGCTGATCCGGGAGTGCCTGGCCAAGGACCCGGCGGACCGGCCGGCCGCGGAGCGCGTGCTGGTGCGGCTGCTCCGCCAGGATGGCCGGGTCACCGATCCGCTGCGTCGGGACCACCTGCTCGAGGTCGGTAACAGGACCGCGGGCGCGCCCACACCGAACCACCCGCTGCCACCGGTCACACCCACGGCACCGCAGCCGCGCCCGACGCGACCGCAGATACCGACCCAGGCCCAGCCGACCCAGCCGGCGCACGTGTCGGTGCCGACCCGTTCGGCGCCCGTGCCGGTGACCCAGCCGGCGTACCCGCCGGCGACGGAGTCCGTCGTCGGCGCTGGTGATGGCGGCGCGATGCGGCGGCTACGGACGGAGGCCCCGGACGCCTGGGGCATCTCCACCGCGCTCTTCCTCGGCTCGGTCGGCGCCGCCGCCGGTTACGTCGCGTCGAGCGCGGTCGGTCCGGCCGCCGCGGTCGGGGCGGTCGCCTTCGTCGTGGTCTACCTGGTCCGGCTGCTGGTCGCGACGGCGATCGGGGGGCGACCCGACCGGGGGTGAGACGCGCGCTGGGGTCGGGGTCGCCGGCTGGCGTCGCATCGATAGGTTGACTGCCACCGCCCCGCCCGCCGAGGAGGACGTCCCGATGCCCCCAACCGCCACGCGTACGCGGCAGTGGTTGCCGTACACCGCTGCCGTCACCGCCGGCCTGGTGGTCATTGCCGGGGCGTTCGTGGTCGTCCGGCAGCGCGAAGCCGACTGCACCACCACCCTCGAAGTCAACTCCTCCACGGAGAAGTCGGCCCTGCTCGTCGACCTGGCCGAGCGCTACAACCGCGACGACCGGCCGATCGATGGTGGTGGCTGCGCCCAGGTGCACGTCAGCGCGTTGAACTCGGGCCAGGCCACCGAGGCGCTGGCCACCGGCTGGACCGATACCGGCCTGCCGCAACCACAGGTGTGGCTGCCGACGTCGAGTCTGTGGACCGGCCAGCTCCGGCTGCTCGACCAGGCCGCCGGACGGGAGCCACAGACCCCGGCCCAGTACCCGTCGATCGCCAACAGTCCACTGGTGATCGCGATGCCGCAGCCCAAGGCCGAGCTGGTGCGTCAGCGCGGGGCGCTGGGCTGGGGGGAGATCCTGGGCCTGTCCGGGCGGGACGGGTGGGCGAGCTTCGGCAAGCCGGAGTGGGGCCGCTTCACCTTCGGCAAGGACAACCCGAACCTGTCCACCTCCGGGCTGGCGGCAACCATCGCCACGTACTACGCGGCGGCGCAACTGTCCAGCGACCTGAAGCGGTCCGACCTGGCCAACCCCACGGTCACCCAGTTCGTCAGGCGGATCGAGGCCAACGTGGCGCACTACAGCGACGACTCGGTGGACCTGCTGCGCAGTCTTGCCGAGGCGGACCTGGCCGGTGGCGCGGGCCGCCCGGACGACATGAGCGCCATCGTCCTACAGGAGGAACTGGTCAACCTCTACAACACGGGTGCGCTGAGCCCCCGGCAGGACGGGCAGGAGCGGGGTCGCCGGCCGAACGTCCCGCTGGTCGCCGTCCATCCCAAGGAGGGCACGTTCAACCTGGACCACCCGTTCGTGGTGCTGCGCTCTGCCGATCGGCGGCAGCAGGCGGCGGCCGCCGACTTCCAGAAGTTCCTGACCGAGGACGACCAGCAGCAGAGCTTCACCCGCCTCGGCTTCCGCGATCACCAGGGCCGCGCCTCGGCGGAGCTGCTCGCCAGCGTCGGCCCCGAGCCCACCGCCGGACTCACCTACTTCACGCCCCCGGATCCGCAGGTGGTCGACGCGATGCTGGACGGTTGGCACACGCTGCGCAAGAAGGCCAACATCCTGATCGCCCTGGACACCTCGGGGTCGATGGATGTGCAGGTCGGCACCGCAGGTAGCCGTTTCCAGGTTGCCTCCGCGGCGGCGGGCAAGGGTCTCGCGTTGCTCAACACCGAGGACCGGGTGGGGCTCTGGTCGTTCTCCTCCGAGACACCCCCGAAGCGCCCCTACCGGGAGGAGGTCCCGCTCGGCGACTTCGACCAGAAGCGGATCAACAGCAAGATCGCCGGCCTTCAGGTCGCCGGCGGCACCGCCCTCTACGCGACGATCCGGGCCGCACACCGGGAACTGCGCGACAGGTACGACCCGCAGCGGATCAACGCGATCGTCGTGCTGACCGACGGCAAGAACGAGTACAACCAGGACAACGACCTGGACCGGTTGCTCGCCGAGGTGGCCCTGGACCCGGATCGTCCGGTGAAGGTGTTCTGCATCGCCTTTGACCGCGATTCGGACTTCGCCACCCTGGACCGGATCGCCAAGGCATCGGCGGGTAAGGCCTTCGACGCCACCGATCCCGCCACCATCGACGAGGCGTTCGTGAAGCTGGTCAGCAGCTTCTGACGTACTTCCCGGCCGGCTACGGTCCGGGGAGACTCGTCGCGGCCCTCACCGGCCCCCGGGAAACCTGCCCGCGTTGACCAGACCGGCGGGGCCGGGCGTTCGGCGTCCCCCCGCGGCCAGCAACGGCTCACCCAGCAGGAGAGCGACTGTGGCGAGGGTCAGCAGTGCCCCGACGAGGAACGCGCCGCGGACCCCGAACGCCGACAGCACGGCGCCGCCGACGAGTGCGCCGGCTGCGACGCCGACGTTGAAGGCGGCCGAGTTCGCGGCGAAGCCGATCTCCGTGCGGCCCGGACTCACGTGCAGGATGCGTGCCTGGGTGGCCGTGAAGATGGGTGCGGCGGAACAACCGAGCAGCGCGAGGCCGGTGATCACCATGCCCTGATTACCAGCGGACTGAAAGAGCAGCAGCATTGCCGCCGCCTGCGCGGAGACCGCGAGCATCAGCGACGCGCGCGGTTGTCGGTCCAGCAGGTGGCCGAGCGCCACGACGCCGAGGATTCCGGCGCCGCCGTAGACGAACAAGAGTGGGCCTACCATGTTTTCCGGGAAGCCGGCAACCTCGGTGATGAACCCACCGATGTAGGTGAAGCCGGTGTACAGACCGGTCGTCGCCACCGCCGTGGTGAGCAGCACGACCACGAAGTGCCGGCGGTCCGGGGCCGAGCCGAACGCGGCGTGGCTCTCCTCCGGGCGGGTGGTGGGCAGCAGCACGGCGATGAGGGCGGCGACGACGAGCGCGCTGATGCTGAGAACGATGAACGGCAGCTGCCATCGGCTGTGGTGAGCCAACCAGGTGCCGGCGGGAACGCCGAGCAGATTCGCGAGCGAGCCACACACGGACGTCACGGCGAGGACCCGGCCGCGTATCGCGGGTGCGAACAGCCCCACCGCCACCGAACCCATGACGGCCCAGAACACGGCCTGTGCAACGGCCACGACAATGCGAGCGCCCAGCAGGACGCCGTACGAGTCGGTGAGTACGGACCCGACGGTCGCCACGGCCAGTACGACAAGCACGCCGGAGAGCACGAAACGGCGGGGCAGATGCCGGGTGAGTTGCGCCATCGGCAATGACACGACGGCGACGGCGACGCCGTACCCGGTAACCAGGAAGCCGGCTGCCGGGAGGGACACGCCGAGGTCAGCCGACATCATATTGAGCAGGCCGATCGGCAGGTTCTCCGTGGTGTTGAAGATGAAGGCGGAGAGGGCGATGGCCAGCAGGACGCACACGTGGCGTCCGACAGCAAACGACATTCGTCGGTTGTTCCCTTCGAGTCGGCAGGCGTCCGCAAGAGTGTGCCGAATCGTCAGACTGAACGCCACCGGCTCGTCGCATTTCTATTCCGCCTCAGGGATTCCCCTGAGGCGACGACCCTACTTTCGGAACGGTGAAATCGTCCGCAGTGTCGACGCGGCATTCGCAAGCCGTGGATAAGTTGAAGCCGCGCAAGGCCGGCCGGGGCGGCCGGGCGGAACGCACATCGATGTGACCTCGACCGGACGGCGGTAGTCGACTGATGATTCGGGCCACCTTGAAGAGCCTGCTGAGCCGCAAGCTACGGCTGGCGATGTCCGCGCTGGCGGTCGTCCTCGGGGTCGCCTTCGTCTCCGGAGCGTTGGTCCTCACCGACACGCTGGGCCGCTCCTTCGACTCGATGTTCTCCTCGGTGTACTCGGACACCGACGTGGGCGTGACCGGCACGGCGAACGTCGACGTCGCCGAGGTCGATGGCGGTGGAGCGCCGCCGAGCGTGCCGGCGTCCCTCATCGACAGAGTCGCCGCGGTACCCGGCGTGGCGCAGGTGACCGGCGTCGTGTCGGTCGACGGCGTGCGGGTGGTCGGCGGCGATGGAAAGGTCATCCCGTCGGTCGGCGCGCCCCGGGTCGGAGAGAACTGGACTGGGGAAAGCTCGCTGGTCAGGTTGCGGGAGGGCCGAGGTCCTATCGCGCAGGACGAGATTGCCGTCAACGCCTCGCTCGCCAAGGCCGGCGGGTTCGCGGTCGGCGACTCGATCGACGTGTTGACTCTGGTGCCACGGCGCGCCTTCACGCTGGTCGGCATCTTCGGCTACAGCGGCGGGCGGGACACCCTGGGCGGCACCATGTCCGTCGCCTTCACCGAGCCGGTTGCGCAGCGCCTGATGCTCGGCGGTATCGACGTGTTCAGCAGACTCAACGTTCGTGCCGCCGAAGGAGTCGAGCCGATCGAGCTCCGTAATCGGGTGCGCGAGGCGCTCGGTGGCGGCTACCAGGTCAATACCGGTGCGGACCTGGCCGACGAGGCCGCTGCCGGCTTCAGGGACGGGCTGGCGTTCTTCGGCCAGATTCTGCTCGGCTTCGCCGCGGTCGCGTTGTTCGTCGGCATCTTCCTGGTCCTCAACACTTTCTCGATCATCGCTGCCCAACGCACCCGGGAGATGGCCCTGCTGCGCTCGATCGGCGCCAGCCGCCGGCAGGTGATGCTCTCGGTGCTGGGGGAGGCGACGGCCATCGGCCTGGTCGGCGCGGTGCTCGGTCTGGCTGCCGGGGTCGGTGTCGGTGCCGGGCTGGCGTTCCTGGTCAGCCGCTACAGCGGCAACCTGACCCTGGCCGGGCTGAGCGTGCCGCCGTCGGCGGTCGTCGCAGCCTTCGGGATGAGCATCGTGGTGACCGTGATCGCTGCGGTCGTTCCGGCGACTCGCGCTTCCCGCGTCCCGCCGATCGCCGCGATGGTGGACGCCGCCGGGCCGGACCGGCCGCTGACCCGCCTCGCGACGATCGGCGCCACGATTAGCGGTGTCGGCGCGGTGCTCCTGGTCCTCGGCCTCACCGACGTGGTGCCCGGCGCGACTGTCGCCGTGCTCTTCGGGGTGCTCGCCTCGTTCGTCGGGGTTTCGCTGCTTACTCCCGTGCTCAGCCGTCCTGCGGTGGCGCTGCTCGGAACCGCCTTCGCCGGCAGCATGCCGGGCAGGCTGGGCCAGCTCAACGCTGGCCGGAATCCGCGCCGCACCGCGATCACGTCGGCAGCGCTGATGGTGGGCATCGCCCTGGTCACCGCCGTCAGCGTGGTCCTCGGCTCGGCTTCGGAAAGTATCCGTGGGCTGGCCTCCGGGTCACTGCGTGCCGACCTCGTGGTGCGCGGCGAGCAGACCGGGCTCCAGCCGCCGGGCGTGCGTGCCGAGGTGTTCGACCAGGTGGCGGCGCTGCCCGGAGTGCGGGCGGCGGCAGCGGTCTACCGCGACCAGGCCCTTGTCAACGGCGACCAGCGGTACGTGACGGTCATCAATGACCTGGCGGCGCTGACCGAGGTCTTCGCGCTGCGTCCGGTTGAGGGCGATCCACGTACGCTCGGCCCTGGGGACATTGTCGTCGATCAGGACCACGCCACTGACCTGGGGCTGTCGCTGGGCAGCCCGGTGGCCGTCCAGTTCGCCAAGGGGCAGCAGCGGACGTACACGGTCACTGCCATCTACCCGGAATCCGATCTCCCTGGTGGGATGGCCCTGCCGGAGGACGCCGCGCAGTACCTCCGCGCGCCGACGATCTCGCTCGGGTACGTGCAACTCGCCGACGGCGTGCCGGTGGATCATGTCACGCCGCAAATCGAGGCGTTGCTCGCCGAGGATCCGGAGGTCTCGGTGGTCGACCTCTCCAGCTTCGCCGACCAGCAGACCGCGTCGCTCGACCAGATCCGGCTGATGATCCAGATGCTGCTGGGCCTTGCTATCTTCATCGCGATCCTGGGTGTGGTGAACACCCAGGCGCTGTCGGTCATCGAGCGGGTGAGGGAGATCGGCCTGCTTCGGGCGGTCGGGCTGAACCGGACGCAGACCGCAAAAATGATCATGGTGGAAGCGGTGATCATCTCGCTCTTCGGCGCGCTGCTCGGTGTTGTCGTCGGAGGCGCCCTGGGGGCAGCCGCCGTGCAGGTCCTCGAGGAGGAGGGCATTAGTGAACTCGTCGTGCCATGGGGGCAGATGGCTGTCTACTTCGTGGGAACCGGCGTGATCGGTGTGTTCGCAGCGGTCCTCCCCGCGCTGCGCGCAGCCCGGATCAACGTCCTGGACGCCATCGCCACGCCATAGCCTGCTGCCCGTTCCCAGCGATCGACTCAGGCGCTTCGAGGAAGCCGGGGCCTCGTTGGGGACCCCTGCGCCCCGAACACGTCGAGGACGGGCGTCGACGTGGTGCTCGGCAAGTTGGACGACGGCGAGACCGGGCCGTAGACCTCCATCGTGATCGGAAAGTCCGCGGTCGCGGGGAGTCGTGGCAGCGCCGGTTGTGCCCATGGGCACCGGCCGGACCGGGGCCGTCGCGCGAACTGCGGAGCGGGTGACAACGGGCGGTAGGGTGAGTTACCGATCAATACGAACGGTGGTGCCGGTGAGTCTGATCCAGGCGGGTGTCACCGCGACGACGACGATGCTGGCGGTCCTGATCGGTGGGTGGCTCACCGTACGGGCACAGGATCGGCTGTGGCGGCGCGACCAGGATCGACAGTGGCGTGACATTCGGCTGCACGCGTACACCGACTTCGTCGGCGCGGTCCGGGAGTACGTGGCTTTCGTCCTCAACCCGGCCGCCCGCATCACCGCGGTGCCGCGCCCGCGTGATCCAGGTGATCTCATGCCGTTCTTCGACGACGAGGGCAGCCGCTACCGGGAGCGACTGGAGAGCACCAAGACCGCGCTGCGGTTGGTGGCCGGCGACGTCGAGGTGGTGAGCGGTTCGTCGGAGCTGGTGCGCCAGGCCCGGCTCTTGGCGGCCACACGAGCGGGCAGCGGCGCCGAGGCGTTGCCCGCGGATCGGTTCGACGCCCTGTGGGAGGCCGAGCGCCGATTCGTCGAGGTGGCCCGGGCCGAACTCGGCCTGCCCTCCGCGTTCGCGCGCTGACTGACCAGTGCCCGCCGCGCCCGGCGGTGACCTGGGTACGGCCACCGCCGGTCCGGCCCGGCGTCAGAGCCGGGAGGTGAAGGTGGCCAGGAAGCGGTGTGGGGTGACCACGCCGGCGTTGTCGAAGCAGATCACGTCGACGTCGGCGTTCGTGGCGTACGGCCAGGGTTGGGTGAGGTGGCAGTAGTTACTGCCGGCGCCCTGCGCCACCACCTGGGCATGCGTCTCCTTGAGACCCACCTGCGGGAAGGTCGCCAGGTAGCGGCCGGCGGGCACCAGCGGCGCCACCGTGTTCGCGCCGACACCGAGCACCGAGTTGTCGTTCGTCGGACCGCCGACGGCGGTACCGAGGTAACCGAAGTACGACGGTGGGGCGAGGGAGCCGATCACGGGCCGACGACGGTGGTAGGAGAGGACGAAGTCGGTGTTGACGAACGCGCCGGCCTGGTCGTAGCAGAAGACGTACACCTGTACGCCGGTGCCGACCGCGCTCCAGGAGTAGACCTTGCACCGGCGGGGACCGGCGTTCGGCTGCACGGCGGTGACCTGCACGTCGCCGGCGAGCACCCCGGCCAGCCCCACCCCGGGCAGCCGCACCAGGTACTGCCCGACGCCCAGCGGCCCGACCGTGTTCACCACGCCCGTGGAGTTGTAGGACTGCGCCACCAGGGCGCTGCTCCACTGCACGTACGCGTGGGAGGTGCCGGCCGGCAGCACGCCCGAGCTGGTCGTCCAGAGCACGGTGAACGGGGTGTCGTCGCGTGTGCCGCCCGGCTTGTGGCACTGCACGTCGACGATCTCGTCGACGCCGGACTGGAACCAGCGGACCACCTCGCAGTAGTGCCCGGTCCGGTTCACCGGAGTCACGTGCGGCACGCCCCGCGCGCCGGCGCCCACCTGCGGGAAACGCACCTGGAACCGGCCCGGCGCGAGCTTGATGCCGGTGGCCCAGGCGGCCGGGAACGCGGTCTTCCAACTACCCCACTGCCGGCTGGTGTCCAGCACGGTCCAGACCGCGACGGTGGGGTCCTTGACGTACGCGAAGCCCCAGCGGTCGGCGGTGGCCGCCGCGGCCGGTGCCGCCGGCACGAGTGCGCCGGCGGCCAGGACGGCGGCCAGGGCCGCGGTGACGAACGATCGGAGACGCATCTGTTCCTCCAATTCGACGGGAGCATGTCGGGGAGGAGTGTGCGCGTGGTGATCCCATGGTCACAGTCGGCTAGCGAGTGCGGCGGTGTCGGTTGTCCGCTACTGGTGGGCGGTGTCAGGTCACCTGGCCGGCGTCCGTCTCGACGAGCGTGCAGATCGCGACTCTGGTCTCGACGCCGTCGTCGTGCAGCAGGTGACGGGTGCGGGAGAGGTCGGGGAAGGCGCCGTCGAGGGGATGCGTCAGCAGGCGGGAGAGCGCGGTCGCGTACTTGGCAGTCGTGGTCCTGCCCGGAATGAAGATCGACAGTTCGTCCCGGGCGTCGAAGGCCTGTACCTCGACGACGCGGGACAGGGCCGCGAACGCTCCCGCGTCCGCCGTGACGGGCACCTTCACCAACCACCACGGCCCCTCGCCGCTGCTGCTCTGCCGCTTCTGTTCCGGGGTTTCGATGGCCGGGGTCCGCCACGGCACCCCCGCCACGACAGCGCCGCACGACTCCACGGTCCTGACCACCTCCTGCACGGTGGCGACGGCCTCGGACTCGTCCCACTCAGACCGGTCGTGCCCGGCCGGCCGTCCAGCAACCAGCGTCGACACCACTGTCATCTCGGGTGCGTGGCGCAGGTGCACCTCCGGCCACGAGGAGAGAAACTCCCGCGCGTCACGGATCGCCTCGTCCTGGGTCTGTCGCTGGCGCTGCACGTCGCCGCTGTGCGCCTCCAGCAGGGCAGCCGCCGTGTCCGGCTCGTCGAGCGCCCGGCGGACAAGCTTGACACTCATCCCGGTGCCACGCAGCACAGTGATCAGCATGGCGCGTTCGACCTGGTCGAACGTGTACGAGCGGTAGCCGGTCTGCTCGCTCACCTCGGCCGGGACCAGCAGACCCGCGGAGTGGTAGAACCGCAACGCCTGCGGCGACAGATGGCACATCTCGCTGAAATCGCTGATGGACAACATGGCTCCATGCTGGCCCCTGCGGTAACCACAAGGTCAAGCGCCGACGTCGCGCCGCGTTGGCGGGGGATTTCCCCCGAGACGACACCTCCAGCCGATGTCGCAAGCCGTGCCGGTGGCGATGCGTCAGTCTCAGCACATCGGGGTGCGGCTGGTTCGAGACCCCGACGAACTGGGGGGCCGAGGCGGATGGCGCTGCTGTGGTTGCCGCGCTGGCTCCGCCGACCGGTCCGCGCCGCACCGCCCCCCGGCCACGAACTCTTCGTGGAGTGGCACGGCTCGGCCGCGGTGATCTCACACGGGGACGATCCGCCGTCGCTGCTGTGGCAGCTGGTGCGTACCGCCGTCGCGGCGTCCGACGACGTGCTGGTCCTGACCTCCGAGCGCGCCGTGCGCAGCGCCGCCTGCGGTGGCGTGCTGCGCGGGGTGGTCGAGGGTGCGGCCCAGGAGTGGGGCGTCGGACGGGTCTGGGTGGCCGCGAGCGGCCTCGGCCGGCCGGACGAGGCGTACGCCTCCTGGCTGACCCGGCTGGCGGCCCGCACCGGCGTCGAACTGCTCGCCCCGGACGGTCCCGTACACGCCACACCGGACGGCACCCTCTACGCGGCGGGCGGCACGGGCGCCTGGGGTTGGCGGTCCTTCCGGCCGGGCGCCAGCAGCCCGGTGGTCGGCAACCGCTACCCGGCTCCGTCCTGGGAGCCGGCGTTGCCGGACCAGGCGGTGGTGCTGCCTGGGCTGGTGGCCGATCCCGTCCCCGCCGGAGTGCTGCTGCGTGCCTCGGCCGCCGCACCCGCTGCGGTGGGTGACCCGGCCTACGACATGCCGGTGGACCGATACCGGCCGACGCTGCTCCTGCGCCATGTCGGCGAGCCACCACCGGATCCCCGGTCGCTCGCCGGGATCTTCGCGGGTCTGCCGGCGAGGACGATCGTTCGGATCGAGACCGCACTGCTCGACCCGACGGCACCGCCGCCGCGCGCCGACTGGGTGACCGCACTCGCGGCGGCACTCGACGAGTCGGCCGCCGTCGCCGAACCGATGGCGGTGCCCGAGCCGGGCCAGCACCGACGGGCATCCGGCCAGTCACCACCCGTGCTGAGTGACGGTTGGGTACGCGCCAGCAGCCGTCTCTACCGCCACGCGATGGTGCCGGACCTGCTCGCCGAGGTGGTCCCATCCGGCGTCCTGCTGCGTACGGCGGGTGCCCGTCGGCCCGACGGCATGGCCTTCGTCGACCCTGCCGAGTGGGTGCTGGCGGTCGACGTCCGCGACTCCGACCGGCTCGTAGACCAACTGTGCCGGATGCTCGTCGCGGCCGGCGGAGCACCGGGCCTCACCCTGGTGGGGCAGACCGGCGAGGCGACGAGGGTACGCCTGGAAGCGGCGCTGCGCGCCGAGGCGGCACCCCTCGCGGGGCTGCCGGCGGACGTCCGGGCGACCTCGGCGACGGGCACCGGCCAGCCTTCCGGGGCGACCGATCGGCGGAGCAGCTTCGCGAAGCAGGCGATGCTGGCGGTGCCGCTGTCACCGCCTCCGCCGATGGCGGCGGTCGAGGCCACGTCAGCGGAGGCCGCGGCGCAGGGCTGGCCGCCAGCGACCGCGCGCCAGTTCGTGGATCCGGCCGGGGCGGCGCAACGTTCGGTGGAGCCAGCGGTGCCAGCCGGGGCAGTGCACCAGTTCGTGGACCCGACGGCGCCGGCTGCCGCCGCGCGGCGACGCGTCGAGTCCCTGCCGGTCGCGAGACGGTCGGCAGCCGCTGCCGAGGCGCTGCCGAGCGCCGGCGGCCAACCGGCCGTGCAGGATCTGACCGGCGAGCCCTCGCCCCCGCCTCGACCGGCCGCCGGGCCGCCACCGGTGATCACCAGTTCCGGGCCGTATCTGGGCGAGCCCGAACGCCCGGCTGTCGCCAGCGCCCCCGCCTCGGCAGGCGATGAAGCGCTCACCCCCTCGCTTCGAGGCGCGCCTGCCGCGTACCCCGGCGGGCGCGCGGTGCACCGTTACGCGCCGGCCGTGGCGGACCCCGTCGAGGACCGGGCCAGCACCGCAGCGGAACAGCGTGACCTCGCTGCCAGCCTCGGCCCGGCCTTCACCGACTCGATCACCACCGTCAACGCCGCCCTGGCCGCGTGGCCCGCGCTGCGGCAGGGCATCTCCGCGTCGGCGAAGACGGACTTCGTCGCCGTGCACGTATTCTTCGGCCGGTCGGAGGCGGGGGCGGCCCGGCTCAACGCGGGGTTGCGTGCCGGGCGGGCACCGAGCCTGCCTGGCTACCTGCCATGCCTGGTGTCCGGGTTGCGTCGCCTGCCGCCGTACCGCCGGGCGATGCTCTGCCAGGGTCGGGTGGCCGACCAGGCGCGACACCTCTACCCCGAGGGTGGGCTGCTGGTGGAGCCCGGCTTCCGCAGTGTCAGCGGCGCCAGCGACCTCGCCGTGGAGGGTGCCGACGTCGACTACCTGGTCTGGTCGCGTACGGCGCGGCAGGCCGGCGCGCTTGCCGAACAGCAGGATCTGGACGAGGCGGTGTTCCTGGCCGGGGCCCGGTTCAAGGTGCTCGCCGTCCGTGAGGGAGCGGTGGCGGCGGATCGCGTCGGCATTCCGACGACGGCCGTACTGTTGCGGGAGGTGTTGCCCGACGAGCAGTCCGCGTCTGGTCTGGACGATGCCGACCGGAGCGCTCTGAGCCGCCTGGAACGGGCGCTGACCCGGCGGAGAGCCGCCTCGCCTCGCCTGCTCACCGACGCGCCCACCATCGAGCGGCTGCTCGGTCCACCGCTCGGTTACGTGGAGGAAGCCGGGGCGTCCGTCGGTGCCGGCACCGACTGACCCTCCGGTCATGAGGGATAACCCCCAACTCCGCCGGTACGGCGTCGGAAACCGCCGCGTCGGCGTTCGCCGTCGCATGCTCATCCGGTGCGGGTGTGACAGGGGGGTGCAGCCGAAATGCGAACGCTGTCATTGCGACCGCGCGGCAACCTGACGGTGGGCAGCCGGGGAAGCGTCGACGGGTCGGCGTGTGCCAGCGCGCCGTCGCCGAGCACCGGATAGCGGGAGCGGCCCGGCATGGACACCCCCATTCCTGACTGGTTGAACCACATCTTGAACTTCTTCGTCGGCGCGACCTGGCCGACGGGCAGTGAGAGCGGGATGCGGGCGCACTCCGGGGAGTGGGAGCACCTTCGGGACGTTCTGGATGCGGCCCAGGAGACGCTCAGGGCTGAGCGTTCTCGGGTGCCGGCCGTATTGAGCGGGATGTTCGCTGACGGGGTCACGGAGTCGCTGGACAGCCTCGCCGATTATCTCGATCAGTTGCGGTCGACTGCGGAAAACATGCGGAAAGACCTGAAGAACGGTGCGGCCGAACTTCAGGAGAAGAAGATCCTGCTGGTGGTGCAGTTGGCGCTGTTGGCCATCCAGTTGGCCTGGCTAATAGCGTCGCTGTTCGGAGCGTTGGCGATTCCACTGGTGGTTGGTGGGTTCCGCGCCATCATCACCGCGATTCTTCGCAACCTCTTCGTCGAGGTCGGGCAGGAGATCGCGCAGGAGCCGCTGCTGATGATCGTGATCCAGGCGGCGCAGGATGCCGATGGGGTGCGGGAGGGCATCGACTGGAACGCGATCGAGAAGTCTCTGATTCAGACGGTGATCGCGGGTGCGGCTGCCGGTCTGACCAATTCCGCTGCTTCGGGTGTCGTCGACTGGGCGGCGGGCAGGATCGCCAAGGTCGACCGGGTGGGCGCGGACGGCACGCTCTACATCACCGATGGTGTGTTCCGGGCCGGCGCCCTCTTCACGAAGGGCGCGGCGCAGGCGGCCGTGGCGATGCCGGCTACTGCGGCCGGACAGGCTGCGGTGGGTGGGGAGATCGAGTGGCGGCCGTGGACGGCGACCAGCGCCTTCTTCGGTGGCCTGTACGAGGGCAACGCCGCTTCTCCAGGGCAGTTGGCCGACGGCCTCAACCTGCCGTACCGCAACGGGTACGACAAGGCGGCCCCTCTGGGCGGCGACGGGCAGCAGGGCGGTGGCGACTCCGGCGTAGACGGCGAGCAGGAGAAGCCGACGGGCGAACCACCCGCCTACTCCGTTGACGACAAGAGCAGCGGCATCGACTGGGACAACGAGAAGCTGCTCGGCGACGAGAAGAGTGACGCCGGGACCGGAGACACGTCGCCCGCCACCGATGAGGTTCGGCAGTCCCTCCTCGGGGACAGCGGTGTCGGCATCGGCCGGGACGCCGGGCTGGGCGCCGGCGCGTCGAGCGCAGCGGGTCAGCAGGCGTCGACAGACGCGGGAACCGGCGGCATTTCGGAGGGTAGCGCGGCCGGCTCCGGCGTTCAGTCGTCCAACGGCGACGCGGGCGCGGCCGTCAGTCGTGGCGCGGGGATTGCCGATGGCGTGGCGAGTGCCGGCGTGGCGGGCGGCCGTGCGGCGAGTGGTGGGGTGGCGGACAGCCAGGCGGTGGCTGGTGGCGTGGCGAGTGGGGGTGTGGCGGGCGGCCGTGCGGCGAGTGGTGTGGCGGACGGTGGCGTGGTTGCGGGGCAGGGTGCTGGCAGTTCCATCGGCCAGGGTGGGACGAATGTGGCCGGCGGCGTCGCGGGCACGCCAACCGGCGACGGCGTCGCTGACCGGTCGGGCGGAGGGTTCGGCGATGGTTCGTTTGTCGGCTCGAACGAGGATGTCGGCCACCTGTCGGGCGGTTTGCCGGCCGAGACCACGGTTGGTGGCCAATCCGGCGAGGTCGCGCAGCGGGACGGCGCTCGCGTCGGCGGTGACCAGATCACCGGCGGGCAGTCCGCGGCCGGAGCCGCCCCGGAGGCCGATGGTGCTGGTGGTGCCTCGCGCGGTGGTGTGGGGTCGGGTTCGGAGCAGGCTGATGGTGGTGCTGGTGGTGCCTCGCGGGGTGCTGTGGGGTCGGGCTCGGCCGACGGTGGTGTGGCGTCGTCGGGTGGTGTGGCGTCACCGGTGGGTGACGCTGGCGGTGCCCGGGGGGAGGGGCAGCAGCGCGCACAGGTGGGCGCGGGCCAGTCGCTCGATGGCGGCGCCGCCCGATCGGGGGTTCCGACCACGGTGGTCGGGGGCGACGGTGCTCAGGGGGCCGACCGTGCGACCACCGACCCGGGCAGCTCAGCCGACCTGCGCACCGTCTCGGACCCCGGTGTCGAGCAGACACTGGGCTTCGGCACCGACCGGTCGGACGGTGCGGATCCGGCTCTGCCGCAGTCCGCAGAGGCCTCGGCGGGCAGGAGCGATCCCCGCAGCGGCGATGTGGAGCGACTGCTGGCGTCGTCGACCCAGGACGTGTCGCACGTGGTGGCCAACACCCGCGCCGCGTTCGAGGGTGCGCAGGACGCGATCATCGGCGCGCTCCAGGCGTCGCCGCCGGACCGTGCCCCGGAGGTGGCGGCCGCCCGCGACGCAGTCCGGTCGGTCCAGCAGTCGCTGACGCAGGTGGAGGAGTCGCTGCCGAGCCTGTCGAAGCAGCAGGCGAGGGCCGACATCGCGAGGGTGCTGACCGCCTACGACTCGGCGCAACAACAGGTGCGCAGCGTCGCCGGCGCGGCGCTCCTGCCGGCGGTCGACACGCTTGTCGGCCCGAGCCGCCCGGAGGTGGTGGGCGGAGACCGCTCGACAGTGCCGACGTCGTCCGATCAGCGGTCCCATCAGGCTGCTGTCGACCGGGTCGAGCATCTGCCGGCAACGGCGCAGTCGCCGGCCAGCCAGTCGAGCAACGGACCGGCCAACGAGCCGAGCAGCGAGCCGGGCGGCTTGGGCCCGGTCGGGCAGAGGGCGGACGGGGTCGCCCCGGAACGCGGCGATGTGGATCGGCGGTTGTGGTCGGCGGTGGGCCAGTTGCCAGTCTGGGACAGGGCCGCGGACTGCGCCGATCGGGTCGCGGGGGTGCTGCGCCGGGTCGGCGTGCCGATCGTGGCTGAGGTGGATGGCCCGCGAGCCCGGGATGTGGTGGCCCAGTCGCTGGGAGGTTGGTTCGGGCCGGCGGGTGGTGTCGGCCGGCTGGCCGGGTTGTCCGTTGGTGCGATGACGCCTGTGTGGTTGCCGCCGACGGGCAACGGCGAGACGCCCGCGCACATGGCCCTGGTATGGCGTGCTTCCGGGTCACGATTCGTGCTGGTGGAGACGCAGGGGGACGTCTCGCCGGACGGGTCCGACAGTCGGTTCGTCGACTTCGAGGTGGATCGCCCGCCGGGGGAGTTGCGGGGCGCGGTGCGGTTGGTGTCTGACGCCGACGGCGCGTTGCGGCAGGTGGACCTGACGACCGGCGCGGTGCTGGCCGGCGCTGCCGAGTCGGCGCTGCCGACGCTTGGTGACCGGGTGGCGGACGCTCTCCCCGACCGGGTGCCGCAAACCCACGAACCAGGCCTGATCGGCGGCGAGCTGGAGGGCTATGTCCGCATCGGAGCTACGGTGCACCCCGCGACGACCGCCCAACAGGAGGCGTGGCTGGGCGAGACCATCGCCACGGTGCACTCACTGGGGCTGACGGTCAAGGGCGAGAACAAATCCCCGGTGTACGGCCGCTACTCGGACCGCTGGTACCCGTCTCTCGCTCATCTCCGCGCGGTCGAGGGGCGGCATTACCAGGGCCACCGGCAGGAGCTGTGGCTCGCCGCCGAGGTGGTTTACGACCCTGGTGCGGCGGTGCCGGGGGAGGAGGGAACCGTCCCCTTCACCGTGGCGCAGTATCACGGCCTCGGGAAGGCGCTCATGCGGTGGCTGCAGGACGCGGGACGCCTCGGGCTGACGATGGGCGAAGCCCTGCAACCGTCCGCGGACTGGCAACGGGGGCATCTCGACGACTGGCTCAACCAGGTCCCACCGGAGAGCCGCGACTACGCCGACGCGTTGTACCAGGCGTTGCAGACCCCGGACAACGTCCAGGTCGAGCAGGGCATGACCGATCAGACGCTCTTTCATCCGACAAACGTCCATGGGCAGAACATCAACCTGCAGCTCTCCGCGGGCGGATCGCTGGCGGCGCTGCCCACCCTGATGAACTCCGCTCAGTGGGACGCCGCGGGGCTCGGCGTTGCCACCGCCGGCACTGTGTCGGAGGCGGTGGGGGTCGCCGACCGGATTGCCAGGCGTCTGATGGCCGACTTCGTTCGCTCCCTTGCCCCTGGGCAGCCCCTCTCCCCGGCCGACATCGAGGACCTCATGCAGTTCGAGGAGCCGACGCAGTTGCACGGCGCCCTCGTCCAGGTCCTGACGAATGCGACAGGTGAGGTGATCGGCCCGATCGCCGGGTCCAATATCAGCAAGAACTCGGTGCTCCTGCTCAGCCGGCAGGACATGATCCACTACGGTGCGAACCTGCCGCCGGCGGTGCGTGACTACCTCAGCCGCAACATCCTGGACATCACCAACGGAATCGAGAACGCCTACCGGCAGGAGCAGCAGGGCCTCGGTAGTCACCCGGCCGAGCAACAGGGACTGTCGTGGATCGATGCTCTGTACCGGGTCTCCGGCACGGACCGGCGGTATTCGGTGCGACAGCTGATCCAGGAGGGGCTCACCGGCGTGCCGGTGGTGAACATCAGCCAGGGTGACCTCTTCGGAAAGCTGGCCAGCTTCCCCCCACACCTGTCGCCCGACGGCACGCGCGCGATCTTCGTGCTGGAGAAGCGGAACAACCGCGCGCACCAGGACGCCACCCCCGGGATGCAGTACGACCCGTACACCACGCTCGACAGCACCGACGACTTCGTCACCGACATGCTCGCCCTGACGAACGAGGCGCACGAGGTGGCCGAGCGTGCCCGGGCCCGCTCCGAGCAGTGGGCACCCACGGAGACCGCGCCGTTGGGTGGCGTCCAGGCGGCGGCACAGGCGTACGGTGCAGCGCACGGCCAGCTCACGCCGATCCCGAATTCGGTGCTCAACGTCGACGCACAGGGCAACTACTGGCAGTCGACCGCGCAGGGTTGGGAACTGGTCGTCGATCCGGATCTCGGTGGCTACGCCGACAACCCCTGGGTGTACGCGCTGACGAGCGTGCAGACCAACTCCGTCGCCCTGGTGGACCATCTGGTGCCGGCGAGCATCGACGGCGTGCGGCGCGCCGCACAGGAGGTCCTGGACCAACTCGACGGGTTGACGGGTCGGATCGAGGCGGCGTTGCGGGAGGCGCTGACCGACCAGGCAGGCACGGCGGACGGCCCGGACCGCACCGGGCAGGTGGAGACGGCCAGGGCGGTCCTCGACGCGGCCCGGCAGGGGCTCGCCGGTGTGGTCAGCTCGGACCAGAGCCGTTCGGGGCCGGCACGCGAGCACTTCCGCGACGCGCTGCTCCAGGTGGACCACGCCCGCTACGAGGTGAACCGGGCGACCGGTGCGGAGACCGTGCCGACTGTGGAACGCCTGCGGGGCGCGGCGACCGAGACGGTTGACACCGACGTGACCCCGCGTTCGTCCGGCGCGCTGCCGACGTACACCGTGGGTCTGGCCGGCGTCGACGACGCCGCGCAGCTGGTGGCGGCGCTGCCGGGCACCGGACAGGCCATCGTGCAGGCGTTCGTCTCGCTCCGGGACAACCAGCTGGATGACATCAGGACCGCTCTGGGACAGCCGGGCTCGTCGGCCGCCTTTTCCGCCGTCACCGCATTCGACCGGCGACTCTTCGCCCTGGAAGCGGGCCTGGCCGGCATGTCCGAGCAGACGCTGCGGGCTGGCCTCGTCGACCTGGTGCGCGACTATCGGGTCGCCCAGGACCGGCTGCTGGCGCTGACCGGTGACCGGGACCTGCTCCCGCCGGTCGAGGCGATGCTGGAGTCACCGACCTCGGCTGACGACACACCGACCGGCAAGGGGAAGGGCAAGGCGACATCGAACACCCGCGGCGTCGGGGGGCAGGGCTCATCGGCGACCGGGGGCGGTGGGGTTGGCCGGCCGCCGAGTCAGGGCGGTGGCAAGGGCGCAGACCGTCCGGGCGGTGGGAAGGACGCGGACAGCCGGGGCGGGGTCCGGGACGGCGGTGACGGATCCACCCCGGCCCCGCGTGCTCCCAGGGCTTTCGCCGACCATCCCGAGGACGGTGAGCTCTACCCCAATCCGGAGATCCACGCGATGCTCCGGGAAACCAAACTGCTCCTGACTTCGGTGCTCGAACCCGGGCAGCGGGACGCCCAGCACTTCGCCGACAAGGCCGACAGGAGCCTCCGGGACCACCGGGACGAGGTACGGGCGGCGACGCAGACCAGGAACGACCTGACGAACGCCGAGCAGACGGTACGCGACCGGCAGCAGCAGACGGATGCGGCGGTGCAGGCGCTACAGGTCAGCCAGGGCGAGGTGGCCGCGGCAACGACGGCGCTGGCGGACGCGACCGAGCAGCTCGCGCGGACCGAGCGGCAGCACGACGTCCTGCGGGAGACGCGTGCGGACGCCGCGCGGGCCCGGGCCGCGGCCGAGGCCGACCGGGCCGCCGCGCGAGCCGAGATCACCAGGCTGGAGGACGAGCGGGACGCGGCGCAGGACCGGTTGGAGGAGATCGAGGAACAGCTCGACAACCTCAGCCAGGAGAGCCTCGCGACGCTCGCCCAGAATGAGCGCACCGCCGGTCAGCGGCGCCGGATCCACCTCATCGAGGAACAGGCCCGGCGCACCGAACGGCTCGACGCGATCGTCGGGGAGGGTCGGCAACAGGGCGCCCGGGGCAGAGCAGCCGACGCCGCCCTCACCAAGGCCAGGGCCACGATCACCACGACGGACAAGAGCCTGGAGTCGGTGACGGAGAGCCTGCGACAGCAGCGCACCGCCCTGGACGGGGACGACGGCCTGCGGGCACGCCTGCGCCACGCCGAGGAGGAGCACGCCGAGAACAGGGCCACCGCCCAGGCCGCCACGGCGAGCCGAGACGAGGCCGCCGCGCAACGGGATCTGCTGCGTACCGAGGTCGAGCGCCTGCCCTCCGAGACGGACCTGGCGAACACCACGAGCCGCCTGACCCGGGCTGCCCGGGACGCCGGCATGGTGCGTGACACGGCCACGGCGCGAGCCGATGATGCCCGAAAGGCCCTCGACGAGTGGCAGGACCTCGCCGACGAGCGCGAGTCGGACCTGACCATCTTCGGCGATCGTGACGAGGCCGAAGGCGATCGTAGCTACCTGAGTATCGGCGCCGAGGGCGTGATCACCGAGCAGGCCGCGGCTCGGATGCGGGAGCTGGCGCTCGCTGCCGTCCGCCCACTGGGGCGCTGGACTCAGGAGGCGGAGATCCAGGGCGACATCGCCCGCCTGACCACACCTGTGGCGTTGGTGGACGATCTGCCGTCCTCCACCGGGCGCAGCGGCTCGGTACAGGTGGTCGGAAGCGGCCGCCACGCGGTACGGCTGACCTTCCACTCGACGCTCACCCGACACGACGAGCGGGACCTCGCCCCGGACTACCCGCCGCCCCCGGTCAGCCAGGGTGAGAAGCGGCGCTTCTCGGATGTCTCCTCCACCAGTAGCCACAGCAACATCAACTACCGCGATCTGCCGCTGCCCATCCAGGAGTTCCTGGGTCTGGGGACGACCGGCCCGCTGCGGGTGCTCAACGTGTCGGCGGTGCCCCGGCTGACCCACAACCGGCAGACCCGCACCGCCTTCGTCGAGACCGGCACGGGGCCGGCGACCATCGAGCGACTGCGGGAACCAGGCCTGGCGCACTTCTACACCTGGGAGATGAGGGTCACGGCGGAGCCGGCGGGCCGTCCGCCCCGGCTGGTCACGCCCCCGGGGCGACCCACTCTCGACGATCCCGACGACCCCTGGCAGGACATCGAGGGCGACCCGGAGTCGAACAGCGTACGCGAGCGGTTGGTGGTGTTCTTTCCACAGCACATCGCCGTGCCGGACCCTCCGGAGGACACCACAGTGGCGGACGACGCGGCTCTCGCCTCGTACCCGATGTCACTGGACACGCTGCACGACCCAACGGAGCTGCCGTTGCGCATCCTGAGCGAGTTGCCCGGTCTCATCGCGGAGGCCCGTGCCCGGAGCAGGGCCGCCGGGGGCAGGGCCGCCGGCGGTCGGCGCGCCGGCCGTGGCGCGCCGGCCGTGCGCTCGCCCCGCCGTGGTCGTCGGCTCGGTGCCCCGCGGGGGCACCGCTCGGGGCTGCTCAACACGAGGTCACAGAAGCACATTTTCAGCTTCGCCGGGCACGGCAACATGCACAACGTCTTCCAACGGGTGCGCGACAGGGCTGCCTACAGCAACCCGATCCACGACGCGAACGGCAGACTGCTCGGCGTCCTGCGCCTGTCGGGAGTGCCGTTCAAGGATGACACCAGCCGTATCGTCAGCCGGGCCAGCGACAACTCGCTGGAGTTCCTGACCGAGGCGCAGATGACCGAGCGGGGATCGGTCGTGCTGCGCAACGCCTTGGACCTGCCGTTCAGCGGAGGCGTGACGCTTCTGAAGGCGCCGACCGAGGAAACCAAGACTCCCGGCACGTTCTTCTCGGGCGGCCCCTCGGTCACCCTCGGCCTGGGGACCGGTGCCACCATCGGCCACAACAGCGGGGCGGTCTCGTTCGTGGGCCGCGGGTTCCGGTCCGGCCGGGAACCCGACCCGAAACGGCCCGGCCTGGCACCCGACCCCACGGCCACCAAGGCGATCCGACGGGGCATGGTCGCCGACGTCGGCATGAGGTGGAAGCTCGAACTGATCACCGGCGGGAAGGAGCGGCACGCCGCGCCGCCCTCCCGCACGTGGTCCGGGAACTCCGCCGGCCATGGCGCCCGGGTGCGGTACCTGCCGTACACGCTGCGCGACGCGGACAAGGTTCGCCACCCACCGCGCGGCGTCGTCGACGGTGACGGGCCCGGCATGGCGGTCTTCAAGAACTTCACGGTGGCCCCCCAGGGGACCGCCGCGGATCCACGACCGGACCTGGACATGCAGGTGGAGGACTACCTGCGCAGCGAGGGGTACCTGCCGAAGAACGCGCCGGCCACCGAGCTGTTGGCCAAGAACCACAGGCGTCTGCTGGAGACCAGCTCCGGCGCGCACCGGATCGGCATGATCGGTGCCCTGCGCGGCACCGGCCTGTGGGTGCCCTACGACAAGCTCACCGCCTCCGGGACGCACCGGAAATGGATCAAGTACTTCGTCCCCGCCGACCAGGACCCGGAGGTGGGGTACGAGGGCCTCACCGACGAGCTCGGCGCCAACATGACCATCGACTCGTTCTTCCGGCTGGACAGCTTCCGGTCGATGTTCCGGTCCAAACGCGCCGCGCTCGACGGCAACCTCAGCCTGCCGGTCCGGAAGTGGCTGAAGAACCTGCTGCCCGGCTGGACGAACTCGGTGCTCAGCGGCACCGTGATCGGCAAGACCTGGGAGAACATCACCTCCCTCGGGTACGGCCAGGTCCCTGGTCGGTCGGTGGTCCTGGACACCGAGCAGGACCAGGCGATGCACAAGTTCGTCCTCTCCACGAACCTTCGCGCCGAGGCCTACGACGAGGGCCACGACACACCGGACGAGACGTTCGCACCGGGGGACCAACCCGTCTCCTACGAGGCGTGGGTGCCCGACATGCGCGTGCTGACCGCGCCCGCGCCCCGGCGTGAGCCGATCAGTCACCGGACCCTTACCGACTTCGACCACGCCATGCTGAGCCTCGGGCCCAGCCTGCCGAACCTCGCGGGCATCGACGCCGTCCGCGGCAGCGCCGCGCTCGACAAGATGTTCGCGGAACTCGCCACGAGCCAGTTCGCCCCGCTGCAGGAATGGCTCAGCAACCTGCCGGACATACTCGTCGCACGGTGGTCGAAGCTGATCGGCAACAACCCCGGCTGGCCGACCACCCTGTCCGCGCACACCCGCCGGGTCTTCATCAGCGAGGAGCGGCTGCTGGCGGTGATGGACGTGGCGCTGCGCGGCGCGCACTCGTCGGAGCAGGCATTCGAGCCGGGCCTCGTCGCCGACGCGGAGGGCCGGCACGAGTTGCAGGCCTACATCCAGCAGGTGCCCCGGTACGTGCCGCAGCCCCGGGACTACGAGCTCTACGTGGAGGACGGGGTCCCGGTCACCGGCACCAGCGCGTTCACCCGGAGCCGGGAGGAGACGCGCTACCACAGTGGAGGCGCCAATGCGGTGCACCCCCACGGCAATGCGCCGACTGCCACGTACCTCACGTCCACGCGTGAGCGTGTCAGCGATACCACGACGCTGGCGGGCACCGACTACCGGATCAACAACATCAGCGCCCGCGTCTACACGATCACCATCCCGGTCACGATGGTCGGCACCTTCACCGGCGCCTCCCGCAACCTGGTGAGTAGCCTCCGCTCACTCTTCGGCGGGATGTGGGAGGCCGCTCTACCGGCGACGGCGTCGGGCAGCGCGATCGACGTCGAGGACGGCATCCAGGCGCTGGTCAGCATCCTCGACATGGCGACCATCTGGCGGGATCTCGAACGGTCCTGGCCCGACGTCGCCGACGTCGCCGACATCGACGGCAGGCCGGCCGACTTCCAGCGGCCTGTCGACTTCATCGCGGGGCTCCCCCCCGGGCTGCACGCACAGGTCAAGGCCGCCCTCGACCTGTTGCCCCCCGAGCCGGGCGACAAGCCGGGTCCGGACGCCGTGTACCCACCACGACGGATCAGCCAGCGGCTGGGCCTGGGTGACGCCTCGGTGCTGGACATCAGACTTCCCGCCGGTCGGGAGTTGCTGCACCAGACGCTGCGCAGCCTGAAGGTGGACGCCGACGGCGCCACCGACCTGGGTTCCAACAGCTACTCGGCCGGGCTCTACGACTGGATCACCCTGCACGCGTCGAGCATCGTGACGCGCGGCGACATCCGCCGTTACTTCAGCTCCGGGCCGACCCCGTACCCGGTGGTGGTGGCCGGGTTCCAACGCGCGATCACCCACCTGGGCGGCACCATGGTGGTCGACTACAAACTGCTTGCCCGCCCCGACCCCCTGCACGACTCGCTGCGGCTGCACGGCCGGAAGATTCCCCACCAGATCGACCCCTCCACGACCGGCGCCGTCGACGAGAACGGTCGCCCCTTCCCTCCGGTACCCGCGCCAGAGTCCGACATGGAGATTCACGGCACCCACCTGGAGTCCCGGGGCAAGGCGACGCAACGGGTGAAGTCGCACACCGGTCGCCTCTCCGGCCCCGTGCACACGAGGGCGCAGCGGCACAGACCGGTGCGACTGATCGGGGGGACTCCGCAGATCGAGCTGTCTCGGCAGCGGAGCGAGGCCGACCTCGAACGGGACCGGCAGGAACCGCGGGTGATCACCAAGTCCAAGGGTGGGCTGGCCCGGATGTACTACCCCTTCGAGATCAGCGTCGACGTCCAGGTGATGACACTGAAGGATTGGCTGATGACGGCGGTGACGCCGACCATCTTCTCCTGGGCGAAGTCGCTCTGGACCAATCCGGCCGGCGAGGCGGGCCAGCAGTCCTGGCTCAAGGCTGGCGCCGTGCTGGAGTTCATGGCGGCCGACGGTTCCACCCAGCCGCTGGTGCCGGACGGTCCGGGACGCCCGCCCGGGATCACGGTGTTGCGCGGCGACCCGACGGGGCGGGAGACCCTGCACGGGGTCCGGATCAACCCGACCTCCCAACTCAACGAGATGGGCGCGTTCACCCTCGACGTGCTCCGGTCCTTCCGTCCCACCGAGGGGTTGGGACCGGAGTTCCGGGTGAGTTGGTTCAGCGGCCTGCCCAAGCTGCAGGAACTGGTGCTCGAGGTGCTTCCCGGCGTCAACCAGTGGGAGCTCACCGGGTTCGTGGACGGGGAGGTCGGCGGGGGCAACCTCTACTCGTTGCTCAAACGCGGCGGAGTCGAACAGACCTTCCCGAGCGGGGGAATGGGCGTCGGTGTCGACGGCACCTTGACCATCAAGACGATCGCCGCGTCGCCCTGGCGGCTTCCCGCCGAACAGCACAAGCCCCACCCCGGCGACCCCGATGTGCCTGTCGACTTCGTGCCCGGCCACGACGCGAGCGCGGTGTTCGAGTACTTCCCGATCGTCGGCAAGGTCCTGACCTCCACCAGCCAGGTCGAGCAACGACTGACCGTGGCGCTGGCCCCGCTCGTGTCGCTGAACCAGGGCGACGGGGTCCGGGCGGCGAGCAGCCCCACTGTCACGTCGCGCCAACTGGACTCCGGCGACGCGTCGGGCGACAGCGGCGGTGGCACCAGTTCGGCGGGTCGGCCGGAGTTCGGTGCGGCCCCGGGTGGCCAGAGCTTCATCAACTTCACCATCCTGGGCGTGTCGTTCATCGGCTCCGAGACCATCGGCGCAAGCACCCAACTGCGCTGGTCGGACCGGCGCGGCCGGCGTTTCGCGCCGGCCAAGACCGGCTCCCACGAGGAGACACACCCGGTCGTACTGCGTCAACGCGACGTGCTCTTGGAGATCACCGGCAAGACCTCGACGGTGTCGGGCGTCGTCTGGGAGGGCATCGTCGACACGGTCCGCAACGCCGGCCAGACCGTCGGCGACGCGGCCAAGTGGGTCGAGGATCTGGCCGGCTTCGGCGGATCCATCGACGCCCTCGCCGAGCGGCTGAGCCCGGATGCCCCCGTGGGGAGCAGGACCACGCGGACCCGGCTGCTCGCCGGCACCGTGGAGACCCGGATTCCGTTCGCCCTGGTGGACCCCGGCCGGCAGGTCGACGCGGGCGTCTACCTGCCGGGCGCGGCCGACCGAAGCGCCCATGTGGACGCCATCGAGGGGCTGCGGGGTCACCCGGACGCGCCGATGGTGATCGGCCGCGGCATCACCGTGGACGGTACGACCACCATCGGCGGCCGAACGGCCGCGCAGGTCCTGGACACGTTGGAAACGGCGGGCGTCTCCCGGAGGTCGCCCCTGGTCGTGATGGCCGGGACGGACCGGGCGTTCGTCGAGGAGCTGTCCCGGGGGTGGGTCGGTCCCGTGTTCGCCAACCGGCATGTCGTGGTCGACAAGGACGGCCAGGTGCTCGGCTACACAAACGAGGAGGTCCGCGAGGGCCTGCGGGCGGCGCACAACTGGGAGGAGTTCCAGGGTGGTCGGCTGCGCAAGGAGTTGCCCTCGCACAACCTCGCCGACGTGCTGGCCGAGCGGTACGGCGCCGACACCCGAGCGCCGGCTCCGGTCCGTACGGAGTCGCAGCCGGTGTCCCTGACGGCACCGTCGGCCAGCCAGCCGCTACCGCCCGACCACCAGCCCTACGAGGGCGCTCGCAAAGCCGACGGTGTCGGGAAGCCCAGGGGTGTCCTGAAGGCCAGCGGCGGCGGGAAGGCCAGCGACAGCGGGAAGGCCAGCGACAGCGGGAATGCCGGTGGCGCGGGGCGGCAACGGAGGGTGCACTGGGCCCTACCAGAGGATTCCAGCCCGGCTGCCGGCCCTCCCCCCGGCCCCCCCACCCCGGGGCCGGGGGGTGGTGACCTGGCCGGTGCGACGCCTGCCGACCGCAGCGGGTGGACCGAGGTCGGTCCGTCCCGGGTGGCGAGCGAGGTGCTGACCAGGCATCCGTATCTGCGATCGAGCGGCACGGACCCCACCACCCCACGGACCGACTGCGTCTTCGCGTCGATGGTGACGGACCTGCGGATACGCACCAGGGGGCAGGGCTCCTTCGTCGTCCCGGAGTCGGTGGTGACCGAGGTGGGCGTGCTCTCCTGGTACGCCGGGCGTCCGCTGCGGGACGTCACGGGCTTCGACGCGGTCACCGAGGCGATGCGCAACGCGGCAGACGGCGCCGCCGGCATCGTGGTCGTCAACGGTGCCGACGGCGACGTGGCGCACGCGTTCAACGTGTTCCGCGACGACGACGGAGAGGCCACCTACTGGGACGACCAGACCGGCCAGCCCGCGACGGCGCCTCCGGATCCCTCCCGGATCCGGTTCGTGGCCACCACCGAGGGCGTACCCGATCCCGCCGCGCCGCCGCCCGCGCCCGCACCGACGGACGGCGCAGTGAACCTGGCCGGAGCGTCGGCCGACGACGGGCCCGGCAAGCCGGCCCCGCACCGCTGGCCGGCCGACGGGTTCGTCAACAATCCCGACGAGTTCCGGGCCGTCGAGGACGATGTGCGCCACCGTCTCGACGTGGGTGACGATCCCCTCCCGTACCGCACTGGTGGCGTGCTGTCCGGCCTCGCGCCCGGCGCGGACGCGGCGCTGACCCTGACCCTGGGCCTCGACCCGGCGGATCCGGCGCGTGCGTCGGTCGACGGCGTCGCCGTGGCGGCGCGGCTGCGTCGACCGGGGAACGTCACGGTCGCGCCCGATGGCAGCACGGTCACGATGCGGATCACCGACGACTCCGCGGACACCTGGACCGACCTGCGGGAGTTGGTCCGCCACCTGCGCTCCGCCGGCGTACGACAGGTGCAGGGCGGCATCGAGGCCGCTCTCGACTCCGCTGGCGACACGCAGGGCCTGGCCACGCTCGTCGACGGGTACGCGGCCGAGTGGGGCGTGCTGCTGGCGGCGACGGCCGATCCGCACACGGCGCCCGGTGTCCTCCTGCTCACGCCGGACGCGATCGCCGCGCAGCTGCCCGCCGCGCGGCTGGACCTCGGCACCATCCAGGCGCAACTCGCCCTGGTGGTGGCGGTGCGGGCCGTGGACCACACCTCGATCGTGGCACCGCCGGGACCCAGCGCCGTTGCCCGCCCGTCCGCCGCACGGGCCCTGATCGACCAGGTCGGGGCCGGGCCGGCACACCGACGTGACCTGGCCCGACTCTTCCACCTCGGCGGCCGGGTCAGCCGGGACGACGAGACGCGGTCGGAGCCGGCCACCGTACCCCTGGAGGGGTCTTCGGCCCTGACCGGTGCCGGCCTGCGTCGCTTGTTCGGAGAGGTCGTCGCCGCGGGTCGCGTCGTCGACCCAGCTGGTCGGGTCACGGTGGCGGACTGTCTCGCGGTGGTGCGGACGCTGGTGTCGCGGCTGTTTCCGGGTGGCCCGCTGGCGCATGCGGTCCGGGTGCCTCGGACGCGGGACGACTCGGATCTCGGTCGGCCGGCGCAGGCGTGGCTGGGAGATCGGCGGGACTGGGAGCGGCTCGACGGCTGGGACGGGCTGACGGCGCGGCTGGGTGCGGAGGGGCTCGGTAAGGGTGCGGTGGCGGTGGTGTTGGTGCAGCGGACGCGGTCGGGCTTCGGCCACGTGTACGCCGCGTACCACACGGCGGACGAGGGTGTGCTGTGGCTGAACCTGACCGATCCGGGTGCGGTGCCCCGGGTGGGTGCGCCGCAGGAGACACCGGGGGAGTACGACGCGGACGTCCACGCCCGTGCGTTGGTGATCGGTCCGGACGGGGTGGTCCGCGGCGGCGACACGTCCCGTCGGCCGCTGGCCGAGGCCCTGGTGGACCCGGTCGCCAGCAGGGGGTACCGCGGCGGCGGCCTGGAGGGCGAACGCACCATGCCGATGGACCTCCACGCCGACGGCTCGGAGCAGGCGTCATCGGACGGCATTCTCGCCCGTGCCCGCGACGGCAGCTTCCACATCGAGGTGGAGAACAAGGAGCTGCACTATGCCGCCGAGGAGGCCGAGGACGGCGAGCCTCGCGGGTACCTGCTCCCCGGCGACCCGGCCAGCGGCGACCCGGTGTGGGTCGCCATGCCCGAGCTGGTCACCGGGATCATCAGCAACCTTCCCGGCGAGCATGGCCGGATCGAGGACACCGAGAACTTCTGGCGGCAGCTTCAGGAGCTGGAGGACCGGTTCGAGGCGGTCCAGGGTGCACCGGGCCTGCCCACTGTCGCCCTGCCCGCGACTCTCGCCTCCGCCGAGGTGGAGGCCGCGCCGTTGGCCAGCGGGACGATCGGCCCGCCGCCGCGCGGCGACGACGGTGGTTGGCACTGGCACATCTCGATCGGTACGCCGGTCGAGGGCCTGCTGCGGTTCCTGGCGCACGTCGCGCAGCGCACCTGGCGCGACAGTTCCGTCACCTTCACGTCACCCCCGCTCGGCCTGCTCGCCTACCGCGCGAAGGAGAACCTGCAGGATGGGCTCGACTTCGGCGAACGCGAGGCAGCGCACGTGCTGCGGCACTTCGCCGAGGCGGGCCGGGTGCCCAGCGCTCGGGGGCTCGACGCGGTGAAGGGCGTGCTCGCGCTGGTATATGCGCACACGGCCGGGGCCGCCGAATACCTGCTCGCTCCGATGAGCCTGACCAAGGCACACGTCGCTGCCCTGTCCCGGCCCGCGTTGGGCCTGTACGTCCGACAGTTGCCCTGGTGGGCGCGGCTCTACCTGAGCGATCAGGCGGACGTGATCCACAACCGCTTCGCGCGGTTCTACCTCGACCACAACGACGGCTACCTGGACGAGCTCGGAGCCGTGGCGGGCGCGGGGGTCGGTGTGCGGCTGTCGAGCCGTCAACAGCCCTGGACCGCGTCCCGCGCCGCACCACTGATGTCGCCGATGGTGTACCTGCTCTCGGCGCTGCACGGGAGACTGGTCAACCAGCAGCACGTGTTCCCCGGGATGACGACGCACGACCAGCTCGACACGGCGGACGGCAGCCTTTCGGTCGAGCTCGCAGTGGTGGAGGTGCGGTCGTACGGGGCCCGCCGGGGCACTGTCGCGCAGGCCCGCGTGTGGTACCAGGAACTCGCCGGTCTGGCTCGCGACCTGTACCTGGAGGTGAAGGACCTACCACCGCTGCGCGACGAACCGCTGTCGGCGGCCGGACCGACCACCACCGCGCAGGCGAGCCCGGTCACGGCACCGCTCTTCGAAGCCGTCAGCCGAGCCCTCGCCGACGACCTGCCGGGAGCGCTCGACGCGCTTGAGCCGGCCCGCCGACACCTGGGCGTCAGACAGCGGACCCAGTGGGCCAGGCAGCTCACGTCGCTGCATCACACGCGGGTCGTGGTGGGTGGCCCGGGAGCCGGGAGTCCGTTGCTGGGTCTCGCCGCCGAGATCGCGATGCCGCTGATCAGCATCTGGCTGGGCGCGCCCAGCTGGGAAACCGCGATGCGGGAGTGGCAACCACTCAACACTGTCCTCGCCGTCGACGGCGGGCGGCAACTGGTTCCCTTCGTGCAGGAAATTCTCCTGCCGGACGAGTTCGACGACCTCCCCTGGCAGACGGTCGGCGGCGGCGGCGAGACCGCGCGTCGGGCCGCGGCCACCGTCATCGACCTCGCCAGTGCGGGCATCGGGAACGAGGCGCTGGCGCTGCTCGCCGCCGACGGCGCCGAGGCCCGCCGGGACGCGCTGCGCGCGCTGGTGGCCAAGGCCGACCCGGCTGATTACGACCGGCTGCGCCCGCTGATCGAGGTGGCCGCCCCGCCCGCGGCCGACGTCGCGATGCTGACGGCGCTCGGTCACGCCACCAGAAACGACGTCGACGCGGCAGAGCTGATCGTTGCGCAGACAACTGGCGATCTCGACTCCCCGTCCAGGTCCTACTGGGTCGGTCGACTTCGCCAACTGGCGGAGGATGGCACCTTCGGTTTCCCCGAGATGGACCGGCTGATCCTGCTTGTTGCCGACGCACCGGAGAGTCCGTGAACGACTCGGGGCCGCGTCTCGTTTGAACAGGCGCGTCCGGCACACCGTCGGGCGTGGACGGAGGCGAGCACGTGGCACGGGTCGGGCACGAAGAAGGGCGCTACCGGAGGGTCTGGGCAGCGGGGGAACGCAGCGTCAGCGCCGACGACCCGGCGGCGCTGCTCGCCGAACTGATCCCGGGATACCAGGCCGTGCCGGAGGGTAGGCGCCGGGCGGTCCGCACGGAGCATGCCGAGCTGTCCCCGCGCAGGATCCAGCGGTGGTCGGCCCCGGTGCCGCTGGTGCTGATCGATGCGCACTTCGCCGAAGCCGGCGCGGATCGCCCCCGCGAGGCGGCCGGGCGGATCATCTGGCTGGAGACCGAGGACGAGGATTCCTCTGTACGTTCGCTGGCCGTGGCCGGTGAGATCATCCTGGTGATCCGGCAGGACGCGGTCGGTGCGGCAGCGGGTGGGCGTGGCCGCCCCGGCGTCGGGGCGGCGGCCGGATGACGGCGCCGGAGGTGCCGCGACCACGCACCGTGCGGCCGGGAGCCATCCGGCGACGGCGGACGATCGTGGGTCGAGCGGCGCAGTTGGACGCCCTCGACGCGGCCTGTGCGGCTGCCGCGATCGGTGGCCGGTTCGCACTGGTCCGGGGTCCGGCGGGCAGCGGCCGGACGTCGCTGCTGGACGCGGCCGCGGGTGCCTGGCGTACCGCCGGGGTGGTGGTGCTCCGGGTGGCACCTGCCGCAGCGGGCGACACCGCCGCCGGCTTCGCGGCGCTGCTGAACGCCGTGCGCGACAAGTACGAGCTGCTGGCCGACCCGCCCCTCGCCGGCCCGCTGAGCGCGCTCGGTGCGCTCTGCGACAAGCCCGCCGGCGAGTACGCCGGACGTGGCATCGCGTTGGCCCAGCAGGCCGCCGCCGCGTTCGCCCTGATCGGCCGGCGGGGGCCGACGGTGCTGATCGCCGACGACGCCGGTCCCGCGCTGGCCCCGGCGCTGGCCGCCGCCGTCCGCGCCGGTTGCCTCGTCGTGGCCGCCGGAGCGCCCGGCGACGGCCGACTCGGCACGCTCGCCGACGTCGTGGTGGACCTGCCGCCGTTGAGCGCCGAGGCGGTACGCGGGATGCTCGCCCGCCGGTATGCCGTGCCGCTCGACGACGCGGTGCCCGCAGCCCTGTCCACCGCGCTCGGCCCGCTGGCCGGGCACCCCGGCACGGTGCTGGAGGTCGCACACGAGTTGACCCGGGCAGGGCGGCTCACTGTCGTGCGGGGGCATCTGTGTCTGCTGGACCCGCACGCCCCGATCGCGCTGCCGACGGACCACAGCCTGCTTGCCACGCTGCGAGCGCGCGGCCCGGTCGCCGTCCGGCTGGCCACCATGGCCGCCGTCACCCGGTTCGGCGTCGACGACCTGCCGCTGTTCGCCGACGCCACCCGTGGCCGGCTGTCCGACCACGGCTGGATTATCGACGAACTGATCGACGACGGACTGCTCGTCGCCGGGCCGCGGGGCGGGATCCTCCCGCAGAGCCCGGCGCTCACCGCCCGACTGATCACCGATGCCGGCCCGGACGCGGTGGCCCGCCTGCACCGCGCCTGTGCCGCGGCGATGTTCCGCCGGGCCGCGTCCGGACGGCCGGCGGACGGGGCGGCCCTGGCCGACCAGGTCACCTCGGCGGGCGTCGCCCTGCCGTTCGACAGGCGTACGGCGGTGACCCTCGCCGCCACTGCCGACGAGAACACCGACCGTGCGCCGGACCGGGCGGCGCACTGGCTGCGCGCCGCGCTCTGGCACGCCGGTGACGGGCGGGCCGGTGACGACATCCTCGCCCGGCTGCTGCGGCTGCTGGTGCGCACCGGCCAGGTCGCTCGCGTCGGCGAGGTGGTGGACACGGCCATCCAGCGAGGCCACGGCGCGTCGTCCCGGCACGCCGCGGACCTCGCGGCCGCCGCCGCACTTGTCGCCGTGCACACCGGAGTGCCGGTGCCCGCCGCCACCCGGGCCGCGCTGGAGGGAGCACCTGCGGCCCGGGCGATTGTCGACTTCGCCGACCGGTGGCTCACCGGCGCACCGCCCGCGAAGCCGGGGCCGCAGCCGCAGCCGCCCGCGAAGCCGCAGCCGCAGCCGCAGCCGCAGGCGCAGGCGTGGCCGGAGCCGCAGCCGTCGGCCGCCCTCGTCGGCACCGGAGCGCTGCTGCACCCGGCGGAGCTTGACGTCCTGGCCGGCGCCGTGGGTGCCGGCTGTGCGGATGCGGGTCCGGCGACCGAGGCGTTGCTGCTGGCTGGCGAGACGGGGGACGTGGCCGCACTCCTGGGGCTGGTCCTGGGTCCGCACCGCTACGACGTGCCGAAGGACGGGCTCCTGTCCGCGTACCACCGGCTGCACACCTGCCGGGCCGGCGGCGACCTCTCCGGCCTGCTCTCGGCCGCCCGCGAACTCGACCTGACCGGCGCCGAGGCGCTCCTGCCGCGCTGTCTCGCCCGGCTCTGGGCGGCCGAGGCGCTCGGCCTGCTGGGTCGAGCCACGGAGGCGCCCTCCTGGCTGTGCTCGGTCCCGGAGGAACCGCCGTTCGCGGCACTGCGGTGGTGGGCCGCGAACGGGCCGGCCGGGGAAGCCCAGACGGCGCAGCAGGCGGCCCGGCGGTTGGGTGACGGGCGGCGGGCGTACGAGAGCCACCGGCGCCACGGCAGCCGCATCGGGGTCGAGCACCTCCTGGTACGCGCGGCGGGTCTCGCGGCACGGTTCGGTCTCGGCGAGCAGATGGCCTGGTTGACGGCGGTGGTCGATGCCGACGCGGCCGAGCCTCGGCGTCGGCTCAGCAGGCAGACGACACTGCTGGTCCAGGCACTGTGCCGGAGTGATGCGAACGCCGCCGCAGGCGGTGTCGATCTCGTCCGTGCCGGTGGGAACCGCCTCGCCCTCGCGTACGCCTGTCTGGCGCTCGGCCGGGTCGCCGAGGACCCTCGGCCGTGGCTCGTCGAGGCACAGGCGGTGGCGAAGACGATGACCTCTGGTTGGCTGCGGTCCGCCGTCGCCGCCGCGATGCGGGAGCGCGACGTCCGCCAGCCCCGCACCCGTACGCCCCGGACGGGGTTCAGCCCGGTGGAGACGCACATCATCGAGTTGATCGGTCACGGACGGACCAATCGGCAGATCGCGGCGCAGGTGCGGATCAGCGAGAGGACCGTCGAGAACCACCTGACCCGGCTCTTCGCGCGTACCGGCTGCCGCTCGCGTGTCGAGCTGGCCGCGGTGAGCCTCACCACTGACATCCTCGGTCCGGTGTCATGAGCGTCGCAGTGAACCTCCCGGTCGACCTCGACGGGCCCACCCTGACCGTGCTCACCGGTCCGGCCGGCATCGGTCGCACCCATGCCCTGCGCACGCTGCGCAACGCCGCCACGGGGGCCGGCAGACCCGTTCTCGACCTGCGGTTGGCACCGGAGTGTCGGCACGACGCGGGATATCTCGCCGGGCGGATCCTCGCCGCCTTCATCCCGACCCCCACCCGGTTGGCCGCCGGTCGTGGCCACGCCCTCACCGGCGAGCCGCCAGCGCACGCGCTCTCCCGCGTCCTGCGGCGACACCCCGGCCTGGTGCTCCTCGTCGATGACGCCCAGTGGGCCGACGCGGAGTCCGTTGAGGCTCTGCGGAACGTGTTGCACGGGGAGTACCCGGTGCCCGTACGGTGCGTCGCCACCCTCCGTTCCGGCGCAGTCGGTGCGGATCCAGCCCAGTCGGCCGCCCTCGACCACCTGCGCCAGAGCGGGCTCGTGCGGATCGAGCGGCTGCGGCCGCTGTCCCGTGCCGACGTCGACGCGCTCGCCCGCCAGGCGTTGCAGGCAACGCCACACGACTCCCTCTCGACGCAGCTACACCGACTCGGCCGTGGTGTGCCCGCCGCGGTGCTGGCCGTCGTCGAGGGTTACCGCACCGCGGCGGCCCTGCGGATCGTCGAGCGCCGCGCCTACCTGACCGATGCGGCAAGCACACCCCGGATCCCCGCCGAGCACGACCTCACCCGGCCGGTACGGCAGCTGGGCCCGGCCACCCTCACGGTCGCCCGCGCCCTGGCAGTGCTCGAACCGTTGGGCGGGGCCGTCCCCGGGCTGATCGGGCAGGCGCTCGACACCACACCGGAGCAGGCACACCGGCACCTGGATGCCCTGCGCGCGGGGGGTTTCGTGCGGGCGCATCGGCGCGGCTGGCGGATCCGGGTGCCCGCGTTGGCCCTGGCCCTGCGCGCGGGTCTCGGTCCCTACGAACGACGCCGGCTTGCGCAGGTGGCGGTCGAGGCGCTCTGGTCGGGCACCGCCCGGTGCGCGGATCCGGCGTACCTGCCGGATCAGGTCGCCGCCGCCGGTGGCCTGGTCGACGCCGTGCGGGCGGCGGCGCTGCTGCGCCGGCACGCGGACGACGCGGCCGTACGTGCCCCCGCCGCGGCGGCCCGCTGGTGGGCCGGCGCGGCCGACCTCAGCGGCGATCCCGCGGACCGCGCCGAGGCCCTGCTGGCCCGAGCCGTCGCCGAAGTCGGCATCGGTCGGTACGCCGTCGCGCAGGCGCAGATGCGCCACCTGCTCGGCGAGTACGCCGGCACCCTGCCCGACGCCGCCCGGCAGGAGGCCGAACTGCTCGCTCTCGCCAGCGCGCGTGGCGCGCGTGCGGCGCAGGACGTGCAGGCCATCGCGGCCGGCGAACCCTGGCTGCCCGACGGTCCGGTGCCGACCCGGACGACCCGGGCCGTGGCGCTCTGTTTCCTGGACCGCTGGGCCGAGGCCGTGAGTCTGCTGCCGCCCGACTCGACCCGCTCCGACAGCGAACTGCTGATCGGCACGCCGATCACCGTCGGCTGCGCCCCGGTGGCCGACGCTTCGGCTGGCGATCTCCCGGTGGCCGATGCTCCGGCCGGTGACGGCTCGGCCGGCGGCGTCCCGGTGGCCGGGGCTTTGGCCGGTGACGGCTCGGGCCTCGGCGGGTCGGTTCGGGGCGCTGCCCGCCGACGTTTCGCGGACACCGTCGCGCGGGTCAGCCTGGCGGCGGTCGTCGGTGCGCTGGACCGGGCGGATCGTGAGCTGACGGCAGCCGGTCTGACGGTGGACGACCTGCCGCCGCCCGAGCGGTGCCTGGTCCACTGGCGCGCGGGCCGGTGGGACGCCGCGAACGACGCCGCGCTGCTCGGTATCGCAGCCGATCTCCCCGTGACCCGCCCGGTGGCACACAGCACCGTACATCGGGCGGCGGCCGAGATACTGCTCGCCCGTGGTTGGCCGGTGCGGGCCCGAGCACTGCTCGACGCCGCCCGCGCCGACGCCGCCCCGTTGCCGTACCTGCTGGCGCCGGTGGCGGCCGAGGCGGAGTGGATCCTCGGCGACGCGCCGGCCGCCGAACGCGTCGTCGGCGCCGCCCTGGCCGCCGCCACCCGGCACGGGCTGGTCGTCGGCCTGGACGAACTCTGGCTGGTGGCCGCGGAACTCGCCACCGAACGCGGCGACGGCGAGGCGGCCCGCACCGCCGCAGCATCCGCCGTGGAGGCGGCGGACCAGACCACCGCCATCGGCGCGCTGCGGGTCGCCACCGCCCAACTGATCGTTCGACCGGACCGGGTGCGGGCCGGGGACCTGGTGGCACTGGCCCGGGTCGTCGGTCAGCCCCGCGAGGTGGCCAGGGCGATCGAGCGGGTGGTCCGCTGGACCGGTCGGAGCGTCGAGCTGCTGGCTGAGGCGTACGAGATCCTCGGCGACCTGGGCGCGAACCTGCACCGGTCCCGGGTCCGCCAGGCGATGCGCGACCATGGCATCACGGTGCCGGGACGGGCGCAGACCCTCGCCGAGGGCGAACGGTTGCTCGCCGCCCTGGTCGCGGAGGGACTGTCGAACCGACAGTTGGCCGCCGCCACGCAGAGCAGCGCGAAGAGCATCGAGGGCCGGCTCACCCGACTGTTCAACCGCACCGGTTACCGGTCCCGGGTGGAGTTGGCCACGGCCGTGCTGCTCGGTGACTACCGCATCGGTTGAGGACGCCGCACGTCTGGTGCGGGCCGATGCCCGAGGAGGTTCGGAAGGGCCAGGTCGACTCCTCTCGCCCGCTGCCGCCAGCGCCCGCCGCCGGTGTGCAGCACCTGCTCCACCCGGGTGTCGTCGTAGGAGCCCGGCGGCAACAGCAGCGTCACACCGTCGGCCACCAACTCGGGCAGGCGCGACCGAATCGAGGTATGGGCGGCCAACGCGGCGGCGCTGGCCCGCACGTCGATCGCCCGGCCCGCCGCCACCCGAAGACGTACCAACAAATATCCGTCGCGTGCCGGCGGTCGGCCCTGGTGCAGCGGCAGGAAGTCGTCAGTCGGCTCGTCCCCGGGGGCCGGGATCAGCGCCCAGACGCCAGCCCTCCGCCCACCTGCGGGCCAGCGCACCACGTCGTCCGGGAGACCGTCCGTGCCGTGTCGCGCCCCGGTGCAGCGCAGCACGACGTCATGTCCGGGTAGCTCGGTCTCCTCCTGTGGCCGCCCGGCGTCGTCGATGTCGTAGCCCGCCCGTAGCCGCGCCTGGTCGAGCCAGCCCGCCGGCAACAGGAACCTGCCCGTCGCCCCGGCGACACGGTGGCCCAGGTCCGCCGGCAGGTCACCGACCCGGTCCAGGTCCACCAGGCCGCCGGCCTCGACCCGCAGGCACAGCAGATGCTGGTACGGGTGGGCACGGGCGACCCGCTCGCCGTCGAGGTCGCCGACGAGGAACAGGTCGGCCGATGGCACACCCTCCACCGCGACCCGCTGCGCCGACCACGGGCTGGCCAGCCAGACCCACACGGGGTCGGCGTTGACCTCGGGGCGTTCCGGCAACCACCGCAGACCGTGTGGCCGGCTGCCGGGTGCGGGAACGGCCGGTGCGGGGCGCGGGCTCGGTGCCGGCAACACCCGCTCGGGCGGCGGCGCGGCTGCCGCCGGTGCGCCGGGCGACCGCTTGGCTGCCGGTTCGCCGGGCGACCGCTCGGCTGTCGCCGGCTCGGCGGGCGACGGCCCCGGCGCAGGTGTCGACGGCTCATCCGCGCCCCGCCGACGCGGGATCAGCCAACCATCGTCGTTGCGCCACCGACCGGTCTCGGCCCGCAGATCCGCATCGGCGGCCCGCAACCAGCGCGCCGGACGTCGCTGTTCGTCGACGGCCCGGGCCAGGCCGTCGCGGACCACGACGACGACGCCGGGGGCCAGCGACCAGATCTCGACGCCGAGGTCCGACTCCAGAACGCTCAGGTGCTCCCGCAGGCCCTCGGTCCACTCGTCCGCCACCGGGGTCAGCAGTTGGAGGTCGGCACCCTGCCACCCGGCGTTCGTCAACAGTGCCCGCAGCTCCACAGCGCTCACCGCGAGCTGGCTGCCATCCGGGTAGCGCAGCGCGAGACGCCCTCCGTCGAGAATTGTCAGATCGACGAGCGTCATGCCCGGCTCGGCCGACAGGTCGGCGTACCGTTCGAGGAACGTGACCTCCGACGGCCGCTCCGAGCTGATCAGCGCCACCCCGCCGGCGGCGCTGACCGTGGGTCCGCCACCGGGCACGAGCCGTCCGTCACGATCGGTCTCGAAGCGAGGGGCGCCCGGTGCGTGTGGGGGGCGGTATTCCCGCCAGCGGGCGACCTCGCCGGAGCGGTCACGGGCGGCCAGGTCCAGGCAGCCGCGCAACAGCACCGCCTCGCCGCCGACCTCCGGGGTCCACACCGTCGCGCCGGTCGCCTCGGCCAGGGCCGTCACCTCGGCGTCGAGGCGCGCGCACTGTGCGGGATCGTCCGGCCAGCGCATCCACAGGCGTAGGTCACCGCCGTACAGGAACGTCGCGGAGAGGGCCGCGGCCACGTCCTGCCCGGAGTAACGGCCCGGTCTCTCCCCGGCGGCGTCCGGCCGGTACGTCGAGAGTCGGAACTGGCCGGCGCGAGTCGCGAGGGCCACCGTCACCAGGTCCGGATGACCGACGCCGAGCCGGGCGGCAGCGGCCCGGCGTACGACGAAGTCCTCGCGGTTGGCGAACTCCAGACCGCCCGCCAGCGGCAGTGTCGCCAGCCCGCTCCTCGGCAGCACCAGGCCGCCGGCCAGGTCGAACCATCCGGGCCGGGTGGTCTGGAGTGCGGAGGGCTGCACCAGGACCCAGTCGACCACCGCCCCGCTGACCCGGTCGAGCGGGATCGCCTCGGCAGGGCCGGCGAGGCCCGGGCCGCTCCGGCGCCGCACGGTCGCTCCGGCGGGCGCGACCAGGACGTCGCAGCTCAGCGCGGTGGCGACCTGCCCGAACAGGACCGCGTCGCGGGCACCGTCGTCGACGAGGACGCGAAGGTCCCGCCCCGCGACTCCGAGCGCCCGCGCGCATTCGGCAATCTCGTCCGCGGTCAGTGCCGTGCTGTCATCCGCTGGCCGGGCCAGCCCGCCGTCCTCGGTGCGGACCAGCACGAGGTCGCACAGGCCGTCGATGGGTAGCGGCAGATCCACCGGGGAAACCTGCTCCGGGCCTGCCCCGAGCGTGCGGTGTCGGCTGGGTCGCAACGTAGTCCTCGCTCTGTGTCCCGCCGCGGCCCGGCACCGGCCGCGAGGCGTCCATTCTGGGCGTACGCCCGGCGCTGGGGCAGCTCACCATCCGGTCTGGGCCGCGACCGGTGGACCCAGCCGCAACGACCACCGTGCCGCGGGTCCCGCGCCGACGACAATCGGCACGGTGCGTTGGGGGCTGTGCGACAGCGCGCGCAAGGGAGCCCACCGCGCCACGGGCTCGGGGCCCGCGCACACCACCACCCGTACCCTCGTCGACGATTCCTCGGCGGCCAACTCGGCAACGGCGTCGACCCGGCGGCAACCCTCGGGTGCCGCGTCGCCGAGCACGTCACCGACCACCACCACGTCCGTGTCGGCGTCGAACTGGTCCAGCAGGGCCAACGCCTGCCGGCGGCAGGCGGCCAGGTCACCGTCGAGGGTGAGCACGTCGGGGGCCATCGCGAGGTCGATCCACAGTCGACGTCCGTCCCGGTCGCCCAGCACCAGAGGCGCACTCGACGGTGGAGGTCGCTGCCCGTCGGTCAGCCACCCGTAGGGGGATCCCCAGCGAGCCGGGCGTGCGCCGACCAGCCGCACGGTCGCCCGGTCCGGGCCGCAGGTCAGATCCGTGACCAGGGTGGCGAACGGGTTGGGTCGGGACAGTGGAAGAAGTCCGGCCGGCCGGACGTCGGGCACCGCCCGAGCCGGGGTGCGATCCGCGGCTCGCGGCGATGGGACCACCACCGGCGGCAGGGCGGGTGGCGTGGTGGTGACCGCCGCGGGCGGTTGGCTGGGCGGCCCGGTCGCGACCGGGGGTGGCATCACGAGGGCTGGTTTCGCGGGCGCCGGGGGAGGTGGTGGCTCCGCTGGTGGCGCGGTCACCGGTGCGGTGCCGCCGCGGGTGGGTCGATGCCGTGCACGGAGGGCCACGTGTGCCCAGAGCAGCAGGAGCACGGCGAGCGCGATCAACGCCACCCGCAGCCCGGTCGGGGACCACAGGGCCGACAGTTGCGGCAGGGTGACAGTGGACGGTGCCGGCGGGTCGACGGATGCGGTGGACGCGGTCGACGGTTGGGACGGTGACACCGCTGTCGGTGCTGGCGTCGGTGCCGGAAGCGCGCCGGTCTGGACGCCGGGGCCCGTCGCGTCTCGGGGCAGCACGAGGATCCAGCCGGGCCGCAGGCTTGTCGCGTCGGTCAGCCGACGGCCGTCGGGTTGGAGTCGCCCCTCGTTGAGCGCGAAGATCTCCGGGGACCGATTGCCGTTGCCCAGTGTCTTCGCCGCGATCGCGAAGAGATATTCCCGTTGGCCGTCGACCGGAGGTCCGACGACGTAGTACTTGCCGGTCTCGCCCGGAGCGCGCAGCGTCGAGGTGGGTGCGGCGACGGCCGCCGCAGCGATCACCTGTGTGCTGAGGCCCAGCATGAGAAGGCAGAGACCGAGCACCGCGAGCCGTCGTCTCATCGTGGCATCGTCCTTCGCCGGGGGTGCTGCCGCGATCCAAGGATCGTCGGAAGAATGGTGAACCAGGGCGTGCCGTCCGTCGTTCTCAGGATGTTCTCCCGAGATCGGAGGCGTTATGAGGGGAATTACACCGTATCCGCAGGGTCAGGGCAACATCGCCGACGCGTGCCGCGATGCCGCGGCCGGCATCAGTACGCAACTCGACCGGCTACGCGCCCACCTGGCGAGCCTCGACCCGGCCCGCCTGCGGATGTCCGCCTCCCGCCGCGACGCCCTGCTGACCGGGTACGACATCTATGCCCGGATGCTCGACGACGCGCTCCAGGACATCGCCGCTGGCCTGCAGACGGAGGCCGACCTCCGGCCGGCCGATCTGGCACTCGCCGCCGGTGGGTCCCGATGAGCGGCGCCGAGTGGGCACCCGTCCCCGACGGCGCGGGCGACCCGGCCGACCTGGGGCCGGCCATCAACGCGCTGGCCACCGACGTCGCCAGGCGACTCGCCAGGCTGCGCGAGCAGTTGGAGCCGACGCGGGCGCGCTGGGCCGACAGCCACGACTACCTCGATCCGGCGGAGGAGTGGGCCATCGCGACGGACGGTCTGCTCGGCCCGACCGGCGTGCTGGGCATCATCAGCGACGCGGTGCGGATCACCCTGCCGGACCTTGTCGGCACCAGGTGGTCCGAGCGCATGTCCGGCCCTTCCGCCGGGCACGGGGGATCGGCAGCGGGTGGCGACTGATGGCCGCTGCCGCCGTCCCCCGCGGGGAGTGACCTCCCATGGTCATGTCCACCTGCGTCGACGCCACGATGCGGACAAGTGTCTGCATGCTCGTGCTCGGTCTGTTGTCCGACGTGGAGAGACGTGACGTCGCCAGTCACCTGGACCAGTGCGCGAGCTGCCGGGCGGAGCGGGAGGACATCGACCACACCGTCGACACTCTCGGCCTGCTCAGCGCCGCACACGTACGACGCTTGATCGCCGATTTCGGGGCGGGTCCGGCCGAGCCGGACCGTCCCCCTCCTGGTGATCATCTTTTCGGCGCACCCGGCGCCGCGTCGGCGCGGGACCTGCCCGCCCGCGCCGAGGCTCCGGTCGTGATCGTGCGCGAGACCCGCGCGGTGCCCCGTCTCGGCGTCCCCGACGACGTCCGTCCAGTGACCCGGGCCCACCCGCCTGGGGTGGCCGACCGGTACCGCGCCGGACCCGGTGAGGGCTTCCTGCCCCCACGACCCGCGACCGGCCCGTTGTCCCGTGGCCCGCACTCGCACCGCCGCCCCAGGTCACGCAGTCGACGCATCGGTGGCGTGGTGGGCTTGACCGGCCTGCTCGCCGTCGCGCTCAGCACGGCACTGCTCGTCGAGCCCTGGAACGCGACTGACTCGCCCGGCCCGGTCGTGGCGGTGGCGACCACCGACGACGGCGTCAGCGGCGTGGAGTTCTCCGCGGTTCTCTACGACGACGACGGTCAGGTCAACCTGCGGGTCTCGACCGACGGTCTGGCGCCGGACGCGTCGTACCAGCTGTGGGCACTCACCACGGCGGGCGAGGAGTTGCTGCTCGGTCGGTTGAACGGCAACCCGGGCCGCGGCGGCTACGCCGGTGAGGTCGCGGTGTCGGTGGACGACCTGAGTCAGCTCAGCGTCCGTCAGGTCGACGGCGGGGTTCTGGTGACGGCCGACGTGGTCAAGGGATCGCCGCGACCGGACGGGGGACCGGATCCGACGTGAGTCGAGCCGACGCGCCAACCGTCCAATCGCGACCGCACCGCCCGTTTCGATGTTCCGGCAGGTCAGCGTACCCAATGGGGTTCCGACGGCGAGCCGGCCCGCGCGGGTCTGCCAAGATTCCTCGGGAAAACCCCCACGAACACTGAACGCGGGTACCGATGCACTCGTTATCGCTGCCATGAACCAGGCCGCGGGGAACATGCTCTCGGGTGCGTCGTCGCCGGATCCGACCTACGACGATGCGCTGCGGCTCGCCTATGAGACACATGGGCCGATTCTGCTCAACTACCTGCTGCGTCTGACGATGGGCAATCGTGGCCATGCCGAGGACATCGTCCAGGAGACGCTGGTGCGTGCCTGGCACCACCCGGAGGCACGGACGACCGACGGCCAGTGGAGCCGGGGCTGGCTGTTCACCGTGGCCCGACGCATCGCCATCGACCACCTGAGGGCGGCCCGGGGCAGGCCGTCCGAGCAGCTTGACGAGCGCATCGAGGAGCGGCACGCCGCCGTGGACGACATCGACCGCCTGCTCAACGGCCGCGAGGTGCGCGACGCCGTCGCCAGGTTGCCCGAGCGGCTGCGCAGCGCACTGATCGAAATCTACTTTCAGGAACACACGGTCGCCGAGGCCGCGCGCAACCTCTCGATCCCCGAGGGGACGGTCAAGTCACGGACCTTCTACGCGCTGCGGGCACTGCGCGAGGACCTCGCCGGACGGGGGTTCAGCAGCTGAGGGGTTCGCCGGCAGAAGTTCCGAAGTTGGCCCGCCCAACCGTGAACCAACCGGTCGCTCGGCTCGTTCACAGCGCACACCCGTCGGAGAGGGAAGCAACCGTGACACTGAGATCGGTGATCGGACGCCTGGCCAACCTGCACACCTCGGGCCGGCGCGCATGGGGTTCACTGCGGACGACCCGTCAGCGGATCGAGGCCGGGGTCGCCTTCACCTCGGCTGTCGTCTGCGTCGTGGCGGCCGGCCTCCAGGTCGGGCCGGCGATGGCCGAGACCACAGTCGAGGGTGAGCCGGTCCCCGCCGACGTGCTGCCGGCAATCGTCGTCGGCGCCACGTCCTGCCCGGCGCTGACCGGGCCGCGACTCGCCGCACAATTGATGGCCGCCTCGGGGTTCAAGGGGACGGCCGTGTCCGAGTCCGGCGAGGGCATTGCCGGACTGGATTCCCGGGCCTGGCAGACGTGGGCGCCGTGGCAGCAGGCCCAGCGCGCCGACGTCCGAGCCAACGTGCTCGCGCTGGCGCACCGCACCTGCGAGGCGATCGGTCAGGTCCGGGCCGGCGGTGCCGGCGGCGACCTCTGGAAGGCGGCCGTCGCGGCCGACAAGGTCGGTCTGGACGCGGTGGTCAAGGCAAAGGGCGTGCCGACGTCCGCCCAGGAGCACGTCGACACGGTGGCCGGGTACGCCAACTGGTACGCCAAGCAGCCGCAGTTCTCGGGCGCGACGAGGCCGGCACGGCCGTCCGCCACTCCCGCCGCGGACAAGGTGGGCATTCCCGAGGAGTACGTCGACGCGGTGGTCAAGGCCGGTCAGGTGTGCCCGTCGACCGTGCCCGCTGCCCGGATCGCCGCGCAGCTGAGGTCGCTCTCCGCCTTCAACCCGAACCTGAAGGGCAGCGGCGGCGGCCAGGGCATCGCCCAGTTCACGCCGTCGCTGTGGGAGGAGTACAAGCCGTCCGACAGCGCATCGGTCTGGGACCCGCAGGTGGCCATCCCCACCCTGGCCACCGCGATGTGCGACCTGCGCAACCAGCTCTCCGGCATGAATCTGCGCCAGTCGGGGGAGGAGACCGACCCCTACTCGCTGGCGCTCGCGGCGTACCAGTGGGGCGTCACCGCGGTGCGGGCCAAGGGCGGGGTGCCGCGCGGCGCCGCCGTTCCGCAGCTCGTCGACACGGTCGGCCTCTACCTCGACGCGTACAACTCGGACAGCCGACTGGCTAGCGCATTCCCGTCACCGTCGGTGAGCCGCCCGGCCCCGCCGCCGTCTTCCTCGCCGTCGCCGTCGCCGTCGTCTTCCTCGCCGTCGTCTTCCTCGCCGTCGCCGTCGCCGTCGCCGCCCTCGGCTGTGCCTACCCCCTCGCCGACGAAACCGGCTGCGCCACCCACGCCCGCCACGACTCCGTCGCCCGTGCCGCCTCCCCCGCCGCCGGCTACCGCCCTGCCGGCGAGATGGGACCCAGCTGTCTCCTACCAGTTCACAAACGTGCTGAGCGGCCGGGTCATGGAGGTGCCGGGGAAGGACAACGTCACCGCCGGCGGGACGACCATCCAGCTCAACGACAACCTGCACCACAAGGACCAGTACTGGCACATCGCCAAGGCCGCCGACCCGAAGTACGTCGTGATCACAAACGCGTTCAACAACAAGGCCCTCGGCATCCGCGGCGGCTCCACCAAGGACGCCGCGGAGTTGGTGCAGGTCGACCCGGCGTTCGACAACCCCAGCCAGCAGTGGTCGTTCATCGACGGCGGCACGTGGATCACCCTCATCAACCGCAACTCCGGCAAGGCCCTCGACATCCTCGGTGACGACTGCTGTGGCAAGAACGGCACCCCGATCACCCAGTGGAGTCGGCAGAGCTGGGCCGTCGACCAGCGCTGGGTGCTCAGCAGATGACAGGGACGCGGGACACGGATCGACGCGGCGCGACGCAATGGGTGGCGGCGATCCTCACGGCGGTCGTGCTCGTCGCCGGCGCACCCGCCGCGCCGGCGCGCGCCGCGGTCGACGAGTACGTCCTCTACTACACCGTCACCTCGGCCTACCAGGGCAAGCCGGAGAACCTCGGTGAGATCGCCGGCCGGCTGCTGGGCAACTCGTCGCGCTCCACCGAGATCTTCAACCTGAACACCGCCCGACGGCAGCCGGACGGTGGGGCGCTCACCGACCCGAACACCCTCCATGCCGGTTGGTACCTGGTCGTGCCCTGGGACGCGGTCGGGGCGGGTCTTCAGCACGGCGTGCTGCCCAGCACCGCTCCCGCCGCCGCACCAGCCGCGAGTGCTCCGGCCCTCCCGCCACAGGCGTCCACGCCACAGGCACCAGGCATTCCCGGCGTTTCCGCCGTTCCCGGTAGGCCGTCGGCTCCGGCCTCCCCTCCCGGCGGAACGCAGCCGATTCCCACCCTGACACCGGGCCCGGCGCAGATACCGTCCGCGCCGCCACCACCCGCACCGCCAGGCAAATGCGTCACGGCGACCGCCGCCAGCGCACCGTCGAACTGGGCCACCGTGCGGCTGGCCGCCGAACTGGCCTGGCCGCACACCCGGGGCGTCGGGCAGCTCGTCGCGATCGTCGACTCCGGGGTGGACGGTCGGGCGAGCCAACTCGCCGGCCGGGTGTCGGTCGGGGCCAACATCGTGACCGGAGACGGCCGCGGGGACAGCGACTGCCTGGGCACCGGTACCGCGATGGCGGGCCTGGTTGCCGCGCAGCCGGTCGACGGGGACGCTTTCGCGGGCGTCGCCCCGGAGTCGGTCGTCATGCCGGTGCGGGTGGTCACGGAGCAGCCATCCGCCGACGCGGTCGCCCAGGCGACGGCTATCGAGGTGGCGGTCTCCGCCGGGGCGACGGTGATCGCGCTCGGCTCGTACGTGGAGGTCACCGCCGAGGGCGTGCTGCGGGCCATCGAGGCGGCGCTCAGCCGCAACATCGTCGTGGTGGCCGGCGCTCCGGCCGGTACGGGCGCCGCCGCCCCGCCGGCGGAGCTGATCAGCGTCGCCGGTGTCGGCGTGGACGGCAAGTTCCTGGAGGAGTACGCCGCGGACCTGGTCGACGTGGTGGCCCCGGGGGTCAACGTCTCCAGCATCGGCATCAACGGCACGAAGCAGTTCGTCGGCAGCGGCACGCAGTACGCGGTCGCTCTGGTCGCCGGCGAGGTCGCCCTGGTGCGTGCCGCCCACCCCGACCTGTCGGCCGCGCAGGTCGCCCACCGGGTTCTGGCCACGGCCGACAAGATGGGTGACGCGCAGCCGGATGCCCGGTACGGCGGTGGCATGATCAATCCGGCAGCCGCGGTGACCCGGGAGCTGCCCGAGGAGGCGACGCAGGTGTCCAGCGGTCGGCGTTCCGGTCAGCGCACCGGGGGCGACGGTACCCGGGTCGCGTTCCTGCTGACCGTACTGGCAGGGCTCGTGCTCAGCGCGTTGCTCGTGTTCCGCCTCCGCCGCAGTGTGCGGCGGGCCGCGACCGAGCCTGACACCGAGGGTGAGGATGATGGGTTGGATGCGGACTGGCCGGCGGGAACCGCCCCCGACGAACGGCCGAGTCAGCCGACACTCACCGGCGCGCACTGAGCGACTGTCGGTTTCGTGACAGCACAGACGTCCCCGGTCGTGAACTCCCCCGTGGGCAGTTCCGTTCTTAGAAGGCCGGGGACCGCGGGCGACCAGCCGCGCGGGCGAGGGATTGAGGACTTGGTGCGACATGGCTGACGACGTGTGCGATGAGCCCCAGCTCCGCAGCGCGCTCGGCGTGTACCTGGCCGGCGGGTTGGCCGAGGACCAGCGCGACGCGGTCGAGAGCCACCTTGCCACCTGCGCCCCGTGCTCCGCCGAGGCCGACGCGCTGGGTGAGGCGGTGGCGATGCTCGCCCTGCTCTCCGACCTCGACCACCGGGAGTTGGTGGCCGAGTATGGCGTCTCGCCGAGCGCGGCGGCGGCCGGTCCGGCCCGTGTCGACGAGCGGATAGCAGCACCGGAGCCGCCGCCAGCGCCCGAACGGGAGCCCTCCGCGGCGCAGCCGGCTCCGCCGGTCACGGCCCGTGCGGCGGGGCCGGCCCGTGGTCCTGCCGCGAACCGCGCCAGCACCGGTCCGGGCCGTACGCCGACCACGGCGGCCACCCGGCCCGGCCGCCAGCAGCGCTGGCGGCGGATGAGACTCGCGGGCGCCGGGCTCGCGGTGGTGGCCCTGGTCCTCGCGGGTCTGCTTGTCGGCCAGTCGCTGCGTGGCCGGACGACCACCGGGGACCTGGCGGTTCCGAAGGGCCCGGATACCGTCGTCACGCTTGTCACGAACGCCACCGACACGCCTAGCGGCGCCACCCTGTCGGTGGTCGTCTCGCAGCAGGACGGCGCGGTGAACCTGCGGGCGACCCTGGCCGGCCTGCGCGTCGGTGAGGCCTATCGGCTGTTCGTCACCGACGTCGACAATCAGAGCTGGGAGCTGGCCGTGGTGACCGGCGGGGACTTCCGGCAGGAGGTTGCCCGCGGCTGTCCCGTGCCCGTTGACCGACTCGACCGGTTCAGCGTCACCGCGGCCGACGGATCCCTGGCGGTCGTCGCCGTCGTGGACCGGGCATCGCGGTCGGCGACGCCGCGCTAGCCGTGGCGGGAGGCCTGGCCGGCGCGGTGGTCGTGGCGTTCACGATCGTCACCGGCTGGCCGGTGGCCGTGGCTGCTCCGACCCCACCGGCGCGCGCCGGCGGTTGCCTGCGTCCGCCGGAAACCGTCGAGACCGGTGTGCCCTGGGCGCAGGAACGACTGGGCGTGGAGCGGGCCTGGCCGCTGTCGCGCGGTCAGGGCGTCACCGTGGCGATCGTGGACACGGGCGTGGCCACGAACAGTCCGCAACTCAGCGGCCGGGTGCTCGCCGGCGTCGACCTCACCGCCGCCGGCCGGCCGCGCGCCGACGACGACTGTTTCGGGCACGGCACGTTCATCGCCGGCATCATCGGTGCGGCGCCCGCCGCGGGCACCGGCTTCGTGGGCGTCGCACCCGAGGTGCGGTTCCTGCCGATCCGGGTCGCCACCAGCATGGACGACGGAACGGCGGCGCTGCTCGCCAAGGGCATCCGCACGGCGGTGGACGCCGACGCGGACGTCATCAACATCTCCGCCAGCACGCAGGCCCTGGAGCCCAGCCTGGTCGAGGCCATCGCGTACGCCGAGGCCAGGGACGTGGTCGTCGTCGCCGCAGCGGCCAACAGCGCCCAGCACGGCCAGCAGGTGGCGTACCCGGCGGCGCTGCCCACCGTGGTGGCCGTCGGCGCGATCGACGCCACCGGTGCCCTCGCCGGGTTCTCGCAGACTGGCCGGCACCTGGGGTTGACCGCACCCGGTGTGGATGTGGTGAGCATCGGCCCCGGCGGGCCGGGCCACTGGCAGGGCAGCGGCACCAGCTACGCCGTACCGTTCGTGGTCGGGGTGACCGCGCTGGTCCGGGCCTACCGGCCGGCTCTGACGGCGGCCGAGGTGCGGCACCGGCTGCTGGTCACGGCCGACCACCCGGCGGTGGCGTTGCCGCACCCGGGCTACGGCTGGGGCGTGGTCAACCCGGCCGCCGCCGTGGCGACCGTGCTGCCCGAGGAGGACGCCGCCCGGCCCGGCCTGCCCATGCCGGCCGCTCGCCACCCCGACCTGCCGACCCCCGACCCGATCGGGCGCTACCTGGTCACTCTCGGTGCGGGGCTCGCCGTCGTGCTGACCGGGCTCGTCGTCCTGCTCACCGTGCTGATTCCCGCCGGGCACCGACGCCGCTGGCGGCCCGCCCGCGTCGTCGAGGTCCGCCGACCGCCGCCGACCTGAGGCCCCGCTACGACGTCACTGCTCCGGCCGGTCCGGCGCCGGCACCTCGGGGGTCTGCACCAGGCGGACCGAGCGCCGGCGGTCAACGTACTGGCCGCGGGCGGTGGGTAACGTCCGCGGCCGGATGTTGCCGAGGAAGGTGCCCTCCTCCCGAGGACAGGAGAACAGGACCGCGGGAGAGCCCAACTCCCAGGCCCGACGCAGCACCGGGCTCATCATCGCCCGGGACGCGCCCACGGTGCTCCGCGCGATGATCAGGTGCAGCCCGATCTCCGCGCCGTGCGGCAACAGCGGCAGCAGGGGTTGCAGCGGCGAGTCCCGGCCGCCCTCGATCAGCTCGAAGTCGTCGACGATGATGAACAGCCGCCCGCCGGTCCACCAGTCTCGTCGCGGCAGCCGGCTCGGTGGGATGTCCGGGCCGGGCAGCCGGCCGGTCAGCACCTGACCCGCCTCGGCGATGGTCGCGGTGAGACGCTCCGCCGACATCGAGTACCCGATCTGGTTCGCCTGCGGGATCGCGTCGTGCAGCTCGCGGCGGAAGTCGCCGAAGACCACACGTGCCTCGGCGGGCGGGTGGTGCGCCACGACGCTGCGGGCGATGTGCCGCAGCAGGTTCGTCTTCCCGGTCTCGGTGTCCCCGAAGATCAGCAGATGTGGGTTGGCGTCGAAGTCGTGCCACAGCGGAGCCAGGCGTACGTCGTCGAGACCGAGCGGAACGCGGATCTCGGCCTCGCGGGTGGGCGCGGTCGCGACCGGCAGATCCGCGACCGGCAGCACCTCCGGCAGCAGCCGCACCTGCGGTGCGCGCGGTGCGGTGGGCACGTCCAGGGCCTCGACCAGCTCGGCTGTCGCCTCGGCCAGGTCCTCCGTCTCCGGAATCCCGTCGATGCGGGGCAGGGCCGTCAGGAAGTGCCGGCGGTCCGGGGTGATGCCCCGGCCCGGGATGGCCGGCACGGTCGCCGCCACCCGGCTGTTGACCTCGGACTCCACCGGGTCGCCGAGCTTCAGCTCGAACCGGGTGCCCAGCACGTCCCGCAGCCAGGGACGGATCTCCGACCACCGACCGGCGGAGACGAGCAGGTGAACGCCGAAGCTCAGGCCCCGCGCGGCGATCTCGCCGAAACGGTCGTCCAGCTCCTGGAAGTCCTGCCGCGCGGTGTACCACCCGTCGATCACCAGGAACACGTCACCGTACGGGTCCTCGTCCTGGTATCCGCCGGCCTGCCGGGCCCGCCGGTAGCTGGTCATCGAGTCGATGCCGTGCTGGGCGAAGATCTGTTCCCGGCGTGCCATCAGATTCGTCAGCTCCAACACGGTACGGGTCACCCGGTCGCGGTCGAGCCGGCCCGCGACGCTGCCCACGTGCGGCAGCCGCGACAGTGCCCCCAGCGCGCCGCCGCCGAAGTCGAGACAGTAGAACTGCACCTCGGCGGCGGTGTGGGTCAGTGCCAACGCGCTGATCAGCGTCCGCAGCAGGGTGCTCTTGCCGCTCTGTGGGCCGCCCACCACACCGACGTTGCCCTTGCTGCCAGCCAGGGAGGCCAGCAGCAGCTCCCGCCGTTGCTGCGCGGGCAGGTCGACGAGGCCGATCGGCGCGACGAGCTGGCCGGTGCCGTACCCGCCCACCGGGGCCAGACCGAGGGTGGGGTGGTCGATCAGCGGAGGCAGCAGCTTCTCCAGCGTCGTGGTCTCCGTCAGCGGCGGCAGCCACACCTGGTGCGCGGCCGGGCCGTGCCCGTGCAGCACGGACAGCAGCACGTCGGCCATGACCGGCGGCTTCTCCTCGTTTTCCTGCGCCTCGTCCGGCTCCGGCGTCACCGGCGCCTCGGGGCGCAGATACTCGGTGCCGAACGGAACGAGACCACCCTGGACCGCCTGGAGGCGGCGCTGGTGCGGTGGTCGCCACGGCCCGGAGCAGTAGGCGCCCTTGAACCGGATCAGAGTCTGGGTGTCCGGTCGCAGGTAACCGTTGCCCGGCACGTTGGGCAACTCGTACGCGTCCGGCACACCCAGTACGCTGCGGCTCTCCATCGAGGAGAAGGTCCGCAGACCGATCCGGTACGACAGGTGGGTTTCGATCTGGTGGATGCGCCCCTCGTCGAGGCGCTGACTGGCCAGGAGTAGGTGCACGCCAAGGCTGCGGCCCAGCCTGCCGATCATCGCGAAGACGTCGATGAACTCGGGTTTGCTGCTGAGCATCTCGCTGAACTCGTCGACGACGATGAAGAGCGCCGGCATCGGCTCCAGCACGACGCCCTCGGTCCGCGCCTTCTCGTAGTCGCGCCGGGACGGGTATCCGCTGGCCCGCAGGTGCTCCTGGCGACGGTTCAACTCACCGGTCAGCGCGTCCTGCATGCGGTCGACGAGCTCCAGCTCCTCGGACAGGTTGGTGATTACCGCCGAGGTGTGCGGCAACCGCTCGAAGCCGAGGAACGCCGCCCCGCCCTTGAAGTCGACGAGGACGAGGTTCAGCTCCTCGGAGGTGTGCCGAGCGGCCAGCGCCAGCACCAGCGTACGGAGCAACTCGCTCTTGCCCGAACCGGTGGCGCCGATCAGCATCCCGTGTGGGCCCATGCCGCCTTCGGCGGCCTCCTTGATGTCCAGCTCGATCGGGGTGCCGGTGGCCGACATGCCGATCGGCACCCGCAGCCGTTGCGCCGCCGTCCGCCCGGCCCGGTAGGCGGTCAGGTCCAGGGCGGTCAGATCACCGAGCTGGAGCAGGCCGGCCAGGTCGTAGTCGGTGGCCAGCGGCTCCTCGGTGTCGGTGCCCGCGCCCACCCGGTAGCGGGCCATCGACCGGGCCAGCGCCGCCGCCGCCACCACGCCCAACCGGTCCGGGCGGCACAGTCGGCTGCTGCTGGACTTGCCGAGGTGGTCGAAGGAGACGATGTCCAACTGCTGCTCGGTGGCCCGCACCAGCAGGGTGTGCGGGTGCGCCTCCCAGCCCAGCGTCGCGCCCACGTCCAGCGTGAGCACGTTGCGATAGCCCTCCATGCCGAGGCGGTGGCCGGCCGGCAGGCGTGGCCCGTCGAGAACGAGCACCACGAACGGCTCGATGGCCGTGACCGGGGAGTCCGGCTCGTAGCCGGGGCGGTCCTGCACGTTCAGCGTGGCGAGGGCCTCCTCGATCTCGGTCCCGTCGGTGGCGAACCTCCGCCGGGTGCCGGTGACGTCGGGAACGGTGTCGTCCTGCACGTGCGGCAGCCACTTGGCCCAGTCCCATTCCATTCCCCGAGCGGCGGCGATCACCACCAACAGATCCTGCGGGGAGTGGGCGACGGTGAGCTGAGCCAGGATCGCGCGCACCGTGGACCGGGCCACCGACACGTCGCCGCCGAACCCGATCCGCGAGAAGCCGCGCAGGTAGATGGCGATCGGCGCGTCCTGCAGGGTGGAGTAGGCCCGCAGGAAGCGACGCAGGGCATGCGCGGCCAACGGCTCCAGATCCTCCAGCGGCTTACTGTTCGGTGCGGCCAACCGCACCGTGGAGCGGCGGGTACCGAGCCCCACGCGTACCTCGCCGAAGTCGTTGTGCGCCGTACGCCGCTCCCACAGCCGCTGGCTGAGCGCCATCGACCACAGCGCGCCCGGGTCCGGGTGCAGCCAGCGGGCGGCGCGCCGCTCCTCGGTCAGCGCGGCGCGCACCTTGCGTCGAACCTGGCCGAGGTAGCGCAGGTAGTCGCGGCGCTCACCGTTGAGCCGGTGCTTGTGCTGCCCGGCGTTGCGGATCAACGGCACGATCAACATCGCGATCGCCGAGAGCACCATGAGGCAGACGCCGACATAGGCCAGTGCGCCGGCGTTGGGTCGCAGGAACATGAGCACCATCGCGAGCGAGGCGATGGCCATCGGCGCCAGCATCAGCACGGCGCTCAGGCCCCGCTCGGCCGGCTCGGGGATGACTGGTGGCTCCTGGAGCGCGATCTCCTCGGCCGGCGCGACCGGGCCGGCGCGGCGAGCCTTACGGACGTACGGCACCGTGCCCACGTTCGTCTCCTTCGGTGAGGGGTTTCCCTCCGATCGGCCCGGTCGCCTGCCGAGCACCCGTCGGGCGCGTGACAACGGGCTTATCGTCCTGGGGATTCGGCGCTCGACCCGAAAGCGATGTCGGAGGCCACGGTCTCGCTTGTGGAGGCAGACCCGGCACCGGAGAAACGAACAGCAGTGACCATAGCAGGAGGGGGCGATTGTGGCGGAGACTCGCGTTACCCCGGATCAGTTGCGGGAGATCGGGAAGAAGATCGGCGCCCTTCTGGAGGACCACCAGTCGGTCTTCAACAAGCTGGCGAAGATGGAGCCGAACGCCGGCAAGTTCGACGCGGCGACCTGGCTGGAGGATCTCTTCGTCGACCGCCGCGACGGAATTATCGAACACGTGAAATACCTGCAACGGGCATTCGACGAGATCAACACCGGCCTGTACCAGATCGCCGACGACTACGAGCGGATCGACGGGAGCAACGCTGACGCGGTGTCCACGTTCAACAAGGACGCCAAGAAGGTCGTCGGCGGCATGGGTGACGCCGAGTTTGAGCCGACCAAGGTGCGGGAGCAGTCCAGCTACAAGACCGGCGACTACGGGTCCGAGGTGGACAAGTTGACCATCGACCCGGGGAGGGACCTGATCAAACCCTTCAAGCCGGGCGACATCGAGGGTATGGACGACTTCCTCGACATCAAGGGCATCGGGCCCAAGGACGACACGAACCTCGACCTCCGCGAGAGCCCGCAGCTCAAGGACACCGACGGTTATCCCGACTCGCGGCTCAGCGAGGGCAGTGCCGAGGAGAAGCCAGAGGAGAAGAAGCCGGAGGAGGAGAAGCCGGACGAGAAGAAGCCGGAGGAGAAGCCGCTCTCCACCGGTGAGCACTTCGATCCGCATCATGAGCCGTCGGGGGAGAGGTACGTCCACAACCCGTCCAACGACGACGATTTCCGGGGCAAGACGTACCGGTACTACGAGATCGACGGTAAGCATCAGACCGGTCCGGGCGGCGTCGAGATCTGGTGGACGGACCTGCAGCCCTACTACTACGACGGCCGCCGATACCGTCCGTACGAGCGCTGACACCCCCCCGAGATGGAACGGTTGAGCACGCAGCGACTCTCGGCACCCGTACGTCTCCGGTTCGTGCTCGGCTCACGTGCCGTGGACGTGGCCCTGCCCGGAGACGCGCCGCTTGTCGATCTGCTGCCGTCGGTGCTGCTCCAGATCAACCCCGAGGCCGCCGACCACGGCGCCGAGCACGACGGGTGGGTGGCGCAGCGCGTCGGCGAGCCGCCGCTGGACGAGGAGCACTCGGCCGTCGAGCTGAACCTGCTCGACGGTGAGACGCTGCACCTGCTGCCCCGGGCCGAGCAGTTGCCGCCGATCGACTTCGACGACCTGGTCGACGGTGTGGGTGAGCAGGCGCGTACCAGCCCGTGGCGCTGGACGGCTGCCCGCACCCGCGCGATGCTGCTCACCGACGGCGCGGTGCTGTTGGCGGTGGGCCTGGTGCTGCTCTGGCTCGGTGGGCCGGCGGTGGTGCGTGCCACCGTCGCCGCGGCGCTGACCGTCGTGCTCCTCGCCGCCGCCGGCCTGGTCAGCCGAGCGGTCCCGGACCCGCGGACGGGGACGTTGCTGGCCATGGCGGCGGCGGGATACTCGGCGACAGCCGGTTGGCTCGGGGCGGTCGCGATCGCCCCGCACTCGGCTCTCTCGGTGCGGATCTGCCTGGCGGCACTGGCCGCGGTGGTGACGCTCGCCGCCGGCCTCTCCGCGGTGGCCGACGCCGGCTTGTTCTTCTGCGGTGCGCTCGCCCTCGCGGTGAGCGTCGCGGTTCCGGCGCTGCTCACCGCGGCGGGTCCGGTGACCCCACCGGAGGCCGCCGCGTGTGGGCTGGTCTTCTCGATGGTGGTGGCGTTGATGCTGCCGCCGGCCGCGTTCCGCCTCGGTGGGCTGACGTTGCCGTTACTGCCCGGCAAGCCCGAGCAACTCTCCGAGGACATCGACCCCGAGCCACACCGGGTCGTCGTGGAACGGGGGAGCGCGGGTCTCGCGTACCTGGCCGCGCTCACGATCGGCGTGGGCGCCGCGCAGGTCCTGATGGCCGCGGCGCTGCTGGTGGCCGGCGGGCGCTGGGAGATGATCCTGGCGCTGTTGGCGGCCACCCTGCTGAGCATGCGAGCCCGGCACCTGAGCGGCCTGGTGGCACGCTGGGCGACGATGACACCGGCCGTGGCGCTGGTCCTGTTCACCCTGCTCCGGTACGCCGCGGACCAGGAGGGCGTGGCGCGGGCCGCCGTCCTGGTGCCCACCGTGGTGGCGGTCGCCGGCGCGTTGCTGACCGCAGCGTCCACGCTGCCCGGCCGTCGGCTGCGGCCGTACTGGGCGCGCACCGTGGACGTGCTGGAGATCCTTCTCGCGGTGGCCCTGATCCCGGTCCTCGGCGCGGTGCTCGGCGTCTACCAGATGGTCCGGGCCTGGGCCAGCTGATGGAGTCCCGCAAGGATCAGGTTCACGCTTACTTCTACACGGTCAGCCGCCTCAACTCGGCGGTGATGCAGGGCCGTCCAGACCCGCACGAGCCGCCGAACCAGCGTCCCCTCCTCGGCCTGGTCATCGGGATCCTGCTGGCCATCGTCGTCGCTGGTGGCTTCGGCATCTACGGCATCTTCCGACCCGGCGGAGACTCCTCCTGGCGGCAGGCGGGTGTCGTCATCGCGGTGAAGGAGACCGGCGCGCGGTACCTGCTGATCGAGGGGCAGCTCCGACCGGTGCTGAACTACGCCACGGCCCGCCTGGTGCTGGGCAGCGGCAGCCCGGCACGCCTCGTCCAGGTCTCCCGCGACTCCCTGCGGGGCGTACCGGTGGGAGCCCCGATCGGCATACCGGGCGCACCCGACACGGTGCCGGTGGCGGGCCGGCTCTACTCGGGTGCGTGGACGGTGTGCGCCCAACCGCCCGAGCCCTCGGGTACGGCCGCCACCACGCTGCTCCTGGGTGACCTCGCCAGGCCTGTCGCACTGACCGACCGGGAGGGGTTTCTGGTTCAGACGACCGACCGCCAGCGATACCTGGTCTGGCAGGGGCGCCGTCACCACCTGGCCGACCAGGCCGCGGTGGCGCTGGGCTACGCGGCGGTCGAACCGGTGGTCGTGACCCCGGCGTGGCTCAACCCCATCCCGGCCGGTCGGGACCTCGCCTTCCCCGCGGTGGGCGACCGCGGGCGGTCGGGACCGGCGATCGGCGGGCGAGTCAGCCTGCTCGGCCAGGTGTACGAGGTACGTAAGCCGGTCGGCGACGCACCCGAGCTGTACCTGTCCCGTTCGGACGGATTCGTGCGGCTGAGCCGCACCGCCGCAGCCCTGGTCCTGGCTGATCCGGCGATTCAGGCGGCGTACCCCGGAGGTGGGGTCGCGCCGATTCCCGCGCGGCCGGACGAACTGGCGGGCGCCACGGTCGCCAGTAGCACCGAGTTCGTGGACGGCTATCCGCCCGAGCCGCCGAAACCGGTGAGCGGTGCGTCGGTGCTGCCCTGCGTGGGCTTCCGGCCGGCCCGGGACGCGGTGACTGTCACCCTGACCAGGATCTCGACGTCGGCGGCGCGGTCCGCCCTGCCGGTGCCGCGGACCGCTGTCGCGGCGGGCGGCATCGTGGACCGGATCCTGATCGCCGCCGGCACGGGGGTGCTCGCCCGCAACCCGTACGCGCCCGGCGGTGGTGGGGCGCTCTATCTCGTCTCCGAGTACGGCGTGAAGTTCCCGCTACCGCCCAGGGGTGCGGAGGCGCTCGGCTACGCCGGCACGACGCCTGTCGACATTCCTTCCGAGTTGCTGGAACTGCTGCCGACCGGTCCGGCGCTGGACCCGGCCGCGGCGCTGGTGAGCGAGACCTGGGGTGGTTGACGGGGGTTTTCCCCGCAAAGGGACCGCTGGGCCCGCTGAGGCGGTGTTGTCGCCAGACCCGCTGGTTGCATGAGCCCCACCAGGCGGGAAATCCAGATCACCACGGTCCACAGCAGGGAGAGGCAGCCATGGCCAACGGTAATACCACCCTCGATCCGCGCACCGCCAACCGTGTCGCGGGGGAGCACCGCCAGACGGCCGGCGATGTCGACAGCGCCAAGAGCAGGTTCGGTGCGGCTGTCGACCTGATGGACGACTACTGCGACGGCGCCATGATCAAGGCGTTGCTGGAGGCGCGCGAAAACTGGATGAAGGAGGTGACCCGCATCGTCGCGGACCTCAACGAGATGGCCGGCAACGTGGACGGCACGGTGCAGGACTTCGACGAGCAGGATCTGGCGAACGCCGGCCAGGTCGGCGCCATCGGTGTGGGCATTCTCAAGGACATCTGAGCCAGCACAACTGATCGGAAAGGACCCCGGCAATGCCCGACAACGGCCTCATCGGCTACCGGTACGACCAGATCTTCGAAGGCATCTCGCAGATGCAGCGAGTCAACCGCGACGTCGAGGGTTACATCGAGAAGTTGTCCCAGGAGACCGGCCACGCCCTCGACACCTGGACGGGGCCGGCGGCCGCGAACTACAACCAGCTCTCGAAGCAGATCGAGGACAACTTCGCCGACATGAACACCATCGTCGCGGAGTTGGCCAAGGAACTGGGAATTCGTGCCGACGACATGAAGGAGCAGGACATCCGCTCCGGCAACCGGTTCGGCAACCGCTGAGCGTTTCGAGGTGACGCCGGGGGGCCCGCGGGCTCCTCGGCGCATTCCGGCAGATCGTGACGAGTCCGAGCGGTGGGGGAATCGTGCCAACGGGTGAAGTCGGGTCCTTCGACGAGAAGAGCCCACCCACGGGAGAGACGTTCCGCAACTACGAGGTGTGGACGCAGATCGGCCCGTTCGTCGCGGACATCACCGAGCCCGGCCTCAACGCCGAGGGCGGCTGGGCCGAGGCGGAGGAGGCGTTCAACAAGGCGGAGGTCGAACTCGACCTCGTCCTGGAGGATTTCGACAAGCTGGCCAAAGAGCTGACCGGTGGGGCGAAACCAGCCTTCGCCGGAGATGCCGCCGCCGCCTTCGACACCCATGTCGCGGAGGTGGTCGGGAAGAGCAGGAAGGGCGTCTACAACGTCCTCGACAGCAACGCCTACGGCACCAAGATCGGCGACGTCGGCGATGCCATCGTGAGCTTCCGCCGGGATTTCTGGGACATCATCGACACCGGCCACCGTCTGACCGACCGGCTGCGGGACTGGGTCACCGCCGAGATCGACAGGATCTACACCGGAGTCGACGACCAGAGCTCCAAGCAGTCGGACCTGGAGCGTGGGCTGGGCCAGGCCTACCAGGCCGGTGAGCGCTGGATCATGTCCAACCTGCGCGCCCGGCTGATGGAGTTGTCCACGACGTACCAGGAGATCGGTGGCCGGCTGCCTCCGTTCGACATCGCTGTGCTGAAGCCGATCGATACCAGCAGCGGTAACGACAAGAAAGACGACAAGAAAGACGACAAGAAGGACGACAAGAAGGACGACAAGAAGAACGAGAGCGGCGGCAGCGGTAGCGGTGGCGGCGGGAACAGCGGTAGCGGTAGCGGCGGGAACAGCGGCAGTGGCAGCGGTAGTGGCGGGAACAACAGTGGTGGCGATGGCCGTGCGAAGGCCCTCGACGAGGCTGAGGGCGCGGTGTCCGAGGCCATCGACGATCTGAAGAACGGTGACCCCACGCACGACCGCGCGCTCGACGAGGCGAAGAAGGCCGCGACCGACGCGATCGAGGGCCTGGGCAACGGGTCCGGCAGTGGGGCGCCGCCGACCAACGGAATCACGACCCCGGGGGAGCTGGCTCCACTGACCTCCGGTGGGGGAAAGCCCTCTGGTTCCGGCGGTGGAGCGCCGTCCGGTTCCGGCGGTGGAGCGCCGATCGGCGGTGGGACCTCCGGTGGTGACGCCGCGCGAGACAAGGCGCTCAGTGACGCGAAGGGCGCGGCGACCGATGCCATCGATGACCTCAAGAACGGTGACCCCGCACGCGACCGCGCGCTCGAGGACGCCAAGAAGGCGGCGTCCGACGCGATCCAGGGGCTCGGCTCGGCGGGTGCCGGTGCGCCCCCCACGAGCGGCGGCCCCGGCTCGGGTGGGGTGCCCGTCGCGGACGCGCGCAAGGACGCGCTGAAGGATGCGAAGAAGGCGGCCGACGACGCGATCGATGGCCTGTTGGGCGGGGCTGGCGGCGGCGTCCCGGTGACGTCCGGTGAACCCGGGAGTAAGAATCCCGGTTCCGAGTCCGGCAAGGCCGGAGGCGGCTCGGGTACCCCCGGTGAGGCCGCCGAGCAGGCGCGCCGGGACGCCCTGGAGGATGCCCGGGAGGCGGCCGACGACGCGATCGATGGCCTCGCCGGCGGCGGCGACTCGAAGGACGGGACACCACCGACGTCGTCGGCCGACCCGGTCGCCGAGGAGGCGCGCAAGGACGCGCTGGAGGATGCCCGGAAGGCAGCCGATGAGGCGATCAAGGATCTGCAGGGCGGTTCGACCGCCGACCCGGTCGCCGAGCAGGCCCGCGACAACGCGCTGGAGCAGGCGCAGGAGGCCGCCGACGAGGCGATCGAGGATCTGATCGAGAAGCCGACAGGTGATCCTGAGGTCGACGCCGCCCGCAAGGACGCGCTGGAGGACGCCCGGGAGGCGGCGGACGAGGCGATCGAGGACCTGAAGAACGAGGACGCGGGCGACACCACCCCGAAAGAGGCGCGCGAGCGGGCGTTCGACGAGGCGCAAAAAGCCGTGGACGGTGCCATCGACGATCTCGACGGCGAGCGCACGACGGGTGACGGCGCGGACAGTGAGGCCAAGCAGGCCCGCGAGGACGCCCTCGCGGACGCCCGGAAAGCAGCCGACGACGCTATCGAGGACCTGACGGACCAGGGTGACGGCCAGTCGGACAAGGGTGACGGCCAGTCCGACAAGGGTGACGGCCAGTCCGACAGGGGCGACAAGGAGGGCGACGGCAAGGGCGACAAGGAGGGCGACGGCAAGGGCGACGGGGCCGCCGAGAAGGCCCGCGACAGCGCCCTCGTCGAGGCCAAGGAGTCCGTCACCGACGCACTCGACGACATGATCGAGGACGAGCGGGCCGGCAAGGGTGAGGGCGACACTCCGGCCGAGCGGGAGACCCGGGTGGAGGCGCTCACCGACGCCAAGGAGGCCGCCGACGAGGCCATCGACGACCTGATCGACGAGTCCGGCGGCCACTCGTCCATCTCGGACTACCTCAACGGCAAGTCCACCGCCGGCGCGGACGGCGGCTCGGGCGGCGGTCCCGGCAGCGGCTCGGGCGGCGGCTCGGGCGGCGGCTCGGGCGGCGGCTCGGGCGGCGGTCCCGGCGGCGGTTCGGGTGGCGGGTTCGGCGGTGGTGGCGATGGCGGTGGTTCCGGCGGCGGCGACACGGGTGGGGAGAACCTGCCTGCTCCACTCGAGCTGGCGCCGGTGGCCTCGGCGGATCCCGGCAGCTCTCCGTCGTCCGCGTTGTCGCCCGGCGCGCAGGCCGGTCAGGGCGCCGGGTCCGGAATGCCGATGTCCCCGCCGATGGGTGGCGGCATGGGCAACCAGGGCGATCGGGACCGCGAACGCAACACCTGGCTGGTCGGCGAGGACGGCATGTGGGGCGACGACGGCGAAGCGGTCTCCAGCAAGGCCGTGGGGAGGAACTGACCCGTGGGCAGCGCGAGACGAGGCCCGACCGGGCAGCCACAGACACTGCAGGACATCGCCCACGCTCTCGACGTGGCGTCCCCGGCGGACATGGAGACGTCCGCCCGACTCTTCGACGAGGCGCGGAGCGTCCTGCGGGCAATCGCCGAGTCGTTGGACCGTGCGCTGGGTGAGCTGGACGACGCGTGGCGGAGCACCCAGGCGACAGTTGTCCGACTTGGCGAACCGTCACGTCGTACCCGGCAGTTGGTGCACCGCCTGGACGACGCCGAGTGCGGACAGCAGTTGCGGGTCATGGCGAATGCGCTCGGTGTCGGGCAGGCGCGGGTGCGGGACCTACAGGTGCAGCGAGCGGCGGACGGCGGTCCTTCCGACGACGAGTGGGACCGCCGGGCGCGAGTCGTCCTCCAGGGCCTCTCCGAGACGTACCGCGATGTCGGACTCGGACTCGGCGGCCAGCACCCGCCGACGGCCGAGACCGTCGACGAGCCGGGGATCCGTCATGCCCTCTCCGCGGCGGCGCGCGACGATCCGCCGGGGGTCGTGCTCGCGGCGGACTCCGCTGCCGCCGACCTCTTCCGCCCGGCGGCCCCGACGGTCCGGGCGGGTCAACCCGGCGACGCTGCCGCTCCGCCGTCCGGCGGCGGTGGTGGCGGGGCGGGCGGCGGCCTCCCGATGATGCCGCTCATGCCCATGGGCGGCATGGGAGGCGGCATGGCCGGCATGGGCGGCATGGGTGGCATGGGTGGCATGCAGAGCGAGGCCGGCGGGCAGCGTCGCAGCAGCACGCTCGCCCAGGGCGACCCGACGGTGTGGAAGGACGCCGATGCCGGGTGGAACGTGCTCGGGCGCAGCGAACGGGTCGACGAGCACATTCGGGAAGGGCTCCGCCAGGAGCTCGGGGACGGGAGGAAGGGTGACCGGAATGGCTGACCAGACCGACCACGGGCCAGGCGGCTCAGGACTGAACGCGGTCTTCGCCATGCTCGCCGAGGAGCGGCGCAAACTGGATGAGTTCCAGGCCAAGATGCGCGCGGCGAGCACCACCGTCGAGTCGCCCAACAAGATGCTCAGCGCCGTGTTCGACGGCCGGGGCGAGCTGGTGAAGTTGACGTTCAACAACACCAAGTACCGCGGCATGGCACCCAACGAGCTGAGTAGCCTGCTGGTCGAGACGCTGCGCCGGGGCCGCGCCGAGGCGTTCGGGAAGATCGACGAGATGGCCGGCCGGGACGTGGTGCCCGGCGTCTCCTTCGGCGACCTGGCCGGCGGGAAGGTGGATCTCGACGTGGTCGTCGGATCACTGATGACCTCCGCGATCGACCTGCCGTCGATCGTCCGGGCCGCGAAGAGCGAGGCGGGCCGGGCCGATGGCTGACGAGACGAGGATCGACCCGGAGGGAGCCCACCATCTCTTCAAGGTGGTCGACAGCGTCGCCGACGACATCGAAGACGCCCTGACCCGGGTCAGGAACATCCGGACGAGCCTCAACGAGCCGTGGGGCACTGACGAATACGGTCGCAAATTCGCGCAGCAGCGGGAGCCCAACGCCGAACAGACGCTGGGTTACGTCGCGACGGTGCGTGACGGGACCAGGGAGCTGGCCCGTGAGGGGCATGGTGCGGTCGACGCGCTCGTGGACCAGGACAAAGACAACAGCGCCAACCTTTCGTAGGTCCGCGTAACCAGCCGCATCGGGGAGTCTCGGTGTCTGTGGAGGTAGGACGAGCGTGAACCAGCGGCGAATCACCGTCACCCAGTCGGCGGTCTCCGGGTACCGGACACTCACGGACGCGCTGGCTGCGGCGTCGGACGGGTCGGTGATCAGCGTCCAGCCCGGCAGCTACACCGAGAACCTGGTGCTGACGAAGATCGTCACCATCACCGCCGAGGACGGGCCGGGCACCGTGAAGCTGACCGCGCCGTCCGGCGTCCCGGTCGTCCTCGCGGCGGAGTCGGCCGCGCTGTCCGGGCTGTCGATCATCGCGACCGACGCCGACAGCCCGGCACTGGCCCTGGTGATGGGCCAACTGAGCGTCACCGAGTGTGAGCTTGTCGCGTCGTCGTGGGCCGCCGTCTTCGTCCGGGACAGCGGCTCGCTCACCATGCGCGGCAGCCTGGTGCGCAACGAGGTCGGCGCCGGGGTCGTGGTGACCTCCTCCACCGGCAGCGTGCTCGACGACTGCCGCATCGAGCGGCTCGGCACCTCGGGCGTCGTCGTCGCCGAGCACGGCGAGCTACGGGTCCGCGCCTGCACCGTGCGGAACGCCGGCGGCAACGGCATCTGCCTCAACGGCCAGGGCCGGATCTCCATCGAGGACACCGAGATCATCGGTACGAGTAAGCCCGCGCTCGCCGCCGAGCAACAGTCCGCCGCCACCGTGCGTCGGATGACTGTCCGCGACACCAACGGTGTCGGCATCTACCTGGCCACCGCCGGGGCGTGCCTGCTGGAGGACTGCACCGTGGACGGCTGCGCCGCCGACGGAGTCTTCACCGACGAGCGGTGCGCACCGGTCCTGCGCCGTTGTCGGGTCAGTGGAGCCCGGCGTACCGGATTCCGTTTCACCGGTCGCGCGGGCGGTCGGCTGGAATCGTGCGTCGCCACGAAGATCGACGGCGTCGGCGTGAGCGTCGGCGACCGTGGCACACCCGAACTCGTCGACCTGGTGGTCAGCGACTGCACCGAGGTCGGGGTGCACCTCGACGGTGGCGCGGACCCGTTCTTCCAACGGATGCAGGTGCACGGCTGTGACGGAGCGGCCGTCGAGGTCGTCGGCGGTGCCCGTGGTCGCTTCGAGAATCTCACCATCGAACGCTGCGGTGGCGTCGGCATCTCGGTCAGCGGCCGCGCCCAGCCGTCGCTGAGCGGTCTGAGTATGCGGGGCAGTGCCGCCGCGGGTGTGGTCGTCGCCGATGCGACCGCCTCGTTCAGTGACTGCGACATCGCCGACGCGGGTGGCGACGGTGTGTCGGTGGGCGCCGGTGGGGACGTCTCGCTGACCGGGTGCAGGGTCCACGCCGCCGAGGGCGACGGATGCGTCTTCGGCGACGAGTCGCGGGGGACGGTGACCGACTCGGAGTTCACCGCGAGCGGTGGCGACGGCATCGCCGTGCGGACCGGCGGTTCGGTGCGGCTGATCGGCTGCGTGGTGCGGGACAACCAGGGCTCCGGGGTACGGCAGACCGTGCCGGACAGCCACCTGACGGTCGAGGAACTCGTCAGCTCCCGCAACAAGCTCCCCGACGCGTACGGCACGGCCGCCGTTGCCACCGCCGGGAACGCCCCCGCCGAGACGACGCCCGAGGGGGAGCGGCACATCGTTGCCCGCGGCTCCGACCCACTGCGTGAGTTGCAGTCCCTCGTCGGACTGCACGGGGTGAAACAGGAGGTGACGTCACTGGTCAATCTCAACAAGATGTCCAAGCGCCGCCAGGAGGCCGGGTTGTCCGCCCCGCCGATGGCGCGGCACCTGGTCTTCGCCGGCGCGCCTGGCACCGGCAAGACCACAATCGCCCGGCTGTACGGGCGGATCCTCGCCGAGCTGGGGGTGCTGCGCAAGGGCCACCTCGTCGAGGTCGCCCGCGCCGACCTTGTCGCGCAGATCATCGGCGGCACCGCCATCAAGACGACCGAGGCGTTCAACTCGGCCCTCGGGGGTGTCTTGTTCATCGACGAGGCGTACACCCTCAGCAACAGCCGCGGCGGCACCGGGCCGGACTTTGGTCGGGAGGCCATCGACACGCTGGTGAAGCTGATGGAGGACCACCGTGAGGAGGTGGTGGTCGTCGCGGCCGGCTACTCGGCAGACATGGAACGCTTCCTCCAGGCGAACCCCGGTCTGGAGTCACGCTTCAGCCGGACCATCGAGTTCGCCAACTACACACCGGCGGAGCTGGTGACCATCGTGGAGAACCAGTGTGTCCGGCACGACTACCGGTTGGACCCCGCCGCGGCGTCGGCGCTGCTGACCCACTTCGACCGGATCCCCAAGGACGGTACCTTCGGCAACGGCCGGGAGGCTCGGAAGGTCTTCGAACGGATGGCGGACCTGCAGGCTTCCCGGTTGTCGGCCGCGTCAGACGTGACGACCGCCGAGATGGCGCTGCTCACCGTCGAGGACCTGCCGACCGCCGTCGTCGGGGTGGGCGTCGCCGGGGTGTGAGGCAGGGCTCAGCCGACGCAGCACGCCGGAAACACCGGGGCCTTATCATTTCCCGACATGCGTCGCGTCCGGCTTGACGAGGCGTGCCGTGGGCGGCATCCCCACCGATTGACAAACCGTTGCCCCGAGTCAACTATGTGGTGGTTCTCGGGGTGGGGTGCTGGTGGAACGAGATGAGACAGGATCGGTGAGGCTCGCGTGGGAGCGGTCTCATCGGTTGCTCTGGATGCGTCCCGGGTGTCGCCGGTGATGTCGGCAGCTTCAGCGTCGCTGAGCAGCGGTCCACGGCGTGGCTCCGCGAACGCGTTGCGGTGGGTCGCGGACAACCTCGCGGTTGTCGGGCCGGACCCGGACGGCGCGATCGTCGCGATGGCGCGCCTGTTGCCCTCGGAGCGCGGGGTCGTGACAGTGGTCGGCCAGATCGTCGATCCCGACGACTGGGCGCTGATCACCGAGGTCCTGCCGATCGCGGTCCCGCCCGGGGCGGCTGCCCGCCTCGCGGTCAGCGGCACCGGCACGACCCCGACATCCGGCCCGCCCCCGGCCGCGGCCCTGGCCCGACAGCTTCAGGCCGACGTGTACGCGCCGAGCGGTCAGCTCCTGCTCGTGCCCGGCGGCGGCCTGTTCGCCGTGGACGGGTGGCGCTGGTTCCGGGCCGACGGCAGCATCTCCGACGGTGGCCACCGTTATCCGCCACCGCACTGGGAGGCCGAGGTCGACACCCTGGTTCGGCACGTCGGCTCGGGCCTCAGGGCCCACTGCGTGCCGGCCGGCCTGTGGCTCTACGCCGACTCTCCGGAGCTGCCGGCCCCGAGCCTGGACGACCTGGCGTTCGCGGTGCCGATGGACGCCGAGCGGGTGACGGTGCTGCTCGGGCGTCCCGGCGCGGCGACGCCCGGCGTCGAGGCGGCACTGTCGATCCTCGACGCGCTGGATCCCTCGATGGTCATCGCCCCGTACGGCGAGGCCGCGAACGAGGCGATGCGGTTGGCCGCCATGATCGCGGACCGCTGGGACCGCCCGGTCGAGGTCGCGACCGGCCTGCCGATCCTCGATGACGAGCACCGACCGGTGTCGGTCGCGATCGACCCGGACGGCGACACGTGGTGGACGTCCCCGGTGGCCCGGCTGCGGTGCGCTCCGGGCGTTCCGCCGACGCCGATCGGGACTGTCGACTTCCTCGCGGACCTGCGACCGGCCGGCCCCGGCACGTTCCGGCTCGACGAGCGCTGGGTGGTCGAGCCCACCCAGTTCGGGCTCTGGGTCCGGCCCCCCTTCGCCGGGCAGCACACGGGTGACGTCCGCCGTCGTCCGTGGCATCCACAGTGGTTCACGATCGCCGTCGGCCTGCCCGGTCTGCCCCTGTCCGACGACGTGTTGCCGATCATGCACCTGCTGCTGAACCGGCTGCCCGGCAGCGTGCGGGCCCGAACGCGGTTCGTTCCGGAGGAACTGAGCCACCTGCTGGCCCCCGACCCGGCCGACCGGCCCGACGTGGTGCTCGCGGCACAGCGCTCGACACCACCACGTTGGTGGCACCGCGACAGCCGGCTCTTCGCGGTTCTGCTCACCGCCGACGCCCGCACCGGCACGGTGCTCACCGATGCGGGCGAGGTCGAACCCGGGCAACTGGGCGAGATCATCGCCGCGTACCGGGAGGCGGATCCGCGTCCGGTCCTGCTGGTCTCCTCCGTGCCCGTCGCCCCGGAGATCGAGCAGCAGGTGGCCGACCAGATGCAGGTCGTGACGATCGGTCGACGGGCGGACGGCTGGTGGGCCAGCCTGCCCCGCCGGGTGGACCGTACGCCCCGCCCGGCGGTGCGCCTCGCATCGTCCTTTCCCTTTCAGGAGGACGACCTGGCCGAACTGCGGGCACCGGCCGGGGCCACACCGCCGCGCGCCCAGGGCGCTCCGGATGACGACGGGCCGCTGTTGGCGCTGGCCCGGATCTCCGGGGAGTCCGCCGCGGACATCCGGCGACGGGCCGACGGGTCCGGTCTCCGTACCGTCGTGGCGGCGCGCGGCCCGGACTGGCGCCGGCCGTTCCTACTGGCGGGCCAGCCGGTCACCGCCTGGGACTTCGCCACTGTCGTCGCCGACCGGCGGCCGGGCTGGGTCGGCGGGGGCGAGGTGGTCTGGGTGGAGGGTGGTCAGCTGACCGAGCCCCTGCTGCGGCTGCTCGCCAACTATCTCGGGTGCCTGGTCGGCGCACGGGCACTGCTGGTGGAGGACGCGCAGCCGGCCGCGCTGGCGTCCGGCTGGTGCGCGGTGCCGCCGCGTGTCGACGGTGGACAGATTGATTCCGGCCAGGACGGGCACGGATGCTGCACAGAGCGGGAGAGTCACGAGCATGGAAAGTCCTGAGCGAGGGTCGACACCCGAGTCCGTGCCCCCCGGCGACAGCCCACCGGCAGCGCGCCCATCGACGCCGGAAGCCGATGACCGGGGCTCGGGCGCGAGCGTGCCAGCGACCCCGGGCAAACGCCGACCCCCCGTGCAGCGGGCAGTGGCACTGAGCGGACTGCCACCCTTTGCGACTCCGTCCGCCGATCCCGCGACCGCCGCGCCGCCGGTCCCGATCGCTGACCGTACCCGGATGCCGGTGCCACGCCGGCCCGCCAAGGACCGATCGGACGCAACGCCGACTGTGCTCCGGCGACCCGGGCCGGTTGCACCGGCGTCGACCGCGCCCCCGGCGACGCCGGTGGCCCCCGCCGCCCCGACCGGCCCGCCGCCGGCTCGGCCGGAGACCGTTGCCGCCCAGCCGGACGCCGGGACCCCGCTGCCGCCGCTTCCGGACCCGGTCGACCGCTCGTCGGACGACGCGGAACCCGGTGCTGGTGACACGCCGCGCACCGAGCCGATGCCGCCCGCAGCCGCCGCGCCCGACCAGCCGACCGCCGCGACCGGGAGTCGTCCCCTCGGTGTTCTGCTCCGGCCCTGGTCGGTGTCGCTCCTGCTGGTCGGGCTGGTGGCGGTCACCGCCGTCGCGTTCGGCAGCCGGCTGCCCGACGATCGCGCCGAGGACCCGACAACCCCGCCCGGGGACGGCGAGATCGTGATCACCGCGGGTCCGGGTTACGGGCCGCCGCTGCCGCCCGGAAGTGGCCCGCCCACCGCGGCACCCACCTCGTCGGCATCATTCCCGTCGGCGTCAGCGCCACCCGTACCGGCACCGCCCGCGCCGGCGTCACCCGCACCGGCGCTGCCCGCACCGGCATCGCCCGCCGCCACCAGCAGCGCCGCGAAACCCCCCGGCGGCTCAGCACCGAAGACCAACGGCGCCGTCTCCGGACTGGCGAACCCCTCGGGCAGAAACCTGGCGTTGCGCCGCCCGGCGACCGCCTCCAGTTCTGAGAAGGCCTGGTGGAACGCCTCGTACGCGGTCGATGGCGACGCGACTACCCGTTGGGGCAGCGTGTTCGCCGATCCCCAGTGGATTTCCGTCGATCTCGGCGAGGTGTATGCGATCACGACCGTGACGCTGAACTGGGAGCACGCCTACGCCACCGCCTACCACGTCGACGTCTCCGTCGACGGCGCCTCCTGGAAGAGGATCTTCGCCACGACGGCGGGAGCGGCTGGCCCGGTGCTCATCCCGGCCGACAAGGCGGCCGCGCGGTTCGTCCGTGTCACGGGCACCGAGCGTGTCAACCAGTACGGCTACTCACTATGGGAGTTCGCGGTCTCCTGACGAGACGTGCGCCCGCATCGAGCAGGCCGGGTCACGGACGCCACCGCGATCGGGGGGGTGACCAGGCCGGACCACGCTGACGCTCGTCTATGTTGCCAGGACGCATCCAGACGTGTTGGAATGGGCTCATATCGCCGCAGCGCGGGGGCAACCGCGCTGAGAACGGCCAGCACGGGAGCAGCGCAGTGCCGGCAGCGTGCCGCCTTGGCGGGCGCCCGCCGGCCGCATCGCCGGGTCATCGCCATGACAACGGGCGTCCTGCCGGGCAGGCATCCGCGCCCGCCGTACGTATCTGCCAGCGCACAGACCCGGCGACGAGGTGAGAAGCAATCATGGTTTCCCGAGAGAGTTTCGCGGGTTGGTACCGGCACCGCCTGGTGTGGGTGGCGGTGATCCTGCTGGCGGTGTCGGCCGGCGCGGTCGTACTCGTCAACCGGGCCGGCCCGGAGACGAAGCCGGCGGATCTGCAGACGCAGATCATGGCCCGGATGCGTACCACGCTCGAACAGGCGGACCCGGGGCAGCACAACCACGCCGGGCACAATGCCCAGCAGGCGGCCGCCGGGGAGAAGCCCGCGGTGATCTGCGGGGTCCGCGTCTACGGCTACGAGCCGACCGAGGTCACCGCGCTCGCCGACGTTCGGACCGTCTACGGCTTCCACCTCTGCGGGGTCGCGGAGCGGGGGCGGCCCTGGGACGTGGCGGTCAAGCTGGCCGGCCCCGTGATCATGGACATGTCCAAGGAGCCGCCGGGCATCCAGGTCGTCGAGGCGACCGCCGAGGTCATGTTCACCGACCGGGTGAAGCAGGTGTTTCCGGCCAAGTACGCGGAGTTGGCGCTCAAGGAGGCGCTTGCCGAGTCGGAGATGGCCGACCAGCGGCGCCGGTACGACGCGGCGGCCGGGATGTGACGTTTCGTCTTCCGCAGCCGCGGTCAACGCAGCGTCGACTGGCAGGTGATCCTCCCCGTCGACGTCTCCGAGTCGATGCAACCGTCCACTCAGGGCGGCGCTGACCGCGTCCGTCCTCGCCGGCGTGACGACCCTGCGAACCCGCTTCGTGACCTTCTCCATCGAGGTGGTCGACCTGACCGACCGGGTCGTCGATCCGCTCAGCCTGTTGATGGAGATCAGCGTCTGCTCACCCGCCACCTGCATCGAGTGGTCGCCGTCGGTCGCAGCGCGCTGGTGCCGGACCTCGAACGGGACGCGTGGGCGCTCCTGGACGCCCAACACCCGACGACCGCGTCCGTGCTGCGCGTGCTGCGGCGCGCGGGTCACCGGCGGAGCCGAGACGCGTTCGGGCGGTTGAGTCAGCAGGACTGCATCGCGCTGGCTCTGGCCTGGCTGGTCGCCGGTGCCCACCAGGACGCCGCGGCGACGGCCGCCACCGCGGGACCCTGGCAAGCCGACTGGGGCCGAGGCCGTGCGAACGCCTACCGGCCGAGGTGGAGCGTACTGGCGATAAGGTCCACGGCCTGCTTCGCCTCGATGAGGCTCGCGCCAGTCTGCTTCCGGTAGGCGCGAACAGCGTGGATCGTCCGCCCGCCCTCCAGGTGCCGGACGACGTCCGGGTGCACGGGCTCGGCGATGCCGAGGTGATCCATTATCAGGTCGAGCTTGCGCTGGACGGCCGCGAGTTGGGTCGCCGAGCGGCGCTTATCCTGAGACATGGCCCCGAGCGCGACCCCCACCGACCCGATGACGGCGAGGACGACAATCACTGCTTCCCACGGATCCACCGGCCCATCCAATCACCGGTACGCAACCGAGGGCACCGCCGCGCTCAGGACCATGGCCAGCAACGGGATCGTCGTGCTCTCCGGCCCTCCGTGCTCGGGCAAGACCACGGCCCGACGGGTGCTGGCTGAGCAACGGGCCTCCGCAGGTCGGATCCACCTGGAGGTGGACAGCCTGTTCGAGCTTCTGTTCCCCGAATCCGATCGCAATCGTGACGATCGCATGCACGCGTACGCCGGTGCGCACCTCCTGGCCCGAATGCTCGTCGATCGTGCAGACACCGTGGTCCTCGAGTGCACCTACGCTCGCCGTGACCAGCGAGCCAGTCTGCTGGAAACGCTGGCCGGCTCCGCGGCGCCGCTCTGGGTCGTCGAGTTCTTCGTTACTCCCGACGAGGCCGTGGGCCGGTTCCGGCAGCGCCACCAGGTTACGGACCTCGACGAAGCGCTCGTTCGCGAGCGCGCCGAAGCGTTTCCCTACTTCGCGGGAGCCCTCCGCGTGGAGTCGTCCTCGGGGACCCCCGAGCAACACGCGCAGCACATCAGCACGTGGCTGCGGCAGGGTCCCCGACCGGTGGACCGGGACGCCTGGGTCCGGGCCGGAAGAGCCTGGAACTGAGGACGCCGTCGCCGTCAGCTCAAGGTGAGCGTGACGTCGTCGACGTCGAAGGCCGTGGCGCCGTTGCCGGCCGTCTCGCTGGCGAGGAAGCTGACCGTCGCGGTCCGCTCGGTCGTTGCCGTCCCGGTCGACATGGCGTACTCCCGCCACGGCGACCCGCCGTCGAAGGCCAGCGAGAACCTCGTCTTCGGGGGTGTTCCGGTGACGGCCAGCCCGACGTTGAGGTAGTCGCCGCGGCTGGTCTCCGTGGTGGTGGTGCGGACCCAGAAGCGGACCGTCAGGGTGCAGCCGGCCGGCACCGTGGCGGTGGTGCGCAGCAGGTCACCACGCGTCACGTCCAGTCCGGCGAAGGTGGCGTACGCCTGACCGGTGTGTGCGGGCCGGGCCGCGTTGCCGAACACGACGATGCGGGGCCCGGCGGTCCAGCCGGTGGTGCCGCTCTCGAACCCGGGGTTCGGGTGGATCTGCCCGGCGCAGGGCGCGTCGGCCGTGGGTCGGGCGGGGGATGCGCCGGCCGTGGCCAGGAGCAACAGGGCCGCGGCCGAGGCGGTGGTGGCGAGGGTCTTCATCAGTTCTCTCCAGGGTAAGAGATTCGAGACGGTCGATATCATCTGACCATGCGTCCTGCCCGTCGGCGCGTCAAGTCGGGCATGCTGTACGGATGCGACAGGTCACCGTGCTCGGCAGTTGCGGTGCCTTTCCCGAGCCGGGCCGTGCCTGTAGCGGTTTCGCGGTGGACTGGGTCGGCTACCGCGTGGTTCTCGACCTGGGCTACGCCACGCTGCCGCGACTGCTCGGACACTGGCCGGATGGCGTCCTCGACGCTGTCGTCATCACCCACGAGCATCCCGATCACTGCATTGACCTGCACGGGCTGTTCCGGCTGCGCTTCTACGGTGACGTCGGTAGGCCACGGCTGCCGTTGTACTGCCCACCCGGCGTGCTCGACCGGATCAGCGGTCTGGAGCCCGACGTCGACCTGGAGGCGGTCTTCGACGTGCATCCGCTGCCCGGCACCTACCGGGTCGGACCGTTCGACCTGACCGGGCTGTCGCTTCCGCACCACGTGCCGAACGTGGGCATCCGGCTGGAGGCGGACGGGATAGCCGTGGCCTACTCCGGCGACACCGGACCGACCCCGGTGTTGGCCGATCTCGGTCGCGACGCCGACCTGTTCATCGTCGAGGCCACCGACCGGGAGGGCGAGACCGATCGGCCCACCCGTCATTTGATGACCTCCACCGAGGCCGGTCACTGGGCACGCCGGGCGGGTGCCCAGCGGCTGATGCTCACCCACTTCTGGCCCGGCAACGACCGGGCAGCCGCCGTGGCAGCCGCACAACTGGAGTTCGACGGTGCGGTGCTGGCCGCCGAGGAAGACCTCACCGTCATGCTCGGGACCCCAAATCGCTGAGTGGCTGCTTAGCCAGGATCGACGGCACCTTAAGCGGAATAACTGTTCGTCAACCGATCCTGCATCGCGATCTTGCAGTTTCTGCCCCGACATCAGGGTGCATTCCCGCTTGAATCGGCGACAGGAAATGCAAGATCGGCGCGATGCTCTGCTCGACGCGTCTTGATTTACAAGCTGTTCCCGGGATCGAGGGGGTTCCGTTCGTCGTCGAAGCCCTGGGGCCACCCGCACATCCGGCAGCGGCTGCCCACAGTTGTCACCTAGCGGGCCCAGGGCCGTGCCGGTGCTCGAGACGGGATGTCGCCGTGCCAGAGATCCCTGCGCTCTGCCTCGACGATCGCGCACAGGCCCGGTCGGCGGTCCGCTTCGCGCTGCCGCCGGTCGAATGCCTGTCGCGATCCGAGCAGTCCAACAGTGGGCTGGGACGAAACGACGCCACCTTCTGACCGTGCGCCCCGAGGGGGCACGCGGTCGTGGTCGGTGCGGTCCCGGCGCAGGCAGGGCACGCGTCGACGTAGGCCACAACAGATCACTTAACGATGTGCATCGATATGGCTGGATCGGCTGCGGGTGTGCTGGAATGGCTCAGATCGCCGCAGCACGGGGGCAACCGTGCTGGAAATCGGCAGCACGGGAGCAGCGCGCCGCATCGCCGGGCCATGTCCACGTCGACGGGCAGGTGTCCGTCGTACCAGTCGCGGACCCGTATTCCCACGACACCGAGACGCCCGATCTTCGCCCTGTCGACGCACCGAGGTCGACGACGAGGTGAGCAGGGGTCGCGATGTCCGGTGGAGCTACTCCGGCCCTGCCCACACAGCAGAGGCCCAACGTCATGGAGGATGACCATGCGCCGTTTCCTCGCGGTGTGCACCGCCGCCCTGATCCTCGGCACCACGGCCGGCAGCATTCCGGCCGCCGCGTCCGGTGCCTCGTCGCGCTCGTGCACCCCTGGTCTGCTCTTCTGCGAAGACTTCGAGCGTCTGCCGAGTGGCGGAGCCAGCACGCTGGACTGGGGCGTCGACACGCGCAACGGCACGCTCACCGTCGAGCGTGCCCGCCGCGGCAACCAGGTGCTGCACATCCACACGGTGGACAACGGGCGCGCCTTCCTGCGCGTCGACGATTTCGCCGCGCCGGGCAACCGCTTCTACGGCCGGATGCGGCTGCGCGTCGACGCCTTCCCCTCCGCCCCCGACTGGGCGCACTTCACCCTGGTCGAGGCGACCGGCACCGGCAGTTCTGAGGTCGTCCGTCCGGTCGGCGGTCAGTACGCTCCCACGGTCCCCGGTGTCTTCTGGGGTGTGGGCGCCGACGGCGGCCCGACCGGCGACTGGACCAACTGGCGGGAGTCCGCACCGGTCACGGAGGACACCTGGCAGTGCTTCGAGTGGAAACTCGACCCGACGGACAACCGCGTCACGGTGTGGATCGACGGGGTGGCGAACCCGGACCTGACCGCGTCCACGACCGGGCACGGCGGCAACGACGTGCCCTTCGTCCTGCCGGCGGTGAACACGGTGAAGGTTGGCTGGCAGCTCTACCAGGGCGGCACCACGCCCGGCGAGTTCGACCTCTGGATCGACGACATCGCTCTCTCCACCAGGAGGCTCGGCTGCTGAGTGGTCGGCCGTTGCGGCGGTCGGATGGCGCGAGGTAGGCGCCGCCTAGCCGGGTTTGACGCTGGCGAGTTGGACGAGCAGGTGCACCAGTCGGTACGCCTCGGCGACGTCAGCGGCGCGGAAGGCAACCGTCCGGCCGCCGCCCAGGCGGGTCACACCCGGCACCAGCACCGCGAGGTCGACCATGTACGGGCCGTACAGGTCGACCTCGACGTCCAACGGCCCGGTCATCTTCGGCGCGGGAATCGACGCGCGCCGGGTGACCGCGTCGGCGGCGGCGCGGCGCAGCCGCTCCCGCGCCTCCTGCGGGTGCAGCGCCACCGCGGCGGCCTGACCCAGGGTCTGCTTGACGGCGACGGTGACCGCCGAGGGCACCAGCTCGCTGAATTCGGCGCAGGCGGTGTCGTCCCCGCTGAGCAGGACGACAGGCACGTCCAGGTGTCCCACCATGGCGGCGTTGAGGCCGATCTCGCCCAGTGACCGTCCGGCCACCCGCACGTCGAGGACGGCGTCACTGACCGTGTGCGCCAGGACGGCGGGCCCGGCGCCGGCCCGAGCGTGGTAGCCGATGAACAGGACAGCGTCGGTCTGCTCGTCCAGCCCGGCGAGCATGCCCAACGGGCGGGGCTTGCCCCGGACGAGGTGAGCACGCCTGTCGAGATCCTCCGGCAGGAGGTTCCGGAACGTGCCGTGTGCGTCGGCGACCCACACCACGGCATCGGGTTCGGCGTCGAACACACCAGCGATCACCGCGTTTGCCTCGGCCGTCATCAGGGCCCGGCCGCGCTCGTAGTCGTACCGTTCCGGGTTCGTCTCGCTGGGATGCACGATCCCCGAGATGCCCTCCAGGTCCACCGAGATCAGCGCCTTCATGGTCCTGGGACCCTACGCCCTTGCGGCACCATGGTCGACCGCGCCACCATGCACCCGGTAGGCGTAGGGCACCGCGGCCACCTCCGTGCCGAACCCGGTACGGGCGTCCAGGGTGGTCACCGTCAACGACCCGGTGACCAGGTCTCCCACCGGTCCGTCCGCGCCGAAGAGCACGGTGACGCGGCCGCTCTGCCCCGGCGCCAACGTCAGCGGCGTGGTCGGCTCGGTCGAGCCGTCGACCACTCGCCGCCAGTGACTGCCGGTGGACGAGGTGATCCGTCGGTCGAAGAGTCGAGTCAGGGCGGTCGCCGCGCAGTCCACCCGGGCCGGCGGCTGGGGAGCACCGCCGAACGGCCCGGCCCGGTTGGCGTTGCAGATCCAGGTCGTGGCCGACACCTGCGTCGACGAGACGAGCACCTCCGAGTGCCGGCCGGCGGCTCCAGCCAGGTCTGGGTCACCGACGTAGTAGCCGTCCTCGCCGTACGGCTGCGTGTCCAGCACGTGCGGCACCGCCGAATCGGCCGACATCCGCAGCCGGGTCGTGCCGGTCGGCACCGCGAAGCGAGGGTAGACGTCGACGGCGGACACCGGTGTCTGATAGGTGGCGGACGCCACCGGCCGCAACGGCACCTCGCCCATGGCGTCCAACCGGGCGTCCACGAGGTACGACGCCGGTGCCGTACCGGTGTTGGTGATGGTGAGGGTGGACTCAGCCGGCCGACCCGCCGGCAGCGCGGCTCCCGTCGGCACGCCGCTGGCCACCACCGACGCCGGGGCGAATCCCACCCGGCCGCGGAACGGCTGGCCGGTCCGGACCGTGGCGGTCGGCGCGGTGAGCACCAGCACCACGGTCCATCGACCTGGCTGCGGGGCACGCCGCACCAGGTCCAACCGGGGCGGCGCCGTGGCCCCCGCGGAGCGCGAGCTGCTGGCCGCGAGCGGCATTCCGCTCGGGTCGACGAGCAGGCCCCACACCTCCAGCCTCGGGTCGTCGCCGGCGTGCACCGACACGGCCAGCGCCGGCTTCCCAGCCGGTACGTCGAGTTGGAAGCTGCGCCGCTGCCCGAGCAGCGCCCACCCGGCGAGGGCGCCGTTGCCCCCGGAGAAGGTGCCGCCGAAGCTGCCACCGGCGGGACCGGTCGGCACCAGCGCCCGCAGTCCCAACGGAAGCGCCGCGTAACCCGTCGCGCCGGCGACGACGGTCACGGCTGCCGACGAGTCACCGGCCGTGGTCGGCAGGCGGACCGGCAGCCAGGCGGTCCGCGTACCGCCGGGCGGCACGACGACCGAGGGACCGCCGCGCGTGGTCAGCCGCAGCGCGCTGACGTCGTACCGAACCGGACCCACCGGGGGTGTCCCGTCGTCACGGGTCCAGATCGCCACGGTCCAGCGGCCCGGCTGCGGCCGGGCCACCGTCACCCGCCCGTACCCCCCGTTGCCCAGCGGCAGTGAGTAACCGGCGAGCCGGCCGGCCGGGTCGAAGACGCTCACCGCGACCGGCGCGGTGTGCCCTCGGGGGTCCCAGGCCACCGCGGCCTGGATCTGGTCGGTCCCGCCGGGCACGGTGACCGGCACTCGGCGGGCGTTCGCCGGTACGCCGTCGGAGTCGACGAAGGCCGTCCCCGCCCCCGCGGCCGGCGTCACCTGGCCGTCGGCGAGGCTGCGGGCCGGCGCGGTGGAGCGCAGGCCGACGGTGACGCGACGGGCGCGCCCGCCCGGATTGGTGAGGTGCACGGCGACCGGCGTGGCCTGCCCTGGCGCGCCGGTGACGTGCGCCGTCGAGGTGGCGACGAGCAACCCCGCCGCGTCCCCCGACGCCGGCCGACCGGCGGCTCCGGCAGAGGCTTCGGCGGGCCGGGCGGCGGACTCCCGGTGGTCGGCCAGGGCTGCGGCCAGCCGCACCGCGGCGAGGGTGTCCACCCGCCCGGCGCCCTGCTGAGCGGCCGGCTGCCGCAGGTCGGTCGCCGAGCTCATGAGGATGCGTTTGACCTGCTCGGGGGTCGGGGTGGCGCCGGTGTGCCGGCGGACCGTCTGGATCACCAGCGCCGCCGCCCCGGCCACGAACGGCGCTGCCGCGCTGGTGCCGCCGAACAGGAAGAACGGGCTGGGGGTGCCGCCGTCGAAGAACGAGACGCAGCTCTGGTAGCGCGCGGTGTCGGTCGAGCAGGCAGCCCACCCGGTGTCGCCGGGCGCCACGAGGTCGACGGTGCGGGGTTCCTCCTGCGCCGTGCCGCCGGAGCTCAACGCGGACACCGACTCGGACCGGTGGCCGCCGTCGCCGAGCGGCGACCCGCCGTACCCGAGCTGGCCGTAGGCACGCAGCTGGGTGCTCGCGCCGACGGCGATGACGTCCGGGTCGCTGGCCGGCGAACCCAGGGTGTCGTCCGGCCCGGCGTCCCCGGTTGCCACCACCACTGTCACTCCCGCCGCGACGGCGGCGTCGTTGGCCAGCCGCAGGGCGTTGGCGGCCGTGTCCGGATAGCCGTAGCCCACCAACGACTCGTTCAGCACGTCGACGCGTTCGTGCAGCACCGCCCACTCGATGCCCTGTAGGACAACCGATGTGGGCGCCGCGACGTTGCTGAACACCTTGGCGACGTGCACGGTGGCGGCCGGTGCGACGCCGAGGATTCGCATCGGGCACGGTCCGTCGGGGCGGTGCGCCGGATGCGCGTAGCGCCCGGCGTCGTAGACGCCGACGCCCTGGGCCGCCACGACGCTCGCGTCGCCGAAGGATTCCAGGATGTACGAGGGGGCGTCCAGGCCGTCGCCGGTGAAGTCGGCGTAGCCGGCCACGACCGATCGCCCGTCGCGGACGAACTCGGCCGCCGCCGGGTCGATCGCCCCGCCGAGCACGCCGACCCGCACCCCGGACCCGTCGGCCAGGTCGTGGGCGCCGGGCGATCCGACGGTACGCGTCAACGCCAGCCCCTCCGGTTCGGTCAGCGGCGGCTCATCCGGCCCGGCACAACTGCGGGCACCCGCCGCGGTCCCGCCGGTCGGTGGCGCGGGCCGGGTCGGGGCGACCGGTTGGCGCAGTCGCAGCGGGGCGTCGGGCAGGACTGCCCGCACCCCGGGTCGGGTCGCCAGCTCCGCGACGGCCCGCTCCGGCAGGGTCGTGGCGATGGCGTTCACGAGGCGGAAGGGCGCCACCCGGGTGGCCCCGGCGCGGCGCAGGTCGGTGAGCATCGGCTGCTGGTCGGCGGTGATCCGGGCGGCCCGGTCGGCGAGCAGTCGCCCGCCAGCGGTGTCGTGCTGGTCGGCGAGGACGACGATGACGGCTCGGGCCGGTCCGGCGTCGACCACGGCCGGTGGGGTCATGGCGGCTACCGGTCCGGTGGCCAGGGCCGGCGTCAGGAGGGCGGCCAGCAGTCGGTGCGGGGCGGTCAGTGGCACGGTGGGCGTCCTCACGTGCTGGTAGTGGTGGGCTGCGGTGGACGAGCCGATCAGGCGGCGGTTCGACGTTCGGTGACGAGGACCCAGCCGAAGGTGGCGAGTTGCAGGGCGACGAGCGCGAGGAAGCCGACGCCGTTCCAGAAGGCGAGCCCGTCGACCGGAGCGTCGATCCCGTCGACGGCCAGCCGGACCATCGTGACCATGGCGGGCGCCGTGAGGGCCAGCAGCGCCGCGGTCACGGCGAGCGAGCCCAGCAGGTAGAACGGCGCGTACCAGCGGATGATCCGCAGTTCCCGGGCCGGCACACCGCCGAGGTCGTGCCCGGCGTCGCGGCCGACCAGCCGCCGCAGCTGGTTGGCCAGCCACCGCCGGGTGTCACCCATCAGGTCGCCCAGCCGCAGCCAGTTGCCCAGCACGTAGTAGATGTCGGTACGCATGAACACCAGGAACTGGTAGACCACCGACAGCGTGAGCGTGTAGACGACGCCGCGCACCAGCCGCTCGTGCACCCCTGCGAGTTGCAGCACCAGGCAGACCGACATGAGCAACAGGTCCCAGGTCAGCCCGGCCAGGTACGGGGCGTAACGGCGGCGCCGGGGCACGGACCGGACGGCTGACATCTCGGTCTGCGCCACCAGGAACCACAGCCTTCGGCTGATGGAGAGCCGTCCGGTGACGCCCAGCGCCCGCACGGTGGCCGCGTGCGCCAACTCGTGCAGCAGCACCAGCACCCAGGCCACCATCGCGACCACCAGGGCGTTGGCCAACACCCCGTCCAGCAGGAACGCGTCGGCCGGGATGGGCCGCAGGGAGGGTACGAGCACCAGCAGCACCGGCACGGTCAACCAACTGCCGACGTAGAGCAGCCGCATCGGCGGCGCGAGCAGCCAGGACACCCGGTGCGGCGGCAGGTTCGCCAGCACCGCCATTCCCCGGCGGTCCGCGGTCGCGGGGCTGCCGGCCCCGGTCGCCGGCGCGCCTGCGTGACCCGTCGTGGCGTCCACGAGCAGGAAGCCGCAGGACGCGATGCCGTCGAGAAAGTCGGCGAGGTCCGGCTCGGTGCCGTACCGGTCGGCGAACCGTCGACGGACCTCGCCGAGCGGCAGTCCCGCGCCGAGCCACCGGACGAGGTCGACGCCCTCGGCCGGCAGCTCGACGAAGGTGCCGGTGTCGACCCGGCCGACCTCGCACACACCGTCCTCGCTCTCGCCGATGTGCAGCGGATACAGCCGGACGACCGCGGTGTCGGTGAGCGTGCTTGTCACGTCGCGGACCCGGACACAACAGGGGCCCGCAGGTCGCCGGGGCGGGGGACCCGACCGCCCGGGCCGCAGGCGGCGCAGTCGTCGAGCAGCGTGCCCTCGGCGAACTGCGTCTCCATCCGGTGCACGTCGACGACGAGCTTCCGGCCGACGATGACCGGCTCCGCCATGCCGGTGAGGTACTTGACGGCCTCCAGGGCAGCCAGGTTGCCGATCATCCCGGCCATCGGCGCGTTGCACGGGTTGATGGTCCGGTCGCCGATCACCCCGACCACATACTCGGCCATCGGCGTGTACTCCGGGTGGTTGGCCGCGGCGTCCTGCTCGACGCACTGGAAGCAGGCGGTCTGGTGGGGCACGTGCAGGAAGAGGCTGACCGTGAGCCCGTCGTTGGAACCACGCATCCAGGCGGTGCCCTCCCGCAGGGCAGCCTCGTTCAGCCACTGGTAGAGCGTGAGGCGGGGCCGGTCCGCGGCGCAGATCACCAGGTCCCGGCCGGACATGGCGGCGCGGGCGGCCGCCACCCCGTCGACCCGCGCGTTGCGCGCGCTGATCCGCACGTGCGGGTTGATCTCGGCCAGCCGGCGGACGGCGGCGGTCACCTTGGGTTGTCCGACGTCGGCGTCGGTGTAGAGCACCTGGCGGTTGAGGTTCATCAGTTCCACGTCGTCGTCGTCGACGAGCAGGATGTCGCCGACTCCGATGGCGGCCAGGCTCATGGCCACGTACGACCCGAGGCCGCCGATCCCGAGCACCGTGACCCGGGCGTCGCGCAGCCGGAGCTGGAAGTCGGCCGCGGTCAGCGGCGGCTTGTGGAAGTAGGAGAAGAACTCGAGGTTGCGCCGGTACCGCTCGCGTTCCACGGCGGGCAGCCGGGCCGGCGGGGGTACGGCGGCGTCCTCCACGAAGCCCATGCCGATCAGCGCGTCGACGGACTCGTCGACGTCGACGGCGGTGATGCCCGGATCGTGCTCCGCCATCGCCTCCGCCAGTTCCTGCCGGGTCCGGGTGCCGTCCAGCAGGTTCAACAGGTGCCAGGTGTTGCCGTGCTCGTCGTCGACCATCTCCGAGGCGATGCCATAGTCGCCGCCGCCGATGCGGATGCGGCCGTCGCCCAGCGGGATGGGTGGAAACACGCTCTTGATTCGGGGTCGCCTCATCCGTACTCACTCCTTCGGGTGCTCAGGTCGTCGTGGCGGTCCTGGTCACCGCCCGCCAGGGCGGGCGGTGACCAGGACACTCGGGTCAGCAGTCCGTGCAGGGGCTGCAAGCGCAGATGACAGTGGTCTCGATCTTCTCGAGACGACGGATCTGGATCTTCATGGCGACACCTCCCTCCCGGGTTCTCCGACTGGCCCGACCGGGACCGGCGGAGGCCGGCCGGTGCGTGGACCAGCACCTCGGTGAAGTCTGTGGCGGGCCGCCGGGCCGTTGGTGAATCCCGGACGATCCCGGACGGCCACCACCGGGGTCCTCCGGTCCACCCGGCGGATCAAGGACAGATCAGGTGACGCCGCCGGACCGTGCGGGTCTAGTAGGGGTACAAACCCGAGATCAGGACCGTCCAGGAGCCGCCGTGACCGAGTCGCCATCGAGTGCAAGCGGTGTGGCTCCGCCGGATCCCGGACCTGCCGACTCACTTGACGAGGTGGCCCAACGACTACGGATGTTGAAGGTCTGGGCTGGTGACCCGTCCTACGACACGATCAAGACTCGGATCAACGCGGCCGGGAAGGCCACCGGCCGGACCGGTGGTGTGCTGGCCCGCAGGACGACTGTCGCCGACTGCTTCAAAGGCGGGCGAAGGCGGCTCAACACCGATCTGGTGATCGCCGTTGTCGAAGCGCTGCATCCGGACGTCGGGTACGTGGCGCAGTGGCGGCAGGCGCTTCGAGTCGTCGGCGGGGAGGCCCGGGCGGCAGCGCAGGTACGGGTGCAGGACAACCTGCCGCAGGACCTCGTCGGCTTCGTCGGTCGTACCGCCGCGCTGAACCGGCTCCGGCGTGAGCTGCGCAGGGGCGAGGTGGATGGCGGCCCGGTCGTGCTGGCGATCCAGGGCATGGCGGGCGTCGGCAAGACCCAACTCGCCATCCACGCCGCGCATGCCCTGCACCGGCGCAAGCCGTTCGACCGGATCCTCTTCGTCAACCTGCGCGGATTCCACCCCGACCCCGGTCAACCGCCGGCCGACCCGGCCTCGGTCCTGGAGGGCTTCCTGCGCCTGCTCGGCGTCGCCGGCCAGCAGATCCCGTACGACCTGCCCGCCCGGGTTGCCGCCTATCGCCGCCTCCTGGTCGGCACCCGCACCCTGGTGGTGCTGGACAACGCCAGCGACGCCGAACAGGCCCGCCCGCTGCTGCCCGGCATCCCGGGCTGCCCGGTGCTGATCACCAGCCGACGCGACCTCAGCGAGTTACCACACGCCACGCCGCTCACCGTGGGCCTGTTCACTGGGGAGGAGTCGGCCGCGCTGCTCGCCGGGGGTGGCCCGCCCCTGCCCGGCGGTCCCGACCCGAACGCGGTGGCCCGGATCGCGCAGCGGTGCGGCCACCTCCCCCTTGCGCTCGGGCTGGTCAACGCGCACTTCAGAAGCACCTCCGGCTGGACGCTCACCGATCACGCCGACCGGCTCGACGAGCGTCACCACCAGCGGCGCCTCGACGTCAGCGTGGAGCTCGCGTTCGACCTCTCCTACCGGGAGTTGCCCACCGAGCGGCGACGGCTGCTGCGTTTCGTGGCGGCACACCCCGGGGATGATTTCGACGCTTGGGCCGTCGCCGCCCTCACCGGCGTCCGCCCGTCCGACGCGGAGGTCCACCTGCGCCACCTCCACCGGGACCACCTGCTGCAACAGGTCGCCCCCGGCCGGTACGTCCTGCACGACCTCGTTCGCGCGTACGCCGCCAGCCGGTGCGGTGACGAGGACCCACCACCCGAACGGCGGGCCGCCCTGACCCGCCTGTTCGACTACTACGTGGCCACCGCCGCCGCGGCCATGGACGTCCTGTACCCGGCCGGGTCGCACCGCGAGGCGTCATCCGGTGGCTCGCCGTTCGCGGCGTCGCTCGACTCGGACACCGCCCGCGGCTGGCTGGACACCGAACGCCCGGCCCTGGTCGCCGTCGCCGCGTACACCGCCGCCCACGGCTGGTCAGCCCACACCACCCGGCTGTCGGCCAGTCTGTTCCAGTATCTGCACGGTGGGTATCCCACTGACGCCCTGGCCATCCACGAGCACGCGCGTACCGCCGCCCGACGTGCCGGTGACCCAGCCGGACAGGCCCACGCCTCGACCAGCCTCGGCGCCACCCACGCGCAGCTCGGCCGGTACGGGCCGGCCACCGAGCACCTCCAGCAGGGCCGGAGCCTGTTTCGACGAATCGGCGACCAGGTCGGTGAAGCCCGCGCGCTTGTCAACGTCGGTGTGATCGAGTCGCAGCTCGGCCGCAACCGGTCCGCCGCCGCCAGCTACCGCCAGGCCCTGGCCCTGTTCCGGCAGGCCGGCCACCACGCCGGGGAGGCACACGCGCTGAACAACCTCGGTGAGGTCGAAGCGCAACTGGGTCGGTACGGGCTGGCCGCCGAGCACGTGCAACGGTCCCTGATCCTGTTCCAGCGACTGGGCGGCCGTACCGGCGAGGCCTGGACGCTGAACACTCTCGGCGACATCGAGATCCGGCTGGGTCGGCACCGGGCCGCCGGGATCCATCTGGAGCGGGCCCTGGCCATGTACCGCCAGCTCGGCAATCACACGGGTGCGGCGTGGACGCTGAACAGCCTCGGCACGCTGCACACCCGTCTCGGCCAGACCAGCTGCCATCACCAGCAGTCGCTGGACATCTTCCGCGAGACCGGCGAACGGTACGGGGAGGCCAGCGCGCTCAACGGGATCGCCGAGGCGGCTCGCGTCACGGGCGATGCCGCGGACGCCCTTGTCCACCACAGCGCGGCACACACGATCGTCGTCGAGATCGGCGCGTATCACGAGCACGCCCGCACCCACGCCGGCCTCGGTCACGCCCACCGCGCTCTCGCGGCCCCCACGTCCGCCCGTGCTCACTTCCAACGGGCGCTCACCCTCTACACCGACCTGGACATGCCCGAGGCCGAGGAGATCCGCGCCCACCTCACCGCCCTCGACAGCGACGGCCTCGGGCCCGGGAGCCCGGACCTGACGGGACAGCTCCTGGTGAGCACCGTGAGCTGCGGTTGATCACCCCAGCGTGGCCGGCGGGTCGGGCCGCGGACCGAGCTGGCTGATCTCGTACCCGTCGGGGTAGCTCTTGGCGTTGATCCCGTCGGCGAACAACGCCGTCTTCCGGGGCGCTCCGAACCACCGCTGCGCCCTCGCGCGCGTCTTCAGCGCGACGTGCAGGCCAGCCCGGACCGCCCACGGTGGCGCGTCGACCCGCATCGCGCGGCGGAGCGGCGCATCGTACATCGCGCTGACCAGCGCGTTTCCCAGCGGCGCGAGCGGCCGGGGAATCCGGGTGAGCATCAGCATCCGGGTGGCCCGCTCGATCGCCGCGGCCTCGTCGTTGGGCTGGAGGTGAGTCGCGTCGTGGGCGTCGAACCAGGTCTCGAACTCGTCGTACGACCCGGGGATGTCCGTGATGCTCATCCGCCGGCCCAGCTCACGGTAGAACAGGTACGTGGCCTGCCGCTCGTGGCAGCAGGGCGGGCGCCAGCCGTACTCCTGCAACCACCGGGTCGGAACCACCACGAGGCAACCCAGGACGTAGCGGAAGTCGTCGTTGCTGATGTCGTACGGGCGGTGGATCTGGTTGACGCGCCGCAACGCGTCCCGGCCCCGGGGCTGCTCGAACCCGTTGAGCACCATCTCGTACATCAGCAGGCCGGTGTCGTCGATCCGCTTCTGGGTGCGTTCGGTCAGCTCACCGGTGGCCGTGTGCACCGCGGCCATGGCGGGGATGGAGAAGGACCTGTTGAAGGCCAGGTTGAGCCCGAGCTTCAGGTCCCACGGAAACTCGTGACGCAGCATGGTCTGGTAGATGTCCAGGTAGTCGCGCTCCGGGTCCAGAGCACGGGTACGGGTCAGGTTCGCGTAGCGGCCTCTCATCGGTGGGCGTCTCCAGTGGTGAGCTTGCCGGTCGCGGCGAGGGTCTGCGCCACCACCGGTGAGCGGGCGTAGGCGTCGGTGACGAGCGTCAGCCAGGCCACCTCGCCGGCGTAGCCGTCGTCCGGGCGGTGCAACTCGTCCGCGGGGTGCGGGCTGGTGGCCACGAGACCTGCGCCGTGCCGACGCAGCGCGCAGGCCAGGTGTGCCGCCTCGACGGCCGCCTGGCGCTCCCGCGTGGTCAGACCGGCCTGCTCGGCGAACTGCTCGGCCAGCGCCGTCACACTGACGTCGCTGTACGGGCGCAGTGCCAGGCGGCCGTCGCGGATCTCGGCCACCCGGCGGGTCAGCGCGTAGTCGATGTCGCGCACCGCTGTGCGGGGCCGGCGCAGGGCGGGGTCGAGTTCCAGCTCGGGCAGGGCCGCGATGAGGTCCCGCCAGAGCGGTTCGAGCCGCCGGTAGGAGTGGAAGTCCTCCCACCGACGCGTGATCCGCAGGGTGGGCCCCCAGGCGGGCATGGTGAGGCCGATCGTGATGAGCAGCGCGCCGATGGTCACCAGGACCGCGGCGATCTGTCGCTCGCCGGTGGGTTGGTGGCCGGCCCAGTAGGCGACGAGATACGCGATCTTGTTGACGCTGTAGAGCAGTGCGAAGGCCGCGCCCACCGCGGTGATGCGCAGGCCACGGCGCAACCAGGGTCGACCGCAGATCTTCGCGAACCCCCAGCACAACCGGGTGATGTCGACGCAGTAGGCGAAGAAGCCGAGCATCAGGAAGATCAGCAGGTAGGCGGTCACGACGGGGTCGGTCGCGTACTCGACGGTCAGGAGCACCGGGTCGTCGTAGCCGAGGGTGTAGGCGAAGAGGCCGGCCATGACGAGGAACGCGAGCCCGGTGACCCACACCCACACGCGGGCCCGGGTGGCGGCCTTCGTCGCTGGGAGCGCGAGGTGCAGGAGCATGATCTCGGCATTGGCGGAAATGGTCAGCGCGCAGCCGTGGGAGATGACCTTGGCCAGGTTGGGCAGGCCGGACGCCTGGTCGATCGCGGTCGCGATCGGCGGGATGGCGGCGGTGATCCCGGCGGCGAACGCCCCGAGGCCCACGCAGATCGCACGGCGGGCCGGGCTCGGGTGCCGGCGCTGGAGTCGCACCAGGTAGCCGACGGCGATCCAGCCGGCTATGGCGCACACGCTGTACAGGACGGTATCCATCGCTCCGGCTACCAGTGGGGGTGCTCAAGTGAGTGCCGCAGCCGGCCGTACAGCTCGGCGTCCTGGCCGTCCAGCGGCTCGTCGTCCACGTCGCCGCGCCCGCCCCGGAGCCGCCGCAGGAGCAGCGAGCCGATCATCTCCGCCTCGCGTTCCTCGGCCGCGGCGTAGTTGCTGCGGCCGAGGCTGCGTTGGACCAGCCGCGGGTCGAGATCCGGCAGCAACAGTCGGGACGCGTTCGCGTCCAGTACCTCGGTCGCCCGGTGACCGGCGAGCAGGTGACCCAGCTCGTGGCCGATGATCAGCTGTTGGTGCAGCGGCGAGGTGTCCTGCTCGAAGAAGATGGCGTCGAAGTCGCCGGTCGGCACGCACATTCCGCACACCGTCTGCGCCGGCAACTTGATCGGCACCAGGTGGATGGGCCGGCCGCGTCGCTCGCCGAGCGCGTCGCACAGTGTCTGGATGTCGAATGGCTCCGGCACCTCGAGCTCGGCGACGATCCGCTCGCAGCGCCTGCGCAATCGGTACAACCTCACGTCAGCGTTCCCCTGCTCGTCGACGTACTCCCACCGGAGGATGTGCACGGCTATCTGCGCTCGCCGGGCGCGGAACCGGTCGCGGCGGCATTCTCGGCCACGGCCCGCAGACGGACCACCATCTGCTCGATGAGCTGGGTGTCGGTCGCGGAGAGCCCGTTGTCGGCGAGCACCTGGCGCAGCGCCACCTGCTTGACGTCCATCCGACGCAGCTCGCGCAGGAGCGTGATCTGGTCCTGTATCCGCCGAGCCGCCGCGTCGTCGACGAAGTAGCCCGAGTTCACGCCGAAGGCGGCGGCCAGGGCACGCACGTGTGAGGTGCGGGGATCACCTGCCACCCCGCGGCGCAACTCTCCGATGTAGGCGGCGCTGATGGTGACACCCGTCTCGGACGCGGCCTCGTTGATCTTGTCGGCGATCTCTCTGTTCGTGTACTTGCGACCGGGCTCGTCGGAGTCGCTGAGCTCATCCCGGGTGGGGCGGATCTCGTCGAACAGATATTCGAGCCTCGCGGCCAGCGTGTCGAGGGGCGGCAACTCCCGCTCTGCGTGTCGATCGTCGGCCATGATTCTTCACCCTCCAGGCACCGAAACGACAGTGTCGCAGATGCATGCCGCAACGAAACAGATGTTGACACGTGCACGGAACGTGAGCGTATGCTCGCTCCTGTTTGGAGCAACGCGTGTTGAGCGCTTGGCCAATCTGCTCAACACCCGTTGCGTGGCGGGCGAACCCGAGGTCCGCCAGCCGAACGGGGAGGAGCCGTGGGAGGGGTCAGCTCCGCGAGGAGCAGGACGGGGGGACTCCTCCTGCAGCACTGCTGACGCGGCTCGCCGGTGGCGGAGGGGCGGACGCCACCGGCACCCGCACCCCCGGACGCCGGCCATCTCATCCTGCTGCCGTGGCGTCAGATCCATCTCCAGGGGCGGATCGCGGACCGAGCCCGTCGGCGCCACCGGGTCTGTGGCGGGTGCAGGAACATCCCGATGTCCCCCAGGGCATCCTCGGCGGTGCCGCGGATGTGGGGCAGTGCGAGCGCTCGGCGCAGGGCGGCGACCACCCGGCGTTCGTCCAGCCGACGATAGACCCTCGCGAGATGCCCGAGGCATGTCGCGGCGAGGGCACTGACCTCGTGATCCTCGTGTTCGAGCAGCCGAAGATGCAGCTCCTGCGCCTCCCGCCAGTCTCCGTCGCCGTACAGCGCGGTGCCGACCATGGCGTCCAGCGCGGCGGGCAGATCACCACGGTCGAGCGCGGCGCGCACCTCGGCCGGTGTCGACGGCGGCGGATTGAAGAAGACGCGTTGCTCATCGGCCACCGCGACATCCTCCTACGTCCGCGCCGGGCCAGGTGGCCCGCGTCATCTGCGCTCTGATCACCGACCCGGGACGCCAGCCGGCCCCAGCAGTGGCGTCGGGTTGTCGGTGGGTGCCGCCAGGATGTGGGCCATGAGTTCACCTCTGGGCACGGTCGTGGTCACGGGCGCGGCAGGTCGGATCGGCTCCGCGGTCCGCCAACAGCTTCGTGGCGAGGTTCGCGAACTCGTGCTGGTCGACCGGGTTGCGGTGCATCCACAAGCACCGACAGAGCGGGCGCTGCAACTGGATCTGGCGGACCTGGACGCTGTCGTCGCGGCCCTGGCGGGGGCGGACGCCGTGGTGCATCTGGCCGGGCTCCCGGATGAGGCGCCCCTGGCCGACCTGCTGGACAGCAACGTGCTGGGCGCCTACCACGTCCTGGAGGCAGCCCGCCGGCAAGCGGTCGGGCGAGTGGTGCTGGCCAGCAGCAACCGTGTCACCGGCTTCTACCGGGTCGGGCAGGTCGTCGCACCGGACGCGCCGGTTCGGCCGGACGGGTTCTACGGGGTCAGCAAGGTCGCGGTGGAAGCGCTCGGACGCCTGTACGCCGACAAGTTCGGGGTGTCGGTGGTGTGCCTGCGCATCGGCAGTTTCGAGGACGAGCCGGCCGAGACCCGGTATCTGGCCACCTGGCTGAGCCCGCGCGACGGCTGCGGCTTCATTCGCGCGGCCATCACCGCGCCCGACGTTCACTTCGCGACCGCCTATGCCGTTTCCGCCAACACCCGCGGGTTCTGGGACACCACCGCCGGAGCGCGGCTCGGCTATCTGCCGGTGGACAACGCGGAGAGTTACGCCGATCAGGTGCCCGGTGCGGATGCGCCGATCGACGCGGCCGCCTTTCAGGGCGGCGCCTACACCAGCGCCGAATACTCCCTCCGCCACGTCGCGTCGTCCCCTGCCACGGGTGCGGACGATCAGCCGTCGTGAAGCTGGCCGGTCCGTCACCAACCGTCCGTGCTTTTCGGCCGCGCCTGTTTCGCCCTGGCCTCGGTGCTCGGGTCGAGATCGTGCAGCGTGTCCTCCAGGTGCGCGACCTGCGCTATTGGGTGGTGACATATGCGTCGCCGGATGCTGATGACTCGCTACCTGTGGTTGTCGCGGTCGACGACGGCGGACGTTCCGCTTTCAAGCCCCTGGTCCGCAACCTCATCGTCGGCCCCGACCAGCGCGATCCTGGCCATCGACAACTGCGCTGACTCCCTCTCGCCTGGCGGACCGGAGGTCAGGATGAGACGATCGATCTCGACGGCGTCCCCTCGGTCCGGCTTCACGAAGCGAGTTCCGGGGGGCGGTCCTTCCACAAAGGAGCATGATGGTTCGCAGACGTGCAGCAATGGCTCTGGCCTCAATCGCCCTGGCGACCGGCACCCTCCTGGCCGTCGGTGCCACACCGGCCTCGGCGGCCGGCAGCTGCGACGAGTGGTGGGACTCCAACACCTACGGGGTCAGCTGCACCGGATATTCCAGCGGCACGCAGGTGCGCGCCACCGCCCGGTGTGCCGACGAGACTGTCCAGACTGGGTCGTGGAAGAACGCCAGAAGCGGGGGTTGGTCGTACGCCTACTGCTCGGGTCGCGGTGGCCGGCACTCCAGCGACAGCATGGCGCCCAGCTTCCGCTAGCGGACACCAACGGGGCCACGCAGTCACGCCTCACCCGGATCGCGCGGCGCGCCAAGAGCTGGTCGACTGGGCAGGTCAGGAACGGCGGCTGGCCCGCACGACCACGTCGTGGATCGAGGCTACGTGGCCGCCGTGCCCCGGCACGGCCCGGGCTGCCTCCCGAGCGGTCACGACCTCCCAGACCAGCGGGTCGAGGCGCGCGCTGATCTCGGCGGCGGTCACCGAGGCCGAGGCGGGCGGCCCGGCCCAATCGTGCCCGTGCCCGCCGGAGGCGTGATCCTGGTGGTGGAGGTGGCCGACGATGAGCAGGGTGCCGGCGGGGGCCACCCAGGACGCGATGCGGTCGTAGAAGTCCAACTGCGGCATCGTGGGGTGCGCGTAGTGGGTGGTGACCAGGTCGTACCGTGCGTCCGGCTGCCACCTGGACAGGTCCGCCTCCACCCAGCGCACCCGTGCGGCGACACCGCTGGCGGCGGCGCGCTCGGCCGCGCGGGCGAGCGCCGCGGTGGCGATGTCAGCCGCGGTGACCTGCCAGCCACCGGTGGCGAGCCAGATGGCCTCGGCCCCGGCGCCGCAACCCGCGTCGAGGGCCGTTCCGGGCGAAAGGTCACCGACCTCCCGCACCAGGTGCGGGTTGGGCTGGCCGGCGGCCATGGCGGCGGCACGATCGCCGTCCCAGATCTGGTCCCAGTAATCCTTGTCGAACGAGTGCGTCATCAAGGGTCTCCGTTGGTGGTAGGTGCGCTCAACAGTGACCAGAAGCGGACGGATCCGCAAAACCTTTTGCCAAATGGCAAACTGGGGCCATGGACGAGTCGACTGACCGCACCCTGGACGCCGTCGGGCCGAGGCTCAAGCGGCTGCGGCAGCGCCGCGACATCACCCTGACCGACCTCGCTGCGGAGACCGGCATCTCGACAAGCACCCTCTCCCGGCTCGAGGCCGGCCTCCGGCGTCCCACCCTCGAACAGTTGCTCCCGCTGGCCCGCGCGTACGGCGTCACCCTCGACGAACTCGTGGACGCGCCGCCGACCGGCGACCCACGCGTCAACATGCGCCCGCTGCCCACCAGCGACGGCTCCACTGTCGTGCCGCTGACCCGCCGGCCCGGAGGCATCCAGGCCTACAAGTTCGTCCTCCCGGCCGGCCGCGACGACGCCGAACCCGACCTTCGCACCCACGAGGGTTACGACTGGGCCTTCGTCCTCAACGGCCGACTCCGACTCGTGCTAGGCGAGCACGACCTCATCCTCGAACCCGGCGAGGCCGCCGAGTTCGACACCCGCACCCCGCACTGGTTCGGCGCCACCAGCTCCGGTCCGGTGGAGTTCCTCAGCCTCGTCGGCAAGCAGGGCGAACGCGCGCACGTCCGCGCCGCCCCCCAGCGCCACGAATCGAGTTAGCGACGGGTACCCGGGTGGGCGACGGCAACCAGCGCGGCGAGGCTGGTGGGGCTCCGGGCGATGGCGAGGTTCAGTTCACCCCCCGCTGGCGCGGGGGACCACCGGGTGTCACGCGTCGCGGCGACGGAACGTCAGCGCGGCCAGCGTGAGGGCGGCGAACGTCCACGCGATCGTGGCGGCGGCGCCGTGCGACGGGTCGAGGGCGGCCGTGTCCGGCAGGTAGGCGGCGCTGGCGGGGTCGCCGGCCCGCAGCAGCGGGCCGGCGACGAAGTACAGACCGAGCAGCGCGATCGCGGCGGGCACGGCACGGCGGACGACGGTGGCGACTGCCGCCGCCAGCAGCGTGGTGAGCGTCAGGTACGCGGCCGCGGCGGGTATCCGGGCCGCCTCGCCGCCCGGCAGGGTGCTGGTGGCCGCCGTCGCGGTGGCCACCGGGAGCGTCAGAGCAGCCAGCGCGAGGGCCTTCGCCGCCTGTAGGGGCAGACGGCGGGGCATCGCGAGCAGCGTGGCCCGGATCTGGTCGCCCTCCTGGTACTCGGACGTGGCGGCCAGCACGCCGAGCACCAGGAAACCGGCCTGGGTGTAACCGAGCGGGGCCAGGGCGGCGTCGTCGCCGAGCGGCTCACCGGAGGACTCGGCGGACGCGTACGCGTACGTCAGCAGGACGGTGGCGGCCCAGGTCAGCAGCGCGGTCCGGCGCAACGACGGCAGGGTCAGCAGTTTGCGCAGTTCGGCGCGGACGGTGTTCACACGTCACGCCGCTGGAACAGGACGGCGCCGACCGCGAGCAACGCGGCGATCCAGGCCGTCATCACCAGGCCGGCGGTCACCGGCGCAACCTCGACGGGGAAGTCCGACCCGCGGATGAACATCTGCGCTCCGACAATGTCCGGCAGGTAGGAGGCGAGGTCGGTGACCTTTGTCAGCAGGTACGACACGGACACGACGGAGCTGTTGATGATCAGCAGGGTCAGCGGCACGATGCCGTTGCGGGTGATCAGCGTGATCGCGTACGCGAGGAGCGCGGTGAGCGTCCAGTAGAGGATCGCGGCGGCGACGCGCGCCGGGGCGGGTACCGGCACGTGTTCGCCGTGCAGCGCCTGGGTGAGGGTGAGGGTGGCGGCGGTCGTGACCGCTGCCTGTGTCGCGACGACGAGCACCAGCGCGATGGTCTTCGCCGCGAGCAGCCGCAGCCGGTGGGGGACCGCGGCGAGCGTGGCGGTGAGCTGGCGGGCGCCGGGGGCGTCCCGACCGGTGGACGTGTACTCGCTGCTCACCACGATGACGCCGAGGACCATCGGACCGATGAGGCCGATACCCAGGTCGCGCAGGCCCAGGTCGGACGTGTCGGTGAGCGTGCCGGCGGCGATCGCCCGGCGGGTGTACGGCGCGTTCAGCACGACGACCACCGGTGCGACGAGCGTGCCCAGCACCAGACCGACCCAGGCGGTGGGCAGGCCGAGCAGCTTGCGGAGTTCGGCGCGGACCAGGTTCACCACGGGCCACCCGCCTCGGTGGCGGTCAGCGCGAAGAAGGCGTCCTCCAGGGTGCGGTGACCGCCGGTGACGTCGGCGAGTTTGCCGTGTGTCACGACCCGACCCTTGTCGATCACGACGACGTCGTCGGCGATCTCCGCCAACTCGCCCATCAGGTGGCTGGACAGCAGGACGGTGCGGCCCTGCGCCGCGCTGTCGCGCAGGAATCCGCGCATCCAGCGGATCCCGGCCGGGTCGAGGCCGTTGACCGGTTCGTCCAGGACCAGCACCTCCGGGTCACCGAGCAGCGCGGTGGCGAGCCCGAGCCGGCGGCTCATGCCCAGGGAGAAGCGGCCGGCCCGCTTGCGCGCGTCGCCGGTCAGACCCACGGTCTCGAGGACCTCGTCGGCGCGGGAGTCCGGGAGACCGTTGCTGGCGGCCACCCAGCGCAGGTGGGCGCGGGCCGGGCGAGCCCGGTGCGCGCCACTGCCGTCGAGGAGGGCACCGACGGTCGTCAGCGGGCGGCCCAGTGCCCGGTACGGGCGTCCGCAGATCAGCGCGGTCCCGCTCTGCGGTCTGTCCAGGCCGAGCAGGATCCGCAGCGTCGACGTCTTGCCGGCTCCGTTCGGCCCGAGGAAGCCGGTGACCCGGCCGGGTCGGGCCTCGAAGGTGACGTCGTGCAGGATCCGCGTCCCGCTCTTGGTCTTGCTGACGCGATCGATCGTGATCATGGGTCGAGTCAACAGGTGGTCCGGCCCGCACACATCGGACCGTCCTCGGATCCCGCCGGCCCGGTCGGTCCACGGACCGTCAGACCCTGGTCTGAGAACTACAGTCGGGGAGGTGAACGTCCACCCGCGCCCCTCCGGGCGGTCCAGGACCGTGCCGGTGGTCGCCGTGGTGGTCAGCGTGCTGGTGATGGCGATGTGCACGGTCGGCACGCAGGGTCCGCTCGCCGTCGTGCTGCCGTCGTTGATCGTCGGCGGCGCTGTCGCGGCCGCGATATGGGCGGTGCGGCGGTCCCGCGCCGACCGCACCGCCTACGAGTCGCGGTTGACCGCCTGGGCCGCCTCCGAGGCGGTGCTCGCCGAGCGGTTGCGGATCGCCCGCGACCTGCACGACATCGTCTCGCACGGCCTGGGTCTCATCACGGTCCGCGCGGCGGCCACCCGGCACCTACCCAAGCCGACCGAGGTGCAGGTGGCGCTCACCGACATCGAGGACGCGAGCCGGCACGCCACCGCCGAGCTACGCCGCATGCTCACCGTCCTGCGGGAGCCGTCCGCGGCCAGCCTCCGTGCGCCGGTGGACAACCTCGACGACCTGCCCGGCATCGTGCGCGGGGCGTCGCTGGCCGGGGTCCGGGCGCGGCTGACGGTCGAGCCGCTCGGCCCGGTGTCGCAGGGCGTCCAGGTCGCCGTCTGCAAGACCGTGCGGGAGGCGCTCAGCAACGCCGCGCGGCACGCGGGACCGACGGACGCGCGGGTACGGGTGTACCGGGACGGGCCGCACGTGGTGGTCACGGTGGCGGACACCGGCCCGTCACTCGATGGTTGGCGGGCCTCGCCGGGCGCCGGACACGGGCTGGCCGGGTTACGGGAGCGGGTCGCTAGTCTCGGCGGCACCCTGTCGGCGCAGCGCGTCGACGCGGGTTTCCGCCTGACCGCGCGGATCCGGGACGAGGCGGCGTGAGCGACATCCGGGTGCTGCTGGTGGACGACCAGGCGCTGCTGCGGCACAGCCTCGCCATGATCATCAACAACGAACCGGGCCTGGCCGTCGTGGGCGAGGCAGGTGACGGCGCGCGGGCCGTGGCGTGCGCCCGTACCACCCGCCCCGACGTCGTCCTGATGGACGTTCGGATGCCGCACCTGGACGGCCTCACGGCCACCCGGCGCATCTGTGCCGACCCCGCCCTGTCCACCGCCCGCGTCCTGGTCCTGAGCATGTTCGAGCTCGACGAGTACGTCTACGAGGCGTTGCACGCGGGAGCGTCCGGTTTCCTGCTCAAGGACGCCCGCCCCGAGGAGCTGATCGAGGGGATCCGTCGTACCCACCGTGGCGAGTCGCTCTTCGCGCCGTCGATCCTCACCCGGCTCGTCGCGCACTACGTCACGGCGCCCCGACCGGATCGACCGACGCCGGCACTGCGGCGGTTGACCGGCCGTGAGGTGGAGGTGCTGACGCTGATCGGTGGCGGCCTGTCGAACGACGAGATCGCCACCGCGCTGGTCATCTCGGTGAAGACGGTGAAGACGCACATCACGCACCTGATGGCGAAGCTGGCCGTACGGGATCGGGCGCAGCTCGTGATCGCGGCGTTCGACGCGGGCCTGGTGCGGCCCCGCCGCTGAACCGAGCTACGTCGGCGGCGCGAGGATCACCTGGCCGAGTTCCTGGGTGCACCGGGTGAGCGCGACGTAGAGGCCGTTCCAGCCGCGCGGTTCGGCGGCGATGCCCTGGGGGTCGACGAGGAGCGTCGCGTCCCACTCCAGACCCTTGGCCTGGGCCGCGGTGAGCACCGGCACGTCGCTCAGCACGGCCAGGAGTTCGTTGATGCGGTCGGCGGATGCGATGACGCCGACCGTGCCGCCACGCCACCGCTGCCGAAGCTCTCGCACCGCCTGGACGGCGGCCTCGGCAAGCTCGGCGGGTGTGGTGGTGAGCTCCCAGGGGGCGATGCCGGAGGAGCGTACCGCCCGCGGCGGCGCGTTGTGGCTGCCAGCTTTCGTCAGGACCGGCCCGGTGAGATCCATGACCTCCCGCGGGGTCCGGTAGCAGATGGTCAGCGTCGCGGCGGTCCACCGGTCTCCGAAAACAGCCTGTACCGCTTCCGCCCAGCTGCGGTGCCGGTGCGCCGCCTCCGCCTGGTCGATGTCACCGACCGCCGTGATGGAGCGACTGGGACAGCGGCGCACGACCATCTGCCACTGCATCTCGGACAGCTCCTGGGCCTCGTCGATGACGACATGGCCGTACACCCAGCCGCGCTGTCGGCGGGCGCGGTCGGCGACGAACTCGCCCTGTGGTTGCGGGGCTGCGCCCTCGCCCAGCAGGTCGGCGAGGGCGTCGAGCAGGGCGATGTCGCTCGGTGCCCACGGGGTCGGCTCGGCCGAGACGGCGGTGATCTCCGCCGGGGACAGCTGCGGGGCGAACCGGGCCAGCAGGGTGCGGTCGGTCAGGAGGGCGCCCAGCAGGGTTTCGGCGTCGAGGGTGGGCCACCAGGCCTCGACGAATCGGGCGATGCTGGCGCTGCCGGCGATCCGCGAACGAAGATCCTCGACCTCCTCGTCGGAGAGCAGGCCGTCGACGTCACTGCCGGTGGACGCGCGGCCGGAATGGTGCTCGCGCGCCATGCCCCGGTCGACCCGGGCGAGGATGTCCTCGAAGCCCTCCTCCATCTCGTTCATCAGCGTCTCGCGCTGCTCGACGACGGCGTCGGCGAGGAGGTGGTGCAGCTGCTCGGCGAAGACCGCGCGGGCGCGATGGTACGACCGGCCCTGCACCGCCGAGGCGAGCGACTGCGCCACCGTCTCGGCGGGAATGGCGTAGAACTCGCCCTGCCAGCGCAGCTTCAGCTCACGGGGCCGGGGGAGCAGCGACGTGACGTAGCTTTCCAACGTGGACTGCCAGAGGGCGCGGCCCTTGATCTCGGCGAGCTGCCGGCTCTCGTCACGGCCCACCCGGATCCCCGGCAACAGGGTGTCGCAGGTCGCCGAGACGACGGCGGTCTCACCGAGCGCGGGCAGCACCTGGGCGATGTACTCGAGGAATCGTGGCGAGGGGCCGAGGACCAGGACCGCCTGGTCGGCAATTGCCCGGCGGGCGAACAGCAGGTAGGCGACGCGGTGCAGGGCGACCACGGTCTTGCCGGTGCCAGGCCCACCCTGAACGATCAGCGGACCGGTCGCCTCGGCCCGGATGATGTCGTCCTGTTCGCGTTGCAACGTGGCGATCGCCGTCGACATGCGGCCGGTGCGTCGCTGGTCGAGGGCGGCCAGGAGAGCGCCCTCACCGACGAGTTCCGCCGACAGGGCCCCGTCCAGTGGCTCGTCGTCGACGCCGACGACCGTCGACCCGCTCGTGCGGATGTGCCGGCGCCGGGCCTGGCCCTGCGGGTCGACAGCCGTCGCGGTGTAAAAGGGCCGCGCCGCGGCCGCACGCCAGTCCACCAGCAGGGGCTCATCGTCCTCGCCGTCGTCGCGGAGACCGATGCGGCCGACGTGTCGCACGGTGCCGTCGAGGCCGTCGAGGCGGCCGAAGACCAGCCCTTCCCGTGCTTGCCGCAGCTCTTCGTACCGCTGAGCGAGCATGCGCTGCCGGGCCTGTTCCACCGCGTCCAAAGCTTCGGCCGAAAGCTCCACCCGGAGGTGGTCGGCCAACCCGTCGCGCCGGGCCGTGGCCAGGTCGAGAAATGTCTGTTCCTCAGCGACCGCTGATCGCCGGGCGACGTCGTCCGTGGCAGTTGGTGATTCGCCTTCGGGTGTGCCTTCGCCTTTGCCAGCAGTGCCGTGGTGCAGAGCGGAATCCTGGCGCATTCGCAATCCCTGTGCTTGTGGTCCCCCGGGCCGCGGATGAGCCGCGGCCTATTCCCGAGCGAGCATAGAACTCATCTTCCTCATCGGCCAGGAATTCTGTCGCCAGAGACGCGAATCTCAATGCCTTGCGAATGCGGTCCCGGTGGCATCCTCCAATCCATATTCGCTTGTTGACAGTTCGGTCCTTATCTGATCTGAACGCGGACATTCCTATGGCGCCGTTGGTCACGCGGTGACCGGGGCGCTTGCCGGTTGATTGATGTGACTACCATCGCCTCGTGATCGAGGAGCTGATCGAGGAGTTGGCCGCCGAAGACGACGAGGCCATCGAGGAACTGTCCGCGATCGCGGACACGGACCCGGGGAGGCTGACTCCGCACCTCGCAGACCTGCTTGACCGTGACGTGCTGTGGCCGCCGACGTTGTACCGGGCGGCGGAGGTCGACGTGGTCCGCCGGGTCATCGAGCGGATCGACGGCGGCACGACGCTGTACGACCTCGATCGGCTTTTCGCCATCCTGGCGCACACCGCTCACCCGCTGGCCGTGAGCGCTCTGCGCCGCTGGACGACCCAACCACCGGCTGGCGCCGAGGAGTTGCACGTCAGTGCAGTGAAGTACGCCGAAAAGGCCGGCTGGACGGTCGGCCCGGACGGCAGCCGCCGGGATCTGTGCGGCGGCATCGCGTACCAGTGGGTCATGCGGGAGACGCCGCGGCGCGTGGACAGCCCCACCTGTCCGTGGTGCGCGTCGCCGTTGTGGGCCGCCGCGGACCTCGACAGCGCGGAACCTGCCGTCGGCGCCGCGCTGGCTCACACGGGTTGGTCCGGCCGGCTGGTCATCGAGACCTGCCATTTCTGCTCCTGCTACACGACGCTGTACAGCCAGGTCACCGCGGCCGGCACCACCACGTGGTGGCCTGGCAACACCCGCCCGAGCTACCTCGGTTCCACCGAAGCGGAGGACCCGCCGACGCTGGCGCCGATCCTGGGGCCGGCCCGGACGAACCCCTACCAGGCCAGCGCGTGGCGTCGCGGCGGTTCGACGCTGGGCGGGATGCCCGACTGGATCCAGGACGCCGAGCCCGCCGACTGCCCCGGTTGCCACCAACCGATGGACTACGTGGGTCTGGTTGGCGGCGCGGACCTCGACGACTATGGCGAGGGTGCCTACTACCTGCACCTGCACCAACCGTGCGGCTTCGCCGCCGTGAGCTACCAGCAGAGCTGACGCCGTTGGCGGCGGACCGGTGGGCTGCATCGCGTCAGGTGGTCGGGATGACGGCCTGCGGACTCCTTGTCGGGTCGGTGGCCGTCGGACGGGAGGGGACCATGCTGGACAGGCCTACGGCCAGTCGGGTCAGGGCGAGTGTGATCGCCAGGGCGACCACGGCGATGATGGCGTGGCCGATGTCGGGTGCCCACAGCTGGAGTTTGCCGAGGTCGGCGCCCTGCCAGAAGGACGGCAGCGTCCTGGCGACGCCGGCTGCCACAGCGGCGGAACCGCCCGTCCAAACGGTGGTGGCGATCAGGGAACGGGCGCGTGAGCGGGGCGGGAGGATGCCGTGCCGGAGCCTGCGGATGAGGCGGGTCCAGGACCAGACCAGGACGGCGATCAACACCACGGCGACGCCGAGCAGGCCGGTCAGCGCCCAGAGGTGAACCGGGTCGGCGGCGGCGGCCGTGGGCGTGGCGCCGTGCAGGATCCTTGCGAGATTGAACGCTCCGGCGCTGAGCGGAGCATCCATCGGCAGACCGTAGATGTTGGTCATGATGATGACGGCCAGGTTCGACTCGGGTACGAGCACGAGGTGGGCGAAATAGTCCGGGGTCGCGCCGGCGTGCCAGACGACGCGGGTGCCGACGCCGTCGAGGGTGCTGTTCCTCCAGCCGAACCCGTAACTGCCGTGACCTGTGGACACGGTGCCGGTGTGCATCTGTTTCGTGCTGTCGGCGCCGAGGATCCGAGTGTTGCCGTAGCGGCCACCGTTGAGCTGCGCGATCGCGTAGTGGGTCAGGTCGTCGAGGCTGGCGGCGAGGAAGCCGTACGGCACTCCGGCGGTGTCGAACGGCGCGGCGAAGCGCTGCGGCTGGCCGAGGTAGTAGCGGTGCCCGGCCGGGATTCCGACCGCGCGGGCCTCGTCGACGGTGGCCGCGGCGTGCGTCATCTGGAGCGGGTCGAGCACGTGGCGGCGTAGGTAGGCGCCGAAGGTGTCGCCGGTGACGTCCTCGACGAGCGCGCCGAGGATCATGTAGTTGGCGTCGCTGTACTCGTGGCGCTGTCCGACGGCGGCGGTCGGTCGCAGGGTGGCCAGGTCCCGCACGGACCGGGTCAGGCCGCCAGGTCGGTTGTCGTAGCGGTCGGTCAGGCCGGTGCTCCAGACTTCCGGTAGGCCGCTGGTGTGGGTCAGCAGCTGGCGGACGGTGACCGTCCGCGCGGTGTGCGCGTCACCCAGTGCCAGCCATGGCAGGTACGTGGCCGCCGGGGCATCGAGGTCGACGCGGCCGGCCTCGACCAGTTGCGCCACCGCGAGTGCGGTGAACGACTTGCTCGTCGAACCGAGCAGGAACGGTGTCTGTGCGGTCATCGGGCGGCCGTCGCCGTCGACGCCCCAGGCGCCGCTGCGCAGGACCGTGTCGCCGCGCACCACCGCGTACGCCAGCCCGGGTGCCCTGGTCTGCTCCTGGTAGGCGCGCAGGTAGTCCTCGCCGGCGGCCAACTCGTCGCCGGGTGCGACGTGGTTGAGCACCGGGTCGGCGGCGACCGGCGCGGCCGTCGTGGCCAGCAGTGTCAGGCAGCCCGCCACCGCGGCCAGCCGCCCGGCTTGCCGTCGTAATCGGATCCATCCGCTCATGCCGCACGCCCTTCCGCGTCAGCCGATCTGGCTCAGGAGCTTCTCCAGCGCGGCCAGCCGATGCCTGACCTCGCCGAGCTCTGCCCGCACCCGCGTGAGTTCGTCCGCCATGGCCTGGCCTCCGTCGGCGCTCCGTTCGGCCAGCAGCCGGTAACCCTCCTCCCGCGTCGCGGCGTAACGGGCGCGATAGAGGCCGAGCCCGACGAGACCGGCGACGACGATCACCGTCGCCACGATCACCGCCGAGGCGATGGTGGAGGTCTGCGCCACGTCCGACGCCATCTGCTGGGTCATTGCTCACTTCTCCTGTTCTCTGGCCGGCTCCGCGCCGGTCAGGGTCTGCGCGGCCAGCGCGACCGCCGCCAGGTCCAGGGACACCGTGAACGGCGTGGCCTGGAAATACTTCACCGAGCTGCCGTCCGGTGCGGTGACCAGTTCACCGGTCACCAGATCGGCTGCCTCTAATTTCTGCAGGTGCATGTAGAGCAGCGGTCGGTTCATCTGCAGCCGCCGTGCGAGCTCGCTGACGTAGGCGCGGCCCTGGCTGAGCGCGGCAAGGATCCGCAGTCGGTGCGGGCTGGCCAGCGCGGCCAGCAGCGACACCAGCTCGTCACCGGTCCGCAGGGTGCCGCTCATCCGGGGATCCTTCCTCGGCACTGGTGTCAGATTTCTGTGACACCGGGGGTGTAAAGGAATCCTGACACCATGATTGGGTGGTGTCAACGCCGTGCCGGGCGCCGCGAGCACTCGCCGGCCTGGATCCGGCCTCGTCGGAGCGTGACGGAGCTGTGTGGGCCGGGGACGCCCGGTAGGTTGCCCACATGTCACCGATCCCGACGCCGCTGCTGCCCGAAACCCGACGTGCGCTGGTCCACCGGCTGGCCACCGGTCAGGTGACGGGTCGGGCGCCTTCAGTCGTCGCTGCCGTGGTGCGTGATGGCCGTCCGGCGTGGGTGGACGGTTGCCGAGCGGGAGCCGCGGATCCCTGCGCCGTGGCGACCGCTGCCCTCAGTTGATCCACAGCTACTGGACCTCGCCGGCCCGTGGTACTGGGGACCGGCCCCTTATCTGCTGCGCCCGCAGGCTGACGACTTCGTGGAGTTGGTCCCGCTGGCCGGCGGGCGTGGCACCCGGTTGCGCCCCACCGGCGACGGTGGCTGGGAGGGGCTCAACGGCTACTTCGCCGGCGAACGGCTGCGAGTGCACCGCGACGCGGCTGGCGTCGTCACGCACCTCGATCTCGGCACCTTCGTCCTCACCCGGCAGCCCTACGACCCTGCGGCGCCGGTGCCCGGCGGTGTCGACCCGGCCGGTTGGCGGGCCGGCTGACCTCGCGAGCGCACCGACCTCGTGGGCGAAGCGGCTCCGACGAGGTTGGCGAGAACGGCCGGCTCAGGATGTGCCCCGGGGGCCAAGCCACAGCCGCAGCGGGCGTCCGTCCTCGGTGTGCACCAGAGCGGTCTCCTGCGCGTAGGCCAGCGCCTCGCCCAGTTCCACCTCGCTCACCAGCAGCCGTTGCGCCAACTCTGCCGGCGTGGTCTCCAGCGGAGTCCGGGGTGTCCAGCGCAGTACCGCTTCGAGATCCTGGGCGACAGCGTCGTAGCGGCAACGCAAGTCCCGCTGCCGAACCGCCGCAACCTCATCGGGAGGCAACGACAGAACCGTGTCGATCCGGGCGGGTTGGCCAGCCCGGTAGGCGTCGTTTCCCTCGCACACCAGAATGCCGGCAGCGACCAGTAGCGGGAACACGTCGCGCTTGCGACGTACGGGAGGCACGCCCAGTTCGGCCGCGATCTCGTCGAGCCGGCGCTGCTCCGCGGCCTCCCGGGCGCGGTACCCGGGCGCGACGTGGCCGGTGGCTGACGGACGCGGCCACAACGGTTCGTCCAGCCAACCGACCGGATACGACGGAGGCGAGTGGAAGCCGTCCTCGACCTGCTGCGGGGTTACCGGTCGACCGAGCCGCCGCGCCATGTTGGCCGCAATGTACGCCACCTCCGTCACCCAGCGCGGCAGCGCCGAGTGCCAGCCGTTGTCCGGGCCTCCGATCGCCGACCGGCCGCGGGCCAGCCAGACAGGCGGCTCAATGAGTGGATCGGCCCAGAACCGCAGCACCCAGATGTAGCCGGACGTGCTCTCCGTGCCCGCCTGCCGGCGCGCCACCCGCACCCGATACCACTGCGCATCACCGAGGTCGAGGTCGGCGGGACCGACGCCGCCGGTCAGTGTGGTGACCGACAACCCACCAGAGCTCGAACGGTAGGACGCCTCCAGGACATCGTCGAACTCCTCGTGATCAGTGGGCGGCGGACCGTCGTGCAGCTCGAGACGTACCGCATGATCAGTCAGGCCCGGCGCCTGAGCGGTGACCCAGCCGGCGCCGGTCCCGGCGAACGTCCCGGTCGGCCGACCGCCGCGATCACGGTGCCGGGGCACCTCCGGATCCTCGTGACCCCATTCCACGCTCGGATCCACCAGAACAAGGAGTGAATACTCGGGACGGTAGTCCTCGACCTCGACTGCCTGCACCAGTGTCACGATGTCAAAATAGTCGACGGTCGACCCATGGCTCCGCGGGTGCGACCGCGACGTACTGCAACGTCGTGGGTTTGCGCCGTACCGGGGGTGGCGATGCAGGGGCCCCTCCGGCGACGGTTGGCACGCGCTCGCCGCGCCCGGCCCGGTCGACACCGTTGAAGGTGTCGGCGATGGTGGACCAGTGCTCGGGCTGCCCGACGAGCCGCCGGGGTAGTCGGTCGATCTGTCCCGCGGCGAGCAACTCGGAGAAGGCGATGTCGCAGCCGAGGATCTGGCTGCCGGCTCCGGCGACGAGCACCACGTTGTCCGGGGCGGTGAAGCCGAGGCTCGCCCAGATCTCCTACGCGGTCGTCTTGGTGCCCTGGACGAACACGTCGAGCAGGAGAATCGCGCCGATCTTGCACTTCCTGTCGCCGATTTAAGAGGTAATGCACCCTAATGTCGGGGCAGAAAGTGCAAGATCGCGATGCAGGCTCGGTTGGCGACCGAGGAGGTTGATCTCCGCCGGAGGTATGTGCTTGCGGGATCTTGGGTGCGCTCGTCGCCGCCGGTGCAATGATCTTGGGAGGTATGCCGGCCGCGGCGGCGTGGGCAGCGACCGCGGCACCGCCATTGCCGGAGCTGTCCTCGAGCACGCGGTCAGCAGGGTCGACGGGCAGGACGGGACGGTAGCGCTCCTGATCAGGCAACCACTGCAACCACACATCTCGGCCCTCCAGCGCCGTCGCGGTGCCAGTGGGCAACCGTCGACGGGGCGGGCTGAGCGTTGCGATATCCTGCAGGTGCCCACCCCGGCGTCGACCACAGTCGCGTCCGTCGGCTATCGATGGTCCAAGGGGCGCCCCAGATCCAGGGAGATACCGATGCCGGAGCCTGAGCCCGCTTACGACGACCACGAGGCGGATGCCGAAACCACGGCCGAAGCCGAGGCTGACCAGCCTGCCGCTCCCGCGAATCGGGCTGCCCGACGCGCGAAGGGCAAGGTCGCCTCACCCCAACCGCATGGAAAGGGTCAGCACTTCGGCGGCCGGGGCTCGGTCCAGAGCCCGCGCCAGTGGGGTAACCGCCGAAGCGGCTGACCGTCGCCTGTTCGGCCTGCCGGCGCCGGCCGGCTCCGACGCTGCGCGCGAAGCGCTGCCAGCGCGGGGAGCGCGCGCGGTGGCGCGGCCGGAGCACTGGGGGTCTTCCACCTGGAGCACAGCAAGATCAGCCGGAACAGCGCCGGCCAACGCGGCGGCGGGATCTTCAACCAGACTGGCCGGTTCGTGGTCGAGGACAGCCAAATCAGCGAGAACGCCGCCAGCACGATCGAGCACGGCGGCGGCGTCTACGTCGGCAGCGGCATCGTCGTGCTGCGGCACACCCACATCAACCGGAACAAGGCCGTCGGCACGAACTCGCGCGGCGGCGGGATCTACAACGGTGGCACCGTCAACCTCACCGAGTCCACGGTGACGGAGAACGTCTCGGCCCCTGCGCCGGGCGGGATCTTCAACGGGGGCGGTCAGGTCACCGTGGATGACAAGTCGGTCATCAGCGAGAACCGGCCCACCAACTGCACGCCCAGCGCGCCGCCCGTCCCCAGGTGCTTTGGCTGATCATCTGGCCGCTCGGCTCGTCGAGGGCAACAGGCACCGACAGCGGTACGGGGCGTCCGGTCCCGCCCGGGTTCGATCACCTGATCGGGTCCGTGGGCGGGACCGGACGCGGGTGCCGTTCCGGCGACGTGGAGCCGGGGCCGACAGCATGGGACGACGTGAGGTGTCGTCGGCGTCGTCGATCAAACGGACGGTAGCGCCTCGATCGCTGATCGTGTCACCATCTGGTGGCAGGGGTGGACCGCTTGACGGTCGGAGGTTGCATTGGCAGGCATGCGGCGGATCAACCAGTCACAGAACAACGACCGTTCCCTGATCCTCTTCCGGGCCATCGCGGTGGCACACCGCTACACGCAACGCGCCCAGGCGGTCAGTCTGTTGATGTCACTGGTCGTCGCGAGCCTCGGCGTGGTGGCGAAGGTGGCGCTACCCCCGCTGCAGCCCGCTGTCTCGGTCATCGGTGCGCTCTGGGCCGGCGTCTACGCGGTCGTACTGGCTCCCCTGGTCGGTCGTCACCTGCACGTCAGCGCGACGTTGCAGGAAATGCTGGACACCGACCTGTTCGACCTGCCGTGGAACGCGGTCCTGGTCGGTGAGCGGCTGTCCGAGGACGAGTTGAGCCGCCTCAGCCGGCGCTTCCGCGGCGACGAGACACGGTTGCGGGACTACTACCTCGTCGCGACCGTCGCCGCTCCGTACGACGTGCTCTTCTGTCTGGAGCAGAACCTGGCGTGGGGCTCGCGGGTCCGGCGACGCTTCGCCGCCGTGCTGCTCGGCGTCGTCGCGGTCTGGTGTGTGCTGGGCGTGACCGTGGGTCTCACCACCGAGAGTACGGTCGGCAGCCTGGTCGGCGTCTGGTTCGTGCCATCGCTGGGTCTGCTGCTGTCCTGTTCGGACATGGCCCGCGCGCAGATCCTGACCACCCGCGACCGCACCCGGGTCCTCGGCCTGGTGCGCGCGGTCACGGAGGAACCGTCGCCCGTGGTCGCGGACGATCAGGCGTTCGCCGTGTTCGCCCGGCAGGTGCAGGATGTGTTGTTCGTCGCCCGCCGGCAGCAGCCGCGGATGCCGCAGTGGTTCTTCCACCTCTTCCACGACGACGATCTGACCGACTTCCGCTACAAGATGCAGGCGCTCGAGCAGCGGGTGGGCGCCCCTTCCTAGCGTCAGCCCTGGTCCGTGGCAACGGCTCGGCTGCTGCCGGGGTGTGAGCTGGGCAACTGTCGTTCATGGGGGACCGGGCCGTCTCGTCTCTGTTGGCAGGTTCAAGTGGACGGAGACGTCATGAAGATCTTCCTCGCCGGCGCGTCCGGCGCGATCGGCCGCCAACTGGTCACCCAGCTCGTCGCACACGGTCACGAGGTCGTCGGGACGACCCGCTCGGCCGCCAAACTCGCCGCCCTGCGGGCCCTGGGTGCCGAACCGGTCGTCGTCGACGCGCTGGACCCCGGCTCGGTGGCCGATGCGGTGGCGAAGGCCGAGCCGGACGCCAGGTGGCACCCGGGCGTCCCTCGACGACTGTCAGTACGGGTATCCGGGGATGTTGAGCCGCACACTGTAGAGGCCGGAGTCGTTGCGCTGGCCGGAGGTGATGTAGAGGGTCTGCCGGTCGGGACCGCCGAAGGCGACGTTCGTGGTGCCGGAGTTGGCGGCCCGGATCGTGCCGAGCTGGGTGCCGGTGGGGGAGTAGACGTGGACCTGGCCGTCGAAACCCGACGTCCAGTACACGTTGCCGGCACAGTCGATCGTCCCGCCGTCCGGACCGCCGACGTAGTTCACGAAGACGCTGCGGGCGCCGGTGCTGCCATCGGCCGCGACCGCGTACTTGTAGATCTTGTTCTCGGAGTACGCGCCCACGTAGAGCGCCGTCCCGTCGGGTGAGAGCGAGATGCCGTTGGGCTGGCGTAGCCGGTCGTCGACGAGTGACACCTGACCGCCGGAGACGCGGAAGACGCTGGTGCGACCGTTCATCTGGTCGGCGCGGTTGCCGCGCTGGAAGTTGGGGTCGGTGAAGTAGGCGACGCCGTCCGACCGGACCGCGACGTCGTTGGGTGAGTTGAACGCCCGGCCCTGGTAGTTCGCCGCGACGGTGCTGCGGGAGGAGTCGCTCAGCCGGTACGCGGACACGTTCCGCTGGTCGTGGGTGGCCGCGATGAGCTGCTGGGAGTCGGCGCTGAGTGCCAGGCCGTTGCTGCCGGCGTTGGCGATGAACGTGTCGAAGGTCGCCGGCGGGGTGAACCGGCGGATCGTGGACGGCTGCACATTGTATTGACCCGTGCCGGCGGCCATGTCGGACATCAGCAGGTAGCCGCCGTCGGCGACCCAGACCGGCCCTTCGAGGAACGAGAACCCACCCTGGATCTTCGTGGCCGACAGGGAGCTCGCCGGCAGCGGTGATCCGTATCCGACCCCCGTCGGGCAGACCCCGGACGGTGCGCCGGGCGGGCCGGCGGGCGTGGCGTGAGCGCCGACCGCAGCGGCGTCCACGGCTGTCGAAGGTGTGGCGGCGGCACCGGTGGCGAACGGCGCGGAGCCGACCGCGAGGCACAGTCCGGCGAGTGCGGCAATGGTGGGACGCCAGGTCATCGAATGCTCCAATCGGCGTCGGCCGTTTCTGAGGACCGGCGGTAGGCGGTACGCGAGGACGCGGGGACCAGCACGTAGGGTGCGGGCGGTCGATGTGTCACCCGGCAGCCTAGGTGACGATCGAGTGTGTCGCATCTGTTTCACGGCGGTTAATTCGCCCGACATGACAGAGATGCTGGTCAATGCATAAACGGTGGGTGCAATATTCGCCCGGTCGTCGCGCACTGGTCCCGGACTCTGGATCGTTTCAACGACCCGGGTCCATGGGTACGCTCCCACCCGCTGAACCCTCGATCAACGGAGACCTATCGTGATCATGGCTTTGCTGCTCGACCTCGCCAACATCGTCGGCGGCTTCCTGCTCGCCGTCGCCGTGCTGCGGCTGCTGCCGCGGGTCGGCGACGACCTGGGCCGCCTCGCCGGTCGGGCCGCCCCGGTCGCCTGGGTGGTCGGCGTCGTGGCGCTCGTGACCGGCGGCTACTACCTCATCGTCCACCTGGTGTCCGGACCCCGGGTGTTCCACTTCGAGGTGGTGGGGATCGGCGTCGGGCTCGCCCTGCTCTGGGAGCGGCTGACCGGACGGCCGGCGCCACGTGGCGAGCAGCCGGCCGGCGCGACCGGGGTCCGCCTCCTGCTCGCGATCTTCGGTCTCATCGCGATCGTCGTCGGCATCCAGGGGCTCTTCACCCCGGACGGCTGACCGGGCCGCCCCCGAGGCTGCCGTGCGGTGGATCGGCCGGTCCGTCGCTCGTACCCTGTCCCGGTCAGGAGCGGGACACGAGGCCGGATTCCCAGGCCCAGGCGGCGATGCGGACGCGCGTGACGCCGCCGAGCTTCAGGGAGATGTGGGCGACATGGGTCTTGACGGTGCCCGGCGAGACGTGGAGTTCCGCGCCGATCTCGTCGTTGCTCAGCCCGCGAGCCACGAGCGTGGCGACGTCCCGTTCGCGGGCCGTCAGGGGCGGGTCCGCCTGGCGGACTTCGCGATCGGGTCTGAGCCGTTCCAGCAAGCGGACGGTGACTTCGGGGCTGATCAGGGCATTGCCCGCCAGTGCGGCTCGGACGGCCTCGACGAGCAGCCCGGGTGCCGAGACCTTCAGCAGGAAACCAGACGCCCCGTTGCGCAACGCCCGGCCGATGTACTCGTCCTCGTCGAAGGTGGTCACGACGATCACCTTCGTCCCCAGCGCGGGGGTGGTCGTGACGCGGCTGACGAGTTCGAGGCCGTCCATGCCGGGCATCCTGATGTCCGCCAGCAGCACCGCGGGGCGCAGGCGGCGGACCAGATCCCAGGCCAGGTTGCCGTTGCCGGCCTCGCCGACGACGGTCAGGTCGGGCTGCGCCGACAGCACCATGCGAAATCCGTGCCGGACCATGTCGTGGTCGTCGGCGATCACCACTGTGGTCATGACGTCGCCTTCCCGATGCCCAGCCGCAGGCGCGTCAGCGTGGGCATCGACTCAGTGTAGGGGGAGCGTGACGTGTACCTGCCACGATCCCTGCTCGCGCCCGGCACGCATGGTGCCGTCGAGCGCCTCCACCCGGGCCCGGAGGGAGGCCAGGCCGGTGCCCTGACCCTCGGCCCGTGGTGGCGGCGCTCCGGCCGTCAGTTCGTTCGCGACCACGAGGTCCAGGTGGCCGTTCCGTTGGGTCACCGACACCCGCACCGCGACGGCGGTGCGGGCATGCCGGGCGACGTTCGTGAGGGCCTCGACAATCACCCGGTACGCCGTGGCCTGGACCGCGGCGGAGAGGTCGCCGTGTCCCGCCACCGCCATGGTCAGCTCGACCGGGATCGGGTGGGCGTCGACGAGGTCGGGTACGTCGGCGAGGCCGTACTGGTGGGCCGTGTGTCCGTCGTCCCGCATCAGCCGGATGCTGCGGTCGAGACGCCGCAGCGCCCGGGCGGCGGCCTGCTCGACCTGCGCGACGAGTGCTCCCGGGTCGCTCGCGCCGACCACCCGAGCCGACTGGGCCAGGACCGCGATGCCGGCGATGTCGTGCGCGACGTAGTCGTGCAGATCCGCGGCGAGCTGGCGGCGTTGCTCGGACCGCGCCTGCTCGACGACGGTCGCCCGCAGCTCGTCGAGGCCGCGGAGGTAGCGACCGAGCAGCGCTCCGGCCAGCACCGTGGAGGCACCCAGGGCACCCAGGAACAACTGCTCGCCGACGGCGGCGTCGGGTAGGAGTCGGAATCCGACCGCCGAACCGGGCAGCAGCAGGAGCACCCCGGTCAGCCGGCCGGCCCGGCCGGCGCCGCGGCTCAGCGCGACCGCGAGGGTGCTCAGCGCGCCGACGTCGATCGTGGTCCACAACAGGAGCTTGCTGGAGTCGTTGCCGTCGTCGACGAAGTCGTAGCCAAGCCACCGCCACGCCCAGAGGCTCCCGCCCAGCGAGACGACGGCCGCCAGAGCGGCGAGCGGCACCCGGGGCAGTCGGGGCGACCAGATCGCCAGTGTCGCGGCGACGACCGACACCCAGGCGGTCAGCCGCAGCGGGGTCGGCTGGCCGTACCAGGGCGCCAGGACGGTGACGATCCCGGCGGCCAGTGCGGCGAGCCGCTTCACGCCGGTCAGCATCTCACGACGAGACCAGATCAACTGTCACGCCCGATTCCACGACGATCGTGCCGGCCTGCGCCCCGTTGACCCGGTGGTCGAAGAAGCTGGCCAGCGTGCGGCGGACAGTGCGGTACGCCAACGCGTGCACCTCCCCGATGTCCTGCCGCACGACTGGTTCGACGCGGGGGTAGCGCTCCGCGATCTGTGCCAACAGCACCCCGTCGTCGGTGAGCGACCGCGGAGACGCGCCGGGGATGGTGACCCTCGCCCGCCAGCCGGAGCGCGGGAGGTCGCGGCGCACGCCGATGGGCGAACCTCCGATGACGAGCAGGGGCACCGTGCCGGTGTCGGTGACCTCGGCGGTGCCGGTCAGGTCCGCGACGGCGGAGACTCCGGGCAGCCCGGCGAGGTGCGCTCGTTGTCTGGCGTCCGAGCCGGTCCACCCGAAGAGGCCAACTCGCCGCAGGTCCAGCACGCGGCTCACCGGCCGGTCCAGGCCGGAGAGTCTCCTCGTGACGTACTCGAGGTCGGCGATCCTGGTGGTGTCGGCGTCGAGACGCCCGACGGTGGCGACGGCGTCGCTGGGTTCGATCACCCGCCGGGTGGGATAGAGATCGACCACCGGCGCGTCGAACGGGTGGTCGACGGTGACGACCACGTATCCGCGGCTCGCCAGTTCCTCGGCGATGCCGGTGTACGCCGACCGCATCACCCCCGGTGGTGGCGAGCCGACCAGGACGGGGAACGAGCCGGTGGCCGGCGGCGCCCACTCGTGGGAATGGGTGCGGAACATCCAGTTGACCTCGTCCGGTAGCAGTCCCAGGCGTCGCTCTTCGCCGGGCGCCCATGCCAGGCGGCCGAATTCGGTCAGGGCGGGCGCCACCGCGTAGTGCGCCAACGGCCGGGACCCGGAGTCGGCCGGATAGTGCACGTCGATCATCAGCGTCCGGTCACGGTCCGGGCGCCAGGGGTCGCGGCGGTCCTGGTCCACGAGCCGCATCCGTCGTACGCCCACGTCGTGCGACCCGGTCGGCGCTGGCAGGGCAGGGCTGAAGGTGGCTCGCCAGCCGTCGGTGTCGCCGTGGCGGGGTAGCACCATCATGGCGGTCCCGGCGAGGAGGAACCCCACGAGCGCGGATGTCAGCTGTCGCCTTCGCATGGGTCGATCCTGCACAGGCGACACGTGCCCGCGCGTCTCCCGACGGATAGAGGCCGAGCGGTTCGACGCGGCCGGTCCACCCCGTACGGCAGATGTCGAGCCCATCCCCGCTGGCCGACACTGACCGTCATGACAGCATCGGTGGCACGCAACGGCGGACGGCGGTCCTGGCGGCGGTCAGCAGCGGCCGCGGCGAGCGGATGGGCCTGGTTCCTCGTCGTGCTCGGCATCTTCTGGTCCTCCGGGGGTGCCGGCTACCCGTTCGGTCACAACGACCGCACCGGGCCGGACTACTCGTCGCTGCTGGCCGGCCTGGAGCGTGCCGTGGGTGGGCCGCTCATCACCGTGTTCGGTGTGGTGGCGCTTGTCGTGGCCGGGCGGCTCGACGGACGTGACCGCCAGCCGAATCGACGTCGAGCCGGGATCGTCAGCGGTGTCGGCGTCGCGGCGGTGATCGTGTGCGTCGTGCTGGACGGTCGGATGATCGTGATGTTGCCGCCGTTGGGCATCCTTCCGATCGGTTGGCTGCGGGCGGACTGGCCGACGCTGTTCCAGGTCGTCGCGGCGGCCGGCGCGGCCCTGTTCGTCCTGGCGAGCGTCGCCTATGCCGACGGCACGAGCGACCACGATGCGCGTGCGCTGCGGCGTCGCCGCGCCGCCTGGATCCGGGCGGGCCGGATCGCCACCTTCGTGGCGATCGCGTGCCCACTGCCGTACGCGGTGATCCGGGTGGCCTGGTCTCGGGGCTGGGCTCTCGGGGCACCGGAACCCTTCGTCAGGTCCCTGCTGCGCAACCAGCCGGAGAACGTGTACATCGAGCCGACCCTCGCGTCGTTCGCCACGGCGGGTGCTGTGCTGACCGCTGGACTGCTCTGTCGCTGGGGCAGGGTGTTTCCACGCTGGATCCCGGTGCTGCGCGGCCGCGTCGTACCGATGTGGTTTCCGCTGCTGCTCGGCGGGTCGGCCGTCGTCGGCATCTTCGGGTTCGGTCGCGGACTGCTGCTGGACCAGTTGGGCGTGGACCTGCCCGGTCAGCTCGACACGTTTCAGGCGTGGGGAGAACCGGTCCACGACTGGGCGTACTGGGGGGCCGGCGGCCTGGGCTGGTGCCTGTTTCCACTGTGGTCGATCTCGTTGGCGGTCGCACTGACCGGCTACTACCACCGCTACGCCCCGTCCGCGGGAGAGGTGCCTGGCAACGAAGCCGATTCCGCGAGGACGTCCGGCGACGGAGACGCGGTATCCGTCAGACGCCAGCGAGGGTGAGCAGTCGCTCCATCTCGGCAACGGGCAGCGTCGGTGCCGCGGCGGCCGTCCGGGCCACAAACTCGCTGTCATCCGCGAGGAGGGCGCGGCGCGTGTGGGCCGGTAGTCGCGGATGCCCGGCGACGGCCTGGCGGACCGTGCTGTCCGGGTCGACGGCCAGGCGTTCGATCACCTCGGCGGGCAGGTCCGGATCTCGGGGGGCCAGGCGGCGCATGCGGGGATCCGGGTCGGTGGCGAGCCGGCGCAGGGTCGATGCCGGGAGCGGGAGGACGTCGGCGGGACGCCAGTCGGTCTTCTTGTCCGACCGGAACCCGCGATCGATGCGCTCGGCGGTGGCCGGGTCGACCAGGTGTGGGGCGTGCCTGGCCATTGTCGTACGGACGCCACTGTCGTCGTCGTCGAGCAGGCGGAGGACCGCGTCGACCGGTAGCGCCGGGCTGTGTGCCGCGGAACGCCGGAAGCAGATGTACGGCGAGGACACGTGGGGCAGCGGGTCCGCGGTGACCCAGTCCAGCCGCAGGTGTCGCAGCTCGGAGACGGCCAGGTGGTCTTCGACCTGCTGGATCAGCGCGTCGTCGTCGAGGTCGTCGTCGAGGACGTCGATGAGCGGGCGCTCGTCCTGCTGGACGGCCGCGTAGATGCGGCGGCGCGTCGGCTCGGGCGTGTCCGGCCGCCGGAAGACACCCACGCGCACGTTCGCGCTGGGATCCTCGGCGAGCACGTCCCGCACCGACGGGGGGAGCTGCGGGTGCTCGGCCACCTGCCGGCGGACCTGGTGGTCCGGGTCATCGGCGAGCCGGGCGGCCAGGTCCGGGGTCAGGATCGCGTGGCGTACGGCACCGGTGCGGGTGACCGGATTGTCGAGCAGGCCCGCCACGAGGTCGGGCGGCGGCACCGGATGTGGTAGCCGCGCGTAGTAGGTCGAGCAGGCCGCCGCGCGAACGCTGTCGACGGGGTCGGTGAGCAGGACCCGCCGGACCGCCTCGGGTGCCCGCGTCCACCACCGTGCGAGCGTGGCCCGGACCGTCGGCTCGGGATCGGTGGCGAGGCGGGCGAGCAGATCGGCCGGCACGTCGTCGCGTTGCGCGAGGTATTCCCGTGCCCGCGGCTCCGGATCGTCGATCAGCCGTTCGTGCAGCTCGCGGGGCGCGTCCCGGGCACCCACGACCAGGGCAGCTCGGACCGCCGAGTCGGGGTACGCCGCCAGCCGCATCCGGACGGCGTGCGGCAGGTGGCGGTTGAGTGCGGTTGAGTGCAGCAGCCGGTGATCGCCCGACGCGAGGATCTCCTCGATCACGTCCGGGGGCAGGTCGGCGTGCCTGGCCACGCGATCGGAGCCGCGGCGGTGGCGCACCAGCCGGCGGACCAGCTCGACCGGTAGCGCCGGGTTCTCGGCGAGACCGTCGAGCACCTCCGGCAGGTGGACCGGAGTCGGCCCGTCATCAGCCATCCGCTGCCCTCCCCGGATCCGTCGTGCCGGCACGAGTCTCGCATGACCCGCCGAGCCCCGGCCGCCCTCGTCGCACCGGCCGCTGTCGCGGGGCTCAGCCGGCGTCGCCCGTCGTGGCCTCTCCGGCGGCTGGTCGCTGGGAGGGCCGGCGGAACGGGTCCTCCCGGGCCGGCACCGCCTGCTGGCCCCGATCGGTCGATCGCGCCGCGGGCTGCGACGGCATCCGTGGCGACTCGCCGGTCTCGGTGACCAGCCGCTCGGTCTCCTGCACCAGATAGTGCGGCCGGCGCTTCGTCTCGTAGTAGATCCGGCCGATGTATTCCCCGATCACCCCCAGGATGGTCATCTGGATGCCACCGAGACCGATCACGCTGACGATGATCGTGGTGTACCCGGGAACGTCGATGCCCTTCTCGATGGCGTCCGCGACCACCCAGGCCATATAGACAAGTGCGATGAGGGTGAGGAACATGCCGCCGTAGATCGCCAGGCGCAGTGGCCGGTTGTTGAACGACAGCAGGCCGTCGAACGCGTAGTTGAACAGCTTGCCGAACGTCCACCTGCTCCGCCCCGTCTGCCGGGTCTCGTTGCGGTGGGCCACCACGACCGTGCGGAAGCCGATCCAGGAGAACAGTCCCTTGGAGAACCTGTTGTATTCCGGCATCGCCAGGATCGCGTCCACGGCGAGCCGGGACAGCAGCCGGAAGTCGCCCGCCCCGTCCTGCAGGCGCACGTCGATCCACCAGTTGATCACACGGTAGAAGGACCGCGAGGCGACCATGCGGACGAACCGGTCACCCCGCCGGTCCCGGCGGGCGATCACCTGGTCGAAGCCCTGCCGGTAGAGAGCCACCATCTCGGGCAGCAACCGTGGCGGGTGTTGCAGGTCGGCGTCCATGATGACGACCGCGTCGCCGGTGGCCCGTTGCAGGCCGGCGAGCATCGCCGCCTCCTTGCCGAAGTTGCGGCTCAGCGACGTGTAGCAGACCGCCGGGTCGGCGGCGGCGAGCCGGCGCAGCGCCTCGAGGGTGCCGTCCTCGCTGCCGTCGTCGACGTACACCACCTCGACATCCAGGTCCGACAGCTCGGCGAGCGTGGCCGTGACGGTCTCGTGCAACCGCTCCACCGACGATTCCTCGTTGAAGCAGGGCACCACGATGGACAACCGCACCCTGCTCACCCCGCCCGGCCGGTGATCGGGCGTCCGCCGTCGGGGCTCGCGGCGCCTTCCCGATCAGAGGCGGTAGAGCAGTGTGCCATCGAGATCCTCCCGAGTGATGCCCAGCCCGTCGACGGGCCGGGCCGCGATGCCGTCCCACGGCGTGCCCGCCGTGCGGTCCGGCACGGCCACCACCGACCGCACGCCGATCCCGCGCAGGTACGCCACACTGCCGGCGTCGGGGAACGATGCCACCGCGATCCGGGTCTGCGCCTGGCTGACCGGCTCGAACCCGGCCAGCCCGTTGGTCACCCGGGGGAACCCGTCGGTCGTCCACAACATGTACGTCAGGTCGCCCACGCCGCCCGCGGGCAGCACCAGGATCGGGTCCTGCGCGGCCCGCATAGCGGCCGGTGGCGCGGTCACCGTCGGGTGGGGTGTCCGGTTGACGCCCTCCAGGGTGACCAGGGCCAGCGGCACCAGCAGGACCACCGGCATGAGCACCCGCGTCCAGCGGTGGGCCGAGGGCTGGTCCGACGATGTCGAGGTCTGGCCCGATGATTCGGCGAGCGCCGTCACCGCTCCGGCGGCGAGCAGCGCCAGCAACAGGCTGGTCCAGTGCATCATCCGGCCCGGGGTGCGCAGGGCGTCCCAGCCCGGCAGCAAGGTGGACAGGGTCAGGTAACCCGGGTCTCCGTCACCGCCGAGGGTCGAGCCCAGGCCCAACAGCACCGTGCCGAGCACGCCGAGGCCCAGCGCGACCCGGTGCCGAGCCGGGAACGTCGAGATGAACAGCCCCGCCGCGGCCAGCGCGATGAGCGTGATCCCCGGCAGCAGCGCCATCTCCGGCGGCCAGGACAGCTGTTCGCGTGCGGCGGCGTGCCGCTCACCCCACAACCAGGAGTCGCCCGGTGCGGTCACGAACCCGATGAGCGGAGGAGAGAACATCTTCGTCCACTCCAACCCCCGCTCGGCCTGCGGGTTGAGGTCGACGACGCGCAGGTAGACCAGACCGAGCAGCACCGTCACCGCGCCGAACACGGCGCCCCCGCCCAGATCCGCGAACAGCAACCGCCGACCGAACGGCGGGCGCTCCCGTTTGCGCCACCAGGACCAGCCGTAACAGCCGGCTGCCACCAGGACCGCGGCCAGCAGGAAGTAGACAAGGGGTAGCCCGATGCCGAAACCGAGCGTGACCTGCCAGGCGGCGACGAGCCACCCGGCCAACGCCCAGCCGGGCCGCCGTCGCTCCGGCCGGTAACCGTGGCGCAGCGACCAGCCGTGCCCACGGGCCAGCATCGCCAGGCACAGCGCGATGCCTCCGCTGGACAGGATGTTGAGGTGACCGGCGTGCGCCAACCGCCAGGGCGCGAACGCCCACGCGATCCCGGCGACAGCGCCGCCCCACCGGTTCGCGCCGAGCTGCCGTGCCAGCACGTACGCCCCGAAGGCCGCGAGCGCGTGCAGCAGCACGTAGAGCACGTTGTACCGGATCACGGCCGCCTCGAAGCCGGAGCCGAGCATCCCGATCGGGGCGTACCCGAGCAGGGTGTCGCTGTAGGCGTACGTGTATTTCTCCGGGAAGAACGTGTTCGAGTCCCAGAGGTTGGCCGGACTGTTCAGGAGAGCGTGGCCCGACCAGGCGACCTGCCACGCCTGCAATGTCGGGTCGCCGAGGTCGTTGGGGATCGTGCTCGCCGGGTGTCGCATCGTCGGCCAGGTCAGCACCACCGACAGCAGCAGACTGCCCAGTGCTGCCAGGGTCCATTCGTGACGCGCCCAGCGCCACCGGCCCCGCCCGTCCGATGTCCGGTCGTCGTCGGCGATCTGGTCCGGGCTCGCGTCTTCGGCGGTTCGCTGAGCGGCGGTGGAGCGGGTATTCACGGAATAGATCCTCTCCGATGACCTGGGCATTGTCCAACATGTGTCCGAAGCATGGTTCCACGGGGTGGCGTGGCCTGCCCATCGTTACCAACGCGATCGTGGCGGCGCACGACCCCATCGGCACCGGCCGGGCGGTCGCCGGCCGGTGCGGTCCGCGCGGTGGTCGGCTCATTCCGCCCGGCATCCGGGCGAGGGCTGGCGGGCTACTCACAGATGGCCTAATCTACTAGGTACCTAGTAGATTGAGGTGGCGACGTGATCGAGTTTCACCTGGACCTGCGATCCGGGGTCGCGCCGTACATGCAGCTCATCCAGCAGGTACGGCATGCGCTCCGGCTCGGTGTCCTCAACGAGGGCGACAAGCTGCCCACCATCAAGGAGGTGGTGGCCCGGGTCGCGATCAACCCAAACACGGTGTCCAAGGCGTACCGCGAGCTGGAGTACGAGGGCCTGGTCATGGCCCGGCCAGGGCTGGGCACGTTCGTCACCCGCACGCTGGGCAGCGACTCGCTGAGCAAGCACGAACCGCTGCGGCAGGACCTGACGCGCTGGCTGACCGAGGCTCGGGAGGCGGGCCTGGACGACGAGAGCATCGAGGCGCTCTTCCTGACCAGTTTTCGGGCGTTTTCGGAGGCCCGAGCATGACTAGCGCGTTGAGCGCGGACGCTCTGACCAAGCGGTACGGACGGCGGACCGCTCTCAGGGACTGCACCCTGGACATCCCGGCTGGCCACGTCGTGGGCCTGGTCGGGCCGAACGGCGCCGGTAAGTCCACGCTGTTGCAGTTGGCCTGCGGGCTGCTCGATCCGACCGCGGGGCGGATCGAGGCGCTCGGAGCGCGGCCGGTCAGCGGGTCGCCGCGGGTCGGGTTCGTCGCGCAGGACACCCCGATCTATCCCAGCCTGACCGTCGCGGACCACCTGCTGATGGGCGCGCACCTCAACCCCTCGTGGGACGGTGTGCTCGCCAAGCAACGAATCACCCAGGTCGGCCTGGACCCGGCACAGAAGGCCGGCAAACTCTCCGGCGGCCAGCGCGCCCAACTGGCCCTGACCGTCGCCGCAGCGAAGCGGCCCAGTCTCCTGTTGCTCGACGAGCCGGTGGCGGCACTCGACCCGCTCGCCCGGCGCCACTTCCTGCAGGGGCTGATGGAGCTGACCGCCGAGCAGAGCATGAGCATCGTCATGTCCTCGCACCTGGTCGCCGACCTGGAGCGGGTCTGCGACTACCTGATCGTGCTGGTCGAATCTCGGGTACGGGTGGCCGGCGACGTGGACGACCTGCTCGCCACCCACCACCGCCTGGTCGGCCAGCGGCGCGACACCACCGACCTGGGCGCCGGGCGAGCCCTGGTGGAACAGAGCCACACCGACGTGCAGTCGACGCTGGTGGTACGCAGCACCGCGCCGATCGACGACCCGTCCTGGCAGGTCGACCGACTCGACCTGGAGGACGTCGTGCTGGCGTACATGAGCGGAGCCGCCGGCAACGGGCCGGACCGGATGCTGGAGGGACAGCGATGATCTGGATGACCTGGCGACAGTTCCGGACTCCGGCTCTGGCCATCGGCGCCCTGTTGGTGGTGGTCCTGGGCGGCTTGGCGCTGACCTGGTCGGAGGTGACGGAACTAGCCTCGCAGACCGGATACACCGGTTGTCAGGGCGATGCCTGCCGCGCCGCGGGCGAAGCCTTCCTCCAGGCACTGCAACCGGGGTGGGCGAACGAGTTCCACATCGCCGCCATCGCAGTCCTGTATCTGCTGCCGGCCCTCGTGGGCATCTTCTGGGGAGCGCCGCTGGTGGCCCGGGAGTTGGAGTCCGGCACGTACCGAATGGTCTTCAGTCAGTCCGTCAGCCGTGGCCGCTGGCTGCTGGTCAAGCTGGCGGTGGGCGGCGGGGCCGCCGCGCTCGGCGCCGGCCTGCTCAGCCTGATGTTGAGCAGATGGGCGCAGCCGATCGACGGAGCCACGGCGGACCGGATGAACCCATTGGTGTTCGCGGCCCGAGGAGTCGTGCCGGTCGGCTACGCGGCGCTGGCGTTCCTGGTGGGTGTCACGACCGGGCTGCTGCTGCGGCGGACCCTCGCCGCGATGGCGTTGACCCTGCTGGTCATCGTCAGCCTCCAGATCGCCGCGCCGTTCGTGGTGCGCCCCTGGCTGGCCCAGCCGAGCACCGTGGTCACCCCGCTGCGGGTGGACGGGGAGTACGGATTGTCGCTGAGCCCCGACAGCGGGGAGATGAGGGTCCATCTCGAGCCCGACCGCAGAGGCGACTGGGTCCTGTCGAGCACCACGATCACCGCGACCGGAGCGGAGTTCCGGGGTCCGGCGGACATGACCCAGTGCGGCCCGTTGGCCCCCCGGGACCGCGAGACGTGCCCGGGGTGGCTGGAGAAGCAGAACCTCAGACAGGAGGTGGTCTTCGTGCCGGGCTCGGCGTTCTGGATCCTGCAATGGCGCGAGTTCGGCGTGCTGTTCGCGCTGACCGCCGCACTGTCCCTGTTCTCCCTCTGGTGGATCCGGCGTCGGCTCGTCTGACGGGCTTCGGCGGTGGACGGGTCATCGCCGCTCCGGCGGCGGTGCTGCCCACCTCGGCAGACGAGTAACGAACCTATCCCTGGCAGGATGTGGTTGCGGCGAGGAGAGGTCGCAATACTTCGAGTCATGAACGCGAGAGGACAGCTCGGCGATTTCCTCCAGGCCCGACGCTCCCGGTTGAGGCCGCAGGACGCCGGCGTGGTGACGTACGGCGACCGGCGCCGCGTCCAAGGTTTGCGCCGGGAGGAACTGGCCCTCCTGGCGGGTGTCAGCGCCTCGTACTATTCGCGCCTGGAGCAGGGGCAGGCCGTCAACGCCTCCCCCGAGGTCCTCGAGGCGCTCGCCCGGGCACTGCGACTCGACGAGGCGGAACGCCGCCATCTCAGCGAACTCGCGGCCGGGACCCGCCGCCGGCCCGCCGTGCGGCGTCCGCCGTCGGAGCGGGTGAGCCCGGCGGTACGCCAACTCGTCGCGACGCTCGGCGACGTACCCGTGCTGGTGCTCGGTCGTCGCGCCGACGTGCTGGCCTGGACCATCGGGGGCCACGCCCTGTTCGCCGGTCACCTGGACCACCGGATCCCCGAGCGGCCGAACCAGGGTCCGAACCTGGCACGGCTGGTGTTCCTGGACGCGCACACCCGCGACCTGTACGTGGACTGGCCCGCCAAGGCCCGCGCGGTGGTGGCGACGCTGCGGATGGTCTCCGGGCAGCACCCGAACGATCCGTTGCTGGCCGCGCTGGTGGGGGAGTTGACCGTGCGGAGTCCGGAGTTCGGTGCCATGTGGGCTGACCACCGGGTCAAGGCCGGCGGCGGCAGCCGTTACGAGATGCGCCACCCGCTGGTCGGCCCGATAGCCGTGACCCAGCAGGCCCTGCAGACCGAGGACGGTCAGACGGTCGTCGTCGCCACCACGGAACCCGGCTCGGCGTCGCACGCCGCGATGACGTTGCTCGTGCACGGCGCCGTCACCTCCCGCGCCGGCACTCGGCAGCAGCCGACCATGCGCGACTAACGCACCTAATTCGACCGCGCGAAACGAGGTGCTCCGAAAGGAGCGCCGGACCCTTCGCGCCCGCATCAGCCGAATCAACTCGGCTATTCGAAAGGAACAGAAATGCGCAAGAGAATGATGACCCTCGCGGTGGCTCTCGCGGCGGCCGGGGTGGGCGTCGTGACGGTCCCACCGTCGGGTGTCGCCCAGGCGGGGACCGCACGGGTGGGCGCTGTCGAGTTGGCGGTGCCGTCGACCGCGCCGCTGCCCTCGCGGATCGCGGTCCACTTCGATCTGGCGAACGGGCAGATGCCGGAGAACATCGCGCTGGGTCCGGACGGCACGGCGTACGTCACCTTCGCAGCCGCCCGACAGGTCGCCGCCGTCAGTCTGTCCGGTGCGACGCGGATCCTGGCGACCCTGCCCGCACCGGCCGACGGCGGCGTGCACACGCCGGTGCTCGCGTTCGCGTTGACCACCGGCATCGTCCGGATGACCGACGGCACTCTCTACTTCCTCTACGCCAGCGGTGACGCCGCCACCACCGGCCTGTACCGGCTGCGCCCCGGCTGGGCACCGCAGCGCATTGCCGCCCTGCCGGCTGCCGGACTGCCCAATGGACTGGCGTACGACGCGGTGGCGCGCAGGTTCTACCTCACCGACTCGGTGCTCGGCACGATCTCGACAGTCCCCCTGGAAGGTGGCCGTGCCGAGGTGTGGTCCTCGGCACCCGAACTCGCCTCGACGGGTTTGCTCGGTGCCAACGGCCTCAAGGTACGCGCCGACGCGATCTGGGCGACAAATCTCGACCAGGGAACGTTGCTGCGCATCCCGCTGCGGCACGGCCGTCCCGGACCCGTCCGGGTGGTGGCGACCGGCCTGGTCGGCATCGACGACTTCGCCTTCGTGGGCGCGGGCGACCGCCAGGTCGTCGCCGCCCTCAACGGGCCGAACACGCTGGTGAGCATCGACGCCGCCGGCCGCTCGCGAACGCTGGTGAGCGGTGCTGCCGGGTTGCAGAACCCGACCTCGGTGGCCGTCCGTGGCCGCACCCTCTACGTGCTCAGCGCCGCGTACACCACGGGCGTCGACCCCAACCTGGCGCTGGCCACCCTGCCGCGCGGCTGACCCGTCCGCGCCACTGATCATCCGGGTGCCCGCCGCCGTCGTGAGACGGCGGCGGGCACCCGGGCGTCGGGCTTTCCGTCATCGGGTCGGGTTGGTGGTCGTGGGGCGCCAGGCCAGCCAGCCGCGGCAGAGCACGTAGGCCGCGGCGACCACGGCAACCAGCCCGATGTCGATGACGGCCGAGAGGCGTGCCTCGGGAACGTCGCCGATCGCCAGGCCGAACACCACGAGGGCGGTCTTACCGGCGAGCACGATCTCCCAGACGCCCGCCGACTGGCGCGGCCTGACCGCGAGCAGGGCGAAGAGCCCGGCGAAGATGGCGAAGCTGGAAACTCGCCAGCCTTCGATGAACAGGCGGTCGTCGGGCGCGTTGAGGGTCAGCATGATTCCGTTGACGAACGCCACCGTCGTGGCGAGGGCGGCGACGACCGCGAGCCCGCGACCGATGCGGTCGGTGTTGGGGGCGGCGGTGTCGATGCGGGAAGCGGTCGCGGTGGTCATGAGAACTCCATCTCTGCGGTACGGAATTGAACTTACAACCGTTAACTTACACCTTCACCTAACGCTTGTAAAGTCATGCTCGCGGCGGTCAGAGTCATCTCGCCGGGCAGCGTGGTGACCCTGCGCGGCGTGCAGGTCAACACCCGCACCAGATCGATGTTGTTCGAGGTCGAACGCCTGCGGTCAGCCCCAAGCGGACCTGGGAGGAGTACCAGCGGGCACTCTGACGGCGCGGCCGCGCAGCGCCGGCGCACACCGGCTTCGGCGGTGACGGCGGGCGGGGCCGCTGCCCGGCCCGAGACTCACGTGGTGCCCGCCGGCACCGTGGACACCGACGAGACCGCCCCGATCGACGCGAGGCGGTCGGCGGGGCCGCACAGCGCCTCGACCGAGCAGCCGGGCAGGCCCAGGCGGGCGGCCTCCGCGCTGGCGAGGTTCCGCAGCAGCGGCGCCACCCCGGCCGCGCCGAACTGGAAGCCGAGTTGGGTGTGGTAGCTGCCGGCGGCCGCCACCTTCGCGGCCAGGTGACAGCCGATGTCGACGCCCGCCTCGACGTCCCCGGGCGCGCCCTGCCACGCCGACTCCGTCAGTCGCCGGCTGACATACGGCACGTCCCGCCACCACAGTCCGTCGGGCGCGAGCCGCGCGACCGTCTCGGTGACGATGCGATGGTCGGCATGGTCGCCGAGGGCCTGTGGCGCGAGCACCACGTCGGCGTTCGCCAACTGCGGGCGTAGCAGTGGTCGGAGAGCGTCCGCCACCCGGTCGTCGGCGCGGACGCCGGCGAAGAGCGCGGCGGGGTCCGAATAACCGCGATGCGGTGCCTCGGGCAGTGGCAGGTGCACCGGCTCCGCCCCGAGCACCGCGCAGGCCGCATCGTCCTCCGCCCGGCGCAGCGCCATGTAGTCGACCTCGGCCGGGAGCCCCTTGTCCACCTGGCAGGCCAGGGCGAACGGCGACAGTTCCGCCACGGTGGCGGTGAAACACGTGACCACGCGCACCGTCCAGCCCGCCGCGACCAGCGCCGCGAGGGTGCCACCGACGGAGAAGACCGCATCGTCCAGGTGCGGGCTGACCGCCACCGCGAGTCCGGGTCTGGTCACCGCTCGCGCACCGGGTGCGCTGGTCGCGCTCACCGGGCCATCTGTCGTTCGCGACTGCGGGGCTCGCAGACCCGGCTCACTCCTCGCGCTCACCGGGCCATCTGTCGTTCGCGACTGCGGGGCTCGCAGACCCGGCTCACTCCTCGCGCTCACAGCAGATGGGGCGCCGCGCGGAAGCGGCAGGCCGGGTCGACCGGGGGGTCGGGGATCTCTGGTACGGCCGACGTCAGCCCGTCGTAGACGGCGGTGATCCGATCCGCGATCACCGGCCAACTCCACTGCCGCTCGACGTCGCTGCGGGCCTGCGCGGCGAGCCGACGGCGCAGCGCCGGGTCGTCGAGCAGACGGCGGACGGCCGCCGCCAGCGCCGCCGGATCACCGGGCGGCACCAGCAGGCCGTTCTCCTCCGGGCGCACACAGTCGCGGACGCCGACGACGTCGGTGGAGATGACCGGCAGGCCGCTCGCCATCGCCTCCAGAATGGTGTTGGAGAAGCCCTCGGCGTAGGTGGGGCTGACGAAGATCTCGCCCCGGGCGTACACCTCGTGCGCCCGCTCGTAGGGCACCGCACCGAGCAACTCGACCGTGTCGTCGAGGCCCAGCTCGGTGATCCGGGTCGCGACGGTGTCCAGGTCGGGGCCGATGCCGGAGAGCAACAGCCGGACCGGCACCGCGTCCGCACGGAGCTTGGCGATCGCGTCGAGCAGGTCGAGCACGCCCTTCCGCGCGTCGACGCGGCCGTGGTAGAGCAGCACCGCCGGGTCGGAGACCCGGCCCGGGGAGGCGACCGGCACGAATCGTTCGGCGTCGGTGGCCCCGGGTACGACGGTGAAGCGGGTCGGGTCGAGATCGTGTCGCTGGCAGACCTCGGCGGCGAACGACGGCGACCCGATCAGCAGCGCCGGCGCGTGCGCGAAGACGGCCCGCACCAGATCACGATGGGTGCCGCAGCAGGTGCCGACCCAGTGACCGTCCCCGCCCTGCACGGAGACCACCGCGGGCAGCCCGGCCGCTCGGGCGGCACGCAGGACCGCAAGCCCGTTGGGGTACGCGTACTGCGCGTGCAGGACGTCGAAAGGTCGACGGGCGTGCAGCCGTAGCACGGTGTCGGTCATGGTGGCGACGTCCGCCTCGAAGTCGGCGGGCTCGCCCCGGCCCACGGCCTGTTCCCCCAGCGCCTCCAGGGCGTGCACCTCGACCCCGGCGGGCACCCGGTCCGTTGGCGGTGGACCGCCGCCGTAGACGGCTCGGCCCGCGCTGTCACCCCGGTACTGGGACACCAGGGTGGGCTCGTGGCCGGCGCGGACCAGGTGCCGGAGCAGGTTCTCGGCGTACGCGCTCATTCCGGAGACGGCCGGCCAGTAACGGCGGGAGACAAAGCAGATTCTCATGGGGCGCTGACCTTCAGCTCGGCGGTTCGGTCCGGTTGGTGCTCGGCCGCCCGTAGCGCGGCCAGCGCGGCGGGGACCAGGGTGTCGGCCCGGTGTGCGTCGCGGGACAGTTCGAGGCTGACCAGACCGGCGTAACCGACCTCGGTCAGCGCACCGAGCACCGCGGGAAAGTCCTGGTCGCCCTCGCCGGGTGCGCGGTGTTCGTGCCGGCCGCGGGGCATGTCCTCAATGGCACACGCGCCGAGCCGGCCCGCGAAGGCGCGTACCGCGGCGGCCGGCTCGTACCGGCCGGACACCAGGCAGTGCCCGGTGTCCAGGGCCAGGGTGAGGCCGGGGACCTCGGTCGCGAGGCGGACCCAGTCGTCGCAGTCGTCGACAAGCATCCCCGGTTCCGGTTCGAACGCGCACGTCATCCCGTGCCGATCGGCGTACTCGACGACGTCCCGAACCCCGTCGACGAGCCAGTGCCAGCAGTGGTCACGGTCGGCGCCGGGCTCGGGGACCCCGGCCCAGAACGACACCGCCTCGCTGCCCAGCCCGACCGCCACGTCCACACAGAGGCGGAGGAAGTCGCGCCGCCGCATCCGATCCTCCGCTGCCGGCGAGACCAGGGTCGGGTGATGCTTGCGCCGCGGGTCGAGCAGGAATCGCGCACCGGTTTCGACGACGCTGGCGAGGCCGAGCACGTCGAGACGCTGGGCCAGGCGACGGGTGCGCTCGGCGAGGTCGGGCGCGTACGGGTCGTGGTGCGCGACGTCGAGGGTGAGCGCGACACCGTCGTAGCCGCAGTCGGCGAGCAGGGCGAGCGCGTCGTCGAGCCGGTGCGAGGTCAGCCCGTTGGTGTTGTAGGCGAATCGCAGGCTCATGCGTCACCCCGGGCGACGACGTGCCGGCCCGGCTCACGGTAGAGCGGGTAGAGCGGGCCGACCGTCCGGGCGACCCCTTGGTAGTCGAGCCAGGCGTCGCCGCCCAGTCGCTCCCGGCCGGCCGGGTCGAGGACCACCGCCGCGGCACCGTCGTGCGGCGGCGCTCCGAGCCCGACCAGCGGCGAATCGCGTTCGATCAGGCGCTCGACCCCGCGGGCCGCGATCCGACCGTACGACATGGTCTCCGCCTCCAGCCCCGGCACGATCACCTTGACTGCCACCGCCCCCTCGCCGGGTGCGACGACGACCAGCACGTCGAAGTCGGCGAGCCGGTGCAGCAGCTCGGCCAGCAGCGCGCTCGGATCATCCAGGCTGCCCGGTGCGACGGTGGGCAACGCGGTGAAGGGCACGGTGCTGCGTCGGGCCAGCACCGCGGGTTCCAGCAGGGCACGCAGCTGTCCGCCGTCGAGGTGGGTCCACTCGCGCATCGCGGTGAACGCTCGGGTCTCCTGCGTCTCGGCGGGGCGGGCGAACTCCCGCCGCCAGTACGCCTCCGGTGTGAGCCGCCGCAGGACCTCCAGCGGTCCGTGCGAGAAGACCTTGCGGGAGCGGGAGGAGACGTACTCCAGCAAAGCCTTACGGAGCGCGGTCTCCCGGTCCGGGTGCGCGGCCTCCCCGCAGGCGGTGACCGCCAGCGGCGCGGTGTCCGGCTCAAGGTCGACGCCGACGACGTGCACGTCGACCATGCCGAACGCGGTCGAGGCGAGCTTCGGGACCACGTCGATGCCGGCGGCCCGCAGTCGGTCCAGGGTCGCCCGGGTCACCGGGTCACGGACCCCGTCGAGGTCGATCACCACACCGGCGTCCATGGCCCGGAAGGCGGTGGTGTTGCCGTCACGTTGCAGCAGCTCCAGCAGGCCGTGCGAGACGGCCCGTTCGATCGTGTCACCAGCCCCCGACCCGTTGGTGATCACCGTGACGAGCCGCTCGGTCGGATCCTGCCAGGGCAGGTCCTCATCGGCGGAAGCACAGAACTCCGCCGGGACCAGCACCGTCTCGCCGGTGCGCCAGCGCACGGTGGGCAGCCAGGAGCGGGGCTGGTCGTCGTCGACAGTCGTCCCGGCCGGCAGCACCAGCGACCGAGGGTCCACCACCGAGGCGGCACCCCGCTCGGCGCGAAGCTCGGCGTACGAGGCCCGCCGGGGCGTCATGGCCCGCAGTTGCCCGTGCAGCAGCAGCGCCTCGGCCAGCTCTCCGTAGGCGCCGGTGCGCGCCTGCTCGACGGTGGCGCCGTAACCGACGGCGGCGGCCCGGGGCCAGCCGTCGCCGAGGTGGTCGGCCGAGATCACCGGTAGACCGATCCGGTCCAGTCCGGACACGTCGAAGTCGCCGACCTCACCGGGCGGCAGGGCATCGGCGAGCCGGTCGGCGACCGACAACGCCGAGACGGTCGGGGTACGCGGTTCGACGGCTCGGGTCACGTCAACTCCTCGATTGGTATGGGTCCGGCCGTCGGCTGCCCCCGCAGCTGCCGGTCGAACAGGGCGAGCACCTGCCTGCGGGAGACCGGCGCGGCGTACTCGAAGGGGGTGGCGACCGCGTCGAAGTCGAGCGTCGCGACCAGGTCACGGGCCTGTCTCACCTCGGCGTGGGAGAGCGGGATCTGGGCGTGGAAGGCCTTGTGGCAGGAGAGGGCGGTCGGCGTCTCGCCGGCCAGTTCCACCTTGATCAGGTCACCGACGAACAGGATTCCGCGCTGCTCGTCGTGCAGCACGTTGTGGCCGGGAAAGTGGCCACCACTGCGGTGGATCACCAGGCCGGGTGCGAGCGGGTGCCGATCGTCGGTGGGCCAGGTGACCTGGAACGCCTTGGTCCAGACGAGGTCGTCGACACCGATGGCGAGCACCGGCGGGGCGAGTTCGTCCTGCAACTGCCACAGGGCGCCGTACCCGTGCACATGGCTTGCCCCGAGCGCGGCCAGGCCGCCGCGGGCCCGCAGGTCGGCGAGGGTCTCCGGGGGATACCAGCCGGCCGCCTCCCAACCAACCAGACCGGCGTCGGTCTCGATCACCCAGCCCGTGCTGCCGAGCCCGAGGTGCGGCTCGACCCAGTAGCCGGTCACACCGGGGGCGACCACGGCCGAGCGCGCCTGCCGTCCGATCGCCACGTCGTCGACGGAGCTGAACTGCCAGCCATCCTCGGGCAGCGCGTTGCGTACGTCGGTGCAGACCGGACAGGACGGCGGGGGAGCGAACCAGCGCTGCCAGTGCCCGCAGTTCACGCAGGCGTACGGGCGCAGAGGCACGGTCAGCTCCTTTCCGCGGCGGTGTGCAGCAACTCGTGCAGGCGCAGGTCCCGGGTCAACGGCCAGGGCCAACCGCCCGTACGTACGGCCGTGGCGAAGGCATTCGCCTGGCCGGTGAACGGGGTGGTGCCGGTGTCGAACGGCACCTCGGTGGCCGCGCCGGTCGCGGCGTCGAGGCGGGTCAGTGTGCCGCCGGCGCTCTGCCCGAGGGTGTCGACGGCGACGAGCTGCGCACGGGTGCCGACCACCTCCAAGCGGCGCCGGGGCAACGGGTCGGCGGTGTTGAACGAGACGTGTGCCTGCACCAGCACCCCGGCGCCGGTCACTCCGGCCAGCAGCGCGCCGTCGTCCACCGGGTAGGGGTGCACCCGCCGCTGGGTGCGTACGGTCAGCTCGACCAGATCGTCGCCGAGCAGTACGCCCACCAGGTCGACACCGTGCGGGGCCAGGTCCACCAGGGCGCCACCGCCGGACCGGGCCGGATCGATTCGCCAGTTGTCGTGCGGTCGGCCGTCCGGACTCCACCGCTCGGGCAGCCAACAGCCGTAGACGATCCGGACGGCGGTCACCGTGCCCACGTCGCCGTGGGCGACGAGATCGGCGATGCGCTGGTGGGCGGGGTGGAACCGCTGGTCGAAGGCGGCCCCGGCGAGCGCGCCACCGGCCGCGTCGACGAGTCGCCGGGCGTCGGGCACGGTGGCGGCCAGGGGCTTCTCGCACAGCACCGGCAGCCCGGCCCTGGCCACCGCCGCCACCACGTCGGCGTGCGTGTGGTTGGGGGTCGCGACGTGTACCGCCTCGACGTCCGGGTGAGCGAGCAGCTCGTGCAGGTCGGGCGTGGCCAGCCGTTCAGGGGCGAGCGTACGGGCGGCGGCCGGATCCGGATCGCACGCCGCGACGAGCCGGTGCCCGGCGGCGCGGATCCCTGGGGCAATGTGGTCACGGGCAACCCAGCCGCAGCCGATCACACCCCACCCGACCGGTTCCATCCCCCTCACCACCGCTCGGGTAGGTCGAGCAGGAGGCGACGTCGCACCGCGTCCGAGCCGGGTTCCGTCGGCCACCGGTTCGGCAGGTACGTGGCGGCCTGGTCGCCGTACTCGGCGGCCCACCGCGGGTCGGGCCAGCGGCGGATCCCGTCGGTGTAGAGCGGGTTGGGCCGCAGTGGGCTCGCCGGCGCGGGCCGCAGCAGGGTCGGGTCGGCCGGTGCGACGCCGGCGTCGCGGGCCAGACCGACGGCTTCGGTACGGAGCAGCGCGGCGGGGTCGGCCGGTGCGGGCAGGCGCCCGGCTGCCGTCGCCGCCGTCAGCTCCTCTTCGGCGTACGCGCGGGCGGCCGGCAGCAGGGCCTGCCAGTCCTCGGGTGGCAGCGGCAGCCCGCTCGTGCCGGACGGGTGCCGGGCATTGTGCAGGTGGCCGAGGAGCACCGCCCCTCCGGCCCCTGCGCAGGCCAGCGCGGCGGTCACCACGGCTGCCTTGTCCGGCAGGAAGTACAGCGCGTCGTGGCAGGCCACGTGGCGAGGCGCCGCCGACGGTGGCAGCGGCCAGGCGGCGGTCAGGTCCGCGCAGACCAGCGCCACCGGTGCGCCGGGGGGCAGCACGAACCGGCGGGCCAACCAGAGCTTGGCGAACACCACGTCCATCCCGGTCAGGTCGTGGTGGCCGTGCGTGACCAGGTGTCGGAGCAGGTGGCCGGCCCCGCAGGCCAGGTCGACCACCGGCCGGCCGTTCGGCGGATGGGCGGCCGTGAGCGCCAGGGCCGCCAACCAGCTCGGGTCGGACCAGCGGTGCAGGAAGTAGACCCCGACACGGCCGAGCCCGAGCAACTCCACCGCGTCACGCAGGGTGCTGGCGCGCAGCGCCGACCGGAGTTGGTCCACGGGTGGGGCGCCGCCGTCCCACCAGTCGTCGGCGTCGGCGAGCAGCGTCACGGTCGCCTGCTCGGGATCACCGGCGTCGAGCGCGGCCACCGCCCGCTCGCGCAGGTCGTCCCGGCCGGGGCGCAGCCAGGGGATGCTCTCCACCACCGGCCAGCGCCGGACTCCGTCGGTGAGGGTGTACGCCGTGTCCGCACGCAGTGGCACGCCGTCGGGTCCACGCCAGACGGTCGATGGGGCGGCTCGCACCGCGCGCACGGCGGTCACAGCCCGGCCGCCCGCAACACCGCCCGGTGGTAGTCCAGCACCGGGCCGTCGTGCACGAGCGCCAGGTCGACCAGGGCCTGCTCGACGGTGAACGCGGCGGCGCGGGCGTGGTGATGGACCTGGAGCACCCGGTCCAGCACGTCCGCGGCGTGGAAGGTCCGTCCGAGTGGCGTCTCGGCGTCGACCCGGAACGCCAGCACTGCGGCAACGCGGGCGGCCAGCCGGTCCGGCAGCTCGGCCAGCTCCCGCTCGACGAGCCGGTTGGTCACCGGTTCGAGGTACGCGCCGAGCAGCAGCTCGCCGGCGAATCCCGCGTCGGGTAGCCGGGCGTTGTGCAGGTGGTGGGCCAGGCCGAGCAGGAACGCCTCCGCCGGGTCGGCGCCGGTGTCGTCGGCGAGTAGCGCGCCGTACACGGCGACGGCCCAGCAGTGCTCGGCGTGGTTCTCGGCCGGCTCGACCACCAGCCGTGGCCGTCCCGAGGCGGTGGCGCCGGCGCGCGGCTGTCGGCGCAGCGCCGGCACGAACGCCGGGGCACCTACGTCCGGCAGATCCTGGGCGACCAGGTGTGGCAGGGCCGCTCGCATCCGACGCTCGGTGTTCGGGTGCAGCGACCCGACGAGTTCGTCGATGGCGCTGGCCAGCACGTGCTCCACCTCGGGCGCGGCCAGTCCGCAGGCGGTCAGGGTGGCCGCGTCGACCCCGCCGAGGCGGGCCCCCGCCAACGCGGCGGCGCACTCGCGGTCGGCGACGATCCCCGGGTCCGTGCCGTTGGCGATGGCCGCCCACGCGCGGGAGAACGCGCGATCGGCCGCCGAGCCCTCGGCGTGTGCCACCCGGACCCGTTTGAGGTCGCCGATCTGGCGCAGCGTGGGCGTCACGGCGGCCAGTCGGTCCATCGGTGGCGCGCCCAGGGCAGTGGTCATGCGGACGCGTCCAGCCAGGCCAGCAGCGCTCGTTCCTGCGCGTGCAGCGCGTGCTCGGGGGTCCGGCCGTCGCGGGTCATCGGGGCCTTGAAGAAGTAGCCGAGTTGTTCCTGCGCGCCGCTCGCACCGCGGCGGGCGGCCTCGTTCAGGAGACGCGCCAGGTCCAGCACCAGCGGCGCGGCGAGGATCGAGTCCCGGCACAGGAAGTTCACCTTGAGCTGCATGCGCTGGCCGAGGAAGCCGACCAGGTCGATGTTGTCCCAGGCTTCCTTGGCGTCACCGCGCGGCCGGTAGTAGTCGATCCGGACCACGTGGTCGTCGACGTCGTAGCCGAGGATCTGGTTGAGCACCGAACCCTTGGTGTCCAGTTTGCTGGCCAACGACGACGGGTCGTCGAGGATCTGCCCGTCCCGGTTGCCCAGGATGTTCGTCGAATACCAGCCCTCCACCGTCAACGACCGCGACCGGAACGCCGGGGCGAGCACTGTCTTGATCAGCGTCTGCCCCGTCTTGCCGTCCTTGCCGGCGACCGCCACGCCCTCCCGCTCGGCCAGCTCCACCAGCGCGGGCACGTCGGCGCCCAGGCTGGGCGTGAAGTTGACGTAGGGGCAACCCTCCAGGATCGCCGCGTACGCGTAGAGCAGACCGGGAGTGATGGCCGGATCGTCGGCGTCCAGCCCGGCCTCGAACCCGTCGAGGCTGCCCAGCGCCGCCGACGTCGGGTCCGGTCGCGCCTCGGTCGAGGCCAGGTTGACCACGACCACCCGCTCCGCGCCCTGTTCGGCGCGGAACCGGCCCAGATCGGCGCGCAGGTGCGCCACCCGGTCGCGCAGCGGCCCGATCGGCACGACGTTGGCCCCGGTGGCGTTGCGGCAGTAGGCCGGGTCCGCCACGGCGGGCCAGGGTTGTATCTGCCCCAGCGGGCCGGCGACGGCATCCAGGTGTGCCGGCTCCACCACCCGATGGACGTGCGCCGCCTTGGCCAGGTCGTCGGGCGCCAGGTCCCAGCCCCCGAAGACCATCGACTCGTACGGAACCAGATCGGTGCGGTGCGCCAGCGGCAGTCCAGACATGTCCGTCATGCCGAGTCGCAACAATTCCACCCCGGCTACCGCCGTGGTCGCGACCGCGCCACCCAATCCGACCACCGCGACCCCGATGCGCTGCTCCGTCATAGTGCCTCCTGATTCGACCCGACCGTCCGACCCGAGCCGCCGCGTACCCGTCCCGCCGCCGAACATTCATCGGACTACGCCGACGTGGTGGCGGAGCGCGATCTGGTGATTTCGCAGGTGGGCGGGCCTGCGGTCTGGTGAAAATGCAGATGGGTACGGCGTCGCCGGTTCGGTGACGGTCACCCGGGGGAGGTCTGCTCGTGAAGGTGCTGATCGCGGGTGGGGCGGGGTTCATCGGCAGCACGATCGCCTCCGCCCTGATCGACGCGGGTCACCTGCCGGTGGTGCTGGACAGCCTGGTCACCGGGCGGCGTGAGTTCTGCCGTGGGCGGTCCTTCCAACTCGGCGACATCGCGGACGCGGACGCGGTGGACCGGTTGTTGACGCGACATCCGGACATCGAGGCGGTTGTCCACTGCGCCGCCCTGATCGCGGTGCCGGACTCGGTGGCACGGCCGGTCGACTACTACCGGGCGAACGTCTCCGCGACTCTGGAATTCGTCGACCGGCTGCTCGCGCACGGCGTACACCGGTTGATCTTCAGCTCGTCCGCGGCCATCTATCAGCCGGACGCGGCTTTCGGTGTCGACGAGCTGTCGCCACTGCACGCCACCAGCCCCTACGCGCAGACGAAGCTGGTGGTGGAACGGATGCTCGCCGACATCGCGGCCAGTAGCCCGCTGCGGGTGCTGTCGCTGCGCTACTTCAATCCGATCGGCGCGGATCCGGCGCTGCGCAGCGGGCTCCAGGTCGCCGCACCGTCGCACGCGTTGGGTCGGTTGGTGCAGGCGTCCGAGACGGGCGTGCCGTTCCTGGTGAACGGTCTGGACTGGCCCACCCGCGACGGTTCGGGGCTGCGCGACTACGTTCACGTCTGGGACCTCGCCGACGCACACCTGCGGGCGCTGGACCGGTTCGACGACATCGTCGCGGTCGGTGGTGCTCCGCACACCGCGATCAACCTGGGCACTGGCACCGGCACCACGGTGTTGGAGCTGGTCGCGGCGTTCAACGCGGTGGTGGGCCGTCCGGTTCTGGTCAGCGCGGCGCCTCGGCGGCCCGGGGACACGGCCGGCGGCTACACCAGCAGCCGGCGGGCCTGGGAGTTGCTGGGTTGGAGGGCGCGGCGCGACCTGTTCACCGGGATCGCCGATTCGCTGGCCTGGCACGACCGGCGTGGGCAGGTGCTGGCGGACCTGGGGGCACGGCACCGGCAGTTGGCCGGCTGACCCACCGCCGGGCAAACCGCCCGCGTGGCGACCCGTGGGTAGGCCGGGGCGGACGTCGGCCATACGCTGACACCCGGTAGAAGGACGTGAAGCGCCGCACCTCACCGGGCGGCGCGACCCGCTCCGTCACGACTCTCAGGGCTGGGTAAGGCATGCGCGTCATTCCGGGTAGGACTCCGAAGTACATGGTCATCCGCGACGACCTGATCAAGCGGATCGGCAGAGGCGAGTTCGCTCCCGGCGACGCGCTGCCCGGCCAGCGGCACCTGAGCGAGGAGTACGGCGTCAGCCTCATGACGCTGCGGCAGGCTCTGGACGAGCTCTGTGACCGGGGATTGGTGGAGCAGTTTCCCGGCAAGGGCACCTACGTCCGGGCGATGCCGGTCCCGTACTCGATGGGCAATCTGCGCAGCCTCGCCGACGACCTGCGCGCGCGCGGCATCGAGGTGCTGACCCGGGTGCTCGGCCGCAAGACCGTCGCGGTGCCCGACGATGTCGCCAGGCGGTTGGGCATTCCCGCAGGCGACGAGGTGCTCCGGCTGGAGCGGATCCGGGTCGTGCGGGGCGCGCCGCTGATTCATCAGGTGTCCTACCTCCCGCAGCCGTTCGGTGGCCTGCTCCGCGACGTCGACTTCGAGAAGAACGAGCTGTACGCCGTGCTCGCCGAGCGGGCGGGCGCGGTGGCCGTGCAGGCCGAGGAGACGATCTCGCCGGTGCTGATGCCCGAGCGCATCGGCCACCTACTCGGACTGCCCGAAGGCGTTCCGGCGATGCGGAGCGAGCGGATCACTCGCGACGCCGACCGACGCCCGCTGGTTGTCGACGTCGCCATCCTCGCGGGAAACAGCGTCGTGATCATGAATATTCGCGAGGTCAGCGGCCATCAGGTCAGCTACGCGGTCGGCGACGGCACCGGGCTGTCCGGGGTCGGCAGCCCACCGCAGGGCTGACGCGAGAGGCGCGGGACCATCCCGCGCGCTCATCGGAACCGTTCTAGAACTATTTCGCTACAGATCTAGAACGGTAGCCAGTTGCCCTGCTATACAGACGTTGTCGTTCTAGAACTGTGAGGTGATGTGTCGTGGACCAACTCCTACGCTCCGCCCGCCCAGCCGCCCAGGTGGACCCCCGTCGGCCCTCGGGGCTCGGCAGGTTCGGTGACTACGGCGGACGCTTCGTGCCGGAGTCGCTCGTCCCGGCCTGTGTCGAGGTCGAGCGGGCCTTCGTCGAGGCCTGGACGGACCCGCTGTTCCGGGGCGAACTCAACCACCTGCTCGCCGTCTACGTCGGCCGGCCGACGCCACTGACGCCCGCGGTGCGACTCTCCGCGGAGTTGGGCGTCAACCTGCTGCTCAAGCGGGAGGACCTCACCCACACCGGATCCCACAAGATCAACAACGTGCTGGGTCAGGCGCTGCTGGCCCGGCGGATGGGTAAGCGGCGACTGATCGCCGAGACCGGCGCAGGCCAGCACGGCGTGGCCACCGCCACCGCCGGTGCCCTGTTCGGCATGCCGACCACTGTCCTGATGGGCGCGAAGGACATCGAACGGCAGCAGCTCAACGTCTTCCGGATGAAGATGCTGGGTGCCGAGGTGGTGCCGGTGACCTCCGGCAGTCGCACCCTGAAGGACTCCTGCAGCGAGGCTCTGCGCCACTGGGTCACCTCCGTCGACGACACCTACTACTGCTTCGGCTCGGTGCTGGGTCCACACCCGTACCCCTGGATGGTCCGCCAGTTCCAGCGGGTGATCGGCGACGAGGCCCGCGCGCAGTGCGCGGCCGACCTCGTCGCCGGCACCCCCGACTACGTCGTGGCCTGCGTCGGTGGCGGGTCCAACGCCGCCGGCACGTTCGCCGGCTTCATCGACACGCCGGCCCGGTTGGTCGGTGTCGAGGCGGCAGGTGGCGCCGCGATCAGCGCCGGCACCCCCGGCGTGTTGCACGGCTTCCGCTCCCTGGTGCTTCAGGACCAGCACGGGCAGATCAGCGAGGCCCACTCGATCGCCGCCGGTCTGGACTACCCGGGCGTGGGACCGGAGCACGCGTACCTTGCCGATTCGGGCCGGGCCACCTACGTGACCGTGGACGACGCCGAGGTGCTCGCCGCCACCCACCGGCTGGCCCGCACGGAGGGCATCCTCTGCGCGCTGGAATCCGCCCACGCGGTCGCGTGGGTGATCCGTGCCGTGGGTGACGGCACGGTCCCTCCGGGTTCGACGGTGATGCTCACGCTCTCCGGGCGGGGCGACAAGGACATGGCCACCCTGATGGAGCTGTCGTGAACGCACTGGAGACCCGTACCCGCGCCGCCAAGGCGGCCGGCCGCAAGCTGCTCGTGCCGTACGTGACCGGCGGCGTCACCGGGAACTGGACCGACCTGTTGCGGGCCGCCGTGGACGCGGGCGCCGACGCCATCGAGATCGGCCTCCCGTTCTCCGACCCCATCCTGGACGGACCTGTCGTGCAGGAGTCGTCGCACCGGGCACTGCTGCGGGGCGTCACCACCCGGCAGATCCTCGACGAGGTCACCCGGCTCGCACTGCCCGTGCCGCTGATCGCCTTCACGTACGCCAACCTGGTCCTGCACGGCGGAGCCGACCGCTTCTGCGTCGCGCTCGCCGATGCCGGAGTGGACGGTCTGATCGTGCCGGACCTGCCGGTCGACGAGATGGAGCCGGTCTCCACCGCGGCGGCGGGCAACGGGGTCGACCTCGCGCTGCTGGCATCCCCGGCGACCACGCCGCAGCGCCTTCACGAGATCGCTTCGCGTAGCCGGGGCTTCGTCTACGCGGTCAGTGTCATGGCGACCACGGGCGAGCAGTCGACGGTGGGCGCGGCCGGCGAGCAGTTGGTGACGTCGCTGCGACAGGCCACGGATCTGCCCGTGGTCCTCGGCTTCGGCATCTCCGGTCCGCAGCAGGCGGCCGAGGCCGGTGGGTACGCCGACGGCGTGGTGGTGGGCTCGGCGCTCATGCGTCGCGTGCTCAACGGGGTCCAGGCGGCGGAACTCGGTGTCTTCCTGACCCAGCTCCGGACAGCGCTGGACGAGACCGGCCGGGGGTGGCCCGCCCCGCGGGCGGTGCGAACGACTCCTGTTGCCCGATGATCGGTGCATGAGCGCGGCTACCTGGCGGGTGGCGGGTCGGACACTTCCCGGCCCGAAGATCCTGGCACTGTGGATGCTGGCGACCGTGCCGGCGCCGCTGGTCTTCTTCGAGTGGACACACCGCTGGGAAGAGGACCCGGGGGTCTCAGCGGCGTTGTGGTGGATCGCCGGGGCGGTGCCCGTGCTCGCCGCCGCGGTGGCGGCCCGGTGGACCTGGTCCGCCGCGCCGCGTCGCAGCACCTCGGCCCCGGTGGCCGCCGTGGTGGCGGCAGCGCTGGTCAGCGCGGTGTTCGTGGCCGCGACGATGGCCGTCTACCGGTGGGTCATCCCGCTCACCGGTGTGGCCCCGTGGCGAGGGGTGGTGATCGCCTGCGTCCCGCTGGTGATCTGCGGCGCGGTGGTCGGCCACCTCCTTGCCCGAGGTCGCCCACGCCGTAGCCACCCGTCGGTGCGACACGGTCTGGTCACGGGCGGGATCACCGTCGTCGGGGGTGCCCTGCTGGCCCAGCTGACGGTGCAGTTGGGGGCCGAGGGCAGCACCGTGCGCTACGGCGAGTGGGAATACGGGGCAGTGGGGCCGTACGCGAGCTCAGCCATCGAGTCCGGGCACCTGACGTTGCCGGCGGCGGGCCGGTACGCGATCTACGCGGTGGGTTTCGCACCTGCCGATCCGGACTGCGAGGTCACCGGCGCTGGCGCGACCGCCCGGCGGGCGCAGCCGCTGACGATCCCACCCGGCGGCTACGGGGGCGACGCGGTCTCCTACGCCTGGGTCGCCACCGTCGACGTGCTCAGCGCCGGTGCCTACTCGCTGTCCTGTCGAACGGCCGACCCGGAGACGTCGTACACGGTCGGGGAGGTCCCGGAGATCCGCGGGGCGGTGGCTGCGTTGATCCACTGGCCACTGATCGCGATCTGGCTACTCGGCGCCGCCCCCGGTCTCGCGATCATCGCGGCCAGCGTCCGGCGACGCGCCGGGCGCCGCCCGGCGCGTGACGTGACCGTCGAGGTGTAGCGCGTCCAACGGCGGCGGTGCCGTCGACACCAACCGCTCCGCGGTCGTGCCAGCCGACCTGGTCGCCGATGTCCTGCGGGATGCCGAATGGGCTGCACTCGAGTGCGCTGCCTTCGCCGAGCTTCCGTACACCGTCGTCGACGCCGACAGTGGTCTGGTGGCCCTCAGGTCCGCCCGAACCGGCAGGTACGTCTGCGCCGAGCAGGCCGGCGCGGCGGCGCTGGTGGCCGTACCGCGACGGGCTGCGCCGACCTCGCCTGCTTGGCGCTCATCATCCGATGTATACAGCGGTGCAGCGCGGCCAGCGGGCTCCTCTCCGCCGCCCCGCCCCGTCGGGTCGCGTCGGTGCGCTGCCAACCTCCAGCGGAAGCCTGCGGGCCGGTAGGCGGGTTCGTGCTGATCTCGTCATCGATCGATCGTTGCCGATTGCGTGGCGCCGGAGTAACCTTCGCGAAACACATCAGATGTCTGCCCGACTCGGGGCTCGACGCTGGCCTGCTGCACAAGGTGCTGGTCGGCCCGCGAAGCGGACCCATCTCGGTTACCACAGTTGTCACGCATCGGGGTGGCCGAATCGGTCACCGTTTGGAGGATCGATGTCAGACCTGACCCGACGCCAAGCCCTCAAGATCGGTGCGGCCGGTGCGGGCGGTGCCCTCCTGCCGCTGCCCTGGACCGCCGTAGCGAAAGCGGACTCGGTGGCGCCGCCGCAGGTGCTGGCCGCCAACGACCTCGCGCTCTGGTACGACGAGTCCGCCGGCACCGACTGGCTGCGGGCCTTGCCGATCGGCAACGGCCGGCTCGGTGCCATGGTCTTCGGCAACGTCGACACCGAACGACTCCAGCTCAACGAGGACACCGTCTGGGCCGGTGGCCCGCACGACCCCAGCAACACCAGAGGCGCGGCGGCGCTGGCGGAGATCCGACGGCTGGTCAACGCGAACCAGTGGACCCAGGCCCAGGATCTGATCAACCAGACCATGATGGGCAACCCCGGCGGCCAACTGGCCTACCAGACCGTCGGCAACCTCCGGCTCGCCTTCGGCTCCGCCAGCGGTGCCTCTCAGTACAACCGGACGCTGGACCTCACCACCGCCACCGCCACGACGACGTACGTGCTGAACGGCATCCGTTACCAGCGGGAGGTGTTCTCCAGCGCACCGGACCAGGCCATCGCGATCCGGCTGACCGCGGACCGGGCCAACTCGATCAGCTTCACCGCCACCTTCGACAGCCCGCAACGCACCACGGTGTCCAGCCCGGACGGCGCCACGATCGGCCTCGACGGCCTCTCCGGAAACATGGAGGGCGTCAACGGCCAGGTCCGCTTCCTCGCCCTGGCCAACGCGACAGTCACCGGTGGCAGTGTGTCCAGCTCCGGCGGCACCCTGCGGGTGAGCGGTGCCACCAGCGTCACCGTGCTGGTCACCATCGCCACCAGCTACGTCAACTACCGCAACGTCGGTGGCGACTACCAGGGCATCGCCCGGCAGCGACTCACCGCCGCGCGGGCCAGCAGCTACGACCAACTGCGCAGCCGGCACGTGTCCGACTACCAGGCGCTCTTCGGCCGGGTCACCCTGGACCTGGGCCGCACCTCCGCGGCCGACCAGACGACCGATGTCCGGATCGCCCAGCACAACAGCGTCACCGACCCGCAGTTCTCCGCGCTGCTGTTCCAGTTCGGTCGGTACCTGCTGATCTCGTCCTCGCGACCCGGCACCCAGCCGGCCAACCTCCAGGGCATCTGGAACGACTCGCTGGCCCCGTCGTGGGACTCGAAATACACCATCAACGCCAACCTGCCGATGAACTACTGGCCGGCCAACACCACGAACCTGGCCGAGTGCCACAACCCGGTCTTCGACCTGGTCCGGGACCTCGCCGTCGCCGGAGCGCGGACCGCCCAGGTGCAGTACGGCGCCGCCAGTGGCTGGGTCACCCACCACAACACCGACGCCTGGCGGGCCACCGCCGTGGTGGACGGCGCGTTCTGGGGCATGTGGCAGACCGGTGGCGCCTGGCTGTCCACGCTGATCTGGGACCACTACCTGTTCAACGGCGACATCGAGTTCCTGCGGACGAACTACCCGGCCATGAAGGGCGCGGCGCAGTTCTTCCTCAACACGCTGGTGACCGAGCCGACCCTCGGGTATCTGGTGACCAACCCGTCGAACTCGCCGGAACTCAGCCACCACTCCAACGCCAGCGTGTGCGCTGGACCCACCATGGACAACCAGATCCTGCGGGACCTCTTCGACGGGGTGGCCCGGGCGAGCGAGATCCTCGACGTGGACAGCACCTTTCGGGCCCAGGTTCGCGCCACCCGCGACCGGCTCCCTCCGATGAAGGTCGGCTCGCGCGGCAACATCATGGAGTGGCTCTACGACTGGGTGGAAACCGAGCCCAACCACCGGCACATCTCGCACCTGTACGGGCTGGCCCCCAGCAACCAGATCACCAAGCGCGGCACCCCCCAGCTGTTCGAGGCCGCCCGTCGGACCCTGGCGCTGCGGGGCGATGACGGGACGGGCTGGTCACTGGCCTGGAAAATCAACTTCTGGGCTCGGATGGAGGAGGGCAAGCGGGCCCACGACCTGATCCGCTACCTCGCCACCACCGCACGGCTCGCGCCCAACATGTTCGACCTGCACCCGCCGTTCCAGATCGACGGCAACTTCGGCGCCACCGCAGGCATCGCCGAGATGCTGTTGCAGAGCCACGCGGGCGAGCTGCACATCCTGCCCGCGCTGCCGCCGGCCTGGCCGAGTGGGCGGGTGGCCGGCCTGCGGGGTCGGGGCGGGCACACGGTCGACGTCACCTGGAGCAGCGGTCAGGCCACCGAAATCCTCGTCCGACCGGACCGCGCCGGCACTGTCCGCCTGCGCGCCCGGATCCTCACCGGCACCGTCACCGTGGTCGACACCGCCGACGGTACGGCGGCCCGGGTCACCCGGATCGAGTCCGACCTGATCGAGGTCACCGTGCAGGCCGGGCGCACCTACCGGGTCACCAGCACGGGCGTCGCCCTACCGACGCTGGAGCAGAGCTTCAGCAACGTCGGCATCACCAGCGACAGCAACACCAACGTCGGCAACTTCGACGGCGGTGGGGCGTCGCTCTCGGCGCAGGCCCTGGCCGCGGCCGGTGCCAGCCCGGGAGGCACGGTGAGCCGCAACGGCGTCAACTTCCGGTGGCCCAGCGTCAGCTCGGGCGCCGCCGACAACGCCATCGCCTCGGGCCAGACGATAAGCGTGACGGGCACGGGCAGGACCCTCGGCTTCCTCCTGACCGGCACCTACGGCGCCCCGTCGGGCACGGGCACGGTCGTCTACGCCGACGGCAGCCGCCAGACGTTCACGCTGAGCACGCCCGACTGGTACGGCGGGCCGAGCTCCGCGGGGACCGCCGCCATCGTGTCCGCCTACCAGAACCGGCCCAACAACCAGCGGCAGAACACCGCCGCCTGCATCTACTACGTCGGTGTCGCGTTGCAGAGCAAGGCGGTCGCCTCGGTCGTGCTGCCCAACATCAGCGCCCGGCCGGCGACGAACGTGGTGACCATGCACATCTTCGCCGTCGCCATCGGGAGCTGACGGCGACGAAACCCGCTCGGGGGAGCACGACCGGGCCCGTCCTCACTGAGGACGGGCCCGGTCGCGGCTTGCGGTGCTGCGGTGGCTCCCGGACCTGGCTGGGGTCGTGGGCGCGGCCGGCGTTCGGGGGTCGCCGTCGGGTCGCGTCGTCGGGGCGGACGCGGTATTGAGCGGTATACCTCGGAGTCATGTTCATGACGCTGAGGTATACCGCTCAACAGCACATCGACATGCCGGGCCAGCCGACGCTCATGCTGGAGGTCAGCGGACCCGCTCCCCGCGGCTCTCGATCCGGAAGTAGTCGAAGGCGACGTCGAGGTCGGTGGAGGTGCCGGCCCGGTTGAAGGCCGCCAGCCCGGCCTTCGTCGTCTCGACGTTCAACGTCGTGGAGCCGATGTAGCGGTAGACCCTGCCGTCGCGTGAGTAGTAGGCGCGGTAGCTGTCGCCGATCTTGGTGAGTCGAAGCCAGCTGGCGCCGTCGGCCCCGACGATCCGCTGGGCGTCCGCGCCAGTGATCTCCACAGTCGACGTCGCGCCGTTCTGCTCGCGCAGCAGGACGAGCCGGACCTTGTTGACGGCCGCGGTCGCGCTGCCCATCTCCCAGGCGAGCTTCACGTAGTTGTTGTCGTCGGCGTACCCGATGACACCGCCCTGTTCGTTGTTGGCGGCCAGCGGGCGGGAGAAGACGACCTTGGACTCGGCCGTCCAGTCACCGTCGACGTCCTGCACGGCAAGGTTCTTCGCGGTGTTGGTGGCGCCCTGCAGGTCACCCTGCTGCGCGGTGATGACGAGCGACCCGTCGGCCAGACGCCACCGGCTCTCGTCCGGTCGTACCCACTGCCACTGGGAGCCGAGTGCGGCCGAGCCGAACTCGTCGCTGCCCGTGTTTGTCGTGTTCAGGTCCACCGTGTAGACCGACGTCGCCGCGCCGTTCGTGACGGTGACCCGAGCCTGCCCGGTGGCGCTGCTCGCCTGCTCGACGGCGATTGAGGCGGCGGGATCGGCGGCCTCGGCGGTGACCGTCGGCGCGGCCGTGGCGTCGGCCGGGAGGAGTGCGTTGTAGTGCAGCGTCGTCGGCGCGAAGGAGGTCAACGGCTCACCGCCCACGCGCAGGCTCGTCAGCGTCGTGTCGGGCACCAGGTTGAAGACGTAGTTCTTCACCAGCGGGCCGAAGAAGCTCTCCGTCGTGACCTTGACGACCGCCTGCCCGGGAACGCTCACCGCCTGGGACACGATCTGGTAGCGCGCCTTCCGGTCGGCCGTCCGCACCTTCGTGAGGGTGGGGGAACCCCCGGCCCGTACCGGGATGGTGTACGAGGTGTCGGACAGGTTGAAGCCGCCGAACTCGGAGCCGTTCACGACGATCGTCGCCGAGAGGGGCGCGTCGTCGACCGGGATGTCCCGCCCGCTGAACTCCTTCCAGTAGTTCACCGACGTGTCCCGCCAGTCGGCGGCGTCCGTCTCGTGGACGGCCAGCTTGGCGCGTACCTCCGCGAACCGGCGTGCGTCGATGTCGGCCTGGAGCGTCTCCCAGGTCTCCCGCATCCACGTCACGTACTGCACGCCCATCTGGTAGCGGTAGACCAGCTCGTCCCAGAACGGTCGGCCGCTGTCCATCCGATGGCCCCACGGCACGTGGTGGAACCACATCAGCAGGTTCTCCGGGACCGAGTCGATGTTTCCGTAGCGCTGCTGGAGCCGGGGGAAGTACTGGGCGGCCAGGTTGCTGCCGGTGGGGGAGCGGTCGTAGCCGAGGCCGACGCTGTCGGCCTGGTTGTAGTAGACCGGGCTCCAGTCGTCGCGGCCCGCCCAGTCGGCCGGGTCGGGCCGGTAGTGGGCGCCCTCGGCGAACTGGTGGCCGATGCCCAGCGGCGTCTGGTAGCTCACCAGCGCCTCCCACGAGCCCATCATCATCTTCCGGATGGTGTCGACGACACGCCTGTCGTTGCCCCAGGTCATCCGGACCCAGTCGGTCGCGATGTCGGTCGAGTCGAGCGTCCAGTTCCACGCCTGCCGGCCGAAGGCGAAGAGGTTCGCCTGGGCGAAGTGGTGCCCGGTCAGGTTGTCGGCGTTGCCGAGGTTGGCGACACCCACGATGGCGGTGTCCGGATGGTGCTGGGCGCTCCCGTCGACGATGTTGCCGACCAGGCGCCTCGTGAGCAGCTTCCCGTTCGCGTCGGTCGCGTACGTGTCGGTCTTGAGGATCTCCTCGTACATCGGGCCGAGGTAGGTCAGCATCCAGTTCTGGCCCGTGTACTCCTGGGTGATCTGGAGTTCCAGGGCCTGGTTGGTGTTCTCCATTCGCCCGAGCATCGGGTGGACGGGCTCCCGCGCCTGGAAGTCCAGCGGCCCGTTCTTGGTCTGCAGGAACACGTTGTCGGCGAAGCGTCCCCGGGTGCCGTCCGGTTGGACCTCGTCGTCGATCGGCCCGAACTCCAGGTAGGCCCGCTTGAGCCGGTCGTTGTCGACCTCGGCGTTGTAGACGAAGGTCCGCCAGTGGACTGTCATCCCGAGTGGCGCGACCGCCGCGCCGATGGCGTTGGCGCCGTCGCCGTGGTCGTACCCGAAGTCCTGTGGCCCGGGTTGGCCCTCGGAGTTGGCCTTCACGGTGAAGCCCATGAAGTCCGGGATGGCGGCCTGGATCTGCTGCGCCCGGCGCTGCCACCAGCCCCGGAAGTCGGCGCCGTACGGATCGAGTTGGCTGTTGGTGAGCGTGTCCGGCGAGAATCGGCTGTCCGTGGGGGCGGTGTAGCGGATCGACAGGCCCAGCTTGATGCCGTACGGACGCAGGGCGTCGGCGAGGGCGGCCTCCTGCGCGATCCGAGCGCTCGTCAGGTACGCGTTGTCGGCGTTGACGTTGTTGATGGTGATGCCGTTGATGCCCAGCGACGCCAACGCGCGTGCCACGACGACGTAGCGGTCGAGGATGACGGGCAGGTTGGCGCCGGCGCTCGCTCCGGTCGCGGCGAAGTTGAAGATCGCCCCGCTCTCGCCGTTCAGGCCGCCGAGGCCGGAGGCGTTGTTGCCGGCGTAGAGGCGCTCGGTCTCCCAGTTGTTCAGCAGTCGATGCTTGATCTTCGGTGACTCCGCGACACGGAGGTGGTCGATGGGCTTCTGCGTCTGCAGCAGCCGCAGGAACGCGTACGTCCCGTAGAGAGCGCCGAGGTCGGTGTTGCCGGCGATGACGGTGAACCGGTCCCTGCCGCGCGACAGCGAGCGCACGAGGTAGCCCTCGTCGCCGACCCGGGCCAGGTCGTGTGCCGGGATGAGGCGGCGCACCAGCGGTGAGCTTGCCGGCGTGCCCACCACGACCGCACCAGCCGGGACGCGGTCACCGCTGACTATCGGCACGGGTGTCGAACGGCCGAGGAGCCCGCCGAGGCCGCGCACCAGCTCGTCGCGGGCCGCGCCGAGCGTGGTCTCGGCCAGCTTCTCGGTGGAGCCGGGCGCCATGGCGAGGTCGGTGGTGTGCCGGTGGACCCGGTTGGCGTCGGCGTTCTCGACCACGATCGTCGTGACCGCGCGGCGGTAGTCGCGCAGCAGTTTCGCGTCGCTGACCGGCACGTATCGCAACCACAGGTCGGAGCCGCCGTAGTCGTCCGGCGACTCGGCGGCGGTAGCGGGCGTGGTGGCGACGGCGAGGGTGGCCGCGACCGTGGCGAGCGCCGTGCCGAGCACGATGAGGACTCGCCGCAGCCTGGGCACCGGACCTCGGTTCATTGCCTTCTCCTCTGTTGTCCGACGGAGACGTCGATCGGAACGGCCCACGCACGTAGTGACCCAATTGAATGGAAGGTGCGCCGATCCTGTCCGAGGTGCCCCAGCCTGGGCAAGGAGTTGTCGTTTCTTGTCGCCGGGTGGCCTCACCACAGGTGTGCCGCCGGGTTGGGCGCCGGCCGCCGCCGGGCCCAGGGCGCTCGGGCTCGACCCGGGCTCGGGTTGCGGGCGGCCGTGGAGTGACGGACCACGAGGCGTACCGGGAGGACCATCGGTCGACCGGTGTGCCCGGGTGCCCCCTCGATCATCGTGAGCAGGTGTCGGGTCGCGGCCGAGCCCTCCGCGTAGAGGGGTGCCGCGACAGTGGTCAGCCCGGGTGTGACGATGTCGGCCGCGACGATGTTGTCGAAACCCACGATGCTCACGTCGCCCGGAATGTCGACGCCCCGTTGCCCGAGACCGCGGATGAGGCCGATCGCCATCTGGTCGTTGAAGGCGAGGACGGCCGTTGCCGGCCGCGCGCACAACTCCTCGGCGGCCCGCTCACCGCCCGCCATGGTCGGGCTGAAGGGGCCGATCTGACGTACTTTGATCTCCAGCTCCATGCCGGCCTCGAGCAGCGACCGCCAGCGGATGCCGTTCGGCCAGGAGGCCTCCGGCCCGGCGACGTACGTGATGTGGTCGTGCCCCAGCTCACCGAGGTGTTCGACGGCCCGCCGCACACCCCGGGGGTTGTCCGTCACGACGCAGGGCACGTCGGCGATGGCGCGGTTGAGGACCACCACCGGCCGTTGCTTGGCGAACATCCGGATGGCCGAGTCGGACATCCGGCTGCTGGCCAGCACGATGCCGTCAACAGTGGACATGGTGCGTTCGATCGCCTCCCGTTCCCGTCGGTCGGACTCCTGGGCGTCGATCAGCACGGTGGTGTACTCGCCGTCGGTCGCCGCCTCCTGCGCGCCGCGCGCGATCTCGGCGTACACCGGGTTGGTGATGTCGGCGATGACGAGCGCGATCATGTGCGTGCGTGCCGTGCTGAGGGTGCGGGCGAGGGGGTTGGTCCGGTAGCCCAGCCGCTCCGCGACCTGCCGGACCCGCTCTGCGGTCTCGGAGTTGACGCGGCTCGGCCTGGAGAAGGCGCGGGACACCGTGGACGGTGAGACGTCGGCTTCGCTCGCGACGTCGTAGATCGTGACCCTCTTGTCGGGCGGCCTGGTGTGGTCGGGCATCTGGATGCTCCTCCCGGCTACGCGCCGTGATCATGGTATGACGGCGGTGAGTGCTCGGCAATGCCCTCGTAACAAACCAGTGCCGTTAACGCATTCGCGCGAGGCAATACATGGCAACCCATTGCCGTCGCGTCGCGTCGGCTGCCTCAATCAGCGGGGATGACACCTGGCGGAGGGAACAGCTCATGGGTATGACGCGGCGCGGCGTTCTCCTGGTTACGGCATCGTCGGTCATCGTGGGCGCGGTCGGGTGCGGGGCACCGGACGGTCCCGGCAAGGCCACCGGCGACACCACGGGTGAGGTGCCGCAGCGACCCGGTCGGGCGGTGACACTCAACGTCCTCGACGTTGCCGGAAATCTGCAGCTGACCCAGGGGATGATCGACGACTTCGTCGCCAAGAACCCCGACGTGATCTCCCGGGTGACCTATTCGAAGGCGCCGGCACCGGAACTGTCCGGCAAGATCAAAGCTCAGCAGGGCGCGAACCGGGTGGACATCGGTCTCGTGCTGACCGGCGTCGACGGGCTGGCTGCGGGCATCGAACAGGGCCTCTGGATCGACCTGCTGCCGACGTTCTCCGACCGCCTCGGCGGCATGGGCAACTACCTGGCACCGGCAGCCGCGATGCAACAGCTCGCCGGCAACGCCGGGGTCACCGTAACCTACTACCCGTCCGGGCCGCTGCTCGAATATCTGCCGGCCCGACTGGCCACACCGCCGAGCACCGCGGAGGCCCTGCTCGCCTGGGCCCGAGCCAACCCCAAGAAGTTTCAGTACGCCCGGCCGGCCAACTCCGGCCCCGGTCGCACCTTCCTGATGGGCCTGCCCTACATCCTGGGCGACGCCAACCCCAAGGATCCCACCGCGGGATGGGACAAGACCTGGGCCTTCCTCAAGGAACTGGGCCAGTACGTCGACTACTACCCGTCCGGCACCACCGAGACGATGAAGAACCTCGCCAACGGCACGGCTCACCTGATCGTCAGCACGACCGGCTGGGACATCAACCCCCGCGTGCTGGGCACGGTGCCGAAGGAGGCCAGGATCGCCACGATCGACGGCTTCCACTGGGTCACCGACGCGCACTACGCCGTGCTGCCCAAGGGCGTCTCGACCGACACCCAGGCGGCGGTCCTGGCCCTGCTGGCGTTCATGCTCACTCCCGAGCAACAGGCCAGGGCGTACGACGAGGGCTACTTCTACCCGGGCCCGGCGGTGAAGGACGTCGGGCTCACCTCGGCGCCGCAGAAGAGTCAGGACGCGATCCGGGAGTTCGGCCGCCCCGAGTACGAGGCGCTGATCGCCGGCAACCCGACCGAGGTGCCGCTGGACGCGAAGAGCCTCGTTGCGGCGTTCAACCGGTGGGACCGCGAGATCGGCGGCGGGAAGGTCAAGCAGGGATGAGTGCCTTCTCCCAGCTGCGGTTGGACGGGGTGTCCCGTCGGTTCGGAGGTCAGGACGCGCTCACCGAGCTGGACCTCACCATCGAGACCGGTGAGTTCATCGCGTTGCTCGGCCCGTCCGGCTGTGGCAAGTCGACAGCCCTGAACTGCCTGGCCGGGCTCCTGCCGTTGACCCGGGGGAGCATCTGGCAGGACGAGCGGCGGATCGACACACTGCCACCGGAGCGCCGGGACTTCGGCATGGTGTTCCAGAGCTACGCCCTCTTCCCGCACCTGACGGTGCGGGCGAACATCGCCTTCGGCCTGCGCATGCGGCGGCTGCCGAAGGAGGAGACGCGCCGACGTACGGCGGAGGCGGTGCGGCTGGTGCGGCTGGAGGACCACGTCGACAAGCTGCCCGGTCAGCTGTCCGGTGGTCAGCAGCAACGCGTCGCCATCGCCCGCGCCGTCGTGTTCGAGCCGTCGCTGGTGTTGATGGACGAGCCGTTGAGCAACCTCGACGCCAAGCTGCGGCTGGAGATGCGGACCGAGATCCGCCGGCTGCACCAGTCGTTGGGGCTCACCACCGTCTACGTCACCCACGACCAGGAGGAGGCGCTCTCCCTGGCCGACCGGCTGGTGGTGCTGCGGGAGGGGCGGGTGCAGCAGATCGGGTCGCCGCGCGAGTTGCACACCCGCCCGGCGAACTGGCACGTCGCCGACTTCATGGGCTACCGCAACCTGTGGCGGGGCCGGGTGGTGCGGTGCGACGGCAGTCGGGCCACTGTCGAGTCGTCCGGTCATCGACTGCTCGGCGAGGCCGTCGGCGACCTCGCCGACGGCGCGGAGGTGGTGGTCGCGGTACGCCCGGAGGACATCCGCGTCGACGGGGCCGGGGAGACCTCCAACGCCCTCTCGGCGACCATCGAGGTGGTGGAATACCAGGGCCGCGAGTTGGCGGCCGAGGCGCGTACCGACACCGGTCAGTCGCTGCACCTGCGTAGCGAGCAGCGGATCGCACCCGGTGACCAGGTCACGCTCGCCATCGACCCGCGGCGGCTGCTCGTCTATCCCGCCGCCGCGACAGCGGAGACCGCGCGCCTCGCGGACGCCGCGGTGGCGACGCGGTGAGCGCCGCCGGGCCCGGCCGACCGGTGGCGCACTGGCAACACCGCCTCGCCGAACGGGGCATCGACCGTCAGCTCCTCCTGTTGGTCCCGGCGCTGGTCTTCGTCATCGCCCTGTTCCTCTACCCGTTCTTCTACGGGTTGACGCTGTCGTTCCAGCCGACCGACGGCGGGCCGTTCAGCGACTACGCCCGGTTCTTCTCCGACGCCTACGAGCGGGGCACGATCGGGATCACGCTGCGGATCGCGCTGCCCGCCGCGCTGCTGAACGTCCTCGCCGCCGTGCCGATCGCCTACCGGATGCGTGGCCGGTTCCGGGGCAAACGGCTGGTCACCACGCTGCTGGTCGTGCCGATCACGCTCGGCACCGTCCTCACCGCCCAGGGGCTGCTGAATTTCCTCGGCCCGACCGGCTGGTTCAACCGGATCCTGCTCGCCACGCACCTCGTCGACGAGCCGGTACGGCTGACCCACAACTACTGGGGCGTGTTCTTCTCGCTGGTGATCACCGGCTTCCCGTTCGCGTTCCTGCTGGTGCTCTCCTACCTCTCCGGGATCGACCCCACCCTGGAACGGGCGGCCGCGACGTTGGGGGCGGACTGGCGTCGCCGGTTCACCCGGATCACCCTCCCGCTGCTGATGCCAGGGCTGGCCACGACGTTCTGCCTGACGTTCGTGTTGGCGTTCAGCGTGTTCCCGTCGGCCGTCCTGGTCGGCAACCCGGCCGGTGAGACGCGGGTCATCTCCCTCGCCGCGTACCAGGCGGCGTACGAGCAGTACGACTACCCGTACGCGTCGGCGATCGCCATGATCATGGGCTTCGTCGAGTTGGTCGTCATCGCGGTGGTGCTGGCCGCGCGCAGTCGTTTCTACACCGGCGCGACCGGAGGCAAGGGCTGATGGCCTCGATCACCCAGGCGCCACCGGCGCGACCCACCGCCACCAGCACCGACCGGCGTCGGCGCCTCGCCGCCCGGCCGGCCGCCTGGCTCGTGTGGGGCGTCGTCATCTTCTTCTTCGTCAACCTGCTGGGCGTCGTGGCGTCCGTGCTGGTCAGCTCGTTCGGTCAGCGCTGGTTCGACACCTGGCTCCCGGACGGCTACACCACCAGCTGGTACGGCCGGGCCTGGGACGAGTTCGCGCTTCTCCAGGTCATCGTCGTGACGCTCGAGGTCTCCGTACTCGTCGTGGGCCTCTCGCTGCTGATCGGTGTGCCGGCGGCCTACGTCCTTGCGCGGCGGTCCTTCCCCGGCAAACGGCTGATCTTCCTCGTGTTCCTGCTGCCCATCCTCATGCCCCCGATCACGTACGGCATCCCGCTGGCGACGGTCCTCTACAAGTTCGGGCTGGCCGGGAACATGTCCGGGGTGGTGCTCGCCAACCTCGTACCCTCGGTGCCCTTCGTCATCCTGACCATGACCCCGTTCATCGAGCAGATCGACCCACGCATCGAGAGCGCCGCGCGGATGTGCGGCGCGGGTCTGCGTACGGTGTTCCTCCGGGTCCTCACACCGCTGCTCGTGCCGGGCATCCTCGCCTCCGCGATCCTCGTCCTCGTCCGGACCGTCGGCATGTTCGAGCTGACCTTCCTGACCGCCGGGCCCGATTCGCAGACCCTCGTCGTGGCGCTCTACTACTCGATGTCCGCGTCCGGGATCCGGGCGCAGCAGTCGGTCGACGCCATGGCGGTCATCTACACGTCGATGATGCTCGTGCTGCTCGTCGTCGCACTGCGCTACGTCAACCCGACCCAGCTCGTGGCCCAGGTCAAGGAGGACCCCGAGCACTGACGCCCGCCGGCCGCCCGGTCAGCCGCCCACCACGTCCCGCGACGCCGTGGTGGCCCGCCAGCCGACGCCCGGCCCGGCCGCCACCTCGTCGAGGATCTCGCCCACGCGGCCCACGACCGTGTGGAGTGCGGGCAGCTTCGCGCGCAGGCCGCGGTAGGTCGCGGCGAGGGCCGGGTCGACCAGGACGGGCTCGGTGCGGGCGCCCTCGGGATCGAGCAGGGTGACGGCCCCCTTGAGGTCGGCGGCGAGGCCGATCGCGAAGAGCCCGAGCGCCGCCGCGCCGAGGGCGGCGTCGTCGTCCTCGCCCGCCACCTGGGTCGGACAGTCCAAAACCGCGGCCATCACCGCACGCCACAGCGGAGACCGGAACGCGCCGCCGGCCAGCCGAACGCTGCTGACCGGTGTCAGCTCGGCCAGGCGGTCCCGGACGCCGCCGAGGTGCAGGCACACACCCTCCAGCGCCGCGCGCACCAGGTGACCTCGGGAGTGCTCGCTCCGCAGGCCCAGATACGCCCCCGGCGGGCCGGAACCGACAGCCGGTGCCCGATCGGCCAGCAGGTAGGGCAGCATCACGAGGCCGTCGCTGCCCGGGGCGATCCGTTCGGCGAGAGCCAGCAACTCGGGTGCGGCGAGCTGGTCATCGGACGCCTCGCGGCGGTCGGGGTCGAGGGCGCCACCGGCCCACCGCACGACGTTGCCGCCGTTGTTGACCGTCCTGCCGACCACCCAGGCGTCCTCGGTCAGCGCGGCGCAGGAGAAGGTCTCCGCCGGGTCGACGAGCGGAGCCGCGACGACAGTCCGCAGGGCCCCGGTGGCCGCGAGCGTCAGGCCGGCGACGGTGCTGTCGATCGCCGCCATGCCCAGGCTGCGCGACGGACCGTCAGCCGCACCCACGACGACAGGTGTGCCGGACGGCAGGCCGACCGCCTGCCCAGCCGCCGAGGACAGCCGCAACACGCCAGTCGTGGGCAGGACCGGGGGCAGTTGGCTGCCGGACACCCCGGCGAGATCGAGTACGCCCGCGCTCCACACCCGCCGGTGCACGTCGAACATGCCGGTGCCGGACGCCGACGACAGCTCGGTCACCAACGTCCCGGTCAGCCCATGGACCAGGTAGTCCTTCAGGCCGATCCACCACCGCGTCGCGGCGCAGAGGTACGGCTCGTGGCGGGCGAACCAGATGAGCTTGCAGAGCGGGCTCCCCGGGTGCACGGGCGTGCCGGTGACCCGGTGCAGCTCCCGGCTCTGACCGGAGACCCGCAGGTCGCGGGCCACCTCCGCGGACCGCGTGTCCCGCCCGCTCAGCAGCGGCGTCAGCGGGTTGAGTGTCGCGTCCAGCCCGATCACGCCGTACCTGGGGGAGCTGACCGCGAGGGCGACGACCTCCGCGCCGGCGGTGTCGGCGACACACGCGGACACCGCCGCCAGGGTGGCCGCCACCAGCACGTCGGGGTCCTGGACCTGCCAGCCGGGCAGCGGTTGGAGCAGCGGGTACGCCCGCGTCCGGACGTGTCGGGCCGAGCCGTCCAACGCGAACGCGCCCACCCGCACGGCGGTGGCGCCCACGTCGACCCCGAGGATGACACGACGCTCCGGCCCCATGAGCACATGGTCGAGCGGTGTTCGACGGGTGGGCAAGCGGTTGCGCAGAGTTGTCGTCGGCCGGGGGCCAACCCGGCGACCAGTTGGGACAAGGCGGTGGTGGGCCGGCGTTGACCGGGCCGACAGTGGACAACGCCGGCAAGCCGGGGGTGAGCCGGCAGGGGGACGTGTTCGACGTGATGGTGCCGATGTTCACCGACGCCAGCGGCCATCCGAGACCCACCGACGCGTTCGGTGACGGCACCACGGGCAGCACCAGCCTGCACCGGAACGGGCAGCTTCGCGGCACCGTCGCCGAGCCCGGCCGGGGGCAGTTCGCCGTACCGGCCGCAGCAGCGACGTACCGGCTCACCGCCGCGGCGACGCACCACTCGCCGACCTGGCGGTCGAGCACGACGGTCAGCGGGTCGTGGACCTTCCGGTCCGCCACGGCATCGGACCGGCGGCCACTGCCGCTGCTGGGAATGCTCCTCGACGCACCTGCCGACCTGCGCAACACCGTGTCGGTCGGTGAACGCCGACCGGTGCGGATGTCGGTGCACCGGCAGGACGGGGTGGCCGGGCGGCCGGTGGTGACGGTGACTGTCGCCGCCTCGTACGACGACGGCCGGAGCTGGCACGCGGTGCCGGTCAGCCGGGACGGTGAAGGCTGGCTGGCGTCGGTGCCACACCGCCGGGCCGGTCACGTGTCGCTGCGGGCGAACGCCGCCGACGCGGACGGCAACGCGGTGGAGCAGACGGTGCGCCGGGCGTACCGGGTCGGCGGCTAGCGCGGTGGGTGGGGATTCCGTCGGTCCGGCGATGACCGCGGAATCCCCACCGCCTCCGGCCCGATACCTGGGCTGGTGCCGGCCGGCTGAGGTAGGCCGTCGTGTGGGCGGGGTGTTGGTGGCGGACTCTGGCCTGCTGCTGACGACTAACTCCGCACCCTGCCGGGGGCGGGGGGCGCAGCTGGAGGTGACCGTCGGTCACCTCCGTGGAGGCGGATGCGGCAGTGAGCGGTGTACCGCCGAGTCATCTCGGTGCCTCTGCGGGCATAACGCTGAACAGCACGTCGGCATGAGCAATGCTGGAAACCTGTGGATGGGCCATTGGGAGGCTTAGCTGCCCAAGGCATCCGGTTCAAGGGATCAAACAAGGCCCGCACGCCAACGCGGGTCGGGAAGGTACGCCTGTGCCCACCCTGGTCGCCGCCGAGGGGCCGACGCCAGCCACCACGACGACTAACGGGTCCTTGATCGTCGCTCTTGTGCGTGCTGGCGCGCGGTTCAGACGCGGTCAACTGATCGACCGACCGACCCCCGGCACAGCCGCCGAGGCAGCCTGATGAACCAGCTGCGCGAGTACATCACCGCATGGCAACGCCACGACGTGGCCGCCGTCCTAGCCATGCTTTCCGACGACTGCGTGATCATCGAGTGCTACGGCCCGGTCTACCGAGGCAGGCAGACAGTCGAGCAGTGGATGCGTAGCTGGCTCGACGCCGGCTCGGTCGACAGCTGGGAGATCACCACGCACGCGGCTGCCGGCGACGTCCTGATCGCCGAGTGGCTGTTCTCATACACCTGGCACGGCAAGCCACGCACCTTCGAGGGAGCCTCGGTCGCGAGACTCACCGGCGACAAGATCTCCTACCTCCGCGAGTACGCGACCACCGCGCCCCTCTACGACTGGACGGGCACCTGGCGCGAATGACAGCAACACCGCGCACGGCACAGTGCCCGTCGAGGTGACGCCGGAGGCTGCTCAGACCAGGAACTCCTCCCGCATCCGCGCGCCCAGGTTGATGCCGCCGACGGCCCGGGGGCCGGCCGGATCGTGCACGGCGACCGTGTTGTTGCGGCGCATCAGCTCACGGACGGCGGGCGGCAGTCGCGGCGGGTCGTCCATGGCCGCGAGGACCTGCCCGGCACTGGAGATCAGTCGATCGGCCAGGGCGGCGGCGTCGGTGTCCACCCGCACCCGGCCGTACTCCCAGCCGGCGGTGGTCAGGTCGAGCACCTCGAACACGCGGGTCAACAACGGGTTCGGGTCGGTCACCCGGTCGAGCCGGGGCGCCCGACTGCCGACCACCGTGACAGCGGCGGCCACCTGCGCGTACGGGTGGAAGCCGGACGGCAGTGCGAACAGCGGCCACCGCAGCGCGGGACCGGCCTCCTTCCACAGCGGCCGGTAGTTGCGGCGGTGCACCAGCAGCCGCCGGCCCGTCCGTCGGTGGATCTCCTGGGCCTGGGCCTGCAGGTCCACGTGGGCCTCGTCGGCGACCTGACCGACGATCTGGGCCGCCACCAGCAGGCCGTCGTCGCTGTCCAGCGTCGCGGTGAGCGCCTCGACCTGCTCGGTGAACCGGATCCGCGCGTGCGGGCCGTACCGGGTGTGCACGTCGTGCAGCAGCGCCTGCTGGCGTCCCGGATCGAGTTGGACCCGCCTGCCGCCCAGCAACCGCCGGAGCCAACGCATGTCGCCTCGTTTCAGCAGAGCCGTCGTCGGTCGGCGGCAATGCTAGTGCGTCGGCCCCACCCCGTGTGCCTTCGGGTGCCCTCGAAGCGCGTTGTCGATCATCGACGGCGCGGCGTGACGAGTCCCGACTCGTACGCCCACACGACAAGTTGGGCGCGGTCACGGCAGTGCAGCTTCGCCATCGCCCGATTCACATGTGTCTTGGCGGTCAACGGACTGATCACCATGCGCGAGGCGATCTCGTCGTTGCTCAGCCCGCCCGCGACCAGCTCGACGATCTCCTGCTCGCGGGCGGTCAGCACGTCACGCCCGGCCGCCGGCTCGGCCGGCGGTGGGCCGGACACGAACTCGCTGATGAGTGTCCGCGTCACGGCCGGTGCGAGCAGTGCGTCGCCGCGGGCCACGACGGCGATGGCCTGGAGCAGGTCGGCGGGGTCCGCGTCCTTGAGCAGGAAACCGCTGGCACCCGCGCGCAGGGCGGTGAAGACGTAGGAGTCGAGCCCGTAGTTGGTGACGATGAGGACGTGGACCGCGGCGAGGTCCGGGTCGGCGGCGATGCGGCGGGTGGCTTCGATACCGTCGAGCCCCGGCATCTGCACGTCCATGAGCACCACGTCCGGGCGCAGACGCCGCGACAGGTGGACGGCGGCGGCACCGTCGCTGGCCTCGCCGACGACCTCCAGGTCGTCCTCGGCGTCGAGCAGGGCCCGGAATCCGGCTCGCATCAGGGCCTGATCGTCGGCGAGCAGAACCCGGATCATCCCGGCTCCCCGGCGCGCTGAGTCCGCTGGACCACAGGTGAGCGCGCGGTCCCGCCGGGGCCGTCCAGCGGGAACGCGGCCCGTACCGTGAATCCGTTGTCGTTGGCGGCGGCGGCCCGCAGGGTGCCGCCGAGCCCGGTCACGCGTTCCCGCATGCCACGCAGGCCCACGCCCGGTGTGATCGGGTGAGCCGGCGACGCGTGGCCGTCGTCGGTGACCGAGACGGTGAGCTGGGCCGGGGCGTACTCGACGTGGACGCGCGCGGTGGCGGGGCCGGCGTGACGGGCCACATTTGTCAGTGCCTCCTGGACGACCCGATACCCGGCCTGGTCGATCTCGGCGGGCAGGTCCCGTGGCGGGCCGCTGACGGTGACGTGCACCGGGACGCCGGCGGCCCGGGTCCGTTCGGCGAGCTCGTCCACCCGGGCCAGCCCCACGCGGTCCTCGTCGGCGGGTGAACGCAGGACGTCGAGCGTGGTGCGCAGCTCCCGCATCGCGGCGCCGCTGGCCTCCTGGATCGCCAGCAGCGTGGCCGACGGCTGCTCGCCGTGTTTGCGGGCGAGGTGCACGGCGATCCCGGCCTGCACCTTGATCACCGAGATGCTGTGGGTCAGGGAGTCGTGCAGGTCACGGGCAATGCGCAGGCGTTCCTCCCCGGCGCGACGCAACGCCATCTCCTCGCGGGTGCGTTCGGCCTCGATCGCCCGCTGCTCGACCTGTTCCAGGTACGCCCGGCGCTGCCGCGCCACCAGCCCCGCGACGTTGGCAGCCACGAACCAGCCGAGCAGCAGGGGCGTTCGCTCGACGATGAGCTGGCCGGTCTGCGCCGTCGAGATGTCCCGGGCCAGAAAGCTACCGAGGAAGACGAGGCTGGCCACGGCGGCAGCCGCCCGCTGCCCCCGCCAGGCGGCGACGTAGACCGCTGCGAGCACCGGGAACGCGGCGGACACGCCGGGGTGCACGCGGACGTGCACGGCCAGCATGGCGACGGTGACCACGCCCAGCGCCACCACCGGATACCGCCGACACGCCGCCAGGGCGACCATCATGGCCAGGACCAGGACGACGTCGACAGCACCAACCGCCGCGGCGTCCGGCGCGAGCGCCGCGTTGCCGAGCAGAAGGGCGCCGAGGGCGAGGCCACTGAGGGCGTACGGCAGATCGCGACGCATTGTCGAACTGTAGAACGGGCCGTCACCGTGCGGCATCCACCGACCGCGGTAACCGGACGTACCGCGGACGCGGTAGCGCCGGCCGGCCAAGTGCCTGCGACGGCACGACGTTTTCCCAGCTCGCCCGGACGAGCATCGAACCCATGACATACCGCTTCACCACCCCAGTGCAGGCGTCGGCCGCGACCGGCTGGACCGCGGAGGTCTACCGGCAGATGTCGGACGACTTCCTCGGGCCGCTGCCCACCTTCCAGGTGCTCGCCGCCGTGCCGGAGGTGCTGGCCGCGACCTGGGCGCTGATGCGCGAGGCGCTGCTCGCCGGGGACGCGTCCCGGGTCGAGCGCGAACTCGTCGCGGCGGCGGTGTCCCGCGCCAACCGCTGTCGGTTCTGCCTCGACGCCCACGCGATGCTGCTGCACGCGCTGGGCGAGCCGAAGCTGGCCGAGGTCATCGTCCGGGACGGGACACCACCGCAGCCGGGGTACGCTGCGCTCGTCGATTGGGCGCAGGCGAGCCGCAACCCCACGGCGTCCGACTGGACCAGCCCGTACCGCCCGGAGGTCACCGGCACCCTGCTCGCCTTCCACGTCATCAACCGGATCGTCTCCGCGCTGCTCGACCCCGATCTGCTCCCCGGCGGCCTGCAACGCTCCCCACTGGTGCGCTCGGTCGGCACCCGGATCGCCCTGCTGGCGGCGTTCGCGCCCAGCGCGATAACCGTCGGCGACGTCGCTCTCTGGCGGCTCTCCCATCCCGGCGACGCCGACCTCGTGCGGCTTGTCGCCTACGGGGCGATCACGGCCACCGAGCACATCGCCCAGGCACTGACCTCGGCGCACCCGCTGGGAGACCACCATGCGTAAGGCACTCGTCATCAGCAGCGCCCTGTTGCTCGTCGCGTTCGTCCTCCAGTTCGCCTTCGCCGCCGTGGGCGGGTTCACCAGATCCGGGGGCGACGACGCGTACGCCCTGCACAGCATCAACGGCATGGCGGTCATCCCGGCCCTCACCCTGCTCACCGCGCTGTGCGCGGCACTGGCGAAGGCACCGGGCCGGCTCATCGCGCTGGCGCTCCTGCCGATCGGTCTCGTCGTCCTGCAGGCGCTCCTCGCCGCGCTCGCCAACGCGGCCACCGACGCCGCGGGCGTCAGCACCCCGCTCGGACCGATCGTCGGTGCGCTGCACGCCCTCAACGGGATCATCGCCGTACACGTCGTGGTCGCCGTCCTCCAGGGAGCCCGGAAGCTGTCCGACCCCGAGCCGGCCGACTCCACCGGCGCCGTCGTGGGCAGCAGAGAGCCGGCATGACCACCGGCTCGCTGCTCGTCGTCGACGTTCTCCTCGCGGTTCTCGTGGCCGCCGGTTGGCTGGGCGGCGGCGCGGCGGCGGCCGTCCAGCGGCGTCCGCTCGCGCTCGTCGCGCTGCTCGCCACGCTCGCCCGCGCGATCACCATCACCGCGCTCGCCCGCGCCGGCTGGTGGTTCGCGGCGGAGAAGGTCCTCGTCGTCGCCCCCTGTCGCTCGCGGCGGTGGCCGCGGCCGGGCCGCGGTGGCGATCGGTCGCGGGCGACATCCGGTCCGTCGCGGTCCCGTTCCTCTTCGCCGGGTACGCCACGAGCGGTGACCTGTTCGTGACGGTCCTGCACGGTTATCCGGGGCGACGCCGCCGGGCGACTGGCCGGTGCTGGATCCGCTCGGCTACGGCGTCGCCGCCGCGCTGCCGTCGATCGTGGCCTCGACCTGGACGACCTGCTTCCCCGCTACGCGCACACCGTCGACGGCGCGGCCGACCCGAGCATTCCGCTGTGGCTGGACTCGTTCGACGTCCGACCGGGCGAGGTGTGGGAGGTGGCGTTCCGGGCCGACAACCCGATGGTGTGGGCCAACCACTGCCACAACCTGGCGCACGCCGACGCCGGCATGACGATGCGCCTCAGGTACTCGTGATCCACCGGGCGGCACAGGAGATCGAAGATTGTGAGTTCAAGGTTGAGGGTATGGGAGCGCTCCCGTAACATACCTGTCGCGGCCTGTTAACGCTCACAAAACCACCGAGCCAGCGACTACCGCCAATGTGCGGGCCGCCGTCCCCTCAGGAGGGTGTTCTATGACCAGATCCAGATACACCAATGTCGGTCTGGCGTCGGCCGGCGTTGCCCTACTCGTGTCGGCGTCGGTTGTCGCGGCGCTGCCGGCCGGTGCCGCGGCGGCGGGCTGTTCGGTCAACTACGCCGTGCCGTCGCAGTGGCAGGGTGGATTCACCGCCAACGTGTCGATCACCAACCTGGGTGATCCGGTGACAAGTTGGACGTTGACCTGGTCGTATGCGGCCGGGCAGACGGTCACGCAGGCGTGGAGCACGTCACTGACGCAGAGCGGCTCCGCGGTCACCGCGAGGAACGTGAGCTACAACGGCTCGATCGGCACCAACGCCACGGTGTCGTTCGGTTTCAACGGATCGTGGACGGGCAGCAATCCCGCGCCGACGAGCTTCGCCCTGAACGGCGTGACCTGCGGTGACGGCACCACGCCGACGAGCCCACCGCCGACGAGCCCGCCCCCGACGAGCCCGCCCCCGACCACACCACCGCCCACGACGCCGCCGCCGACGACCCCGCCGCCGACCCGCTGCGACCTTCCCTCGACGTACCGCTGGTCGTCGAGTGGCGTGTTGGCGACGCCGAAGTCGGGTTGGGTGTCGCTCAAGGACTTCACCGTCGCGCCCTACAACGGTCAGCAGTTGGTCTACGCCACCACGCACGACTTCGGGGACCGCTGGGGTTCGATGAACTTCAGCCTCTTCAACAACTACTCGCAGATGGCTTCGGCCACCCAGACCGGGATGAACTCGGGGACCGTCGCGCCCTCGTTGTTCTACTTCGCGCCGAAGAACATCTGGGTGCTCGCCTACCAGTGGGGTGGGCCGGCGTTCTCGTACCGCACGTCGACCAACCCGACCAACCCGAACGGCTGGTCGGCGCCGCAGACGCTGTTCACCGGGAGCATCACCGGTTCCGGTACCGGGCCGATCGACCAGGCGCTCATCGCCGACGACACGACCATGTACCTGTTCTTCGCCGGTGACAACGGCAAGATCTACCGGGCCAGCATGCCGATCGGGAACTTCCCCGGCAGCTTCGGCAGCAGCTACACGACCATCATGAGTGACACGACGAACAACCTGTTCGAGGCGCCGCAGGTCTACAAGCTGCAGGGTCTGAACAAGTACCTCATGATCGTCGAGGCGATCGGTTCGACGGGGCGCTACTTCCGCTCGTTCACGGCCACCAGCCTCAACGGTTCGTGGACGCCGCAGGCCGCGACCCAGAGCAACCCGTTCGCCGGCAAGGTCAACAGTGGTGCCACCTGGACCAACGACATCAGCCACGGTGAGTTGCTGCGCACCAACGCCGACCAGACCATGACGGTCGACGCGTGCAACCTGCAGTTGCTCTACCAGGGTCGTTCGCCCAGCTCCGACGGCGTCGACTACGGCCTCCTGCCGTACCGGCCGGGTCTGCTGACCCTGCAGCGCTGACGCTGCTGGCCCAGAAACGGGCGGGCTCGGCGACACGCCGAGCCCGCCCGCGACCTTCCGGGTGCGAAACGCCGAAGTCCTCCTCGGCGCGGCCGCGGGCGGGAGAGTTTGGGATGATGCGGCGGTCTACCTGCGACATCACCTGAGCTGAAGGGATTCCCCGCGATGGCAAAGGTCATCTCCACACTGTTCATCTCGGCCGACGGGGTGGCCGAGATCGACCCCGACTGGCACTTCCCGTACTTCGACGAGAACATGGGCCGCGCCGTCACCGAGGACTACGAGACCGCCGACGTGCTGCTGATCGGCCGTGCGACCTACGACAGCTTCGCCGGTGCCTGGCCCGAGCGTGAGGCCGCGGGAGGAGAGGACGCACCGTTCGCCAAGCAGCTCGGGGACGTGCGCAAGGTCGTGGTGTCGCGCCAACCACTGGAGTTCTCCTGGCGCAACTCCGAGTTGATCGCCGGTGACCTCGTCGGTGCCGTCACGTCGCTCAAGGCCGATGACGGGGTGCGCGGCATCCTCGTCCCCGGGTCCATCTCTGTCGTGCAGCAGCTGCTGGCCGCGGGGCTCGTCGACGAGCTGCGCCTGCTGGTGCATCCGGTGGCGGCGCGGAAGGGCCGCAAGCTGTTCGACGAGGGTGACACGGCGTACCACCTGCGGGTGGTGGCGACCGAGGCGTTTCCGACGGGCGTGCTGCGCGTGATCTACGCGCCGGCTGCGGCACCGGGGAAGGCCGGCTACGACGACGTCAGGGACCAGGTGCCGGCCGGGCAGTAGCCACCGTCGCGGGAACGTCGTAGGCCCGTGTGACGACCGTGCTCGATCCTGGTTGTCAACGCCGTCGCGTTAGGGCAGGAGAATCGCGCCGATCTCGCACTTCCTGTCGCCAATTTAAGCGGTAATGCACCCTAATGTCGGGGCAGAAAGTGCAAGATCGCGAGGCAGGATCGGTTGACGAGCAGTCATTCCGCCTAACGGTTTCGGGAGCGACCGGGTGCGGGTTGGTTCGTCTCCCCGGTGACGGGCCAGGACGGTCCGACCCGGGGAGACGAGAAGATCAGTCGACGGTCGGTGGCACCGTCCTCGCCGCCTCGGCGAGCGCCGCCGCGGCGCCGGCGTACGGGTTGTAGCTGTAGGTGCGAGCCTGGCCAGCCGGCACCGTGAAGTACGCGGCCGACAGTTTCGCCGGGTCGCTGGCGATCTCGCCACGCGCGGGGGCGTCGTTGCCGTCGTCCCAGCCCCAGGGCGCGTTTGCCGAGTTTGTCGAACAGCTCCAGGTGCCGACGCCGCAGTCGCCGGACGTGTCACCGGCGAACGTGCCCAGGCTGGCGAACAGCCGCGCGTTGGACCGCTGCGCCCACAGGCCGCCGGCGGCGAAGATGTCGATCAGCTGATAGCGCACGTCGCGGTCGTTGCTGCTGCTCGGCGTCTCGGCGACGGTCGACGGGTAGTAGACCAGGCCGTCGCCGTTGATGTCGTACTGCGGGTGCGCCTTGAGTCCGTGGCCCTGCGCCTCCTGCGCCGTCACCGGGTGCTGGAACGTGTCGTGCGGCGACGCCTGGAACCGCAGGGTGCCGTCGATGCTCTCCCCGCCGTTGGTCCAGGTGCTGCCGGTCGGCGTGTAGGAGAAGAAGTCACTGTGCGCGACCGTGATGGCCGAGCGGAGAACGCCGTACGTGGAACCGTCGCGCTCGATCGCGAACAGCGCGCCCTCACCGTCGTTCTCGTGCTCGGTCTCGAAGAACGGATGGTCGGTCCAGTCGCGGGGGTGATAGAAGAAGTACGTGATGTACCAGTGGGTGCTCGTCTCCACGACGGAGTAGTACACGTGCGCGGCAGGTGCGGTGCCGGCCTGGCCAGCCCGGTCCCAGTTGTTGCGTCCGTCCAGGTCGCCGTCGAGGTCGACAGGGGCCAGGTAGTCCGACTGGCCACTCAGGGCGTGGCTGCCGGTGGCATCGACGTCCTGGTAGTGGATGGGCGCCCAGCGGAGGGCCAACTCGGCTCGGCCGACGGCGGCGACGGCGGGGGTCGGCGCGGCCAGCGCGGCAGCGGCCAGCGCTGCCGCAGCGCCTGCCGCGGCCAGTGCCCGCACCACCCGGGGTCGCCGGGTTGTGCTGCTTGCGTCGAGCATGGTGTGCTCCGGTGTCCGAAGGAATAGACCCTGATGGATCATTCGGGGTTCGGGCACCCGGCGGGTGTCCCTACGGCGACGAGAAAGCAGACGATGCCCGACGAGATCGGGATCGGGTTGTATCGATGCTTGCAGACTGCCATGCTGGGGTTCGGTCGTGTTCGGGAGTCGGCGCGTACCGCATCTTCTCCGGCCCGCAGGGCGCACGAGGTGGCTGAGTCACCCGTGCCGGGCAGCCCTCGTCGGCGGTCGGACACCCGAGCGCGGCACCGGCCACCACCTCGGTCCTCGGTGCCCGGTAACCACGGAGGCACCGATGCTTCGCACGTTCCTCGCCGTCACGACCATGGCGCTGGCCGCCTGGGCCGGGACCGCCGTCGCCGAGGCGACACCAGCACCGACACCGTCGGCCACGTCAGCACCCACTGCGGTACCCACGCCCACTCCGATACGCACACCCACGTTGGCACCCACTGCGGCACCCACGCCCACTCCGATACGCACACCCACGTTGGCACCCACTGCGGCGCCCACGCCCACTCCGATACCCACTCCCACGATCGCCTGCCCGCCGGCCCTGCCGATCGGCGCCAGCGTCACCGCTGTCACCACCACGAGCGTGACCATCTCGTACTCGATCTTCTTCCGCCCGCCCTGCGGCTACGACCCGCCGTTGACCGTCAGCCTCTTCGCCAGCCGCGAGGACGCCCAGCAGTGGCGGGCGCCGGTGGCGGCGGCCGCCTCCGGGTCGGAGCGCGCCGGCGCGGTGACGATCGACCGGCTGACGCCCGACACCGAGTACTGGTACCGGTTCAGCGATCCCAACGGCAAGCGGGATCCGTTCGTTTTCGGGTCGGCCCGGACCGCTGCGCTGACATCGTGCCGTGCGACGGCCTCGATCGACGCCCAGTGGGGCAGCGGTTTCCTCGTCACGGCCACCGTGCGAAACATCGGAAGCCAGCCGCTGGACCGGTGGCGCGTCTCCTGGCGGTGGTCCGGAGACGAGCGGGTCGAGAACGTCTGGGGTGGAGTGCTGGAGACGGTCGGCGCCGACCTCACGGTCCGCAACGCCACGTACGACGGGACGCTGGCGCCGGGTGGTGTGGCGAGGTTCGGACTGCTCGTGTCGACAAGCGCCGTGCCCGACGGGTTGACGCTGACGTGTAACGGGTGAGCGACGTCCGTCCCGCTGTCGCGGTCACGGCGGCGGCGGGACGGACGTCCGGTCGGTCAGGGCTTGCGCGCCACCGCGCCGTAGGCGTCGATCCCGACAGCGTCGGAGTCCTCCGGTCGCCAGAGGGGGATCGGCACCAGGCCGGGCTCCACCATCGTCAGCCCGTCGAAGCAACTCGCGAGCTCTTCCGGGCTGCGCAGGATGTACGGGACCCCGCCGCTCTGCGCCAGCCGCTCCGCGCCGGAGACCACCGCCGGGCTGGTGTTCGTGCCGTCCCAGAGCACCAGGTGCGAGCCGGAGGGCATCGCGTCCATCGTCCGCCCGACGATGGAACGCACCACGTCCAGGTCCGGCTCGTAGCCGAGCACACCCATGTACATGACGGCGGTGGGCTTGTCGAAGTCGAGCGTCAGCGCCGCCTCGGCGAGGATCTTCTCCGGCTCGTGGTAGTCGGCCGGGACGTAGGTGGTGACACCCTCCGAGGTCGTGCTGGCCAGCAGTGCCCGTGCGTGCACCAGCACCATCGGGTCGTTGTCGACGTAGACGATCCGCGACTCGGGCGCGACGCTCTGTGCGACCGCGTGCGTGTTCTGCATGGTGGGCAGGCCGGTGCCGATGTCCAGGAACTGCCGGATGCCCGCCTCGGCCGCGAGGTGACGCACGGTCCGCACCAGGAACACGCGCGACTGCTGCGCCATGACGACGATCTCCGGATAGACCTCGGCGACCGCGTCGCCGGCCGCCCGGTCGGACTGGAAGTTGTCCTTGCCGCCCATCCAGTAGTTCCAGATCCGAGCCGCGTGCGGCACGTCGGGCTGAAGTTTCGCGGCGAGTTCGGCGTCCGGACCGGCCATGCCAGGCTCCTATCGAGGGGTCGTCGGCGGGAGATCACCACTGCGGTGCGCAGCGGGATCGTACTCCGCCGCCGTCCACTGTCGACGCTGGACGGGGTGGGCGGCGGTGCCGCACTCGATCCGGGGTCTTGAATTCCTACTTCATTGGTAGGAAACTCGATGACATGCCGCTGCTTCGGTTGTTCACCTCCCGCCGGGTCGTCGACCTGATGCGGGTCGCCGCGCAGCTCTGTCCCGGCGCGCCGATCCCGGCCTGACCGGCTGCCCAGCCCGCACCGGCCCTTTTCTCGTCCGCGGCGCACTGTCGCGCCCGGCACCCCGCATCCCGCCCGCGTGGCGGTGCATCTCGTCGAGGAGGACCCTGCCATGAGCAACGACGGCGTATCAGCGACGACCTTGGACCCCCGGCTCGACTTCGAGGCGGCCTGGCGGGAGTGGCATCGACTCCACGAGGAGGCCCGGGCCGACCCGCACGGCTTCCTCGCCGTCACCGACCTGCACTGGCTGACCCCGGGGCCGCAGCGGTTCCCCGACGTGCCGGGGGAGTGGCACACCGGCGACGAGGGACCCGTGGTGGTTCTCGGTGCGGGCGGGCGACTCGTCATCGACGGCCGCCAGGTCCAGGATCGGCATGAGTTCGGGCCGATCGCCGAGCGTGGCGGCGTCACCGTGGGCATCGAGGGTGGGGTGCTGGAGGTGGCCCGCCGGGGTGGGCGCGACATCCTCCGTCCCCGGCGCCCGGATCACCGCCTCCGTGTCGCCTACCGGGGCACCGCCACCTATCCGCCCGATCACCGGTGGGTCCTGAGCGGGCGCTTCGTGGCCTTTGACAGCCCGCGGCCCACCACCGTCGGCGCGGCAGTGGAGGGACTCACGCACGTCTACGACGCCCCCGGTCAGATCGAGTTCGCCGTCGACGGGGTGCCGCTGAGCCTGACCGCGTTCAACGGCGCCGCCCCCGGCAGCCTGTCGGTGCTGTTCACCGACGCCACCTCCGGCGTCACGACCTATCCGGCCAACCGGTCCCTGGCCGTCGCCGCACCCGACGAGCAGGGTCTGGTGACGCTCGACTTCAACCGGGCCACCAACCTGCCGTGCGCGTACACCGACTTCGCGACCTGCCCGCTGCCGCCGGCGGAGAACCGGCTGCCGATCGCGGTCGAGGCCGGCGAGAAGACCCCGTACGAGCGGCTGGCTGTCGATTCGGCCGACCGTTCGTAGCCCCTGCGCACCCACCCCTGCGGGAGGATCGTCATGACCCAGTCCACCGACGCCCCGATCGACGCCGACAGCGACGCGCTGCGGACCCTGCTGCGTCACCAGGCCAGTACCGTCACGGTGGTCACCGCTCCCGGCTCGCCCGCGGTCGGCTTCACCGCCACGTCGTTCACCTCGGTGTCGCTGGCGCCGCCGATCGTCTCGTTCTGCCTGAACCTCGGGTCGTCGAGCTGGCCCGCGGTGGCCCGTGCCCGGCACGTGGCCGTGCACCTGCTCGCCCACCACCAGCAGCAACTGGCCCGGACATTCGCGACGAGCGGCATCGACCGGTTCGCCGCACCCACCCGCTGGCGGACCGGTCCGGAGGAGGTGCCGATCCTGGACGACACCCTGGCCTGGTTGCTCTGCCGGGTCGTCGACCGGGTGACCGTCGGCGATCACGCCGTCGTGCTGGCCGAACCGGAGGTGCTTCGGCACAGCGACGTCGGCTCGCCGTTGCTCTACCACCGGGGGCGCTACGCCGGTCTCGCCGGCGACCAGTCCGGACTGTCCCGCCGTCCCGCCGCCTGACCGGGCGCTCGCCCGCCCCAACCACCGTACGCAGGAGGATGCCGTGCAAGCGATCGTCGCCGCTCCGGACACCCACGCCGGGTTCCGAGTGACGGGCCTGCCCGATCCCACTCCGGGACCGGGGCAGGTTCTCGTCGAGGTGCGACACGTCGGCGTCAACGCCGGCGAGATCCGTCACCTCGACGTCTGGCCGGCCGGCGCCGTGCTCGGGCATGACGCCGCGGGTCACGTGGTGCGCGGCGCCATCGACGGGTCAGGCCCCCGCGAGGGTGACCCGGTGGTCGCCTTCGGGCCGGGGGCCTGGGCCCGCCTGGCGGTGTTCGACGTGGACAGTGTGGCGGTGGTGTCCGCCGCCGTCGACCTGGCCGAGCTGGCCGTGCTGCCCACCGTCGGCCTCACCGCGCTGCGCACCCTGCGGACGTCGGGGCCGCTTCTCGGCCGTCGGGTCCTGATCACGGGTGCGTCCGGGGGAGTGGGCCGGGTCGCCGTCCAACTCGCCAGGCTCGGTGGCGCGTACGTGGTCGCGGTGGTCGGCTCGCCGGCTCGCGGCGCGGGGCTGACGGACCTCGGCGCCGACGAGGTAGTGGTTGGCCTCGACGCGATCATCGACCCGGTCGACGTGGTGCTGGAGACGGTCGGTGGCGCCCACCTGGTGGCCGCCTGGGGCCTGCTGGCCCCGGGTGGGGTGCTGCACAGCATCGGCTGGGCCTCCGGCGAGCCGGCTGTCCTTCCGGTGAACTCCACCTTCAGGCCGGGTGCGGCACGGACACTGCGGTCCTTCGGCGACGCCACCGCCCCGGGGTCGGATCTCGGTCTGCTCGCGGACCTGGTGGCGCGTGGAGCTCTGCGCGCGCCGATCGGGTGGCGCGGCTCGTGGCAGCGCCTCGACGAGGCGGCCGATGCGCTGCGAGAGCGCCGGGTGGCCGGGAAGGTCCTGCTCGACCTGGACTGAGCCGAGCTGGTTCCGCTGATTCTCCGATCAGGAATTCCCGGCAAACCCTATAGCCTTAGTAGGGTATGCGTCAACGGATTGACGTCCACCCGTGCGATAGCCGACATCCGGCGACGGATTCGTTGACACCAGCACTGCCCTGAAGGTGGACTCAACTCATGTCCAGCGAGCTGCGGCTGACGATCCGCGGCCACATCGACTTCGGTCGCGTGTGGTCGAGTTCCTGTCTGGCCTGACCCGGCACCCTCGCCCGTGACCCGGCCCGCCACACCGGCCCGCCGGGGTTTGGCGCACCGCCGCGCCACCACCGCACCGACACCGCCACCGGCCCACGCCCACGCGTCGGGTCCGTTGTCGGCACCCCGCTTCCGCCTGTCCGGACAGGAGATCTCCGCATGCCCGCGTACCGTCTGCGTACCCTGGCCGCCGCCGCGCTCGCCGCACTGCTCGCCGTCGTCGCCGGCTGCTCCACGGCCACCAGCCCGGCCGCCGAGGCGGCCGGCCAGCCCCGCTCCGGCGGCACCCTCACCTGGGCCGTGGAGACCGAGCCGGTCACCCTCAACCCGCACCAGTACGCCCAGGCCAAGGCCCGCCTGCTGGTCTGGAACACCTTCGAGTCGCTGCTCACCTACGACCAGCAGGGCAAGCTCGTGCCCTGGCTGGCCACCGGCTGGACGGTCACGCCGGACGGGCTGTCCTACAGCCTGACGCTGCGCGACCGGGTCACCTTCTCCGACGGCACGCCCTTCGACTCGGCGGCCGTCAAGGCCAACTTCGACAAACTCCGGGAGCCCGGGTACGCCCCTGGCGTCGCCGCCGTCCAACTACGCAACCTCAAGGCCGTCGAGACCCTCGATGAGCGCACCGTACGGCTCGTCCTCAGCGCGCCGGACGTGCTCATCCTCGACTTCCTCGCCTCCCCGCAGGGCGCGCAGGTCTCCCCGACGTCGCTGCGGCAGGCGAAGAACCTCAAGGCCGGTGGCACCGATGTGGTCGGCACCGGGCCGTTCGTGCTGGACCGCTACGTCCCCGGTCAGGAGCTGCGCTATCGGCGCAACGCCGGCTACGACTGGGCGCCGCCCACCGCGACGCACACCGGCCCGGCCCACCTCGACGGGATCACCTACCGCTTCCTCAAGGAGTCGGCGGTACGTGTCGGCGCCCTCACGTCCAACCAGGTGCAGATCATCGAGGGGGTGCCGGCCACCGATCAGCCGCTGGTCACCGGCAACCGGACACTGCGCCTGAACCGCGAACTCAACTCCGGGTCCGCCTACTCCTACTACTTCAACACCTCCCATGCGCCCTTCGACGACCTGCGGGTCCGGCAGGCGTTCCGGGAGGCCGTGGACGTGAACACCGTGTTGACGTCGGTCTACCGCGACACCGCCACCCGCGCCTGGAGCGTGATCAGCCCGTCCAGCCCGCTGTACGACAAGCGCCTCGAAGGCGGCTACAGCGGCGACACCGCCAAGGCGAACACCCTGCTCGACCAGGCCGGCTGGACGGCCCGGGACGCCGACGGCTACCGGGTGAAGGCCGGCAAACGGCTCACCGTACGGCTCGTGCAGTCCGCACCCTTCGTCCGGGACCGCCGCGACGTCCTGGCCCAAGCCGTCCAGGCCGCCGTCAAGCAGAGCGCCGGCATCGACCTCAAGGTGTCGCTTGTCGACCAGGGCACCGCCACGGACGCGTTCCAGCGCAACGAGTACGAGGTCTTCGACAACTCGCGGGCCGACACCGACGCCGGCGCCGCACTCAACCTGCTGCTGCACTCGAAGGGCGGCATCAACCGCACCCAGGTCAACGACCCGCACATCGACCAACTCCTGGAGACCGGTCAGGCCACCGCCGACCCGACGAAGCGCGCCGGCATCTACGCCGACGTGCAACAGCAGGTCGTCGCCGAGCAGGCCCTGGCGCTGCCGCTGTACGCCCCGGCCGACCAGATCGCCGCCAGCACCGGCGTCGGCGGGGTGCGCTTCGAGCCCACCGCCGGGGTTCCCGCCAGCGCCTACGACCTGTGGATCGGCAAGTGACATGAGCCGCCCACCCGTACGTGCCGTGGCCCGCCGGCTCGGTGCCGGCCTGGTCGTCCTCTGGGTCGCGGCCACCGCCGCCTACCTGGCGCTGCTGGCCGCCCCCGGCGACACCGTGGACAACATCGTCGGCGACGGCGCGGACACCCCGCAGATCCGTGCCGAGATCATCGCCGAGTGGGGCCTGGAACGACCGGCCATCGTGCAGTACGTCGACTACCTGGGCCGGCTCGGCGGCGGCGACCTCGGTCGCTCCTACCTGTTGCAGCGCCCCGTCGCCGAGGTGATCGGCGAACAACTCGCCCCCACCCTCACCCTCGCGGTCGCCGCCGCCGGGCTCGGGGTGCTGCTCGCCCTGCTCATCGCGGTGGCCACCGCCGGGGACCGGCGAGGGTGGCTGCGCCGGGTCAGTTCCGGCACCGAACTGCTGCTGGTGTCCACCCCGCCGTTTTTGATCGGGCTTCTGCTGCTCAGTGTGCTGTCGTTCCGGTTCGGGCTCTTCCCGGTCTCCGGTGATCGGGGGATCGCCGCGTTGGTGCTGCCCGCTGTCACCCTCGCGCTGCCCATCGCCGGGTTGCTGGCGCAGGTGCTGCGCGACGGCATCGACAGGGCTCTCGACGAGCCGTTCGTGCTCACCGCCCGGTCCCGGGGCGTACGGGAACGCAGGGTGCTGCTGCGCCACGCGTTGCGGCACGCGCTCCTGCCGGCCGTCACCCTGGCCGGTTGGCTCTTCGGCATCCTGCTCGGCGGTGCCGTGATCGTCGAACAGGTCTTCGGGCGGCCCGGTCTCGGACAGGTCACCCTCAGCGCGGTCACCAGCGGGGACATGCCTGTGGTGCTGGCCGTCGTCACCCTCTCGGCCGCCGTCTACGTGGTGGTCAACACCGCCGCCGACCTGGCGTACCTGCTGGTCGATCCGCGTCTGCGAAGGAGTTGACCGATGACCGTCACCCTGGGCCCACCGCTCACCGACGCCTTGGCGCGGACAGCCGCCGACCCGGCCGAACCGGCCGAACCGGTCGTACGCCGACGGCCCCGGCTGCGACCCGGGCTGCTCGTCGCCGGGGCGTACCTGATCCTGCTGGTGGTCGCCGCGGCCTGGCCCGCGGCGCTCGCCCCCGGCGACCCGCTCGCGGCCGACCCGCTCGGCGTGCTCAGCCCGCCCGACGTGGCGCACTGGCTCGGCACCGACCACCTCGGCCGCGACGTGTGGACGCGGGTGGTACACGGCGCCGGCCACTCGCTCACCATCGGTGTCGCCGCCACCGCGCTCGCCGTCACCGGCGGGGTGCTGCTCGGCCTGCTCGCCGGTCTCACGCACCGGGCCGCCGACGAGGCGCTCAGCCGCACGTTCGACGCGTTGTCGGCATTTCCCATGCTGCTGCTGGCCCTGTTGTTCATCGCGATCGCCGGCCCCGGCACCGCCAGCCTGATCGTCGCCATCGGCATGGCCACCCTGCCGCACTACGCCCGCGTGGTCCGTGGCCAGACGCTTGTCGTCCGCCGCGCAGGCTTCGTCGAACAGGCGGTCACCTTCGGTGAGTCCCGGTCCCGGCTGGTGCTGCGGCACGTGCTGCCCAACGTGGTCGGTCCGGTGCCGGTGCTCGCGGTGATCGGGCTCGGTGAGGCGATCCTGGCCGCCGCCGGGCTCAGCTTCCTCGGCATGGGTCCACAGCCGCCGTCGCCGGAGTGGGGCGCGATGCTCTCCGAGGGCCGCAACTACCTCCAGGTGGCCTGGTGGATCACCATCCTGCCCGGCCTGGCGGTCACCGCCACAGTGGTGTCGCTGACCGTCGTCGGCCGGCACTGGCAGGCGCGCTTCGACGGGCGGCGGCGCTGATGGCCCCCCTGGTCACGGTCGAGGACCTGCACGTCGACTTCGACACCCCGACCGGCCCGGTGGCCGCGGTGCGGGGGATCAGCTTCACCGTCGAGCGCGGCGAGTGTGTGGCAGTCGTCGGGGAGTCCGGCTCCGGCAAGAGCGTCACCGCTCGTACCCTGGTCGGGCTCGCCGGGCCGGGCGCGCGCGTGCGCGCCGCTCGGCTCGAACTGGCTGACCAGGACGTGCGGGGCCATCGACCGCGGGACTGGCGGCGGGTCCGTGGCCGGCTCGCCGGGCTGGTCCTGCAGGACGCGCTGGTCTCCCTCGACCCCCTGCGGACGGTGGGTGCCGAGATCGGTGAGGTGCTCGCCACCCACGAGATCGTCGGCCGCCGGGAACGGGCCGGTCGGGTCACCCACCTGCTCGACGAGGTGCACCTTCCGGAGCCGGAGCGCCGCGCCCGGCAGTACCCGCACCAGCTCTCCGGAGGGCTGCGCCAGCGGGCACTGATCGCCTCGGCGATCGCTGGGGAACCGGCCCTGCTGATCGCCGACGAGCCGACCACCGCGCTGGACGTCACCGTGCAGGCGCAGATCCTGCGGCTGCTCGCCGAGCGACGCGCCGCCGGGGTGAGCCTGCTGCTGATCAGCCACGATCTTGCGGTCGTCGCCCAGATCGCCGACCGGGTCCTGGTGCTGCGCGACGGTCGGATCGTCGAGCAGGGTCCCACCGGCACGCTGCTGCGGGCACCCGCGCATCCGTACACCCGGCAGTTGCTGGACGCGGTGCCCTCGGCGACGTCGCGGGGACGCCGGCTCGGGGTGCCCCGGTCCGGGGACGCACGGGCGGCCCTGCCCGCCCGGCCCGAGGTCCGCGCCGACGACACCGTGCTCGACGCGGCCGGGCTGACCAAGACGTACGGCGAGCAGACGGTCGTGCGGGACGTCTCCTTCACCATCGCCCGGGGCGAGACCCTCGGCCTGGTGGGGGAGTCCGGCTCCGGCAAGAGCACCGTCGCTCGGATCGTCGCCGGTCTGCTCGACGCCGACGCGGGCGCCGTCACGTTCGAGGGCACCGCGTGGGCCGGCGTACGGGAGCGGACCCGCCGCCCACTGCGACGCCGGTTGCAGCTGATCTCCCAGGACTCGCTGAGTTCCTTCGACCCCCGCTACACCGTCGGGCGGGTCGTCGCGGAGAACCTCGGCGGCGACGTCAGCCGCGCGGACCGGCGCGACCGCGTCGTCGACCTGCTGCGCCGGGTCGGTCTCGGCGCGGACCTGTTCGACAGGCATCCCCGGCAACTCTCCGGAGGCCAACGGCAGCGGGTCGCCATCGCCCGCGCGATCGCTCCCCGACCCAGCTTGATCGTCTGCGACGAGCCGGTCTCCGCCCTCGACGTCTCCGTGCAGGCCCAGGTCCTCGACCTGCTGGCCGACCTGCGGGCCACCGACGGCACCGCCCTGTTGTTCATCTCCCACGACCTGGGTGTGGTGCACCACCTCAGCGACCGGGTGCTGGTCATGCACGACGGCGCGGTGGTCGAACAGGGCCCGGTCGGTGACGTCTTCAGCTACCCCCGACACGACTACACCCGGTCCCTGCTGGACGCGCTGCCCACGCTGGTCACCGCCGGCCGACCGTAGGAGGAACACCATGACCGACCAGAGCCTGCACCTGGCCGTGGCGCTCGACGGTCTCGGCTGGCACCCCGCCGCGTGGCGGCTCTCGCGCGCCGACGCGACCGCGCCGCTGACCGCCCGCTACTGGAACGCCCTCGCCGGCGAGGCCGAACACGGCGCACTGGACCTGCTCACCATCGAGGACAGCCTCGACCTACAGACGTCCCGGCCGGACGGCCCCGACGACCGCACCGACCAGCTCCGGGGACGGCTCGACGCGGTGCAGATCGCCGCCCGGCTCGCCCCGCTGACCCGGCACATCGGGCTGATCCCGACCACCAGCACCACCCACACCGAGCCCTTCCACCTCTCCACGGCGATAGCCACGCTCGACCACATCAGCGGCGGGCGGGCCGGTTGGCGGCCCCGCGTCTCCGCCCGCAGGGCCGAGGCCGGGCACTTCGGCCGCCGCGACGTCCCGCCGCTGGACCCGGCCCGGTTCGACGAACCGGAGGCGGTCCGGTTCGTCGACGACCTCCTCGGCGAGGCCGGCGACGCGGTGGAGGTCATCCGCCGGCTCTGGGACAGCTGGCAGGACGACGCCGTGATCCGGGATGTGCCGACCGGCCGTTTCGTCGACCGGGAGCGGCTGCACTACATCGATTTCACCGGCCGGTGGTTCTCGGTCCGGGGTCCCTCCATCGTGCCCCGCTCACCGCAGGGGCAACCGGTCGTCGCCGCGCTGGCCCACTCGGCGGTGACATACGCGTTCGCCGCCCGCCACGCCGACGTCGTCTTCGTCACCCCGACCGATGCCGGGCACGCCGCGGCGATCGTGGCGGAGGTACGGGCGGCCGAGGCGACCATCGGCCGGACCGACGGGCGACTGCGCGTCCTCGCCGACGTGGTCGTCCTGCTCGACGAGTCGTCGACATCGGTCCGACGCCGTCGCGCCCGTCTCGACGAGCTGAACGGCGAGGCGTTCACGTCCGACGCGGCCATTTTCGCCGGCACCCCGGGGCAGTTGGCCGAACTGCTCGCCGAGTGGCACCGCGCCGGCGTGGACGGTTTCCGGCTGCGACCGGCCGTACTTCCCGACGACCTGACCGCGATCACCCGGGCGGTGGTGCCCGCGTTGCGGGATCGCGGTCTGTTCCGCGTCGACTATCCGGCCGGGACGCTGCGTGACCTGCTCGGCCTGCCCCGACCGGCCAGCCGGTACGCCTCCACGGCGACCGCCTGAGCACTGGAGACCCGTCATGCCCAAGCAGATCATCCTGGCCGCGCACTTTCCCGGCGTGAACAACACCACCGTGTGGAGCGACCCGGCGTCCGGCAGCCAGATCGACTTCTCCTCCTTCGTCCACCTGGCCCGTACCGCGGAACGGGGCAAGTTCGACTTCCTCTTCCTCGCCGAGGGGCTGCGCCTGCGCGAGCAGCGGGGCCGCATCCACGACCTGGACGTCGTCGGTCGTCCGGACACCCTGACCGTGCTCGCCGCCCTCGCGGCGGTCACCACGCACCTGGGTCTCGCCGGCACGCTCAACGCCACCTTCCGCGAGCCGTACGAGCTGGCCCGGCAGTTGGCCAGCCTCGACCACCTCTCCGGCGGGCGAGCGGCCTGGAACGTCGTCACCACCTCCGACGCGTTCACCGGGGAGAACTTCCGCCGGGGCGGCTACCTGGACCGCTCGCTGCGTTACGAGCGGGCCGCCGAGTTCGTGCGTACGGCGCGCGAGTTGTGGGAGTCGTGGCCGGCGGAGGCGATCGTGGGCGACCGCGACGCCGGCCGGTACCTCACCGGGGCCGGACCCGGGGGGTTCGCCCACCACGGCGACCAGTTCGACATCGCGGGGCACTTCACGGTGCCCCGCAGCCCGCAGGTGCACCCGGTGATCCTGCAGGCCGGCGACTCTCCGGACGGGCGCGAGTTCGCGGCGTCCAGCGCCGACGCGATCTTCTCCCGACACGGCACCCTGGAGGACGGCCAGGACTTCTACCGGGACGTGAAGTCCCGGCTGGCCCGCTACGGCCGCCAACCCGACGACCTGCTGGTCATCCCCGGTGTCACCTTCGTGCTCGGCGGGACCGACGCCGAGGCGCAGGAACGCGCCCACCACATCCGCCGCCAACAGGTCAGCCCGCAGACCGCGATCCTGCTGCTGGAACAACTCTGGAACCGGGACCTGTCCGGGTACGACCCGGAGGGTCCACTGCCCGCCGACGACCCGGATGTGTCCGGTGACGCGATCAGCCGAGGTCGCGCCGGCATGTATCCCGATCCGGTCGACACCGCGCGGCGGTGGCGGGCGCTGGCCGAGGAGAAGGGACTCGGCATCCGCGACCTGATCATCGAGGTCACCGGCCGGCAGTCGTTCGTCGGCACGGCACGGCAGGTCGCCGACAGGATGAACCACTTCGTGCAGTCGGACGCCGCCGACGGCTTCATCCTGGTGCCGCACCTGACCCCCGGCGGGCTCGACGAGTTCGTCGACCAGGTCGTGCCGCTGTTGCAGGAGCGCGGCGTCTTCCGCGGCGAGTACACCAGCACCACCCTGCGTGGCCATCTCGGTCTCGGCCCCGCCCGCCCGGTCGGTGCGGTGTGACCCCGCCGGCGACGGTGTGCCAGCGACGCTGGAACGATCCGGACGCCGTCGCGCTGCGCGCGGCCATGACGGCGGAGATGCGCCAACGGTACGCGGACCGCCTCGCCGACCCGATCCATCTGTCGGACGCGCAGGCGATAGCCCCGACCTCGGTCGCCTGGACCGGTGTGGCCTACACCGCCGACGCCACACCGGTCGGGCATGCCGCGCTGCGCTGGCGCGGCGCCGACCTGGAGCTCAAACGGATGTACGTGCTGCCCGCTCATCGGGGGCGCGGCGTCGCCCAGGCACTTCTCGACGCGATCCGGGAGACCGCCGGTCGGCTCGGCGCGGCGCGGATCGTGCTCCAGACCGGTGACCGCCAACCGGACGCGGTCCGCCGGTACGAGGTGGCTGGCTACCGGCCGATCCCGGTGTTCGCCCCGTACGACGTGTTGCCGTACTCCCGCTGCTTCGCCCTGGTGCTGCGCCCGACCCTGACCCTGCCCGCGAAAGTGACGGTCCCGGCGTGAAGTTCCTGCTGATAACGCTCATCACCCACCTGCCCGACCCGGTCACCGGCCAGCGCAGGAGCACCACGGACCGGTTCCGGGAGGTGGTCGACACGGCCGTCCTCGCCGAGGAACTTGGGTTCGACGGGTACGGCGTCGGGGAACGGCACGAGCACCCGTTCATCTCGTCGTCGCCGCCGGTGGTGCTGAGCCACATCGCGGCCCGCACCTCCACCATCCGTCTGTTCACCGCGGTCACCACGCTCAGCCTGCTCGATCCGGTCCGTGCCTACGAGGACTACGCCACCCTGGATCACCTCTCCGACGGCCGACTCGAACTGATCATCGGCAAGGGCAACGGTGCCGCGCAGGCACAACTGTTCCACGTCACCGCCGAGGACCAGTGGGACCGCAACCGGGAGGGCTACGAGCTGTTCCGCCGGCTCTGGCGAGAGGAGAAGGTCACCTGGTCCGGGAGGTACCGACCGTCGCTCACCGAGGCCGAGACCTGGCCACGCCCGCTCCAACAGCCCATCCGGGTCTGGCACGGCAGTGCCACCAGCCGAGACTCCGTCGACCTCGCCGCCCGGTACGGCGACCCCCTCTTCTCTGCCAACGTCACCAACCCGATCGAGCCGTACGCCGAACTCATCCGCTACTACCGGGAACGGTGGTCGCACTACGGGCACGACCCGGCTGACGCCCTCGTCGGTGCCGGCACCGCGGGCTTCTACGTGGCCCGCACCTCGCAGGAGGCCATCGAGCGGTACCGACCGATCTTCGACGCCCGGCTGGCCACGTTTCAGCGACTCGGCGTGCCACCCGTCTTCGCCACCCTGGAGGACGCCCTGGACCGCAGCTCGATGCTGGTCGGCAGCCCGCAGCAGCTCGTCGACAAGGTGTTGCGCTACCACGAACAGTTCGGCCACGAGGTCATCCACCTCCAGGCCGACCACGACGGGCTGACCGACAAGCAGCACCGGGAGAGCCTGGAGTTGTTCCAGGCCGAGGTGGCCCCGGTGCTGCGCCGGCAGATCCCCAGCCGTCCCTTCCGCGCGCCGGTGACCGCAGCCACCACGGCCTGACCAGAACGGGGACCACCATGCCCTCCACGCCCCTGTCCATCCTCGACCTGTGCCCGGTGCCCGCGGGCGGCACCGTCACCGACGCCCTCCGCAACACCGTCGACCTGGCCCGCCGCGCCGAGCAGTCCGGCTACCACAGGTACTGGCTTGCCGAGCACCACCTCGCCGCCGGTGTCGCCAGTTCCGCCCCGGCCGTACTGATCGGGCAGGTCGCCGCGGCCACCAGCGTGCTCCGCGTCGGCTCCGGGGCGGTACAGGTCGGGCACCGGACCGCCCTGTCGGTGGTCGAGGAGTTCGGCACCCTCGCCACCCTCTACCCCGGCCGCATCGACCTCGGGCTGGGCCGCTCCGGCCAGCGGCGCGTCGAGGCGGCCCGGGAAAGCGCCGCGCTGGCCCCGCCGCCGGTGGCGGGTCGGGTGGTCGACGGGCTGCTCATCCCGCCACCGTTCTCCTACGCCAGCGTGCTGGCCGCACCGCGTTTCGCCCTGACCACCGCCCTGCTGCACCAGCCGGGCGCGCAGCCGCCACCCTTCGGCGAGCAGGTGGCCGACGTGCTGGCCCTGCTGGGCGGCGACTACCGCGACGCCGACGGCCTGGACGCGCACGCCGTACCGGGGGAGGGTACCGACCTCCAGGTGTGGCTGTTGGGCAGCAGCGGCGGCGAGAGCGCCCGTCTCGCTGGCGCGCTGGGCCTGCCCTTCGCCGCCAACTACCACGTCAGCCCCTCGGCGATCCTCGACGCGGTCGCCGCGTACCGGGCCGCGTTCCAGCCCTCGGCCACGCTCGCCGAGCCGTACGTGGTGGTCTCCGCCGACGTGGTCGTCGCCGAGACCGACGGTGCCGCCAGACGGCTGGCGGCACCGTACGGCCCGTGGGTGCGCAGCATCCGCAGTGGCGAGGGAGCGATCCCGTTCCCGAGCCCGGAGCAGGCCGCCGCGTTGCCCTGGACCGACGACGATCGTGCGCTCGTCGCCGACCGGGTGGACACCCAGTTCGTCGGATCACCCGGGACGGTGGTCGAGCTGCTGCGGACCCTGCGGGACGTCACCGCGGCCGACGAGTTGCTGGTCACCACGATCACCCACGCGCACGGCGACCGGGTCAGCTCCTACGAGCTGCTCGCCAAGGAGTGGAACGACTGACCGTCACCGGTCAGGCCGTCTTGGGGGTGGCTCGCATACCCACGTAGCAGACCCGGGTGCCGTTGCTGAGGGTCGAGAAGACCACCGGCATGTAGTCCTCGCTGAAGGAGGGGCCTGCCCCGGAGGCGGCGAAGACGGTCTCGGTGACCGGCTCCAGGTCCATCTCCAGGGGCGGTGACAGGTCCGACATGTCGTCAACGAACTCGTACCGCAGGTGTGGCGAGCCGTCGTCGCCGCGGGAGACGGTGATGACGACACCCTCGCGCTGGTACGTGCCCAGCAGCGGCGCGAGGTCGATCGCGGGCGGGACGGACGCCGGGGCGAACGGTGCGGGCAGGACGACGCCGGCGAGTTCGGCGAGCAGGTCGCGGAACAGCTCGGCGTACAGCAGACGGGCCGCGCCGCCGTTGGTCATCAGGGCCAGGGCGACGCCCGCCTGCGGGACGACGCGCAGGTAGGCGTACTGGCCGATGGCGGCACCGTCGTGCCCGTAGCCGGCGATGCCGTCCCAGTCGTAGAGCGTCCAGCCCAAGCCCCACCCGTCGGCGCTGACCGTCCACTTGTCGGGCACGTCGACCTCGCGGTGTCGCATGGCGGCGACCGCGTCGGCGGAGAGGACGCGGGTGCCGTCGGGGGCGAGGCCACCGTCGAGGTGCATCTGCGCGAAGCGGGCCATGTCGCCGGCAGAGACGATGACCCTGCCCGCCGGCCCGACGGCGCGGGGCATCGGGTCCCAGAACGGGGCCGGATCGGGCAGCATCGCGGGCTCACCCAGGTGGCTCATGGCGACGCGAAAGCGCAGAGCCTCCTCCGGCAGCGTCATCGAGCGGTGCAGGCCGAGTGGCTCGAACAGGAGGTTCTTCAGAGCTTGGTCCCAGGTCAGGCCGGTGAGCCTTTCGACGACGCGGCCCAGCACGACGTAGCCGAGACCGCCGTACGAGATGGCCGTGCCGGGCGGGCAGTCCAGGGCGACCCGCCGGGCGGCCTCGACGTACCGGGCGAGGCAGTCGTCACCGCGGCCGCCGTCGAAGTTGAAGTCGTTGGTCACGCCGCCGGTGTGCGACAGCAACTGTCGGATGGTGATCGTCCTGGTGGCCTCGGGGTCGGGGGTGGCGAACTCCGGCAGGATGTCCACGACCGGCGCGTTCAGGTCCAGCTTTCCCGCGTCGGCCAGCCGCATGATGAGCGTGGCGGTGTAGACCTTGGCGATCGAGCCGGCCAGGAACACCGAGTCCGTGGTCACCGCCACGCCGGTGCCCCGGTGCAGCACCCCGCTGGCCAACTCGTAGACCTGTGCGTCGAGCACCACGGCCAGGCTCGCGCCGGGGACATGGTGGACAGCACGCAGCTCGTCGAATCGCTGCTGCCAGTGGTCGACGTCGAACCGTCGGTCGGTGGAGAACCCTTGGCCCCGGTTGATGTGGGCTTGCACCTCGCGGTCGGCGTTGCGGCTCATTGTCTCGAACATCGATCATCCCTTCGGTCGATCAGGTGGTCGCGGAGTCGGGGGGCGGATGGCGTGCCCTGCGGGCCGAGGGCGGTCGACACGGCGGTGCAGCTATGGAACGGCACGTGCCGTGCCGTTAGCGGCCCGTGCTCAGTGTGGCCACCGGGATGGGGAATGTCAACGGCACGTGCCGTGTCGATAGGGTGGCGTCATGAGTGACGACCGCCGCACCAGAGGCACCGACCGGACCCAGGCGATCATGCGCACCACTCTGGAACTGGCACAGGAGTTCGGCTATGCCAAACTCAGCATCGAGGCGGTAGCGGCCCGCGCCGGCGTCGGCAAACACACGGTCTACCGTCGCTGGCCCTCCAAGGGCGCCCTGTTCCTCGACGCGGTGCTCACCTCCGGGGGACCGGGGCTCGACTACCCCGACACCGGCGACCTCGTGGCCGACCTGCGCCAACAGATCCGCGCGGCCGTCGACCTCCTGGGCCGGCCGCCACTGGGTCCCCTCTACCAGGCCCTGGTGGGCGAGGCCCAGCACGACCCCAGGATCGCCGCCGCGCTCAACGAACGCTTCATCCGCCCCCAGGCCGACAGGACCGTCGCCCGGCTCAGGAAAGCCCAGCAGCAGGGTCAGCTGTCCGCCGAGTTCGACCTGGACCTGGCCATGGCCATCCTGTCCGGCCCGCTGTACTTCAGGCTCCTCATCACGCAGGAGCCGCTGACCCACGAGTACGTCGAGCGCCTGCTCAACGCCCTGCTGGCCGGGATGGCACCGAGACCATAGGGTCCGGCAGGCGGGTCGCCTCACCGCGAGGTAGGGCGGACACCTGTTCGCCGTCAGGGGGGAGCCACGCCGTTCTGGTGGGTAGTGGAGCTTCCGGCGCCCCGGATGCGTGAACCATTTCCCGTACCGGTGCATCAAACCCAGTGACAGACCCTCCAGAGGAAGGACCGTTCATGCGCGGCAGACTGCTTGTCGGTGTGGTGCTCACCCTTACGTTCGTCGGCGGTTGCACGTCACCGTTCGACCGGGTCGGCGGCGACGCCGCGCCCGCCGGCTCCCCGTCCGCCAGCGTGAGCCCGACACCGAGCGATCCGGCCTCGACCACCCCCAGCCCGACCGCTCCGGCCAGCCCCACCCCGGCCACCCGCACCACCGGGCCGGCCAAGCCGCTGAGCGAGATCAGGCGGACCGACTGGCCCAACGCAGTCATCGGCAACCTGAAATTCTGTGGAGGGTCCGACGACACGGTCAGGTTCCGCAACGGATCGAACGGCGCCCCCGTGCCGTGCCGGATCCTGCCGGGCGGCGCGCGCCCGGTGTACGCCGAGTTCGTCGTCGAAGAGCCAGCGAACGCGCCGTCGACCGAGGACGCCCTCATCCTCGTCGAGCTGGGCGATCCCGGCTCCCGACGGGCACAGGCCCTGGTGCCCGTCCAGCTCTCCTACAACGGCAAGGAGCGGAACGCGTGGCCGTACATCGTGGGCGACAGCGACGGGCCCGACGAGATCGAGACGTTCATCTCGTACCGGGTGGTTGACCAGGACGTGCAGGCCACCGTCCGCAAGCTCGACGGCAGCACCGAGAAGCGGCAGTGGCGCAAGGCCGACGGCGGCGGAAGATGGGAACGGACTACCGTTGAGTGACCAGCGACGCGTGCACCCGCAACGTGCCGAGGATCTCGTCGGTACGGTCAGCGCCGTCGCTCTGCCTGACCTGGACGTACACGCCGACGACGCCGTCGGCCGCGACGAGGGTGACCTCGCTGAAGGACGTCTGCGCGCCCCCGCAGCGCGCCCAGTGCCCGACGTTCCCGCTGAGGGCGCCGACGGTGACCGCCCGATCGGCGGCACGCGTGCATCCGCTGTGATCCGGCAGTGTCGGCCTCTTCGCTCCCGCGAGAGCACGGCTCAGCCCGACGAAGACCCCCGGTGTCGCGCTGTCCACGTCGGACCAGTCACTGAGGTCCGCCCCGACGAGCAGGCCGGGCCGGCGTTCGTCGACGAGGCCGATCACGGCCGGGTCCCAGCCGGTGTCCCGCAGTTGCCGTGCCCAGCCGTCCGGGACGGCCACCGAGAGCGCGCCGGTCGCGTCGGCCACCCGCGTCCAGCCAAGCGCGGCGGTGGGAACGGTGGCCGATCCGGCCATGACCAGCGTCGCGGCCACGGTGCCGACGGCGGCGAGGCTCCGCCGGGTCCGCCGCAGCCATGGGCGGGCCGGAACCCGTCGCGCGGCAAGCAGACCCTCCAGCGCGGTGGCGTACGCGGCCGCGGTCGGCCAGCGGCGGTCCGGGTCGCGGTGCAGGGCGCGACGGACGGCGCGCTCGACCGGGGCGGGCACGCCCGACGCCGACTCCATCGCCCGCCCCGGTGGCAGTCCGGTCATCATGTGCTGGGTCAGGGCACCGATCGCGTAGACGTCGGCGCGTGCGTCCAGCCCGCCGCCCGGGACCAACTGCTCCGGTGCCATGTAACCGGGCGTGCCGGCGGTCACCGTGAACCCGGAGGCATGCGCGAGTGCCTTCGCCAGCCCCAGGTCGGCGACCAGCACCCGACCTCCGGCGGTGGTGGTGTCGAAGAGGACGTTGGAGGGCTTGAGGTCGCGGTGCAGCACCCCGTTGTCGTGCAGCACGGCCACCGCCCGGGCGATGTCGGCGGCGGTGCGCAGCGCCTCGCGCACCGGCATCGGCCCGTTGGCCAGCCGGTCCGCGAGCGTGCCGCCTCCGGCGTACGTCATCACCAGGTACGGCCGACCATCGGGCAGCTCGCCGATGTCCAACACCCGCACCAGGTGGTCGGAGTCGACCTGCCGCATGAACCGGGCCTCCTGGCGGAAACGCGCCCGGATGTCGGCGCGTTGCGACCAGTTTTCGGCGAGCACCTTGATGGCCACCGGGGATCGCAGCTCGTCGTCGTACGCCAGCCACACGGTGGCGAACGCCCCGCTGCCGACGGGGTGTGCGATTCGGTACCGGCCGACCTGCGACGGGATGGACACGACCGTATTATCCGGCAACCGGAACTGCGGGTGTCGCAGACGAGCGGGGGGAGCGCCGGTGGTGGACGGGTCGTCGATCGAGGATTTGGCACGTCGGGCGGCGAACGGCGACAGCGGCGCGTTGGACGAGCTGTTGGTCGCGATCAGACCGATGGTGCTTGAGCAGTGCGGACGGTTCCTGCCCTGCCGGCAGGACGCCGAGGAGGCGGCCCAGGATGCGTTGGTGCAGGTGGCCAGGCACATCGAGCGATTCGAGGGCCGGTCGCTCTTCTCGACCTGGTTGCACGTCGTGGTCGCCAACTGTGCCCGCCAGACCTATCGGTCCCTGCGGCGACGGGCGGCCGAGCAGCCCGGCCTGCTGCTGCCCGTCGAGGTGGCCGACCCCCGTACGACGAGCGTCATCGCCGGGTCGCGCCTCGACCTGCTCGACGCGTTGGACCGGCTGGAGGCCCACCGGCCGGAGCTGGTGACGGCACTGGTGTTGCGGGACCTGTGCCAGATGGACTACCAGGAGATCGCCGAGCAACTGGGCATTCCGGTCGGCACGCTGAAGTCCCGGATCCATCACGCCCGCCGGCACGTCCGCGAGTCGTTGCGGGGTGGGGAGTAGGGCGGCGCTCTTGCCGGACATCGCCTCGATCTGGGGTTTTGTCGCCGATCGAGTGACATCGTTTGACATGCGTCGTCGACCCATCTTTGATATTCGATGTTCATAGTTCGACTTGGTCGGGTGCCGGTCGTCCGGCGCCGGATCGGTCCGGTCGACGCCCCGATCCTGGAGGACGGATGTCAGCTCTCGCGCGGACCAACCCACGTCAGGCACGACGACGACGGTTACTGCCGGCGGCGATGGCAGCGGTGACGCTGCTGAGCATCGCGATCGGTGTGCCAGCATCGGCCGCGCCGGCCTCCACGGTGGTGAGCGCGGCGTCGGGCCGCTGCCTGGACGTCGTCGGCAACGTCCGGACGGCCGGCGCCGGCATCAACATCTACGACTGCAACGGTCAGGCCAACCAGTCCTGGGCGTTCACCTCGGCCGGTGAGCTGCGGGTCTACGACGAGACGATGTGCCTGGACGTGGTCGGCCAGGACACGACCGCGCCGGCCACCCTGCAGATCAACTCCTGCACCGGCGGCGCCAACCAGCGCTGGCGGATCAACACCAGCGGGACGATCGTCGGCGTCCAGTCCAGCCTGTGCCTGGACGTCAACGGCGCCGGCACCGCCAACAGCACCCTGGTTGGTCTCTGGACCTGCAACGGGCAGGCCAACCAGCGGTGGACGACGGCGCTGGGCAGCTCCGACACCCAGCCGCCCACGGCTCCCGGCAGCCCGCGGGTGAGCGGCCTGACGTGCGACTCCGTGACCTTCGCGTGGAATGCCTCGACGGACAACGTCGCGGTGGCCTTCTACGACGTCTACCACGACGGCCAGTTGATGAAGTCGGTGAGCGGCTCGACGCTGTCCACCAGCCTCACGGTGGTCGCCGGAGCGACCTGGGGCCTGTACGTCAACGCCCGGGACGCGGCCGGCAACGTGTCCCAGGCGAGCACCACCGTGTCGATCACGCCCCCGCAGTGTCAGGCCGACACCCAGGCGCCGAGCGCGCCGCAACAGCTCTCCGGCACCGCGTCGGGCACCACGGTGACCCTGCGCTGGACCGCGTCGACCGACAACATCGGCGTCCGGGCGTACGACATCTTCCGGGGTGGCGTGAAGGTCGGCACGGTCACCGGCACGCCGCCGGTGACCACCTTCACCGACAGCGGGCTGGCGGCGAACACCGCGTACCAGTACTACGTGGTGGCCCGGGACGCGCAGGACAACGCCTCGTCGCGCAGCGCCACCACGACGGTGACCACCGGCGCGGGCTGCGGCAACCCGGTGTGCGGGGTGCGCCAGGTCACCACCGACACCGACGTCCCGTGGGGGCTTGTCACGCTGTCGGACGGCACCGTGCTCTACAACCGCCGCGACGCGCACGACATCATCCAGCTCAACCCCACCACCGGGGTCAAGACCAATCTGGGTACGGTGCCGAACGTGCAGAGCACCGACGGCGAGGGTGGCCTGCTCGGGCTCGCCGTCTCGGCCAGCTTCGCCAGCGACCGCTGGTTGTACATCATGCACACCTCGCCCAGCGACAACCGGATCGTGCGGATCAAGTTCGAGAACGGCCGCCTCAACACCTCCAGCGAGCAGGTGCTGGTCAGTGGCATCCGGCGGAACAAGTACCACGATGGCGGCCGGCTGCGCTTCGGCCCGGACGGCAAGCTGTACGCCAGCACGGGCGACGCGCAGAACGGCAACTACGCGCAGGACCGGTCGGCCCTCGAAGGCAAGATCCTGCGTCTCAACCCGGACGGCACGGTCCCCTCGGACAACCCGTTCGGCAACTACGTCTGGAGCTACGGCCACCGCAACCCGCAGGGGTTGGCGTTCGACTCGCAGGGTCGGCTGTGGGAGCAGGAATTCGGCAACTCGATCATGGATGAGACCAATCTGATCACGAAGGGCGGCAACTACGGCTGGCCGGCGTGCGAGGGCACCAGCGGCACCTGCGGGACGGCCGGCTTCATCGCGCCGGCGCGCACCTATCCGACCTCGGAGGGGTCCTGCTCCGGGATCACGATCGTGCGGGACGCGCTCTACGTGGCCTGTGCGCGGGGTGCCCGGATGTATCGCGCGGTGATCAGCGGCAGCAGCCTGACGAACGTGCAGACGTACTTCAGCGGCACCTACGGCCGTCTGCGGACGGTGGAGCCGGCTCTCGACGGCGGGTTGTGGTTGACCACGACCAACACCGGTGACAAGGACAGCACCCCGAACAACAGCAACGAGAAGATCCTGCACGTCACGCTCGGCAACTGACAGCTGTGGGCCGGGCGGCTCAGCGCCTCGTCAGGACGACGAGCTGCTGGGTCGCCCGGGTCATCGCGACGTACCGGTCCACCGCGCCCTCGATGCCCGTGCCGAACGCGTCCGGATCGATCAGGACGACCAGGTCGAACTCGAGGCCCTTGGCCTGCTCCGGGCTCAGCGATCGGACGCGCGACGCCGGTGCGAACGCCGGGTCGCCGATCACACAGGCGGTCCCGTCGGTGTGCTCGGTGAGCCAGGCGTCGAGGATCGTGCCCAGCTCGTCCGTCGAGCCGTGGACGACGGGGAGCCCGTTGCCGCGGATGGAGGTCGGCACGTTGGCGTCCGGGAGCACGGCCCGGATGACCGGCTCGGCCTCCGCCATGACCTCCGCCGGGGTCCGGTAGTTGATGCTCAGCGAGGCCAGGGTGATCCGGTCCAGCCCGATCCGCTCCAGGCGTTCCTGCCACGACTCGGTGAACCCGTGTCGGGCCTGGGCGCGGTCCCCGACGATCGTGAAACTGCGCGACGGGCACCGGGTGAGCAGCATCTGCCACTCGGCGTCGGTCAGCTCCTGGGCCTCGTCCACGACGATGTGCGCGAACGGGCCGGCCAGCAGGTCCGGCTCGGCGCTGAGCGACCCGGACTCGTCGGCCAGGGCGTCGCGCAGGTCGGGCTGGCGCAGCATCGTCAACAGGCCCTCGCCGTCGTCGTAGGCGTCGGCCGCGAGGAGTTCGTCGACGACCCGGTCCCGGTGCTCGCGTTCCACGGCGGTGGCGGGGTCGTGCCGCTGCGAACGCCCCGACGCGACGCCGAGCCGCCGCCGGGCCGCGTCCAGCAGCGGCAGGTCGGACACGGTCCAGGCCCGGGGCTCGTCGCGCTGCAGCGTCCGGATCTCCTCCCGGCTGAGCCAGGGCGCGCACGTGCGCAGGTACGCGGGCACCGACCACAGGTCTCCCACCAGGTCGGCCGCGTCGAGCAACGGCCAGGCGCGGTTGAAGGCGGTGCGCAGCTCCCGATTGCGCGACAGCGACCGGCGCAGCACGTCGTCCGGCTCGTCGCCGTCGTACCTGTCGACGAGGATCGTGAGCAGCTCCGCCCAGATCTCGTCGCGTGCCTCGTTGTGTGGGGTGCCCGGCCCCGGCGCCTGGAACGCGTCGGCCCAGTCGTCGGCGCCCAGCCAGATGTCGCCCTCGTCGGTGGTGACAGTCATCGGCTCGACCGGTGGGTCCTCGTAGAACCGGACCGCCGCGTCGATCGCCCCGACCAGGTCCGCCGACGACTTCAGCCGAGCCACGTCCGGGTCGGGTTCGCCGGTCGCCGCCCCGCCCTCGTCGACGAGGTCCCGCAGGGTGCAGGTCTGCACGTCCTCCTCGCCGAGACTGGGTAGGACGTCGGCGACGTAGGCCAGGTAGGGCTGGTGTGGCCCGACGAAGAGCATTCCGCCCCGGCGTTGACCCAGGCGAGGGTCGGAGTAGAGCAGGTAGGCGGTGCGGTGCAGCGCGACGACCGTCTTCCCGGTGCCCGGACCGCCGTCCACGACGAGAGCGCCGGCCGATCCCGCCCGGATGATGGCGTCCTGGTCGGCCTGGATGGTGCTGAGGACGTCTCGCATCCGGGCGGAGCGGGCAGTGCCCAGGCTGGCGATGAACGCGGACTGGTCGTCGAGCGCGACGGCGTGTCCCACGAACCCGTCCGGGGTGAACACCTCGTCCCAGTAGTCGCTGATCCGGCCGCGAGTCCAGCGGTAACGGCGACGGCTGGCCAGACCCATCGGGTTGGCGTGGGTGGCGCCGAAGAACGGCTCGGCGGCCGGAGAGCGCCAGTCGAGCAGCAGCCGCCGACCGGTGCTGTCGGTGAGGCCGCGCCGCCCGACGTACACGGGTTCGGGGTCGTCCGAGCCGACGACGTGGCCGAGGCACAGGTCCAGGCCGTATCGACTCAGCGCACGCAGGCGGCCGGTCAGCCGGCGGATCTCCTCGTCCCGGTCCATCGCCTGCCGGCCCTTGCCGCCGGGCGCGAGGCGCTCGGCGGCAAGGCGCTCGGACAGTTCGGTGTTCAGCTGGTCGAGGCTCTGCGCCATCGTCGCGAAATGCTGCTCGTCCAGGGCGATGAGCCTTGGGTCGGTCTTGGGGGAGAGGTGCGCGGGGAGATCGAACACGGAGGTAGGCAGGGAATTCAAATGATGACTTCCATTTCGGCAGATTCTGGCCTCGGCCGACGATTTTGCGGCACGACCCGGGTCTTGCCGCAAGCCCCCCAGTGCGCTATAAGTTAGAGGTGGCGGGGGAGTAGGTGTCCCCGTTTTCCGAGCTCAGGGCGTGTCCATGACCTCGCGGCCGAGGGGCCAGAGCGCCGCCGGCACGAGCTTGAAGTTGGCGATGCCGAACGGGATCCCGATGATCGTCACGCAGAGGGCGATGCCCGCGACGATGTGGGACAGCGCGAGCCACCAGCCCGCCAGCACCAGCCAGAGGATGTTCGCCAACCCGGAGGCCACGCCCGCGCCGGGCTTCGGCACCAGGGTGCGGCCGAAGGGCCACAGCGAGTAGACGGCGAGGCGGAGCGACGCGACCCCGAACGGGATCGTCACGACCAGGACGAAGCAGATCAGTGCGGCGACGCCGTACCCGACCGCCAGCACGATGCCACCGCCGAAGATGAGCCACAGCACATTCAGTACGAAACGAATCACCACTCCAGCATGAGCGACGCTCGCCACCCACCACGAGAATGACCACCATGGACGCGAAGACGTACGCGACGGTCGCCGACGTGTGCCGGCGGCTCGCGGGCCGGCTCCCCGACGATGTCCTCGGCACCGTGCGGGAGAACTACGCCGCGGGTGAGTTCGACCTGGCCGACGCCACCCTCCTGCTCAGCCTGGCGCTCCACGGCGTCGGGATAACCAGCGCGGAACGGGCACTGCTGCGCGCCTTCGTCGCTGAGCCCGACGGCTGCGACCTGGCCGACGTGCCGGCCGTCGCGGAGGTGCCGCCACTGTCGTACCGGTTCAGCGTCGACGGCCCGCCGGACGCGCCCAACCCGGCCCCGGCCGACACCCTCCTGTCCGCCGACGCGCCCCGCCGCCACGGGCGCAGCCTGCACCGCGCCTGGCGGACGCCACTGGACGGCGCACCGGACGCGGCGGCGTGGACGTACGTGCTGCTGGTGGCCGAGGGCGCGGACGAGCCGTCGACGTACTCGGGCGTGCAGTCGACGCTCTGGGTCGCGCTGGGGCAGAGGTGGCCGGTGGAGGTCATCGCCGCGGACTCGCCGCGAACGCCGTACCAGGAGGCCGCGCTGGCCGCCGCCTCAGCGGTCTGGCACGCCTGACAACCAAGGCACCGACCGAGGGTCGGCTCGGTGGAAAACCTGAGACGGAAATCGGGGGCCGGGCGAGGATCTTCCCGGAGCCGGCCGCGACGCCGAGGACCAGATGATGGTCGGCATGAAACGCGCTGAGCTGTATGTCCTCGCCGGACCGATCGGAATTGCCGCCTACGGCCTGGTTCGCCTCTGGGCGAAGTCCGATGGTGTGTACGGCCCGGGGTTCGACTGGCAGGCCGCGCACCTGGTCGCGCTCGCCGGCATGGTGTGCTTCGTCCCGGGGGTGCTCGCGCTGTCCCGCCTCCTGCCCCGCAGCCCCTGGCGCACCGGGGTGGTGGCCCTCACGATGGTGGGACTCGCCGCGACGATGGTGCAGTTCGGCGCCGACATCGTGGAGGGTCTCCTGGCGGCGGACCGGGCGGAGATGTCGGCTCTCGGCGCGGACTTCAAGGACATCCCCGGCGTCGAGGTGGCCGTCTACGACGTCGTACCCCAGTTCTTTCTCCTCGGCCTGGTCGTCCTCGCGGGGATGCTCGCCGCGAAACGCCGGCTGCCGTTGTGGAGCGTGCCGCTGCTGGTCGTCGGCATCGTCCTGCCGGTGGTCACTCTCGACCTGCTTCCCGTCGCCGGCCTGGCCATGCTGGTGGCGCTCGCGCCAGCGTTGCCGGCCCTGCGCCAGCAGGGCGAGCGTGCCGAGCCGCCCCTGGCCGTGCGCTGACCTGCGTTGGCCCGGCTCGGCTTCGACGCGGAGTTGGCCGCCGAGGCGCAGCGGCTCGTCGGGGGCGACGGAGGTGGGCCTCGCGGCCCGACTGGGGGTCGAGCACGAGGCGACCGTGCAGCGGCTCTGGGACGTCGCCGCTGACGCGCAGTGGCGCTGGCGGGACCGGGCGGAGGACCCGCTGCTTGCGCCCTCGCAGCGGCGCGGGACCCAGGTCGTCGTCCGTAGCTGCGAGGGGATGATCGCCGAGCGGGCCGCGGGCGGTCCTTGAGCTGCCGGCGCCTGGGTGCTGACCATCTTCGGAGGTGCGGGGCATCGCCATTGGTCAAGATAAGCAATGTTGGTTAGGCTAACCTAACTTCGGGCCGGGGAGGCTCGCTTCTCTCAAAAGATCGGAAACTTCAGCATGCAAAAAAGGCGTCCGGTACTGGCCGTGGCGGCGCTGAGCGTCGTGCTCAGCGGGCTGACCGGCTGTGCCAACGACACCGCTGCCGGTGACACCACCGCCTCCTCCGGCCCCTGGTCGTTCAACGACGGATCTGGTCAGGTCGTCAAGACGGACAGGACACCCACGCGGATCATCGCGCACGCCGGAGAGGCCGCAGCACTCCTGTCCTTTGGCATCAAGCCGGTCGGCGTCTACGCCGACGAGTCGGTCAAGACCGACCCCAACCTGAAGAACCTCGACCTCACCGGGATCGAAATCCTCGGCGAGGAGTGGGGCAAGATCGACGTGGAGAAGGCCGCGGCCCTGCGTCCGGACCTGATCGTCGGCGACTGGTGGCCGGCCGAGAAGGCCCACAGCGGCATGGAGGAAGGCGTCGACGAGAAGAGCAAGAAGCTCGCCGAGTTGGCCCCCGTCGTTGGGATCGCGCAGGGCAAGTCGATCGTCGCGCTGGCCGAGGGGTACGAGGATCTCGCCGAGAGCCTCGGCGCCGACGTGAACAGCCCGCAGATCGCGGCGAACAAGAAGCGCTTCGAGGAGGCCGTGGTCGCGTTCAGGGCGGCTGCCTCGGGCCAGCCGGGCCTGACGGTGGCGGCGATGTCGCCCGCGACGGACAAGGTGTACGTCGCGAACCCCGAGTACGCACCCGAGTTGCTGGACCTGCAAACCTGGGGTCTTAAGGTGACCAACCCGGCCAGCCCGGACCCGGCCTTCCCGTACTGGGAGAACCTCAGCTGGGAGAACGCGGACAAGTACCAGCCGGACCTGATCCTGTGGGACGGCCGATCCTTCACGCCCACCGCCAACGCCGAGTGGGGCAAGAAGCAGCCGACCTGGTTCAAGATCAAGGCGGCCAAGGCCGGCGCTACCGTCTCCTGGCCGGCGTTCTGGCTGCACACGTACGGTGACTTCGCCACCGAGCTGGACAAGCTGACCGGGGCGGTCAAGGCCGCGGATCCGAATGTCGGCAACTAGCCAGATCGGGGCGCGCACGTCGACAAGAGGGGTGCGGCGAGCCTCCGCCCTCGGGCCGGGGCTCGCGGTCCTCTGCGTGGTCCTCGCTCTCGTCGGCTTCCTCAGCGTGACCCTGGGCTCGCGGGCGATCGGGGTGTCCGAGGTGCTGCACGCCCTGTTCAGCTTCGAGAGCGACGGGCTGATCAGCGGCACGGTCACGCTGGAGATGCGCGTACCCCGCACCCTTCTCGGCATCCTCGTCGGCGCCGCGCTCGGCGTGGCCGGGGCGATCCTGCAAGGTGTCACCCGCAACCCCCTGGCGGACGCGGGGATCCTGGGCATCAACTCCGGTGCCGCCGCGTTCGTGGTCTTCGCGATCACCGTGCTCGGCGTACGCGGGATCGGTGTCTACGTCTGGTTCGCCTTCGCCGGCGCGATCGCGGCGCTCGCCCTGGTGTACGCGATCGCGTCTCTCGGCCGCGAGGGTGCCACGCCGGTCAAACTGGCCCTCGCCGGCGCGGCTGTCACCGCCGGCCTGGTGTCGGTGACCAGCGGGATCGTCATGACGAACGTGGACGCCCTCAATGAGCTGCGGTTCTGGCAGGTGGGGTCGCTCGCCGGCCGGTACGCCCCGATCCTGACCGGGATCGCGCCGTTCCTGCTGCTCGGCCTCGTCGCGTCCCTGGGCTTCGGGCGTGCCATCAACGGCCTCGCGCTCGGCGAGGACGTCGCACGTGGCCTTGGTCAGCACGTGGTCCGGACCCGCGCGGCCGCGTTCGCCGTGGTCGCGGTCCTCGCCGGCGCGGCGACCGCCGCATGCGGTCCGATCGTCTTCGTCGGGCTCGTCGTGCCGCACCTGGCGCGGTTCATCTGCGGCCCCGACTACCGGTGGATCCTGCCGTACTCGATGCTCCTGGCGCCCATCGTCCTGCTGCTCGCCGACGTGCTCGGCCGCGTGGTCGCGGCCCCCGACGAGCTTCAGGTCGGTGTGGTCCTCGGGCTGGTGGGCGCGCCGGCGTTCATCGCGATCGTGCGCTACGGCCGACTGTCCGAGGTGTGAGCGGATGACGATCACGACCACGCCCACGAGCGATCTCGGCACCGTGGCCTCGGGCACGGCGGCGTCGTTGCGCACCAACCGGAGGCGTCGCGCCGGCCGCTCCACCCTGGTGACCTGCGCCCTGACCGGAGCGGTTGGCACCCTCTTCGTGCTCACCATGATGGTGGGCAGCTTCCGCATCGGCGCCGGAGAGGTCATCGCCTCGGTGCTGCACCTGTCCGACAATCCCAGCGTTGACTTCGTCGTCCGTGGCCTGCGGTTGCCGACCGCGGCAGCCGCCCTGGCGGTCGGGCTCGCCCTCGGCGCCTCCGGGACGATCTTTCAACAGGTGCTGCGCAACCCCCTCGCGTCCCCGGACTTCGTGGGCGTCACCTCGGGAGCAGGGCTGGCGGCCGTCACCGGGATCGTGCTCCTGCAGGCCGGTGGCCTTCTCGTCAGCGGGCTCGCCCTCAGCGGCGCGATCGCCGCCGCCCTGGTGATGTACCTGCTGGCCTGGCGCGACGGCGTCAGTGGCTACCGTTTCATCCTCATCGGCATCGCAGTGGCGCTCTTCTTCGAGGGCCTGATCGGCTACCTGCTCAGCCGGGCACAGCTCTTCGAGGCCCGCCAGGCCATGCACTGGCTGGTCGGCTCGGTCGGGCAGGCCAGCGCGACGGAGTTGCGCCTGCTCATCGGCGCGCTGGTCGTTCTGCTGCCGGTCGCCGCCCTGCTCCAACGCCCACTGCGCGCCCTCGACCTCGGCGACGACGCCGCCCGGATGCTGGGAGCCCGGACCGAACTCAGCCGCGCCGTGCTCCTGGGCGTCGCCGTCGTCCTGGTCGCGTTGGCGGTGTCCGTGGCGGGTCCGATCGCGTTCGTCGCCCTCGTCGCCGGGCCGATCGCCAACCGGCTCCTCGGGCCAGCAGCCCGGGGCGTCCTCCCCGCCGCGCTGGTCGGCGCGGCGCTACTGCTCACCGCCGACCTCGTCGCTGTGCACCTGCTGCCCACACCACTGCCCACCGGGGTGGTGACCGGTGCGGTCGGTGCTCCCTACCTGCTGTGGCTTCTGGCCACCACCAACCGGCAAGGAGCGGGCGGATGACCCGACTACGCGCCGAGGGCCTGACCCTCGGCTACGACGACCGGACCATCGTCGACGACCTCGACGTCACCGTGCTCGACGGCAAGGTCACCGCGATCGTCGGTGCCAACGCCTGCGGCAAGTCCACCCTGCTGCGCGGCCTGGCCCGACTGCTCACACCGCGGGCGGGCACCGTCCTGCTCGACGGCAGATCCCTCGCCGACCTGCGGAACGTCGACGTGGCCAAGGTGCTCGGGCTCCTCCCGCAAACTCCCGTCGCGCCGGACGGCATCACCGTCGCCGACCTCGTCTCCCGCGGCCGCTACCCCCACCAGGGCTGGTTCCGGCGCTGGAGCGACGACGACCACGATGCCGTCGCCCGAGCACTCGACGCCACCGGCACCGCTGACCTGATCGACCGCCCGATCCGGGAACTGTCCGGGGGCCAACGCCAGCGCGTCTGGGTCGCCATGGCCCTGGCCCAGGACACCGACCTGCTGCTCCTCGACGAACCGACCACCTACCTGGACATCAACCATCAGGTCGAGCTGCTGCGGCTGCTGCGAAAGCTGAACGCGGAGTCCGGTAAGACCATCGTCATCGTCATGCACGACCTCAACCTCGCCTGCCGGTACTGCGACCACCTCATCGCGATGTCCGGCGGGTCAATCGTCGCCGAGGGCGCCCCGGTCGACGTGGTCACCGGCGAGCTCGTCGAGCAGGTCTTCGGTCTCAGCTGCCTCGTCGTACCGGACCCGATCGCCGGCACACCGATGGTCGTCCCCGCCTGAATGGGTTTTGGGCAGGGCAGCCAGACCTATCACGCGGGCGGCGCCGATCATCGGTGCCGATCAGATCAGAGGCTCAGACCGGTCGCCAGGGCGGCCACCCCCAGGAGTGGGGGAACGAGCTGTTTGAGCGCTGCGCTTGCTTTCGCGGGCGTCGAGATGAGTAGCACCAGACCGGCGGCGACCATCGAGCCGGCGCCGACGAAGACGAGGGTGGCACCGACGGTCTGGGATCCGAGGGCGAAGGCGGCGATGCCGACGGCGATCGTGATCGCCAGAAACAGGTTGTAGAAGCCCTGGTTGAAGGCCAGTTCCTTGGTCGCGTCCGCTTCTTCGCGGCTGCTGAGACCGAAGATCGCGCGGGCCCGGTCACCGGTCCAGACGATGGACTCCAGATAGAAGATGTAGATGTGGATCAGGCCGGCGATAGCGGCGAGTACGAGTCCTGCGATGACCACGCTGGTTCTTCCTTCGTTCGAGCCGGCGCGCCCCAGTCTGCCAGCCGGGGGATGCGCGTCCCGCACTGGCCGTGCGTGCTGTGCTGTGTCCGAGGGGATGGATGTCCTGGCTTAGACGCTTTCAAGTGCCTCCGCGCCGGGGTCCGCCGCGTGCGGTCGTGGTCCGAAAACCGTTATTCGATCTCACTCTGCACAGTCGTGCCTGACCTGCGGAGATAACGCTCTCACGAATGGCGCGCGAGCGCTTGACGCGCCCGCCGCGCAGAGGCAACGATGCATTCGCATGTCTAGTGCTACCACCACCGCCAGGCGTGATCGGCGCACGCCGTCCTCGCACCGCGAAAGGACTACCGTGCGCAGATCCCTGAGATCGTGGCTCGGCGTCGCCCTGAGCGCGATCCTCGTGGCCGGCGGCATCGTCGCCGCGCCACCCACGGCCAGCGCCGCACCGTTCACCGTGCTGGTCTTCAGCAAGACCGCCGGATTCCGGCACGGATCCATCGGCCCGGGCATCACCGCCATCCAGCAACTCGGCGCCGCCAACGGCTTCACCGTCGAGGCCACCGAGGACGCCGCCCAGTTCACCGACGCCAACCTGGACCGGTTCGCCGCGGTGATCTGGCTGTCCACCACCGGCGACGTGCTCAGCGCCGCCCAGCAGGCCGCGTTCGAGCGCTACATCACCGGCGGCGGCGGCTACGTGGGCGTGCACGCCGCCGCCGACACCGAGTACGACTGGCCCTGGTACGGCGGCCTGGTCGGGGCGTACTTCGCCTCGCACCCCGCCGAGCAGAACGTCACCGTCAAGGTCGCCGACCAGGTACACCCGTCCACCGCGACCCTGCCGCAGCGGTGGAACCGGTTCGACGAGCTGTACAACTACCGCACCAACCCGCGGGGCGCCGCGCACGTGCTGGCCACCCTGGACGAGAGCACCTACACCGGCGGGAGCATGGGCGCCGACCACCCGATCTCCTGGTGCCAGAACTACTCCGGCGGCCGAGCCTGGTACACGGGCCTGGGCCACACCGACGCGTCGTACACCGAGGCGAGCTTCCGTCAGCACCTGCTCGGCGGCATCCAGACGGCTGCCGGCGCGCTCGACGCGGACTGCGGCCCCACCGTCACCAGCAGCTTCCAGCAGGTGGAGCTGGCCAAGGGCGCGGCCGAGACCGGTGAACCGATGAGCCTCACCGTCCTGCCGGACCGGGGCGTGCTGCACACCTCCCGCAACGGCGTGATCCGGCACACCGACGGCGCCGGCAACACCAAGATCGCGGCCACCCTGCCCGTCTACACCGGCGACGAGGAGGGCCTGCAGGGCATCAAGGCCGACCCGAACTTCGCCACCAACCGCTGGGTGTACGCGTACTACGCCCCACCGCTGAACACTCCCGGCGGCGGCGCCCCGGCCACCGGCACCCCGGCGGACTTCGCCGTCTGGGACGGCGTCAACCGACTGGCCCGGTTCACCGTGAACGCGGACAACACCATCAACCTGGCCAGCGAGACGCTGATCCTGAACGTGCCCACCAGTCGGGGCATGTGCTGCCACGTCGGCGGTGACATGGACTTCGACGCGGCCGGCAACCTCTACCTGTCCACCGGTGACGACACCAACCCGTTCGACTCGGCCGGGTTCACCCCCATCGACGAGCGGGCCGGGCGCAACCCAGCCTCCGACGCGCAGCGCACCTCGGCGAACAGCAACGACCTGCGCGGCAAGGTGCTCCGGATCAAGCCGAGCGCGGCCGGCGGGTACACCATCCCGGCCGGCAACATGTTCGCCCCGGGCACCGCGCGAACCCGCCCGGAGGTCTACGCGATGGGCTTCCGCAACCCGTTCCGGATGAGCGTGGACAAGGCCACCGGCATCGTCTACCTCGGCGACTACGGTCCGGACGCGGGCACCGCCGACCCGAACCGGGGACCGGCGGGCAACGTGGAGTTCGCCCGCATCGACCGGCCCGGCTTCTACGGCTGGCCGTACTGCACCGCCCGCAACGACGCCTACAACGACTACACCTTCCCGTCCGGCCCGTCCGGGGCGAAGTTCGACTGCGCCGGGGGGCCGGTGAACAACTCGCCCAACAACACCGGCATCACCCAACTGCCGCCGGCCATCCCGGCCTGGTTGCCGTACGGCGGCTCCGGCTCGCCGCCGGAGTTCACCGGCGGCGGCCTGTCACCGATGGGCGGTCCGGTCTACCGGTACGACCCGAACAACACCTCGCCGGTGGCGTTCCCCAAGTACTACGACGGGACCTACTTCGCCGGTGAGTTCGGTCGCCGCTGGATCAAGAACATCAAGCTCGACACGTCCGGCCAACCACTGAAGATCAACCCGTTCCCGTGGACCGGCACGCAGGTCATGGACATGGAGTTCGGCCCGGACGGCGCGCTCTACGTGCTCGACTACGGCACCGGCTGGTTCAACGGCGACGCCAACTCGGCGCTCTACCGCATCGAGTACGCCCGTGAGGGCAGAGCGCCGGTCGCCAAGGTGTCGGCCACCCCGACCAGCGGCAGCGCGCCGCTGACCGTGGCCTTCTCCTCGGCCGGCACCCTCGACCCGGACGGTGACCCGTTCACCTACGCCTGGGACTTCGACAACAACGGCACCACCGACTCGACAGCCGCGAACCCGAGCTTCACGTACACCACGAACGGGACCCGCAGCCCGACGCTGACGGTCCGGGACACCACCGGCAAGACGGCCACCGCGAGCGTGGTCGTCACGGTCGGCAACAGCGCGCCGGTGGTCACCGTGAACACCCCGTTGAACGGGCAGACGTTCTCCTTCGGCGACGCCGTGCCGTTCAGCGTCACGGTCACCGACGCCCAGGACGGTGCGATCAACTGCGCTCGGGTCAAGGTGAACTACGTCCTCGGCCACGACTCGCACGGCCACCAGCTCGGCAGCGCGCAGGGCTGCACCGGGGTCATCCAGACCACCGCCGACGGTGAGCACGACACCGCGGCGAACATCTTCGGAATCATCGACGCCGAGTACACCGACCTGGGCGGGGGCGGCCAACCGCCGCTGACCACGCACACCCAGGCGGTGCTGCAACCCCGGGTGCGGCAGGCCGAGCACTTCGGTGACTCGTCCGGCGTCCAGATCGTCTCCGGGGCGGCCGGGCACGGCGGAGCGGCGGTCGGCTACATCGACAACAACGACTGGATTTCGTTCCGTCCGTACAACCTGAGCGGCGTGCAGTCGTTCAGCGCCCGGGTCGGCGCCCCGGCCGGCGGCGGTGGCACCCTCGAACTGCGGGTCGACTCGCCCACCGGTCCGTTGGTCGGCTCGGCCACCGTGGTCCCCACCGGCGGGTACGCCACCTTCGCCACGGTCACCGGCGGGGTCACCGCACCGGCCGGCACCCGGACCCTGTTCCTGGTCTTCAAGGGCACCGGCCCGTACTTCGACATCGACGAGTTCACCCTCTCCACGAGCCCCGGTGGACCAGGACCCGACCCGGACCCGGATCCCGAGCCAGGTGCCAACCTGGCGCGGGGCAAGCCGGCGCGGGCGTCCAGCTTCGAGGGCGCGTTCACCGCGGCCAACGCGTTCGACGGTGCGACCGGCACGCGGTGGGGCAGCGCCTTCGGTGACCCGCAGTGGATCGACGTGGACCTGGGTGCCTCGTACGCCATCAACCGGGTCAAGCTGACCTGGGAGGCGGCGTACGGCAGCGGGTACCAGATCCAGACCTCACCGGACGGGGTCACCTTCACCACGATCCGCACGGTGACCGGCGGCGACGGCGGCGTGGACGACTTGACCGGGCTCACCGGCTCCGGCCGGTACGTCCGGCTGCTCGGCACCACCCGGGGCACCGCCTGGGGTTACTCGCTGTTCGAGGTCGAGGTGTATGGCGGCACCGGCAGCCCGACCGGCGGGAACCTGCTGCTGAACAAGCCCACGTCGACGTCCAGCAACGAGGGAGCCGACGTGTCCGGCGCCCAGGCGGTCGACGGCAGCCCCACCACCCGCTGGTCGAGCACCTTCTCCGATCCGCAGTGGATCCGCGTCGACCTCGGCGGCACCACCGCGATCGGCCGGGTCAAGCTGAGCTGGGAGGCGGCGTACAGCAGCGCGTACCAGATCCAGACCTCGAACGACGGCACCACCTGGACCACCGCGAAGACGGTGACCGGGGCCGACGGTGGCGTGGACGAGCACACCGGGCTCGGCGCCAACGGCCGCTACCTGCGGATCTACGGCACCGCCCGGGGCACCGGATACGGCCACTCGCTCTGGGAGGTGGAGGCGTACACCAGCTGAACCACCACCTGAGTCCGCCCCCACCCCCAATCGGGCGGTGGGGGCGACTCCCCTCGATCATGTGATGCTCAGTAGTTCAGATGGCCTCCTGACTACTACTTCTCAACGCCGTTGCGTTAGGCGGAATGACTGTTCATCAACCGATCCTGCATCGCGATCTTGCACTTTCTGCCCCGACATTGGGGTGCATTACCGCTTAAATCGGCGACAGGAAGTGCAAGATCGGCGCGATCCTGATCATGGTGCCGCGCTGCGCGCGGCCGGCACGATTCGTGCGCCTGGTGCTGCGCGACGGTCTGCCGGGCCAGCATTGGTGCCCCGGCAGCCCGTGTGCACCCGGCTCAGTCGTCGGCGACGGCCACCGGCTCCGCGCCGATGCAGCGCACCTTCAACTCGTACTCCCGGGTTGGCCCCGCGAACGTGACCTCGACGTCGTCGTCCGGTCCCCGGTCCACGTCCCGGACCCGGTAACCCTGCGCGGGCGCCCAGGAGACGAGGCGTACGCCTCCAGCGCCGCACTCGGCCACGGCCGTGCCGCCCTCGGTGGCGAACCCCCGGCGGACCCCGGCGCTGGCGCTCGGTGCGGGCCCCGTCGTGCCCGGCCCGGCCGAGCCGGTGCTCGTCGTGCTTGGCCCGACTGAGCCGCTGCCCGTCGTGCCGGTGGGCACCGGCTCCGGCGAGGCGAGCGCCCGTTCGATCTCGGCCTCGCTGCGCACCCCGCCGGGAGTGCCGGTGATGCTCTCGCCCACCAGCCGGATCGCGCCCAACCCGATCAGGGTCGCCACGGCGGCGGTGGCCACCCACCCGGTGGCGACGAGGATCGAACGACGGCCCATCCCCTGACTATCCCCGATCCACGGTTGTCGCCGGCCCATCAGGGCACTAAGGCGCGGTTAACGCCTGCCCGGCTGGTGGGTCCTGTCATCGAGGTCCGCGGACTCCGCCGGGTGGCGGACGCCTGCCACCCGGGCGAGGCGGATCTTGGTCTCGTCGTCGGTGCCCGGGGCCGCGGTGAGGATCACGATCTTTAGCTCGGCGTCGCCGTCGGTCAGGACATCGCAGTCGACCCGAACGGTACCGACCGCCGGATGCTCGACGATCTTGCAGTCTTCCCGGTGCGCGGTGACCGTCGCGGCCGCCCACAGATCGGCGAACTGCTCGTTGCCCTCGGCGAGGTCACGGATCAGCTTCGCCAGGCGTCGATCACGGGGAAACCGGCCGGTGGCCCGTCGGAGGTCGGAGACGACTGCGGCGCTCGTGGCCTCGGCATCCAGGGAGATCACCGGCCAGCGTGACATCCCCGGCCCGTCGGAGTTCACCGGGAAGGTGTCGCGGGCGAAGTTGCGACGAACTGGCGGGGACGCGGAAGGGTCGCCCAGCAGAGCCGCCCAACTGTGGTTCCACCAGATCGCCTGCCAATCCGCGGCGAACACGGCGACGGCGGCGTCACCGAGGCGGCCCACCACCCGCTGCACGCCCGGCGGAATGTGATCGGAGATCGTTTCGTTTGTCGGCGCGGCCAGGTTGGCCAGCCGGAAGAGGTGGTCGCGTTCGGCGGACGTCAGTTGTAGGGCACGAGCGAGCGCGGAGGTCACCTGCGCCGACGGGGTGGTCGCCCGCCCCTGCTCCAGGCGCACGACGTAGTCGACCGACACCCCGGCAAGCTCGGCCAACTCTTCACGTCGCAGCCCGGCGGCTCGGCGTCCATGGCCGGCGGGCAGCCCGGTGGAGGCCGGCGACAGGCGGTCGCGCCAGGCACGGATCGTCGCCCCCAGTCCCGGAGCCTGCGTCATCACGCCCCTATTGTTTCGCACCCCACCCCGATGAGGGTGGTATCGCTTGTCCTACCGTCGCGACGTCCCTGGCACCTGCCTGCGCGGCGGCAAACGATGGGTGCATGACGATCACCTTCATCACCGGAGCCAACAAGGGGCTCGGTCGCGAGACCGCCCGCCGCCTCATCGAGATGGGCCACACCGTTCTCGTCGGCGCTCGCGACCCCGAGCTGGGCGCTGCGGCGGCAGACACCCTCGGAGCCCGTTTCGTGCGGATCGATGTCACCGACGACGAATCGGTCACGGCCGCGGCCGCAGACGTCGAGAAGCACGAGGGCCGCATCGACGTGCTGATCAACAATGCCGGCGTCCACGGGCCGTTCGGTGACCCGAGCGAGTTGACCGGCGATGACCTGCTCGCCGTCTTCGACGTCAACCTCGTCGGTGTGGTGCGGACGACAACCGCGTTCCTGCCGCTGCTGCGCCGCTCGTCCGACCCGGTGATCATCAACGTGAGCAGTGCGATGGGCTCACTCGCAGCCACCCATGACCCAACGCGAGCCGAATCGGGTGTCATCGCCCCGGTCTACACGTCGTCGAAGGCAGCGCTGACCATGCTGACCACCCAGTACGCCAGGGCGCTGACGGACATCCGGATCAACGCCGCCGACCCCGGTTACACCGCCACGGACCTCAACGGAAACAGCGGTCCGCAGACCGTCACCGAGGGCACCGACGCCATCGTCGCCCTGGCCACCGAAGGGCCGGGGCACCGCTCGGGCCGCTTCGTCGAGCGCCACGGCGAGATCGCCTGGTCCTGATGGCGAACCGCTAACCTGCCAGGTGTGGCCCGCCTGCTGCTCATCGAGGACGACCTGACGATCCGTACGCCGCTGATCCGGGCGTTGCGGGAACGCGGCCACGCGGTGGCCGCCGCCTCGACCGCGATGGCCGGCCTGCGCGACGCCCTGGAGGATCGGCCCGACCTCGTCGTGCTCGACCTGGGCCTGCCCGACCTGGACGGCCGCGAGCTGCTGCGGATGCTGCGCGCGGTCAGCTCGGTGCCGGTCATCGTGGCCACCGCCCGCGACGACGAGGCCGAGATCGTCCGGGTGCTCGACGCGGGCGCCGACGACTACGTGGTCAAGCCGTTCACCGCCGCGCAGCTCGACGCCCGCGCCCGGGCGGTGCTGCGGCGGGGCCCGGCGGGCACGGACGGGCAGGACCCGTCGCTCGTCGTGGGCGGGCTGCGCGTCGACCCCCGGTCCCGACAGGTCACCCTGGACGGGACGGCGGTGGAGTTGACGCCGCGCGAGTTCGACCTGCTGCACCACCTGGCCGGCCGCCCCGGCCAGGTGGTCACCAAACGTGAACTGCTCACCGAGGTCTGGCAGATCCCGTACGGCGGCGCCGACAAGACCGTTGACGTGCACCTGTCCTGGCTGCGCCGCAAGCTGGGGGAGAACGCCCAACAGCCGCGCTACCTGCACACCGTGCGCGGGGTCGGGGTGCGTCTCGAGGCACCGGCGGCGCAGCCGTGAGGGGCCGGCTCGCCCTGCTGGTCGCCGCCGTCAGCGTGCTCACCCTCATCGCGTTCCTGGTGCCGTTGGCACTGCTGGTCCGGACCGTCGCGGAGGACCGGGCCACCGTCGCGGCCACCGCCGACGCGCAGAGTCTGGTGCCGGTGGTCGGCACCGCCGACGCGACGACGATCCGACTCACCGTCGAGCAACTCGCCGTCGAATCCGGGCGACCGGTGAGCGTCTTCCTGCCGGACGGTTCGGTGCTCGGCGCGCAGACCCCCCGTACGCCGGCGGTGGCCCTGGCCGCGCGCGGGCAGAGCCTCACCGGGGAGTCGGCGGCCGGCCGGGAGGTGGTCATCGCCGTGCAGGGTCGGACGGACGGGACCGGGGTGATCCGGATCGTGGTGCCGCGACACGAGCTGACCGCGGGGGTCACCCGGGCCTGGTTGGTGCTGGCCCTGCTCGGTGTGCTGCTGGTGCTGATCGGTCTGTTGGTCGCCGACCGGCTGGCCCGTAACCTGGTCCGCCCGATCAGCGACCTGTCGGCCGTGTCGCACCGGCTGGCCAACGCCGAGCTGGACGCCCGGGTCACCCCGGCCGGTCCGGCCGAGCTGCGCGAGGTGGCCGGAGCGCTCAACCATCTCGCCACCCGCATCCAGGTGCTCCTGGTGCAGGAGCGTGAGCAGGTCGCCGACCTGTCGCACCGGTTGCGTACCCCGTTGACGGCGTTGCGCCTGGAGGCGGAGTCGTTGCGCGACCCGGACGACGCCGCCCGGATCACCACCGCGGCCGACGGGCTCGAACGCGCGGTCACCGGGCTGATCCGGCAGGCCCGGTGGCGTCACTCGCCGACGGCGCAGCCGGCCACCTCGGACGCGGCGGCGATCGTCGCCGACCGGGTCGCGTTCTGGTCGGTGCTGGCCGAGGACACCGGCCGGGCCGTCACCCTCGACCTGGTTCCCGGCCCGCTGCCGGTGGGTGTGGCCGCCGACGACCTGGTGGCGGCCGTGGACGCCCTGCTCGGAAACGTCTTCGCGCACACCCCCGACGGGACGCCGTTCGCCGTCCACCTCACCCGCGACGCGACGGAGGTGGTCCTCACCGTGGCGGACGCCGGCCCCGGCCTGCCGGTCGGGGCGATCCGGCGGGGCGCCAGCGCGGCCGGGTCGACAGGTCTCGGCCTGGACATCGCCCGACGCGCCGCGCAGGCCGGCGGCGGCAGCCTGGAGTTGCGGGCCGGCCCGACCGGCGGGGCGCGGGTGCTGCTGCGGCTGCGCCCACCGACGTCGCAGCGGGAGGGTTAGGCGCGGTGACGTCGGGTAGCTGCCAGCTATGGCGCGGTATACGAAACCCGAGCTCAGAGAACAGATCAAGGAAGAGGTCAAGGCCTCCGACAAGGGTGGCAGGCCGGGGCAGTGGTCAGCGCGCAAGTCACAGTTGGTGACTCAGGAGTACAAGAAGCGCGGCGGGGGATTCCTGGGCGAAAAGGACGAGCGGCAGAAGTCGCTCCAGCGCTGGGGCAATGAGAAATGGCAGACGAAAGAGGGCGACACCCGCGCGCGCAATGGCGACACGACGAGCCGCTACCTGCCCAAGAAGGCCTGGGACGAGATGTCGGACAGCCAGAAACGGGCGACCGACACCAAGAAGCGTGCCGCCTCCCGATCCGGCAAGCAGTACGTCGCCAACACCGGCCCGGCGAAACGGGCGCGTCGAGACGCCACCACGGCCGGCCGGATGTCAGAGATGTCGGTCGCCGAAGCCGCCAAGCTGGTCCGTGGCCTCGACACGCGGCAGCTCAAAACCGCGTTGCGCAACGAGCACGCCGGCAAGGACCGTAAGACGCTCGTCCAGCGGCTCGAAGCGGAACTCAACAGGCGCGGCTAGCCCGCACCCGCACGGCTGAGGTCGAGCAGGTCAGGTTGCCTGGCCTGCGACCTCGAAGCCCGCCGAGGTGATCCGGTCGTCGTCTCGGCGGCGCAGGATCTGCACCTCGGTGGTGGCCTCGGTGTCGGTCAACGGCAGCACTGCCACCGAGGCGGGCACCACGGCGGCGATGCTCGCTGGCGCGATCGTCACCCCGAGGCCGGCCGCGACCAGGTGCGCCACAGTGGCCCAACTGGTGGCGTCCTGGACGATGCGCGGGGTGTAGCCGGATTCCAGGCACGGCCGGAGATTGCGCTGGTAGGCCCGCTCGCCGGCCACCCGTGGGAAGAAGACGAACGGGTCGTCGCGCAGCGCCACGGCGTTGATCGCGAGGCCTCCCGCGTGCGGGTGGTCGGGCGGCAGGACGGCGACGAAGGACTCGGTGGCGAACGTGGTGCCGACCAGGTCGTCGTGGGCGTCCGCGTCACGAACCACGCCGAGATCGACCTCGCCGTTCAACAACCGGTCGACGATGTGCGCCGTGTACGCCTCGTGCAGCCGTAGGTGGACGGCCGGATGGCGTTCGCGGAAACGACGGATCGGCCCGGCCAGCCCGAGCGGGATCGCCGAACTGACGAAGCCGATGTCGAAGCGCCCCTGCTCCCCGCGCCCGATGCGCCCCGCCTCGTGCACGTCGTCGGCCACGGCGGCCAGCACCCGCCGGCACCGGTCCAGATATGTCTCGCCCGCGGGCGTCAGTGCCACCGATCGGGAGGTGCGAACGAACAGCGGCGTACCGATCATCGCCTCGAGTTGGCGGATCTGCTGCGACAGTGGCGGCTGGGCCATCCGCAGCCGCACCGCGGCTCGGCCGAAGTGCAGCTCCTCGGCGACCGCGACGAAGTAGCGCAGGTGGCGCAACTCGGGTTCCATACCTCAAGAATACGAATGACCCCGAACAAGATATTGGACGTTCGAATAGCGGTGGCCGGAGAATCGAACCATGAACCCGAGCACGCTCACCGTCACGTCCATGACGACCGCTGCGGAGGCCGAGGCCTTCCGGACGCTGAACGAAGAATGGATCTCCCACTTCTTCACCATCGAGGAGTCGGACCGCAAGACGCTCGGCGACCCGTTCGCCGCCATCGTCGACCCGGGCGGCGACGTGCTGATCGTCCGCGACGGTGGAGAGATCGTCGGCTGTGTCGCCCTGGTCCGCAACTCGGACGACGTCTTCGAACTGTCGAAGATGACGGTGGTCCCGGCAGCGCGCGGCAAGGGCCTCGGTCGGCAGCTCATCGAGGCGGCGATCAATCGTGCCCGTCAGCTCGGCGCGACCACCCTGTTCCTGGGCAGCAGCACCAAACTTGCGAACGCCGTGCACCTCTACGAGGCTGCCGGCTTCCAGCACGTCAGTCCGGAACAGATCCCGCTGCCGCCGTACGCCCGCGCCGACGTCTTCATGCGGATGGCGCTCTGATCATTTCCGGTCGAGGCGCACCCTCAGGGCTCCGTGCGCGGCGCACGCCAGCGCCGGCTTAACCCCGTCTTAGCGTTCGGACAGCGCGGTGCTATCCCACTTCAGCCGATCCTCAGAGTCGACAACAGGAGTTGACATCCGAGGAAAGGTGGACACCACGATGAAGCGCACCAACCTGCTTCTGGCGACGGTCGGCGGGTCGGCGGTGCTGGCGGTGGCCGGGGTCGCGCTCGGCGTCAACGCCGTGGGCGACACGCGGGCCGGCGGCACAGCACTCGCCGCGGCCACCGTCGCCCCGACGGCCACGGACGCGCCGGAGGCCGGCGCGACCACCGCCGCGCCGGGGACCAGCGGTACGCCGTCAGCAGGCGCCTCGTCGGGTACGCCGAGCGGTACGCCGCCCACCGGCACCGCGCCGGCGGGCAGCGCGGTCGACGAGAAGCGCGCCGGTGAGATCGCACTCGCCAAGGCCGGTGGCGGTCAGATCGTCGAGGTCGAATCCGAGCAGGAGAACGGCCGGCCGGTGTGGAGCGTCGAGATCGTCGCTGGTGAGACCGAGCACGAGGTGGACATCGACCGGGACAACGGCTCGGTGGTCAAGGCCGAGCAGGAGCCGGTCGACAACGACGCCGACGACAACGACGCCGACGACAACGACGCCGACGACGCCGACGACGACGACGACGACAACGACAACGACGACGACTGACCGTCCGCTGCCGCCGCCCGCCCCGGGGGATCCCCCGGGGCGGGCGGCGGCTGGCGTCGTGGCGCGGGGGCCCGGTGCGGCGGCCTCAGATGGCGACGCGTTGCTCCTGGACCGTCGGCTGGTCCTGGTCGAACTGGGTGCGGTACAACTCCTGATACCGGCCACCGGCGGCGAGCAGGTCGCCGTGTCGCCCACGCTCGACGATCCGGCCGTCTTCGACGACGAGGATCTGGTCTGCCGCCCGAATGGTGGAGAGCCGGTGCGCGATGACCACACTCGTCCGGCCGGCCAGGGCTTCGGCGAGGGCCTCCTGAACCGCGGCCTCGGAGGTCGAGTCGAGGTGCGCGGTGGCCTCGTCGAGGATGACCACGCGCGGACGGGCCAGCAGCAGGCGCGCGATGGTGAGCCGTTGCCGTTCCCCGCCCGACAGCCGGTACCCGCGTTCACCGACGACCGTGTCGAGCCCGTCGGGAAGCGAGCGGATCAGGTCGTCGAGGCGGGCACGCCGGAGCACCTCCCACATCTCGGCCTCGGTGGCGTCCGGCCGAGCGAACGCCAGGTTGGCGCGGATGCTCTCGTGGAAGAGGTGCCCGTCCTGGGTGACGACGCCCAGCGCCGTCCGGATCGACTCGGCCGACAGGTCGCGTACGTCGACGTCGGCGAGCCGCACCGCGCCGTCCTCGACGTCGTAGAGGCGGGGGACGAGCTGCGCGATCGTCGACTTGCCCGCCCCGGAGGAGCCGACGAGGGCGACCATCTGCCCCGCCTCGGCGCGGAACGACACCCCGTGCAGCACCTCATCGCCGCCGCGGGCATCGAGCTTCACCACATCTTCCAGAGACGCGAGCGACACCTTGTCCGCTGACGGGTAGCCGAACCGTACCCCGTCGAACTCCACCGCGACCGGCCCGTCGGGGAGCGGCCGGGCGTCGGGCCGGTCGAGGATCAGCGGCTTGATGTCGAGGATCTCGAACACCCGCTCGAAGCTCACCAGCGCGCTCATCACCTCCACCCGGGCGCTGGCCAGCGAGGTCAGCGGCGCGTAGAGACGCGACAGCAGCAGCGCGAGGGCGACCACGGTCCCGGCGTCCAGGCTGCCCCGCAGGGCGTAGAGACCGCCCAGCCCGTAGACCAGGGCCAGCGCCAGCGAGCCGACGACGGTGAGCGCGGTGATGAAGACCCACTGGAGCATGGCGGTGCGGATGCCGATGTCCCGCACCCGACGCGCCCGCGCCGCGAACTCCGCCGACTCGTCGGCCGGCCGCCCGTACAGCTTGACCAGGGTCGCGCCGGGTGCCGAGAAGCGTTCCGTCATCCGGGTGCTCATGGCCGCGTTGTGCTCGGCCGCCTCACGCTGCAACTGGGCGAGCTTCGCACCCATCCGGCGCGCCGGGAGGACGAAGATGGGCAGCAGCACGAGCGCCAGCACCGTGATCTGCCACGAGAAGCTGAGCATCACCGCCAGCGTCAGTGCCAGGGTGACCGCGTTGCCGACCACCCCGGACAGGGTGTCGCTGAAGGCACGCTGCGCGCCGATCACGTCGTTGTTCAGGCGGCTGACCAGCGCACCGGTGCGCGTGCGGGTGAAGAACGCCACGGGCATGCGCTGCACGTGGTCGAAGACCGCCGTGCGTAGCTGGACGATGAGTCCCTCGCCGATGCTGGCGGACAGGAACCGCGTCACCAGACCCAGGCCGGCTTCGGCCAGGGCGATCACGGCGATCAGCACCGCCAACCGGATCACGACGCCGCTGTCGGCACCGTCCACGATGGCCTCCACCACCCGTCCGGCGAGGACCGGTGCCGCCACCGTGAGGACAGCCGTCACCACGCTCAACAGCAGGAACCTGACGATCAGAGACCGGTGCGGGCGCGCGAACTCCACGATGCGCTTCAGGGTGACACGGGACAGTGGTCGTTCTTCCTGCGCGTTCATCGCGTGGTGCAGAGACGTCCACGCGGCAAATTCCATGCTCATGCATTACCTCCGATACCAGAGGTTAGGACCTCACCCGAGATTGAGGTCAAGTCACCGCGCCGGGCGTTCCCGCTCGGCACGTGACCGGAGATGGGCTAGGCGTCGCGGCGCAGCGTGAACCAGAAGGTCGGCACCGAGTTGGTGCCCGGTGTGACGTCGAGTAGTTCCCAGCCGCGGAACCTGGCGCGGAGCTCGTCGGCCGTGACGCCTGCGGCCCACGATGTGACCTCGGGGATCGGAGCGCCGATTGGCTCGGGGCCGTACCCGAACATCAGCAACCGTGCTCCGGGAGCGGCGCGGTGGGTGAGCCCGGCGGCGTAGGCGTCGCGGCGGTGTAGCGGGACCCCGCAGTAGCAGCTCAGGTCGAAGAACAGGTCGAAGGGGCCCGGCACGTCCAGCTCGTCGAGGCGGGTGGCGTCTCCGTGTAGCACCCGTACCGCCACGCCCTCCGCCGCGGCCTTCTCCCTGGCCTGGTCGACGGCGCGGTCGATCAGGTCGACGGCCGCCACCTCCCAGCCGTGCCGCGCGAGGTAGGTGGCGTTGGTCCCGGTGCCGCAGCCGAGTTCGAGGGCGCGGCCGGGCGGCAGCGCCCCGGGCCCTTCTACCAGGTCGACCAGCTCGGGCGGCGTCACGCCGGTGTCCCACGGCGGCTTGCCGGTGCGGTAGTAGCGCTCCAGTGCGCGGTGGACGGACTCCTCCTCCGGGTCCTGCTGCGTTGAGTCCAGGTCCGGCTCTGGCCTCTGGATGGCGTGGGGCTGGTTCATCGTCTCCTCCACAAATGTAGAGTTAAACTCTAACGTTGTGCTCTAAGAAAATCGACCCGCAAGATGAACGAGGTCAAGCAGCCGGACAAGCGAGTGCTCATATTGGTCTCGGAAGCGCAGTAATCGGGACCGCCAGTGACGGCGCCACCCCCGCGATCGTGCAACCTGCCCTGGGCGACATCCCCTCGACCGCCATGACCGACCCGGCCGTGGGCAGCGGGGAGTTGCCCGTTACCGAGGTTCTGGCAGCGGCATCGTCCCGGTCGAGGGTGGCTGTGTCGTCGCCCGAGGCATGGCCGAGCGGCGGTGTGGGGGAGCGGGCGGACCGCGTCAGGCGTCGGGCTGCGGCTGGCCGGCGACGCCCTCGACGCCGGAGCGGGGCTCGAGAACCACCACCGCGGTTTCGGCGGGACGCAGTGCCGCGAGGGCGTCCAGGTTGGTCTCGACGTCGCGCCAGCGGGTCCACAGGCGGACCCGCTCATCCCCGGCCGCGGCACGTCCAGTGACCAGCCGCCGCCCGTCAACCAGGTCGACCGTCGCCTCCGGATGGGTGCGCAGGTTGAGCCACCAGGCGGGCTCACCCTCACCCCAGCCGTTCATCGCCAACGTGAACAGGTTGGGTCCATCCTCCAGGTACGCGACGATGACACCGCGTTGCTGACCGGTGCGGCGACCGGTCGTGGTCAGCCGCAGGGTGCCCCACCGGTCCGGGCGGGGTTGCCAGAGCCCGACTCGGCCGCGAAAGACCCGATAGAGCCCCCGGTGCACGGACCAGGCCGTCCGGATGAACCAGCGCGGCGGCAGCCTCGGCTTCTTTGCGCGGTCCTCGGTCGACACGACGGCCTCCACACCTGCTCGGCGATGGTACGAACAGAATGCCAGCCGCGCCCCCGGCGCGGAATGGTACGCGTGGTGATCGTTGGACGCCAGGTCACGACGTGTTCGGTACCGTTGCCGAGCAGTGTGCGTGGACACTGTCGAGATCCTGGTTGAGTGGTGGGAGTGGGTGGTGGCTGTGTGGGCGGTAGGTAAGGTCATCCGGTTCGACGAGGCACGTGGTTACGGCTTCATCGCGCCAGCGAAAGGTGGCGAGGACATTTTCGTCCACGCCAACGACTTCGGCGAGCAGCGGCACCTGGTGCATCCCGGCATGCGTGTCGAGTACGAGGTGGAGGCCGGCGACCGTGGTCTGAAGGTGGCGGCCCTGCGGATCGTCGAGCCGGTCGCGGGCGCCCGCCCGGAGGGGGTGCCGGACGTCGTGCCGACGCGGACCGGGCCGACCGGTGAGGATGACGGGATGTGCGACGTCCTGTCGCCGCGCGAGTTCACCTACGAGGTGACGGAGTTGCTGATCGAGCGGGTGCCGACGCTGACCGCGGCCCAGATCTCCGCGATCCGGCAGCCGCTGGTCGACCACGCCAGATCGCACGGCTGGGTCGAGAGCTGAGCCTCTGGCCCGTTTGGTTCACCGGTGCCGTGCTGTCGTCATCGGCGTTCGGGTGCGAACGGCACCCGTAGGTCGATGCCCCGACGGGTGACGGCCAGAGCCTCACCAGGAGCTTGGCCGCCGCGTCGGTGAGCGGGTCTGGGCGCACGCCGAGTGCCTGCTCGGCGACTCCGGCGGCAGCCGCGCGGAACGACGCCGCCGCACCGAGGAACTCCTGGCCGAATTTCTGCCGCTCGACGACCTCAGACGCGACGAGATGCTCCTGCGGCACACGTTCACCGCGGCGGCCCGTACTCGTCAGTCGTTGCTCGTCCACGCCGAGGCGATCCAGCAGGCCCTGGACGAGTTGGTTCAGCGATGGAGAGTGTCCGCCTCCGTGCCCTGCTCGACGGGCTGGGGCCGCAGGCCGTGATGTTCCCACGGCGTTTCCCGCCGGGCCTGTTGCGCGAGGTTCTGCGCCGTCACCTGGACTCGCTCGTCGGCGCGCCGGACCGCGCGGCCGAGTAGGGTCCGCCCGCTTAGGCCTGTTTCGTGAGGGCGGCCAGTTCTTGTGAAACCGGCCTAAGCGTCTCTGCGCAGATAGGTCTCGGCCAGTTGACGGAGGCGGATCCGGTCGAAGCTGCGCCCGTGGCCGGGATGGACGATGGACACGTCGAGGTCGGCGAGAGACTCCATGCTGCGTCGGTAGTCGGCCACATCGGAGTTCGGCAGGTCGTCGATCAGCGCGCCCTCGTAGATGATGTCGCCGGAGTACAAGGTCCCGGTGCGCTCCTCCAGCAGGGCGATGCTGCCCGGGGTGTGGCCGGGGAGGTGCAGCACGGTGAGTTTTCGCCCGCCCAGGTCGACGTGGTCGCCGTCGTCGAGCAGGCGGTGCAGGGTCATGGGTGCGATGCGGTAGCTGGCCGGGTCGTAGTCGGGATCGGGCAGGACGTCGATCATCAACTCCGGGACGGGGTCGCCCGCCGCGTCGATCCCGAGCTTGTCGAAGAGTTCCGCGCCGTACAGGCTCGCCGGCACGCCCGCCGTCAGGAGTTCCGCCTCGGCAGGGTGTGCGGCCCGGTCCGCGAACTCGGCCGCCCCACCGACATGATCCAGGTGCGCGTGGGTGAGCAGGACCATCGGATCGCGCTCGAACATCGCCGGGAGCGCCTCCCGGAGGGCGACGACCCCGAGCCCGGCATCGATCACCACATCGCGATCGTTGCCGCGCAACCACCAGAAGTTCGCCGACAGGAGCTCGTTGACGTGCGGTTCCGAGAGTCGGGTGACACCGCTACCGGCCTCGACTCGGGTGTACCAGTCGACCATGTCGGCAAGTGTGCCAGTGCGGGATCCCGTTTTCGTGCCCGCCGGTTCGGCCACCCCACCGACCAGCGGCAGCCCTAAAGCCGTGTGGTCAGCGTCGAGGCGGGGTCGCGTACGGGGGACGGCTCAGGGCGCCGCGCGGGCGGCGCCCTGAGCGTCTGCGTCAGCCGATGCGGAACTGCTCGCCGTAGACGGCGAACGCCAACGGCGTGTTGAGGTTGAGGTTGCCGTTGTTGAGGAACACCCGCTGGGCCGTGTCGACGCGGGACGTGTCCGAGTGGGCCTCCTCCTTCTTCATCTCGATGACCCGCTCGTCGAGGAAGACGTTGAGCCAGGTCCGCTCGTCGCCGCCCTGCGCCGGGGGCTTCGCGCGGGCGAGGGCGCGGCTGCGGATCTGGCGCATGCCCTCGTACCCGTGCATGACCGCCGCGTCGTAGTAGGCGAACTGACCGAGCGCCCGAACCTGGTCGTTCTTGCCGTCGCGTACCGAAGGGTTGAAGTAGACCCGGTCCCGCTCGGCCTCCTGGGCCGCCCGGAACACCGAGTCGTTGGCCGCCGTCCGCCAGTCGCGGGGGAAGTTGGGGTCGAGGCCGGCGTGCGACGCGGTGCCGTTGACGGCGCGCAGCGCCGGTAGGTAGCCGGCCAGCACGTTGCCCGGCTTGGTGTTCGTGTACGCCTGCACCAGTTCGAGCATGTCACCGGTGCCGGAGCAGAAGCCGATGATGCCGGCGGTGTAGCCGCGACCGTCGCCGATGTCCTCGATGTAGGAGAACTGCGCACGCCAGTCGAGCGACGAGTTCTCCGCGGCCGAGACGAGCTGCATGGCAACGTCCTTCTTCGCCGGGTCGTCGAGGTTGGTGCCGGCCGGGACGGTGGCGGTCGGCGTGGGGGTGGGTGTGCCCCCTCCGGGCAGCGTCCACCGCTGGTTGCTGGTGCCCCCGCAGGTCCAGATCTGCAACCGGGCGCCGTTCGCGGTGCTCCGGTCGGTCACGTCGAGGCACTTGCCCGAGGCGGTGTTGACCAGGGCGCCGTTGCTGGCCGTCCACTTCTGCGCGCCGGTGTTGTTGCAGTCGTACAGTTGGATCTTGGCGCCGTTGGCGGTCGACGCGGCGGTGACGTCCAGGCACTTGCCGAGCGCGCGGATCGAGTTGTCGGTGTTGCCGACGGTCCACGTCTGGGCCGCGCTGCCGTTGCAGTCGTAGAGCTGGACCGCCGTGCCGTTCGCCGGATTGGCCCCGGCGACGTCGATGCACCTGCCGCCGAGGCCGGTGATCGGGCCGGCGGTCGCGGCGCTGGCCGACGGCAGGCCATAGCCGACCGCCGCGACGCCGGTCAGCAGGGTGCCCACGACGTAGGCGGCTGTTTTCTTGCGCACCATGGTGTTCCTCGGGGAAGGGGCGGCATGCCGCCGGCCGGTCGGTGCCCGGCGCGGCGATCGGCCACGGCGGGCACCACGAGAATCTGGAAATTGTATTAACAGATATCAGTACGTCGGGTCGCCGTCAATCGACGAGCGCAGGCCGTCACGACGCATGTTCATCTCGTTGTCGACGGGCGTTGGGTACGAGGACGGCTGCCGAGGTGCTCGGCCCCCGGACCACCCAGTTAGATGGCCTGAGCAGTGCCGCGTCCCGGGCGAGACGACCCGGGACGGCACCGACACGCAAGGAGCGCTCCATGGCAGTCCACCTCCGCCGTACCCGGTCTCTGGGGGTCACGGCCGCCACCGTCCTCGCCGTGGCGGCGTTGTCCGCCTGCGGTAGCGCGGACGCCGACCCGGTCGGCACGCCCAGCGTCGCCGCGCCGACCGGGGCCGCGCCGACCGGGGCCGCGCCGACCGGGGCCGCGCCGACCGGGGCCGCGCCCACCGGCGTCGCGGCCCCGGCGGTCAAGGGCAAGCTGCGCGGGTACGGCACGGTGCGGCAGCTCAGTGGGGCCGCGGACCTGGTGGTCCGGGGTGCGGTCGAGGCGAACGGGTTCCGGGTGGACGAGGTGCTGCGCGCGGCGAACGGATCGTCCGTGGGGGCCGGGACGCGGATCACGCTCGCCAGCCTGGATCGCGGCGTGGCCGACATGGCCCAGATGTCCACGCTCACGGCCGGCCAGGTCGTGGTGCTCTACCTCGCCAGGGACCCGGCGGCCCCGACGTTCCGGACGCTCAGCGGCGACTTCGGGGTCTTCGACGTGGCCGGGGCCGGCGACGACGCGGCCGCGGTGTCCCGATCGCAGGCCATGGCCGTCAGCGGTCTGGTCACCGAGGACCCGGCGGCTTCCGGCCACGGCTTCCGCACCACCCTCGGCCAGCTTCGCACCGTCGCCGGCCAGGCGAAGTAGGACGACCGACGCGGACGGCACCCCGGGGGAGGTGCCGTCCGTGCGGTCAGTGCTCGCGGTAGGTGGCCAGGTCGAAGTCGGCGTACACGCCGTCGCCGCCGAGATCCTGCACCCACAGGCCGACGAACGCCCCGGTGAAGCCCCACGCGGCCGGCTCGCCGTCGATGATCAGTGCGGCGTGCTCGTCGGACAGGATCGTCGCGTCCAGGTCGACCGGGAGCCGCTGCCAACCAGCGCCGAGGTCGTACTCGAAGCCCACCACCGGCCCGTCGAACACCGCCCGCAGACCGACCCGGGTGACCCCGCTGGCGTCGACGGTCAGCTCGGGGTGCGGGGTGCGTCGCCCGTTGTCGGAGCTGAGCAGCTCCAGCACCGTCCGCCCGTCGTCGGCCCGGGTCAGGTAGAGGTGGTGCCAGTTCAGCGTGTTGTAGTAGGCGGTGATCCCGGCGAGCTGACGGTGGTCGACCGGGTCGAACTCCACCACCGTCTCCAGGGAGCAGTGCGTCGCCTCGACGCGTCGCGCGACCAGGCTGGGGGCCTGTCGGCCGACCGGTGACTGCCCGCCGTGCACGCGCAGGTGCGACGGGCGCGACCGTAGGTCGATCCAGTCGTCGGTGGCCGGCCGGCGTAGCGTCGACCAGCACAAACCCAGCTCGGCGGCGTCGAAGTGGTCGGTGTCGGGCTCTGCCGGCCACGGATGCGCGGGCAGGTCCGGCGCGACGACCTCGTCGGCGGGCACCCCGCCGGGGATCCGGGGCCAGCCATCCGCCGGCCACTCGACCCGCTGGATCGCGGTCTCCCGGCCCAGCACGCAACTGCCCAGCGGTGAGTAGGGGCGACCCACCAGGTGGGCCAGATACCACTCGCCGCCCTGGGTGCGCACCAGACTGCCGTGACCGGCCTTCTGCAACCGCAGGTCGGGCCGGCCCACCGAGCTGAGCAGCGGGCCGTCCGGGTCCACCTCGTACGGCCCGAACAACTCCCGGGATCGCGCCACGGTGACCTGGTGCTCCCAGCTGGTGCCGCCCTCGGCGGTGATCAGCCAGTACCAACCGTCGTGGCGGTACAGGTGCGGACCCTCGGTGACCCCGACCGGGGTGCCGGTGAACAGGATGCGGGGCCGGCCGACCAGGCGGCGCGCGGCCCGGTCGTACTGCTGGATCTCGATGCCGCCGAAGCGGTCCCGGCCGGGTCGCCAGTCCGCGCTCATGCTCAGCAGCCAGGTGGTGCCGTCGTCGTCGTGGAACAGGGCGGCGTCGAAACCGCGCCCGTGCAGCTTCACCGGATCCGACCAGGGGCCGGTGATGTCCTCGGCGGTGACCAGGAAGTTCTGTGGGTCCCAGTAGCCGCTGGCGAAGCTGGCCACGTCGCTGTAGACGAGGTGGAACTGACCGTCGTGGTACGTCAGGTCGGGTGCCCACACGCCGTTGGAGTCACCACAGCCGCGCAGGTCGAGCAGGCGGCGGTCGGTGATGATCCCACCCAGGGTGCGCCAGTTCACGAGATCACGCGAATGGTGCACACGCACGCCCGGATACCACTCGAAGGTCGAGGTGGCCAGGTAGTAGTCATCGTCGACGCGAAGGATCGACGGGTCCGGATGGAATCCGGCGAGGACAGGGTTGCGGATCGACCGGGCAGCGGTCACCACGTTAGCGATGTCGGTCGACACGAGGGCTCCTCTGGACGACTGTCTGAAACTTCCGGAAACTTGCGGTCCCGGATCACTGGAAGTCCTGCCTACGCTAGCCGGTCTTTTCGCAATAGGACAGAGGTCTTGACCGTTGCGGCCACAGCTCGTAGCGTGCCGGCCATCGACCGGTAATACCGGCGAAGCAATGAAAGTTCCGGAGATCCATAAGTCCCACCCGCCGGCTCGGCCGGCGTCCGAGCACCCTGTGAGTCCCCGAAGGGATGGATCATGACTACGCACCTCTCCCGCCGAACGCTGCTCGGCCTCGCCGGTGCCGGCGCCGGTGCCTACCTGCTGAGCGCCTGCAGCGGTGACGACAAGTCCAGCGACCCGAACGCGCCGCAGACCATCAACTGGTGGCACATCCAGAACACCGACCCGTTGCTGCCCGTCTGGGCGGCGATCGCGAACGAGTACAAGACGGCGCACACCAACGTCACCTTCGACATCCAGCCCCTGGAGAACGAGGCGTTCAAGGCCAAGCTCACCACCGTCACCCAGGCTGGCGACCCGCCGGACCTCTTCCAGTCCTGGGGCGGCGGCGTGCTCAAGCAGCAGGTCGATGCGGGCCTCGTCAAGGACCTCACCGACGACGTGAAGCCGTGGATCGGCGGGTTGCTGCCCGCCGCCATAGAGCCGTACACGATCGACGGCAAGATCTACGGCGTTCCGTTCGACATCGGCATGGTCGGTTTCTGGTACAACAAGGACCTCTTCACCCGCGCCGGAATCACCGCCGTCCCCACCACCTGGACGGGTGTGCTCGACGCGGTCCGCAAGCTCAAGGCCGCCGGCATCACCCCGATCGCCCTGGCCGGTAAGGACAAGTGGCCGGCCCACTTCTACTGGTCCTACCTCGCGATGCGAATCGGCGGCAAGGACGCGCTGCAGAAGGCCGTCACGGACAAGAACTTCGACAGTCCCGACCTCGTCGCCGCCGGCGACCGGCTCAAGGAACTCGTCGACCTGCAGCCCTTCCAGAAGGGGTTCCTCGGCGCCTCGTACAGCTCACCCGACGGACAGGCCGCCACCATGGGCAACGGTGGCGCCGCCATGGAACTCATGGGGCAGTGGGCGCCGGCGACGCAGGCGACGAGCTCCACCAGCAAGAAGGGCATCGGCGACAAGCTCGGCTTCTTCCCGTTCCCCGCCGTCGACGGCGGGAAGGGCGCAGCCACCGAGGTGTTCGGCGGCGGCAATGGCTTCGCCGTCGGCAAGAACGCGCCCGGGGCCACCGTCGACTTCCTGAAGTTCCTGCTCAGCGCCGACAACCAGCGCACGGCCACGAAGACCGGCGCGGTGCTACCGACCGTGAAGGAAGCCGCGTCGGCCATCACCGACCCCAACGCCAAGACCGTGGCGGACACTCTCGCCAGCTACACCGGCTTCCAGCTCTACCTCGACCAGGCGTACGCGCCGGCGCTCGGTTCACAGATCAACGACAGCGTGGCCGAACTCATCGCCGGCAACAAGTCGCCCGCGCAGGTCGTCAAGGACATCACGCAGGTGGCGAAGACCGTCTGACCGTGCTCTCCCACCCATCCGTAGCCGGCCGCAAAACCCCAGTGGAGTAGGCATGACCACGCCATCGACCGTGTCGGACACCAGGCGCGGCGACACGGCGACGGACCCGCCGGCACCGGGGCCGGGCACCGCGCGTCAGCGCGGCCGCCAGCCCCGGCCGGGCCGCGGCGGTGTCCTCGCCATCTTCCTCACACCAGCCCTGGTGCTGTTCCTGCTGCTGGTCATCGCCCCGATCCTGGTGGCCGGCTACGGCAGCCTCTACAAGTGGAACGGCTTCGGGCTGCCGGAGAATTTCATCGGGCTGGACAACTACACACGCGCCTTCCAGGACCCGACCTTCCGTGGCGACCTGTGGCGCGGGTTCGTGCTGGTGCTGCTGTCGCTGGCCGTTCAACTGCCCGCCGCGCTGGCCCTGGCCATGTTGCTCAACCAGCCCCTGCGGGGCCGCGCCGTCTACCGGCTGATCTTCTTCGCCCCGTACGTGCTGTCCGAGGTCACCACGGCCGTCCTGTTCACCCTGGTGTTCTCACCTAACCGGGGCCTGGGCGAGGCGCTCTCCGGGTGGCTGAGTGCCGATGCCGGCGCCGTCTTCGCCGACCCGGACACCGTGCTGTTCGCCGTCTTCCTGGTGGTGTCCTGGAAGTACTTCGGCCTCTACATGATGCTGTTCCTGGCGGCCCGACAGGGCATCCCCAAGGAGCTCTCGGAGGCTGCGGTCACCGACGGCGCCACCGCCTGGCAGGCGTTCCGACACGTCACCCTGCCCCTGCTCGGCCCGACGATCCGGATCAGCGTGTTCCTGTCCGTCATCGGCACCATCCAACTGTTCGACATGGTCTGGGTGCTCACCGGTGGTGGCCCGATCCACTCCTCGGAGACCATGGCCGTGACGATGTACGAGTACGGCTTCCGCCGCTTCGAAGTCGGCTACGCCAGCGCGATCAGCATCATCATGTTCCTGCTGAGCCTCGTCTTCGCCCTGCTCTACCAGCGGATGGTCCTGCGTCGGGACACTGCGGGCGCGATCACCAACCAGGGAGGCCAGCGATGACCGCCAGGATCAGTCGCGCCCAGCGGACCCGCAGCATCGTGCTGCACCTGATCTGCGTGGCCGTCGGCGCGCTGATCGTCGTACCGGTCTGGTTCGGGGTGCTCGGCGGCTTCAAGGACAACGGTCAACTGTCCACCAACCCGCTGGGCTGGCCCGACCCCTGGGTGGGCAACTACGTCGACATCCTCGCCAACGGGTTGTTCTGGCGACAGCTCGGCAACAGTGTGCTGATCGCCGTCAGCAGCACCGTCATCGTCGTCGGCGCGGCGGCGATGGCCGCGTTCGTCTTCGCGCGCTACGCGTTCCGGGGCCGCGAGTTCCTGGCGACCCTCTTCGCGATCGGCCTGATGTTCCCGTTCGCGGTGGCCATCCTGCCGCTGTTCATCCTGCTGCGCGGCATGGGCCTGCTGGACAACCCGCTCGGCGTCATCCTGCCCCAGGCCGCCTTCGGGCTGCCGATCACCATCATCATCCTGCGCCAGTTCTTCCGCACCATCCCGGCCGAGGTGGAGGAGGCAGCTGTTCTGGACGGGTGCAGTTCCTTCGGGTTCTTCTGGCGGGTCCTGCTGCCGATGGCCCGTCCCGCCCTGGCCACCGTCTCGGTGCTGGCGATCGTGACCAGCTGGAACAACTTCATGTTGCCGCTCGTCGTCTTCAGCGACCAGAGCTGGTGGACGCTTCCCGTCGGGGTCCAGGCCTTTCAGGGCCAGTACGCCGACGACACCGCCCGGGTGCTCGCGTACGTCGTGCTGTCCATGATCCCGGCCCTGGGCTTCTACGCCGTGGCCGAACGGCAGCTCATCGGGGGCCTCACGGGCAGCGTCAAGGGGTGACACCGCACCACCGCGAGCAGACCTGAAGCCTCTCGGCAGACGAAGGAGCGACCGTGGGCGCGGAGAACGGCCGAAACGTCACCATCGCGATGATCGCGCGGTTGGCCGGTGTCTCGGTGCCCACGGTCTCCCGGGTCATCAACGGGCGATCCGATGTCGCCCCGGACACCCGGGAACGCGTCGAGGCGTTGCTCAACCGGCACGGCTACCGTCGCCGGTCGCCGGCCCGGCGCACCGACGCCGCCCTCATCGACCTGGTCTTCAACGACCTGGACAGTCCGTGGGCCGTGGAGATCATTCGTGGGGTGGAGGACGTCGGCCAGAGCAGCGGCGTCGGCACCGTCGTGTCGGCCATCCACTGGCGCATCTCCTCGGCCAAGCAGTGGCTCGACAACATGCGTACGCGCTCCACCGAGGGCATCATCTTCGTGACCTCGATGGTGAACCCACCGTTGCAGGCCGAGCTGCGCCGCCTGCACCTGCCGGTGGTCATCATCGACCCGGCCGGCGTCGACCCGCAGGAGTCGCCCACCATCGGCGCCACCAACTGGGCCGGCAGCCTGAGCGCCAACCAGTACCTGATCAGCCTCGGCCACCGCCGCATCGGCTTCATCGCCGGGCCACCGCACCTGATGTGCAGCCGGGCCCGGATGGACGGCTACCGGGCCGCGCTCGGCGCCGCCGACATCCCCGTCGACGACGCCCTCATCCGCCCCGGCAACTTCTACCACGAGGCCGGATTCAGCGCCGGTACCCAGTTGTTGGCTCTGCCCGACCCGCCCACCGCCATCTTCGCCTCCAGCGACCAGATGGCGCTCGGCGTCTACGAGGCGGTGCGCAAACGCGGCCTGCGGGTGCCCAACGACGTCAGCGTGGTCGGCTTCGACGACCTGCCCGAGGTCCGGTGGTGCTCCCCGCCGCTGACCACGGTGCGTCAACCCCTGGCCGAGATGGGCATGCTGGCCGCACGGACCGTGCTCCGCCTCGCCGCCGGCGAGAGGACCGAGAGCCCTCGGGTCGAGCTGGCCACCGAGCTCGTCGTCCGCGACAGTGCCGCACCACCCCGGTGACATCAGCGCCCGGCGACAGGCCCCTGATCAGGCCTCGCGGAGGGCGTCGTCGACGCGGTCCCGGGGGCATGATTACCGGATGCGTGCTGACTCACTCCGTCGCAGCCCGGAGACGGGGTGAACAGTGGATCTCGGCCCTGATTCCCGCGACGTCCAGGTGCTCGGTGTCGGCATCGACAGGTACGCGGGTGGGAGCGACTGGAGTCTGGTCGGGCCGGTCGACGACGCGATCCGGTTCGCACGCCGGTTCGTCGACGGCGGGGTGCCGCCGGAGCAGGTGACCCTGCTGTTGGCCCCCGAACCCGATCCGAGCGCCGTCCCGCCGGGGGTCGTCGTGCGAGCCGCCGACCGCGCGACCGTACGGGACGTGCTGCTCCGGGAGTTGCCGACCCGCCCCCAGTCCACCCTCTACGTGGTGTGGGGAGGCCACGGCTACGTCGACACCGGCCGGCACCGGCGGCTCTACTACGCCGACGCCACCGCCACCGACGCCGGCTCACTCGACCTGGATTCCATGCTCGCCACGTTCGCCTCGGACCTCGTGCGGTCGTTCGACCGGCAGTTGTGGATCGTCGACGCGTGCCAGTCGCACGACCGCCCGCACGCGCTGCGCACACCCGGCAACGAGACCTTTCCCGCCGGCGAACCCGCCGCCGGTCGGACACAGGACGTGCTGTTCGCCGCCGGTGTCGGACAGGCCGCCGCCAACCTGCGGGTACGACGTACCGGGCTGTTCAGTCGGGAGGTGCTGCGGCTGCTGGAATCCGACGACCCGGACCTGCTCGGCGACCCGGCTCGGCTGGTGGCCGCACTCCGGGACCGGTTCGCCGAGCTGCGGGCGACCGGGCTCACCGGGCAGACCCCCACGTACCTCTGGTACCGCAACGCGCTCGGCGACGAGGGCCTCGTGCTCGGTCGACCTCCGGCGGGGCAGCCGGCGCCGCCGACCTCGCCGTCCCCGCCGCCGTCCCTGCTCGGTCCCCTCGTGGACGCTCTGCTGGCGATGCCGGAGTTCCTGCGGCCCAACGACCGGGAGGAGATCCTGTCCCTTCTTCGGGGTCAGGTGTATGCCGCGATCCGACGCAGCAGCGCGGCCCGGGCGGACACCATCAGCGTCGTCCGGACCTGTCTGCGGTATCCGGGCGCCCTGGCGGAACTCGTGGAGGCGGTCCGCTTCTTCGCCAGCGACGACGTCGCGATGGCTCAGGTCGAGGAGAGCGCCGCTCGGCTGGTCCCGTACACCTGACCCGAGCCGCGACGGTCCACCTCGGACCCGCACGTCACCGCGGTGCGGGTTGCGGTGGGCGTAGCTCGATGTGACGCTTTCGTTGCGCTCCAGACATAAGCGATGATGGAGCCATTGCGAGCCATCGTCGGAAGGGTTGTCGTACATGGAGGAAGGCCTCACCGGTATCGAGTCGGAATTGCTCGATTTGTCAACGGTGGACATTGTTACTCTACGATCCGTTGACCGCCCCGGCATGACCGCGGCCATCTCGCGGGTGCGAGAGAGAGTTGCCGACTCGGGGGGCAGCATCAGCGGCTACAACGGCTCCTTCCCGAGTCGGATACGGTCTGCCGGGCCGGATTCGGAGGGACATGTCGTCTGATCCCGTGACGTTGGGGCCGACGTACCTCGATCCCGAGCATTTCCAGGCCCTTGCCTCCGGTGCAGGTGACGGACAGACAATCGCGGCGCTCTGGCGGTCCGAGCGGAGCTGGCGGCTGATCGTGCTGCGGGCGCTCCTGGACGGCTGCGCCACGCGGCCCGACGCGGCCGGTCCGCTCGCGCCGGTCGCGGACGCCTGGCAGCTCCTCGCCCAGGCGCACGGCGTTGATCCGGCCGCCACCGAGGACGTCCTCGCCCAACCACAGGTCGGCATCTGGGCCGCCCACACCCTGCGTCGGCTGCACGACGATCCCGATCCCACCGTGCCGTTGTGGCTGGACGTCGGATACCTGCACGCCCTGGCGGCGGCGAGCGCCGTGCGGGCGGGCCTCTCCTTCGACGTCGACATCCCCGCGCGTGACGGCGCGGCAGTGCTCCCCACGGTGGGTGCCGCCTCGATCCCACCGACCGTGCCGGTCGTCCGGGTGCGGGCCCGCGCCGGGCAGGTCGACCTGGTGAGCACCGCCCGGACCGTGCGATGCGGTGCCGCCGACGACCCCAACTGGCACCCACCGATCATCGTCGCCCTCGACTCGGACGGCGTCGCGCTCCGGGTGGAACTGCACGACCGTGACGTGTACCGCGACCTGCGGGGCCCCTCGTCTCCCCAACCGCTGTCGGCGTCCGACCTCGTCCGTTGGCGCGCGCTTCTCGCGCAGGCCTGGGAGCTGCTGGTCAGTCAGCAGCGCGCAGGGGCGCAGGCGATCGCCGGGATCCTGCGCAGCGTGGCACCCCTGCCGCCGCGCGCCCGGTTCCGTCAACTGTCCGCATCCGGTGCCGAGGCCTTCGGCGGTGTGCTGCTCTCCGAGCCGGACGACGCGGCACAACTGGCCGTCACCCTGGTGCACGAGTCGCAGCACCACAAGCTCGGTGCGCTGTCCCACCTGCTCACCCTCGTCGAGGGCGGCGGCGACGTCCGCTACTACGCCCCCTGGCGGGACGACCCCAGGCCACTCGCCGGCATCCTCCAGGGCGCGTACGCGTTCGTCGGCATCACCCGGTTCTGGCGCACCTACCGACACGACGCACCGCTCGACGAACGGGCCGCCGCGGACTTCGAGTTCGCCCTGTGGCGACGGCAGACCCTCGACGTCCTGCGGATGATGGCGGCGTCCGGCCGGTTGACCGGGCACGGCCAGCGGTTCGTCGACACCCTGCACACCGAGCTGAAGGCGTACCAGGAGGATCGGGTCCCCGCCGTCGCGCTCGACGCGGCGGGTGCCGTCTCCGTCGATCATCGCGCGATGTGGCGGGGCCACAACATCCGCATACCACCCGCCGACCGGGACGCGCTGGCGGCAGCCTGGGAGCGCCGTGATCCGACGGCGGAGACCAGCTTCGGTCGCACGGTGCTGGCGGCGCCACCGGAGGGCCTGCTCGACGCCCGGGCCGTACTCCGCAGGTACCTGCTTGTCGACCCGGCCGCATTTGGCCGGCTGTGGGCCGCACCGGACGGGGTGGGGGCCACGGTCGCCGGCGTCACCGAGGCCGATTTCGCCCTGGTGGCCGGTGACCTGCGGCGGGCGCGCACCGCCTACCTCGACGAACTACACGGGAACGCCTCCAGCGTGCACGGCTGGGTGGGCCTCGGCCTCACCCACCTCGACCGTCCCGCCGACCCGGTGACGCGAGCACTGCTGGGTTGCCCGGAGCTCGTCCTCGCCGTCGTCGACGGGCTGCGCTCGCGCGGCGACACCACGGTCAGTCCGGACCCGATCGAGCTGGCCACCTGGGTCGGCCAGCTGATCCCCGAGCGGGACCTCGACACGCTCGACCCGGCGGGTTGGCTGGCTGCCTGATCCCGCCGGGTGGACGCCGTCATTACAGAGGCAGCGGGTCGATGTCGCAGTTGGCCCGGACGCCGGCGCCGATCGCCGCGACCGCCGGGTGCTGTGCGCCGAGGGTCAGCCGCAGTTGCTCGAGACCCTTGTCGAACATCATGCTCGCCTCGGCCTCACGACCAAGGTCGCGCAGGTCCATGGCGAGGTTGAGCGCACACACGAGCGTGGTGGGGTGGCTGTTGCCGAACACCTGCCGACACAGCGCGAGCGTTTCCAGGTCGAGAGCGTGGGCTTCGGCGTACTCGCCGAGCTCGTAGTGGTCGCTCGCGAGGTTGATCCGGGCGGCCAGCACCAGCGGGTGCGACCCGCCGAGCCGGCTGGTCAGGTGTTGCAGGGCGGTCTGGTTGAGATCCCGGGCCTGAGCGCACTCGCCCAGCAGCCGGAGGGTCACCGCCAGGTCCACCTGAGCCCCCGCGGTGTGCGGGTGGCTGTCGCCGTACAGTCGGCGAAGCCCCTCCACCGCGACCTCCGCCGACTCCCGTGCGGCCCGCAGGTCGCCGTTCAGCCGCTGGTCGATGGCGAACGTCAGCGTGGCGAGCACCGTGTCCGGATGGTTGTCGCCGTAGCGGGACCGGAAGCGGCCCAACACGTAGCTGGACAGGTCCAGGGCGTCGTTGTGGCGGCCGGCCTTGCGCCGGAACGTCGCCAGCGCGCGGCTCCCGCGCAGGATCGACGGGTGATCGTCGTACTTCAGCATTCGTCGGGCCGTCGCCACGACGGTCTCCTGATTGGCGTGCGCCGCCACGTAGTCGCCGAGCTCCCGGCGGTCGAGGTTGATGCCGCCGAAGGTGCTGAGAGTGTCCGGGTGGTCGGTGCCGTAGATCTGCACCAGACGCTGGTAGGTCTGTTCGTCGAGCTGGAGGGCTCGACCGAAGAGGCCGGACAGTCGCATGCTCACCGCGAGGTTGTGCGCGGCGCGCAGCGTGAACGGCTCATCCTCGCCGAAGTTCCGCTTGGCCTGCTCGTAGACCGTGAGCGACAGTTGCAGCGCGCCGGTGAAGTCGCCGGCGACGCGGTGGTCGGCGGCCACGGCGCCGATGGCGTCCAGGGTCTCCTCCCGGTCGTCGCCGATGGTCTGCCGGTAGAGCCTCAGCGTCCGGGCGTTCAGCGGGGCCGCCGCGGCGTAGTCACCGACGACGAAGTGCATGAAGCCGAGCCAGCTCGCTGCCCGGAGGCTGTCCGGGTCGGTGCCGTCCGAGCTGCTGTCGGTCCATGCCGCCCACGCGCGTTGGGACAGGCCCCGGGCCGCCAGGTGGTCACCCCATCGCCACAGGTACTTCGCCTCGTTCAACACCATGTCCCGGACGAGGTCGTTCGAGCACCGCTCAGCCTGCGAGGCGAGGATGTGCGGATACAGGTCCGCGTACCGCTGCCAGTGGTCGCTGTTGTCGGGCTGGTCGGGGTCGTTGCCGGCGAGCAGCAGGTGGGCGCCGTGCTGCATCTCCTCCTGTTCCTCCCGGTCCATCTGGTTGATCAGCACGCGTTGCACGAGTCGGTGCATCTGGAACGAGTTCGTCCGGTGATCGATCCGGGCGAGCGACAGCCGCCCGATCATGCGGATCGCCTGGTTGAGGTGGATCGGGTTGCGAACGAGGGGATCCAGGTCGGGGTGGATGCGCAGCGCACGCGGCTTGGACAGGAGCACCTTGCCGATCGGCTCGGGCGCGAAGAACGCGCACACCTGGAGCAGCCGCAGGGCCGCCGGATCCCGCTCACGCAACCAGTTGAGCGACACGTTCCACGCCGCGGCGACGAGCTCGGGGTAATCCTGCCGCGCCGTCGTCTCGTCGTCGAACAGCGGACGACTGGTGTCGAGAAGGTCGAGGTACTCGTTGGTCGGCATCTTCGTCTCAGCGCGCCAGGCCGCCGCCTGCTCGATGGCCAACGGGAGGTCGCCCAGCGCCGTGGCGAGCCGGTCGGCGTCGGTGACGGCCAGGTCCGGGTCTCGACGACGGAGCAGGTCGATGCTCTCCTGGCGTTCGAAGATGTCGACCGGGAGGCTGTTGGCGATCTGCCGCCACGCACCGATGCGGGAGGTGACCACGATGCTGCCCGGGCCGCCCTTCGGGAAGAACCGCTCGACGCTCTCCGGATCCTCGGCGTTGTCGAAGATCAGGAGCCAGTTCGAGTACGGACGACCCACGCGCAACGCCTCCAGCACCGCCGGTACGGCCGTGTTGGCCGTCGCGGGCACGGGCAGGTTCAGGCGCGTCGCCAACTCCACAAGCGCTGACTGGATCTGCGCGGGGCGCTCGGCCGGGATCCACCAGATCAGGTCGAAGTCCTGTTGATGCAGGTAGACGTACTCGATGACGAGCTGCGACTTGCCGACACCGCCGGCGCCGTGCACCGCCTCGGGTAGCACGGCCGTCGTGCCGGCGCGCAGGCGTTGGTGCAGCCGGTCGAGGAGGTCACGTCGACCGGTGAAGTTCGTGTTCCGCAGGGGCAGGTTGCCGACGAGCGCCGACTGCTGACCGTCGAGCCGCTGCGTGGGCGGCAGGTCACGGGACGACGACGGCAGGCCCGAGTCGATGCCCGTCTCGGCGTCCAGGATGGCGTGCGGCGCAGTGCCGATCGAGGCGGCCGAGTCCGGCGAATTCACTCTGTCAGACATTCCGGACTCCATGGTCCTGTGGGCGGTAACGGAAGATGGCTCCAGTACTCGACGTACCTGCCGTGGAATGGGTGAGCCGAGCGCCTGGCCCAGCCGCGCAGCCGCGACGAGGTTCGGCCCGCCCAGTGAGAGGTGAACAGCCAACTCGACCCGCAGATAGGGCTCTGCGGCCGGGGTGACGCGCTCGTACGAGGTGTGGCGCGGATCCTTGATGCGAAGGGTCAGGTTGCGCACCGCCGCGACGTCGTGCGCCAGTTCGTACTCCACGACGTGCTGGACCTCGACAGTGCGGTCGCGGTACCCGAGCGTGAGGAGCCGCTCGCGTACGCCGTGCGCGAACTCGTACCTGATGCGGGTGTCGTTCGCCGGCGCGGCCCGGTGCAGGACGGGTCGGACCAGGTCGCTGGTCAGCACCTCGGTCAGCTGCGCCGGCCCCGACCGCACCATCGTCTTCAGCAGGGCGCGGATCACCCGGGCGTTGAGCGGCGCGGCCGCCAGTCGGGTCGCGAGAATGAACGACGCCGGCGACACGGTGGCCCGGAAGCGGGCGACGAGGTCGTGTGCGGTGAGCGCCCGGTGCACCCGGCGGGGGATCTCGCCATCGGGCGGCAGGAGCAGCGCGGGCAGCCGCACGTCGCCGGTGGGCGTCTCGGAGAGCAGCCCGCTCCACCGTCGCAACCAGTCGACCCCTCGCTCGATGACCGGAACCGCTGTCAGCCGAGCGTCGTCCTGCTCCTCTGCGGGGCGAAGATCCAGACCGCTCACCCGCCACGACCACCGGCGCGTCGCCGAATCCGAGTCGGCCGGGCTCCAGGCCACCTCGGTCGTCTCCATCAGTCGCTCGCGCCACCGCTGTTGCGGCAACAGGTTGACCACGGCGACCGTCATGCTGGCGGCCCAGGAGACGAGCACAGGTTGGACGAGGCCGCCGCGCCAGGCGGCGGATCCGCCGTGGGTCAGCAGGAGAACGACGCGCTGCCCGGCCGGGTCGACAAGTGCCGAGGGGGCGGCGGGACCGTTGTCGGCGCTGTCGGTCAGCACGAGTGCGCCCTCGTCGACGGCCAGCCGCCAGACCTCGACCGAGCTGAAGCCCGGCTGGGCGCGCAGTTGCGCGACGAAGGCGTCGATCTCCTCGGTCCAGAACTCCAGCACCGCGTCGTCGTCGACGACCACGACAACGTCCCGGGGGTGGTGCCCCGGATCGAACCGCGTCCCGTTGGCAGGGCCGCTCGCGACGTCGACGGTTGACGGCATCATCCGGCTCACCGCGGCCCGGTCGTCGATGTCGGCGGCGACACCGGACGGTGAGAGTCGTGGGCGCCTGCGCCTGGCTGTTGTGTGCGCCGACTGGCGGCGTTCCCTGTGCTCCGCTGGCCGTTGCCGCTCATGCCAGGACCTTTCGCCTGTCGCCGTCGGCGGAGTCCGCCCCTCCGGGCTGCCGATCCGGATCGTCGAACAACATCACAAAGCCATGCCCGATGTGCTTGTGGAGCCCCTCCGGGTCTTCGCTCCACGCCAACTGTCGCAGGTGCGCGACGTGGTTCGGAAGGGCTGTGACTCCGGTGTCCGACGCCCGACCGTCGACCATCGACGCAACAGTCTGGCATAGATCCTTTTTGGACGGTGGGTCTCGGTGCCACACGATGGCCGGCACACCGGAGCGCAGCCCGACGAGCAACTGCCGCTCGCCGATGCTGTCGGCGGTCGGGGTCTCGCTGAGCACCAGCACGGCGACCGCGCTCTCGCGTTTGAGGATCGCTTCGAGCTGGACGTCGGCGTGGAGCTGCGCGGCGCAGTGGATCAGCTTGCGCTCGGCGGGGCGGTCGCTGACAAGTTGCCAGCGGCTGCGCCAGAGCCGGTGCCAGTGGCTGGCCCGGTTGCGCTCCAGGCTCCTGATCACCAGGGGATATTCCGTCGTCAGGGGGCTTGGCAGCGCGGACTGCAGCTCCTTGCGCCAGGTGTCGACCGGCTCGTTGATCAGCTGCCAGGGCAGCACGAACTCGATGGTCACCGCGCCGGCCCGCGTCGCCCAACGGCGTTCGGCCTCGTTGACGACCCGGTCGACGGCGGCCTCGAGTTCCTCGTACGCGACGTGCCGATCCTCGCCGCGGATCGGCTGCCACTCCGGCGACGCCCACTGATACCAGTGGGACATGATGTACGTGTCGTCGTCGCCGCCGTACTTCTCGAACTGGATCACCAAATAGGCGCTGCGGGTGGGTGCCGCTGCGCTCGGCTGAGCGGCGTCGAGCTGATCCGCGACGCCCCAGTCCGTGGCCAGCTGTCTGCACAGCTGGCGCAGCCGGGGCAGCGACGCCTGTGTCACGGCCGGTGCCAGCCGGTCGAGCAGCACGAGCCAGGACGGCACCTCGCCATGCGCGTTCGCCGACGTGAGGTGGGCGAACAGCTCCCACGCGGTCTCGCACCAGGGTGGGGCGGGGGTCGCGCGGATCTCGGCGACGAACTGTCGAAGGTCAGGGGTCGTGTCGAGCGTGGACAGCTCCCCACGCAACCAGGCGACGTCGTAGTCGGAGAGCAACTCGTACGCCTGCCAGTCGTCGGCCAGGCGCAGCAACGCGACTGTCTGTTTGCCCTCCGGCTCGAACAGCTCGAGACATTCGGCGAGGCAGCGCAGCCCACCTGCTCGGTCCATGCAGGCCGTGACCAGCGCGATGAGCTGGAGTCGGAGCACACCCACCTCGCGGTAGTCCAGCGCGCCGCCCAGCGCGTGCCGCAACTCCTGCAGCAGCAACTGTCGACTGTTCGGGTCCTGAACGACCGACGACGCTTCCAGCACGGTCGTGATCTGTCCGACGAGTCGGCGGCGTTCCTCCGCTACGGGCGGCGAATGAAGCCGCGGGGCCTCACGCACGGGCCCTGGGTGATCGCTCGTCGCCGGTTCGGCGGCGATTCGCTGCGGCGGGCGTCATCAGGTCGGCTCCGAGCCGAACGGGTCGAGCGTCGTCAGTGCCTGCACCACGTCGTCCGCCTCTCCGGTCACCTCGGCGCGCCGACGCTCGGTGCCGTCGTCGAAGATCGCGACCACCCGGAGCTGCTGCCCGCCGCGCCGACGCAACAGCGTCTGCAACGCGTACCAGCCGGCGGACGAGCTGATACCCACCGCGATCTGGATCAGGGAGTCGGTCAGCACGCCGCGGGACGAGACGAACTCGCACTCCGTGAGGGGGTGCCAGGTGCCCGCTGTCAGCCGGGCGGCGAGTAGTTCCTCGATCAGCTCGGGGACGGAGTCGTCGTAGACCGGAACGCCGCCGTCGTCGGCGAACGGCAGGAAGGTCACGTCGGCGTCTGGCCGTGGACCGGGCTCCCGGTGGCGGTCCGTGGCGACAATCGAGACCTTTGGTGACATGCGCTTTATGGTATTGGTGGTGGCGGCGGCCATGGCCTCACGGAGGTGTCGCCAACTTGACAATTCGCAGTGTGCTCAATCGGGATCTGCGGTTCGCGGGGCAGTGCCAGGCGGGGCGCGGCCCGGCTCGGGAAAGTTCCCGACCCGGGCCGCGCGGCCGGCTGGCCTTACGTCGTCGGCGCGCTCTGGGGGCGTGACCGACTGCGGATCCCCCGGTTCAGCTACGGGTCCACCGCTGGCTGTTCCCGCCGTTGCAGGTCGAGACGACCAGCTGGGTGCCGTTGGCGGTGCCGGCGGCGTTCGGTGCGAGGCACAGGCCGGACTGCACGCCGGTGACCGTACCGTCGGTGTTGAGGTTCCACTGCTGGTTGGTGCCGCCGTTGCAGTCCCAGATGATCACCCGGGTGCCCGACGTGGTCCCCGCGGCCTCGGCGTCCAGGCACTTCGTGCCGTACACCTGGAGTTGTTTCGCGGCGGTCGGCGTCCACTGCTGGTTGCTGCCGCCGTTGCAGTCCCACAACGCCAGCTGGGTGCCGTTCGTCTGGGACCTCGACGGGACGTCCAGGCAGCGACCGGCGTTGACGTTGCGCAGCGGCCCGGCCGTGCCGCCCGGCGGCGGCGTGCTCGGGTTCGGCGGCGGTGTGGTGGGACTCGTGGTGTCGAGACCGAGGAATCGGACGGCCTGCGCGGCGTCGAACGGGATGGAGTGGCCGTACCCCTGGAAGCTGACGGCTTCGACGGGTGCCGTGCCGCCGGTGCCTCCGTACCGGGTACGGGTGGCGCTGGTCTGCGGGGAGTCGGTGTAGGCGGGGGTCTGGGACACGCCCTGGACGTTTGTCCACTGCTTGATCTGTTCGCCGAAGTTGACGTAGCTCAGCGTGGTGTCCGTGGTGCCGTGCCAGATCTGCATCCGGGGGCGTTTGCCGGTGTAGCCGGGGTAGGCGTTGCGCACCAGATCGCCCCACTGTTGCGGGGTCCGGACGATGCGTCCGCCGGAACACTCGCTGTTCCACTCGGCGCCGTTGGTGGTGGCGAAGCAGCCGAACGGAACTCCGGAGGAACTGAATCCGGCGTTGAACAGGTCCGGGTAGAGGCCGGCCATGACGTTCGTCATCATGGCGCCGGAGGAGAACCCACCGACGGCGATCCGGTTGGCATCGACCGGGTAGCGGCCCCGGACATGGTCGACCATGGACTTGAGGCCGATGGGGTCGCTGCCGCCGTCGCGCCGCAACGCCTGCGGGGAGGAGACGTCCCAGCACTTGCTGCTGCGGGTCACCGACGGGTAGATCACGATGAAGCCGTAGCGGTCGGCGAGGGTGCTGAGCCCGAAGCCGGAGTGCACCGCCGGGCCACTGCCGGTGCAGTAGTGCAGGGCGAGGAGGAGGGCCGGCTGGGCGGCGACCCGGTCCGGCACGTACAGGTGCATCTGCAGGTTCGTCGGGTTGGTGCCGAAGTTGGTCACCTGGGTGAGCGTCGCGGCCGACGCTGGGGTGGCGACCGTGACCACGGCCGTCATCGTCGCCAGGGCGGTCGCGAGCGCGGCGGCCAGCAGTGCGATCCTTGATTTCATCGGCGCTTCCTCTGGTGCTGGGTCGGGGACTCGGCGGCAGCACGGGGTGCTCCGGTGGGGTGCGGACGCGCGTCGTCCGCCGCGCGTCGTCGGCGGCCGTGGTGAGGTCCTGATGCGACGCCCCGCATGCCCGGGGGGCGTCGTGACGCCGAGGCTGACCAGCGGGGGCTCTCCCGGCAACCCGCGAACGCTGTTCGCCTCGACATCGACTGTGAGCGATAACATGCCGTTCGTCAAGCGGTAACGTATGACGTCAGCTGACCGGCCGGCCTTGAAGTTCCCGATCCGGCCGTGACATTCTTGTGCGTCGATGACCCCCGCGCGCGGGGCCGATGTCCGTCCAGGGCAACCAGGATCCGGTACGGGTGCTGGGGGACGGGTGCGACGAGCGATGGACCGCCGAGAGCCATCCGTGCACTCATTCCCGCAAAGGAACCCCAGCCCATGCAGAACCACAGGAGGCGCGCGTCCCTGGTGGCGAGCGCGCTGCTCGCCGCGACCGCGCTCGCCGGCATCAACCCACCGGCGGCAAGCGCGGCCCCCGACCCGGTCACCGTGACAGTCAACGCCCGCGCGGGGCTGGCGACCGTGCCCGACACCGCGCTGGGCGTCAACCACGCCATCTGGGACCAGAACCTGGGCACCACGGAGACGTCGGACCTGCTGCGCGACGCCGGTGTGCAGATGATGCGGTACCCCGGCGGCTCGTACGCCGACATCTACCACTGGAAGGACCACACCGCCCCCGGCGGCTACGTCGCGCCGGGAACCGACTTCGACACGTTCATGGCGGCGGTCCAGCGGGTCGGCGCACAACCAATGATCATCGCGAACTACGGCACCGGGACTCCCGCCGAGGCGGCCGACTGGGTGCGGTACGCCAACGTGACGAAGGGCTACGGCGCGCGGTACTGGACCGTCGGCAACGAGAACTACGGCAACGGCCACTACGGGTCCGCGTGGGAGGCGGACGACCACCCGGACAAGAGCGCGACACAGTATGCGCGCCTGGTCGTCGAGTACGCCGACGCCATGAAGGCGGTCGACCCGAGCGTCAAGGTCGGCGCGGTGCTGACGATGCCGGGCAACTGGCCGGACGGGATCACCGCCGGCAGCGACCCCGGCCCGTGGAACCAGACAGTGCTCTCCCTCGCCGGCCCGAAGATCGACTTCGTGGACGTGCACTGGTACCCGGGCGGCACCGCCGCCGAGTCCCTGGCCCGCACCAACCACGTCCCCGACGCGACCTACCTGCTGCGGCAGCAGATCAGCAGGTACGCCGGCCCGAACGCCGACCGCATCGGCATCAGCCTCACCGAGCTGAACGTCGACGCCGGCCGGACCACCCAACCGGCCGCGCTCTTCCTGGCCGACGCCTACAGCGAACTGCTGGCGAACGGCGTCTTCACCGTGCACTGGTGGAACGTGCACAACGGCATCGGCACCGTGTCGGAGGTGGCCGGCCAGACCGACTACAACGACTTCGGGATGCTCTCCAGTGGCACCTGCACCGCGGACGGCTCGGTCTGCGAGCCACCACTGAACACACCGTTCGCCCCGTACCACGGGCTGGGCATGATGAGGCTGTTCGCCAAGACCGGCGACCAGTTCATCCGCGCCGGCACCGACGAGCCGCTGGTCAGCGCGCACGCCGTGCGCCGGGGCAACGGCGATCTCGCGGTGCTGCTGGTCAACAAGGACCCGGACGCGGCGCACGAGGTCGCCATCGACTACGCCGGGTTCACCCCGTCCGCCGCCGCGCCGACCGTCGCCACCCTCACCAACGGCGCCACCGGCATCGCCACCAGCCAGTCCGGCTCCGCGACCAGTCGGACGTTGCCGGCGTACTCGTTGACGACGCTCGTGCTGCGCCCGGCCGACGCGACCGCCGGCCGCCCGTCGGCGCCGGGCCAGCCCACCGCCAGCGAGATCACCGACCGCGCCGCGACGATCTCCTGGCCGGCGGCCACGCCGGGCCGCAGCCCGATCGCCAAGTACGAGGTGCACCGGCAGTATGGCGCGGTCAGCGAGCAGCTCGGCGAGACGACGAGCACCTCGTTCACGGTCGGCAACCTGGTGCCGGGCAGCAGGTACACAGTCAACGTGCTGGCCCGCGACACCGCCGGGCGGGTGTCCTGGGCCTCACCACCGCTCACCTTCGCCACCGGCAGCCCCGCCGACAGTGCATGCACCGTCCGCTTCACCACGAACAACGACTGGGGCAACGGTTACATCGGCGGCGTAGAGATCAGCAACAACGGGACCAACCCGATCAACGGCTGGACGCTCACCTGGACCTGGCCGACCGGCTGGCAGCAGGTGAGCAGCGGTTGGAGTGCCACCTGGGAGCAGACCGGCACCGCCGTGCGGGTCACGCCCACCGACGACAACCGGCAGATCGCCGCCGGCGGCAGCGTGAGCGCCGGCTTCGTCGGGGCGTACGGCGGGCCGAACGTGCTGCCCACGGCGTTCACCCTCAACGGCACCGTCTGCACGACCGGCTGACACTGCCGTGGTCCGGCTGGCCGGTGCGCTCGGGCCAGCCGGACCTCCGCTCCGAGCGCACCTGTCGGCCAGGGGCTCTGACGCGTGCCCTACGTCGCGAGGCGGTAATTCGGAATGGCGGGCCTGCGCTCCTCGACCGGTTTGTCGGTGGAACGAACGGTGGCGCCGGCGGGGATGGGTGCCCGGGACACGGAGATCCCCTCCAGGCAGGTGTCGCACCAGAAGGAGACATACCCGACGTCGGCGCCGGGCCGCGCGTTGAACACCATCCGTAGCGTCCGGTGGCCGCAGTTCGGGCAGGCGTGGTCGGACTGCGCCGGCAGCGCCTCGTAGACGACGTCGTACGCGTCCAACCACTCATCGAACGTCGCCATCACCGCGTTCCTTCCGGCCTGATGGAGTGGCTGTCCCACCACTCGTCCTCGTACGCGTAGGCCCGATCCTCGAACGGGACAGCCTCATCACTGTTCTTAGGGTAGGGGAGCCCTCGGCGGAGTTCTTCGACATGGAATCGCTCGTGCGCGAGCGTACGGGCCAGATCCTCCTCGCTCCGGAAGGCGTCCCGCCAGAGATCGACCGACCCGTCGGGTCTGGTCACTCCGTGACGGCCCGCCTTGCTGTCCTTGATGTTTATCGTGACGCCGGCAAGATCGATGCCGTACTTGGCAGCGATGCGCCGCACCGAATCCATCTTTATCGGCATCTTCGGCCCGGACCCCTTGCCACGAACCCGGTTGAGACCGTCCGGGCCGTCGGAGGTGCCGCCGAGGGGCTTGGCGCCATTCGAGGACATACCGAAGAGGTCCTCTACTGCCTCGGGATCATTGCGCGTGACAGCCGCCGACTTCGGCAGTCCCCGTAGGGCGTCCCGGAGGGCAGCCGCGCAGCGGGCGGCGGCCTGTGTGTACCGGTCCTTCGCCTGGAGCGCGGAGGCCCGCGCGCGTTCGCGTTCCGCCTCGCAGAGTCGCGCGTTGCGGGCAACACCCAGAGCCTGTGAGCGGACCGGTTCGCGCAGCTGGGCCGCGTACGACTCGTTCAGACCACGCCAGACCCCCGCTCCGTAGGTGCGCATGCCGGTCAGTCCGCAGAACTGCTGGAGCATGGCCCGGTACTGGCTGTCCGCCGTCATCCCGATCCGCAGTGCGCCGCGCGAGTGCACCTGAAGCTGGGTGAGATCGTTCGCGAACGCCGACAGGGCCTTGGCGGCGGCCAGGTAGGCGTCGGCCAGGGTCTTCGCCGTACCGGGTAGTCGCCCGAGCTCGCGATCGACGGTCGTGGCGTAGTCGCCCCGCAGGCTCATGGCGCCGCTGTTGGCCGCGACGGATCTGAGCCGCGCGGCGTGCCCGTTGATCTCCGCGGCGCGACGTTGCACGGCGGTCGCCATCGCGGTGATCGAGGCGGGCGTGCCCGGGGTCGGATCGCCGTCGTAGATGCTGAGGACGTGCCAGTCTTCCATGTCGGCAGGTGATGATCAGCCGTTGATGCCCCCGGCCAGCCTGGCGTCCAGGTCCTGGTGCTCGCGGACGACGCCGACCAGGAACGTGGACATGCCCTCCAGGCCGCCGATCATGTTCTGTGCGCCGGTGGTCCACTGCTGGTAGGAGTCCTGGAAGCGACCCGAGGCCAGTTGGGTGCGGAACTCGCTGTTGACCAGTTGGTCGATCATCGACTTCAGGGCGTTCAACTTCTGGGTCATCTCCTCCTGCCCCGTGGTCAGGGTGCGGGCCGCCGACTGGAGGCCCTCGTAACCGACGCTGACGTCACTCATTGATGTGCCCCTTCGCTTGTTGGTTGGTCGACAGCCGACTGCCCAGTGCGCTGTCGAGCTGGTCGTGGCCGTTGACCACGTCGTCGAGCCGGTCCGCGGCGGCTGTCACTGCGGCCACCAGGCCGGTCTGATGCTGGATCGCGGCGTTGGTGAAGTCGTGGAGGGCCAGGTCGACGTCGCGGGAGCCGGTCGCGGACAGTTGCCGGGCCTGCTGGCGGGTCGCCTCCAGCCCGGAGCGCACAGCTGTCAGTTGCTGCACGGCCTGGAGGACTGCCTCCCTGTCGAAGCCGAACCCGGTCGCCATCGCCCCGTGCCCTCCTGAAGGTCGCGCCTGCCCCGGTCGAACCCAGCCGGATCACCCGCCGCACCAGGCGCGAGACGTCGATCCGCTCCTATGTGGACGGACAACGCGGTGCGATCGGCCGGAGTATGGTTCGCACCGACTGTAATGCCCGATGGCAAGGAGCGCGAAGGTGCCGAATCCGCAGTCGCCGCACCAGCTCATCGCGGGGCGTTACCGGTTGGAGAGTGTCCTCGGCCGGGGTGGCATGGGGGTGGTCTGGCGGGCGACCGACGAGCTGATGGGCCGCACCGTCGCGGTCAAGGAGGTCCGCGTACCCCTCGGGCTTCCGACCGAGGAGCGTCAGCGGTTCGCGGAGCGTGCGCTGCGGGAGGCCCGCAGCGCGGGGCGCATCAACCATCCGGCGGTCGTGGCGATCCACGACGTGGTCCCGGCGAGCGGTGACGACGAGGCCGTCTACCTCGTGACGGAGCTGGTGGACGCTCCGACGCTTGCCGATCTCCTCGATCGGGATGGGGCACTGCCGCCGGATCGGGTGACCACCATCGCTGTTCGTGTGCTGGACGCGTTGAAGGCCGCGCACGCGGTCGGTGTGGTGCACCGGGACGTCAAGCCGGGCAACATCATGGTGCTTCCGGGTGACGAGGTGAAGCTGCTCGACTTCGGCATCGCGCACGCGGCGGGGGACACCCGCCTGACCCGCCAGGGGATGATGGGATCGACGGGTTACCTCGCTCCGGAGCTGTTCCATGGCGACGACCCCACACCGGCGGCCGATCTGTGGTCGGTGGGTGTGACGCTTGCCCAGGCCGTGACCGGTGAGCTTCCGTTTGGGGGCGCGTCGACCGCGGCCACCCTGCACGCGGTCCTCTACGACGACCTGCCGGCCATCGAGTGCGGGGAGCCGCTGGCCACGGTGATCGCCGGTCTGCTCACCCGCGACGTGGCCCATCGGTTGACCGTCGAGCAGGCCCGCGACCTCCTGGACGCCCCGGTCAGCGCGGGCGCACCCGGGCGGCGCGACAGCTCCGCCGCCGCAGCTGGAGCGCTGGGTCGGCCCGGCGCCGCCAACAGTGGCCCCGAGGCGGCGGTGGACGAAGCCTGGGAGCGGCATGCCACGACCGTGCAGCCGGCCGGGCCTCCACCACCTCGCCAGCGGCCCGGCCCGGCCGAGTCGCCCGCGTCAGCGACGGAGCAGCCGGCAGTCAACTTTTTGGCCGTGGTGCCGCGGGCGACCCTCATCGCCAACATCGGCGCCCGGATCGTCCTGCTCGGCGCCGCCCTGTGGGTGACCGGCCTGCTGGCCACCCTGCTGCTGGTGCAGGGCCGACCCGACTGGACCCTGATCCCCGTCGTCCTCATCGCGCTGGTGGTGGGCGTCGGCGTGCTGCTGACCGTCGTCAACCCACCGCACGGCTGGCTCCACCTGAGCAACCGCTCCATCCGGACGCACTTCTGGCGTGGGACCCCGATGCATGTGCTCTGGGCGCACATCGCCGCCATCACGGTCGGTCCCGGTGCCGGCCGGTCCGCCAAGCGCTCCAGGATCGGCGTCGAGCTGACGCCGGACGCGCCGCCCGAGACGACGACCCGGTGGAAAGCCCGCGGGGTGCTGCACGAGCAGGACGGTCTTGGCCCGGTCTGGACCCTCGGTGACCTGGAGGTCAGTCCCACGGTCCTCGTCAACGAACTGGGTGCCATCGCTCCCGGCCACGTCCGGATCGTCGGTCCGACCGAGGACACGCCGGACGGCCCGACCCGCGCCTTCCTGCCGCTCGGCCGGCGATGGCCCGTTGCGGTGGTGTCTCTCGTGCTGCTGGCCGTCCTCATCGTGACCGGTCACCTCTACCTGCGGCAGCATCGCTCGGCCATGGTGGAGCTGGACCGCCAGCCGGCCAGCGCGTTGACGTTCAGTGCGGACGGCACCACGCTCGTGACCGCCAACAGTGACACGTTCAGCATCACGTTCTGGGACGTCGCCGCCCGTCGGGCCGTGGCCACCATCCCCGGGCACACCAGGAAGATCAACGTTCTCCGGCTCAGCCCGGACGGCAAGACGCTTGCCAGCGGCGGGGACGACGGTGCCGTCAAGCTCTGGGACGTCGCCAGCCGGCAGAACACCGCAACGCTCACCTTCAACCGAGGCGGCATCGTCGACGATGTGCTGTTCTCCCCCTCGGGGGACCTCATCGGCGCACTCGGCTACAGCGATGTCAAGTTGTGGCGGCTGTCCTCCCCGGACCAGCCCGTCGAGCTGTCCTCCGACCCGGCAGCCGGGCCGATCAGGGGTGAGACGATCCGCTTCACCTCGGATGGGCAGGTGTTCATCGCCCTCGACCCGAAGGGGGTTCCACGGGCGTGGGAGACTGCCAGCGGCCTCCCGAGCACCCGCGTCGACGGGGCTGTCACACCGTGGGCGGAGACCACCCGTGACTCGAAGGTGCTGCTCCGCACACCCGGCTCCAACCAGATCGTGGCCACCCTGGTCGGCGACTCGAGCGCGACGTTCGATGCCACCGCCTTCGGCCCGAAGGACCTCTTCATCGGCGCCAGCCTGGACGAGATCCGGATCTGGCACACGTCGACGGGTCGCACCGCGCACCTCTACAAGCCGGGCATCTTCCCCGCCCAGGAGGTGTCGTCCGATGCCGTGGCGATGAGTCCCGCCGGCATTGCCGCGTTCGCCGGAACCGAGGGCCTCTGGCTGTGGACGTACGACTCGGTCAGCTGAGAGCCAGCCGCGCCCGCACCAGCCGCGATGCGCTGATGGGTTCCATCATGGACGGACATCGCCATACCGGTGGTCGGGGTATCGTTCGCACCGACTGTAGTGGTCGATGGCGAGGAGCACGAGGGTGTCAGATCCCCGGCCGGCGCAGCGGCTCGTTGCGAAGCGTTACCGGCTGGAGAGCGTCCTCGGCCGGGGTGGCATGGGCGTGGTCTGGCGGGCGACCGATGAACTGATCGGGCGCACCGTCGCGGTCAAGGAGATCCGCGCACCCGTCGGCCCGCCCGGCGAGGAGCGCCGGTTGTTCGGGGAGCGGGCGCTGCGCGAGGCGCGTACCGCCGGACTGATCAACCATCCGGCCGTTGTCGCGGTCTACGATCTCGTGCCGGCGACCGCCGACGACGAGGCCGCCTACCTCGTGACGGAGTTGGTGGACGCTCCGACGCTTGCCGATCTCCTCGATCGGGATGGCGCGTTGCCGCCGGATCGGGTGACCACCATCGCCGTACGCGTGCTGGACGCGCTGAAGGCCGCGCACTCGGTCGGTGTCGTGCACCGGGACGTCAAACCCGGCAACATCATGGTGCTTCCCGGTGACGAGGTGAAGCTGCTCGACTTCGGCATCGCGCGCGCCGCGGGCGACGCCCGCCTGACCCGCCACGGGATGATGGGCTCGACCGGCTATCTCGCTCCGGAGCTGTTGCACGGCAGCGATCCCACGCCAGCGAGCGACCTGTGGTCGGTGGGTGTGACCCTTGCCCAGGCCGTCACCGGCGAGCTTCCGTTCGAGGGTGTCTCCACCGCGGCCACCCTGCACGCCGTTCTGTACGACGATCTGCCAGTCATCCGGTGCGGTGCGCCGCTGGCCACCGTGATCGCCGGCCTGCTCACCCGCGACGTGGCGCAACGACTCACCGTCGAACAGGCCCGTGGCCTCCTCGACGTCCCGGTCGGCGCGGCCGTCACCGGCCGGCGGGACAGCCCAGCAGCCGCGGCGCCCGAACGACCCGCTCCTGCCGACAACGACCCCGAGCCGGAGGGCGAATCCTGGGAGCGGCAGGCCACCACCGTGCAGCCGAGCGGCCCCCCACCACCTCGCCAGCGACCGGCGGCGGCCCACCCGAGCGCCTCGTCGACAATCGGCTTCGTGGTCGCGGTGCCCGGGCGGATCCGCCGGATCAACGTCCCCGCTCGGCTGGTTCTTCTCGGCGGCGTGCTCTGGGTGACCCTCCTGGTCGTCAGCGTGGTGTCGATTCTGGGTCTGCCCGGATGGACGGTGTTCCCCTCCGTCCTCCTGCCACCGGTGGTGGGGGTCTGGATGCTGTGGAGCATCGTCGATCCTCCGCACGGCAAGCTGAGTGTGGGCAGCCGTTCCGTGCGATTCGACGGTGGCCGCGGGTCGCCAGCGGAGGTGCTGTGGAAGAACGTCGCCGGCATCGCGGTGTGGCCGGGAGCTGACCGGTCCACCCCGCACAGCCGGATCGGCGTCGAGCTGACCGCCGGCGTGCCGGTGACCACAGTCGACGCGTGGAGGAACGCCGGAGTCCTCCACGAAGAGGACGGCAGGAGCCCGGTCTGGGTCGTCGCCGATGTCGTCGGGGTCAGCCCGACGCAACTGGTCGACAAACTGCGTGCCACCGCGCCGGGCCAGGTCCGGATCGCCGACCGCTCGCGTGCGGCGCCGGGCTGGTCACCGCGTGCCCTCCGACCACTCGGGTCGCGTCGGCCGTGGGCAGTGCTGTCCGTCGTGGTGGTGGCCGGCCTGATCGCGAGCGGTCACCTGTACCTCCACCAGCGGCTGGCGGCGCTGGTGGCGCTGCGTGACGACCCGGTCAGCGCGGTGGCGTTCAGCCCGGATGGCGCGACACTCGCCAGTGCGAACACCGAGACGTTCGGCATCACGCTGTGGGACGTCGCCGACCGCAGGGCCGCGGCCGTCATGCCGGGGCATGCCAACAGGATCAACGTCATGGCTTTCAGTCCGGACGGGAAGACGTTCGCCAGCGGTGGGATGGACGGCGTCATCAAGCTCTGGAACGTCGCCAACCTCCAGAACACCAGCACGCTGACCGTCGGACACGCCGTCACCAGCCTGCTGTTCACCCCGCAGGGGACCAGCCTGGCGGCTCTCGGCCAGGGTGATGTCAAGGTGTGGCCGCTGTTGTCTCCGGACAGCCGCATCGACCTGGTCACCCGGCAGACGGACGTCACGACGATCCGCTTCAGCCAGGACGGTCAGGTGCTCATGACCCTCGACCAGCGGGGTGCCCTGCGCGCCTGGCAGACCGCCAATGGTCAGGACGCGCCCCGCATCGACGGGCCGGTCACGCCGTGGGCGGACGTCTCCGCCGACGGGGATGTGCTGATCCGCGCCACGGGCTCCAACCGGATCCTGGCCACCCTGGTCAGCGGGGAGGGCACGTTCAGCGCCACGGCATTCGGCCCGGACGACCTTTTCGTCACCGCTCAGCGGGACGAGATCGGCGTCTGGCGCACCACGACCGGCCGGACGGCGCACCTGTACCGGACGGGACCCTTCTCCGGCCCCGACCTGGACTTCGACGCGGTGGCGCTGAGCGCCGCCGGCGCTGCCGCGCTGGGCGGCGACGAGGGGCTGTGGTTGTGGACGTACGGCTCGGACAGGTGAGGGCACAATCATGATCCTGCGTCTGACCGTGTGGGACCGCAGTACCGGGACCGCACACGATGTCGAGGTGGTCGCCGCGCCCACCAGCAGCGTGCGGTCCGTGCTCGCGGGGCTGCCCGTCTCCGTGGCGGGCCGGCGCTGCTTCGTCGGAGCCGTCGCGTTGGACCCGGCCGCGACCCTGGGCAACAGTCCACTGCTGCGCGGCTCGGTGCTCAGCGTGGGTGGACCCGGGCCGGTCGGCCGCCTGGCCACCGACGGCGCCGCGGGCGTGCTGGAGGTGGTGGGTGGCCCGGACGCCGGCCTGGCCGTCGCCCTGCGCGCCGGGGTCCACCCGATAGCTCGTCGTTCCGCGGCGGCGTTGCCACTGCGCGACACCGACGTCTCCCGGGACACGCACGCGCTGCTGGAGGTGGCCCCGGACGGCACGGCCACGGTCACCGACGGCGGATCGAGCAACGGTACGTACGTCGACGGCGTGCGGATCGCCGAGCGGGCCGTCGTCGCGCCGAACACCGTGCTCCAGATCGGCGGGAACGAGCTGCGGTGGACGCCGGTGCCGGCCGGGGCGCGGCGACTCGTCCGAGCCCCGGACGGTCGGCTCGACTTCGACCGCGCCTTCGGCCACGCCCCGGTCATCCCCACCGTCGAGGTGACCCTGCCGTTTCAGCCGAGCGTGACCCGAGGCCCGGTCGCGGCCGCGTACCTGCTAGGCGCCGGGGGATCCGTGGGGGCCGCGCTGCTCACGCAGTCACCCATCCTGTTGCTCGGCGCGGTGGTCTCCATCGGGGGGTTGCTGCTGCACCAGCACGCGCAGAACAAGCAGGACGCGGAGCGCGAGGCCGAGTTCACCGCGGCCCGGAAGGTCGTCGACGCGACGATCGCCACCCAGGTGGACGCCGAGCAGCGGGTTCGCCGGGCGCTCGCCCCGAGCCCGGCCGAGATCGTCGACATCGCCCGGGGCGCCCGCGTCGATCTGTGGACGCGTCGGGCGTCCGCACCGCACGCACTGGCACTGCGGGTCGGCGTCGCCGACGAGCCGGCATCGGTGATGGTACGCGGGGAGCCCTGGACCGGCTTCCGTCCGCCGCGGCTGTCGGCCGTCCCGGTCACCGTGGACCTGCGCACCATCGGGGTGCTCGGGGTGACCGGCGCCGAGCAGTCGGTGCAGGCCGTCCTGCGGTGGCTGCTGGTTCAGCTCGCCACCCTGCGCGGCCCGGACGACCTGCGGATGGTGCTGCTCAGCGCCGATCAGGGCGGCCGTCTGGCCTGGGCACGTTGGCTGCCGCACGTCGACGCGGGGGACCCGGCGACGTACTCCTGCCGGGTCGGCAACACGACCGCGACCCGGGCCGACCGGGTACGGGAGCTGCGTACCCTCATCGCGACGCGGCGTGCCGAACGCGGCCCGCAGCAGTTCGACGACCTGGTCGTCGTCCTCGACGGCGCGTTGGCGCTGCGGGACCTGCCGGGCATGGACGAGGTGCTGCGGGACGGGCCGGCGGTCGGGGTTCACCTCATCTGCGCCGATCGGCACAGCATGAACGAGTGCCGGGGTCTGATCGAGACGGCGGAGGAGTCGGCACGGGTGACTCGCAGCCCGGACGGCCCGCCGGTGACGGTCCGGGCCGACACGCTCGACGCGGTGACCGCCGAGCGGTTGGCGCGGGCCCTGGCCCCGATGCGTGACCGGGCGACACTCGGCGCCGCCCAGCAGGCCATCCCCGGCGCGGTACGCCTGCTCGACCTCCTGGACCTCGGCGCGCCCAGCGGCGACGATGTGCGGGCGCTCTGGGAGCGGGGGCGGGGTCCACGGACTCGCGTCGTGCTCGGTGCGGACGCGACCGGGCCGGTGTACGTCGACCTCGCCGGCCAGGGACCGCACACCATGTTGGGCGGTGCGACCGGCGCCGGCAAGAGCATCCTGCTGCAGACCCTGGTCACGTCGTTGCTGCTGGCGAACCGACCGGACGAACTCAACCTGGTGCTCGTCGACTTCAAGGGCGGCAGCGCCTTCCTGCCCTTCGAACGGTGCCCGCACGTCGTCGCGCTCATCCGCTCCACCGGCGAGACTGCCGCCGACGTGTTCGACGACGCGGCGGCGGCCCGGGTGCTCGCCTCGATCCGGGCGGAGGTGAGCCGCCGGGAGTCCCTGCTGGCCCGCCACGACGGGGAGATCGACAGGTACTGGCAGAAGCGACTGGCGGGGGCGGACCTGCCGCCGCTGCCCCGCCTGGTGCTGATCTTCGATGAGTTCGGTCGGGTCCTGGACGCCGCGCCCGACTTCGTCAAGGAGCTGGTCAACGTCGCCGCGAAGGGGCGGTCGCTCGGGATGCACCTCGTGCTGGCCACGCAGTCGTTACAGGGCAAGCTCTCGCCCGAGTTGAAGAACAACGTGTCGCTGCGGATCAGCCTTCGCCAGAACGAGCCGGCGGACAGCACGGAGGTGCTCGGCGTCCCCGACGCCGCCACCATCCCGGGCGCGTTACGTGGCCGTGGCCTGATCCTGTGCACCACTGCGGAGTCCCGGATCCCGCAACCGTTCCAATCCGGCTACCTCGGTGACCCTCCGCCGACCGGTGGGGCCACCCCGGCCGTCGTCCGCGTCCTGAACCCGACGGACCTCGGCACCCCTCGCCCCCGCGCGGCACCCACCGGGGGAGCGGGACCCACCGACCAGGACCTCACCATCGCCGCGATCGAGGACGCCGCGGATCGGTCCGGGCTGTTGGCGCCCTTCCGGCCGATTCTGCCCCCGCTGCCGGCCACTCTGACGGTGGACGAGTTGCCGTCGCGATGGACCGCCGCCGCACCGGCGACCGCCGTGCCCTTCGGCCTGGCCGACGACCCGGCACGCCAGGCGCAGCCGGCGGACTTCCTCGACCTGGCCGGAGTCGACCGCCTGCTCGTCGCCGGTGGCCCGCAGTCCGGCCGAACGACACTGGCCCGCACCCTGATCACCGGCCTGGCCGCCCGCTTCCGACCCGACCAGGCCCACCTGTACGTCGTGGAACGGCACCCGGCGGGCCTGGCCGAGTACGCGGCGTTGCCGCACTGCGGAGGGGTCTTCTCCGCAGCGGAGCCCGACCGGATCCGTCGGCTGGTCACCTGGCTGGCCGAGGAGGTCCAACGCCGCGCCGGCAGCGCGCCCCCGGCGGACGGAGCACGGCCGCACATCGTGGTCGTCATCGACGGCTGGGAGCACTTCGAGGATCACAGCGACCCCGCCTTCGTCGAGACGTCCCTGCTCGCCACCCTGCGCGGCGTCATCACCGCGGGCGCTCCGCTCGGGGTGCACGTCGTGCCGTTCGGTGGTCAGGACATGCTCAACCACCGGCTGCCGACCCTCTACAACCGGCGGTTGCTCCTGCCGTTTCCCAAGGAGGAGACCCGGCGGATGCAGTTGCAGACCGGCATGGCCAGCCCGCCCGCCCTCCCCGGACGGGCCATCGACGCCGGCAGCGGCCGGCACGTGCAGGTGTGCCTGCCGACGCGATCCGGCACCGCCGACGCCGTCGAACCGCACGACACACCCGCGCACCGGCTGCCCCGGCGGTTCCCAGCCCTGCCCGCGCGCGTCGACCTGGCCGCCCCCGGGTCGAGCGCCGACACTGGGGCGCTGTCCACCTGGATACCGCTGGGCGTCGGCGGGCCGGACCACACCACCGTGGGCATCGACCTGTTCCACGCCGACTCCCACCTGTTGCTGATCTCCGGTGCTGCTGGCACGGGCCGCACCACCGCGGCGGCCACCGTGGTGCACGCGCTGCGGCGGCGGGGGATCGGCGTACTCGCCGTCGCCCCACTCCAGTCCCCGTTGCCGAAGCTGCTCCCCGACGACGCCGGGCTCCGGGTGCTCACCGGTGTCACGTTCAAGGACAGCGACCTGCGCGAGGCCGTCGCCGGGTTCGGCGACGAGCCGTACGCGGTGGTCGTCGACGACGTCGACCGGATCGCCGTGCTCCCCAGCGAACAGGGCTTCGCGAGCAGCCCCACGCTGCTGGACGACATCAGCAGCCCCGCGGCTCGCGGGCGGCGGGCCCTGGTCGTCACCGCGGACGCCGCCCCCCTGCTGACCGGGTTTCCCAGCCCGCTCACCCGTCTGGTCAACGCGATCGTGATGGCGGGGACACGTCTCGTGCTGGCCCCGGGCAACCGCTCGGCGGCGGTGGCCCACAACATCACTCTCGAACCCGACCAGTACCTCACCGGCCCGCCGGGGCGCGGCTATCTCACTGCTGGTCGGACGCCGGTGCTGGTGCAGGTGGCCGTAGCCTAGGACCGGCGGGGATCCAGCCGCAGCCCGGCGCGGGTGGCGCCCCGAGCGGCGCAGAATCGGCAATGCCCGCTCGACTTTCCGGAAGTCGGGGTGTCGGCGGCCCTTTGACACCCCGACTTCCGGAAAGTCGAGTGGATCAACCAACTTCAGGCCGCGCCGATAGTGACGCTCCGCTGTGGAGACCACTACGCTCGGACGGTGAAGCCCGGTGGCCAGCCCCGGGCCGCGCTGACGAGACGGTCAACGCCGGGCACTGTCACGAGTGGTTGATCTTCCGGCTTGGGGAGCTTCGCATGGCCGACTTACCGCACACGCTTGCCGCGTTCATCGTGACCGAGATCCGCCGGGCCCGAGGGGCCGCCGGGATGACGCAGGAGGCCTTCGGCCGGGGAGCCGGTTTCAGCGCCTCCCATGTCAGTGCCGTGGAGAGTGAGACGCGAGCGCTGACGATGGACTTCATCAAGGGCGCGGACCGGGCAGTCAAGAACGGCGGCCTGTTCCAGCGCATGGTGGCAGAGCTGGGCGCACCCTCCTGGTTCCTGCCGTGGCTGGACGCCGAGCGCGTCGCGACTCAGCTTCGGTCCTGGCAGCCGTCCCTGATTCCCGGCCTACTCCAGACCGAGCACTACGCGCGAGCGGTCATTCGTTGCGACGACACGCTGGGTGATGAGGATGTCGACAAGCGGCTCGCGGCTCGGCTCGATCGGCAGTCGATCCTCATCCAGCCGAAGGCACCGCAATTCGTTGCGGTCATCGGCGAGGAGGTACTGCGACGGGCGGGCGAAGACTTTCGGGCGATCATGGTCGGACAGATCACGCACTTGTTGACTTTGGTCGAGCGTCCGAACATCAGTGTTCACGTCGTGCCGCGCGAGGTGAACATGCACGCCGGGCTCACCGGTCCGTTCATCCTGGCACGGGCTGCCGATGGCAAATGGGTCGGCCAGTTGGAGAACCAGCTTGGCGGGGCGGTCATCAGCAACGACGATGACATAGCTACGCTTCTGTCGAAGTGGGAGACCGTGCGAAACGAGGCCCTACCCCGGCGGCAGTCAACTGACCTGATGAAGGAAGTGGTGACGTCATGGACCTGATCGGCGCTACGTGGCGCAAGTCCACCCGCAGCGGCTCCAGCGGTGGCGACTGCGTCGAGGTCGCGGACAACCTGCCCGGCATCGTCGGTGTCCGGGACTCCAAGGACCCGACCGGGCCGGCGTTGCTCTTCGGGCCGGTGGCCTGGCGGGCGTTCGTCACCGAGGTCAGCCGGCGGTCATAACCGACCCCTGCACACGCGCCGAAGCGCCCGCCCCCGGGACCACGGAGACGGGCGCTTCCGCTGTGCGGGATCGTCAGCCGACCACCGACCGCAGCGGCACCTTGGCGTCGCGGAGCGCGCGTACCAGATCGCTCGCGAACGGGTGTTCGTCGACCTGGAGGCCCTGCGGGTTGGGGATCACGACGTACACCGAGGTGTCCTTCGCGGACGTCCTCGCGTCGGTGGTGAAGCGTTCGACGATGGCCCGGGTGCGCGGCAGGTCGCTCGCCGCGACCTCGACGGTGATCGGCCGCCACCCGCCGCCGAGGTCCGGCGTGACCGGCGCGGCGGCGGCGCTGGCGCGCGCCGGGTCGAGACCGGCCGTGCGCCGGCCGTCCGGCGCGCCCTTCGGGTAGAGCAGCGCGTTGGCCACCAAATGCAGGCCACTCTCGTTGTACGCCCGGAAGAGCGGGTTGAACGCGAACAGCACCGCCCGGCCGGTGCCGGTGGGCTCGTCGACCACTGCCGCCGTGCCCTTCAGGGCGTCCGCGCCGACGGTGTAGCCGTTGGCCCAGAACGTGTCACCCGTCGGGTAGCTGAGCACGTTCGTGCCGGTGGTGCTCGGGTTGAGGATCGGGTCGCTGTTGTTGAACTCGAAGTCCTCCGCCGGGCGGCCCAGGGCGACCGGGTTGTCGGTGTCCACGTCGACCCGCAGGTGCGAGCCGATCACCAGGTAGTCGGCCGGCTTGGTCTTCTCGGTGGTGGAGGTGAGCCCGGCGGCGCGGGCCAGCCGGGTGCCCTCGTTGCGCAGCCCGACGTAGGTGTGGCCCTGGGCGATCCAGGCGCGCAGGTTGGCCTGACCGGCGGCGGTCAGACCGCCGGTCGCGCTGCTGCCGTCCGGGACCAGCAGCACGGTACGACCGGTGAACGCCTCGGTGTTGTCGTTGATGTCGGCAGTGGTGACCGGGGTGAGGTCGAGCCCCCACCGCTTGCCCAGCACGTAGCGGGCCTCACCGTGCGAGCCGGCGGTGGTGGAGATGCCGGTGCCCTGGAACAGCCCGACATCGGGCAGGGCCAGGCTGGTGCCGGTGGGCCGCCCGCCCGGGGTGAGGGTCACCCCGAACGACTCGGCCAGCTCGTCGACAGTGCGGCTCAGCTTGGTCGCCGGGATGGCGACCCGGCTGGTCTTCAGGTCACGAACCAGCGGCACGCCGCGACCGAGCAGGCTGAACGTCAGCTCCGCGGCGGCCGCCGAGTCGAGCGGGTACGTGTACGAACCCCACGGCCACGCCGGGGCGGTCCGGCCGCCGGAGACCGCGCGGACGAGCTGGGCCTTCGGTCGGACGGCGTCGCCGGTGTAGATGGTGGAGACCCCCATCAGCAGCGGGTTGCTCCAGGACGACACGTCGTAAAAGTAGGGGAACGGCGTGTATGGATCCTCGCCCATGATGGCCTGGATCCAGTGCTTCTGCGGCTGGTCCATCGGAATCCAGTACGCGCCCTTGGGCACTGTCACGTTCGTGGCGCTACGCCCGCCGAAGACCCGTGCGGTGGGCACCCGGGTCGCCTTCTGCACCTCGTACACCTCGACGTCCATCCGGCGCAGCCGCTCGACGAGTTGGCGGGCGTCGGCGAGTTGCCGGTCGGGCAGCAGGAAGTACGAGCGGATCGTGAGGTCGGGCACCGGGAACTGGACCTCGTTGGTGGGCTGCACCACCTCGTTCGGTTCGAGGGCGCCCGCCCGGCCCTGGGCGAGGGCGTCGGTCCAGATGTCGAAGTAGCCGTCGAGCACCTCGCGCTTGTTGGCGGCGGCCCAGCCCAACGTCGACCACTGGGTGTGGAACTGCTGCTGGACCCGGTCGGCGACTGCCGAGGCGCTGCCCTTCTCGTACGTCATGCCGGCCGCGCCGAAGCCGGTGGTCGGCACGGTGTCGCCGTAACCCATGAAGAACATGTCGTACGTGTCGTAGTTGAAATAACACTCGGTGATGGCGGTGTCGTCGCAGGCGCCGTTGTAGCCGAAGCCGGCCTTGTTGGCCTCGCCGATCCGGTTGATCCAGTCCACCGCCTCGCCGGCGATCTCGTGGTGGATCGGGTCGGCGTTGGGCGGGAAGAAGTACTGCTTGCCACCCATCTCGTGGGCGTCGACGAAGACCTGCGGCGGGTATCGGCGCAGCAGCTCGAGTTTGCCGTCGGTCTCCTGCTGGGTGCGGGCGAACCAGTCGCGGTTCAGGTCGAAGCCGAACTCGTTCTGCCGCCGGGTCGCGTCGCGGCCGTCCGGGTTCTGGGTCGGCACGATGATGGTGACCAGGTTGTCGTTGCGCCGGGCGACCTCGCAGGACAGGCCCGCCGCCAACTCGTACAGCGTCTTGAGGGCCGCGTCGGTGCCGCTCTTCTCGCCGCCGTGCACGTTCGCGGTGACCCAGACGATGGCCGGGCTGTCCCTCGCCGTGCGGGCGGCCGTCCGCGCGCTGGTCCGACGGGGATCACGCAGGTCCCGTACGTCGTCGGCGATCCGGCGCAGCGCGGCGGGCCGCACGTGGCGTTCGTTGGACACCACCGCGTACGGCAGGGTTTGCCCGGCCACGCTGGTGGCCAGCACCCCGGTGACGACCCGGTCGGAGGCGCTGTCCACCGCCCCGAGGTAGGTGCGGACCTCCGCGTTGGTGACGACCCGTTCCTGGCCCACGCCGAGCGGGAAGCCGAACACGGCCTCCGGTGCGGGCACGGTGCTCAGCCGGGCGGTCGGGTCGTCGCTGCAGGTGGAGGGGCGGGCGGCGCTCGCGGTCGAGGTGCCGCCGAGCAGGGGACTCAGGCCGAGCAGGAGCGCGATCGTGGCGGCACTCGCCAGCCGCTTCGGGGGGACCGTCCAGAACGGGCGCGTCGATGGGGACATATCTCGTGTTTCCCTTCTCGGGAACAGCCTCGCAGTGGCCGGAGCCTATGAACGGGCCGACACGACGGTCAAGGGTTGATCGACGCTGTTCACTACTCGGCGTGCCGGACCCGATGCGGACTGGCAGGATGACGGGTGTGCTCGTCGTCGTTCGGAAGGAGCAGGCCGTGTCGGAAATGATCGCGCTCTCGGTCCATCCGGATTCGCCGTCCGCCGATGCGCGGCGGTCGCTGGCGTCCTGGCTGCGCGCCGAGGACCGGCTGCGCGACGGGGTGAGCTCGCCGCCGGCCAGTCAGCCGCCGGCCAGTCAGCCGCCGGCCGGCGGCACGGACCCGCTGCGGGTGGCTGTCGACGACGCGGGCGCCGCCATGGTGTTGGTGCAGGCGGTCGCCGGCTGGCTCATCCACCGCCGGGACGACGTGACGGTGCGGCTGGCCCGGCCCGACGGGTGGACGGCCGACGTGGACGTCCGTCAGGCGCGGGACATGGAGCAGGTGACCGCGCTCATCGAGGCGGCGGTGGGCGCGGTCACCTCCGAGAAGGGGCGGGAGGCCCCTACCAGGTCGTGAGGCCGAGGCCGATGGTCCTGGTCAGCGTGGCGTTGTCGTCGTCGCCGTCCAGCGACCAGATCATCGCGCCGGCCAGGCCGGCCCGGCGGATGTAGAGCGTCTTCTGCAACACGACCGCCGGATCGTCGTACGTCCAGAACGTCGTACCGTCGAAGAGCCACGCGTGCCCGGCGCGCAGGTCGCGGTGCACGGCGTAGCCGTTGCCGGCCAGGTTCTTGAGGTTCTTGTAGTCCTCGTAGCCGGCCTCGAAGGTGGCCGGCGCCGGCCCGGTGGCCGGCCCGAAGAGGCCGTTACCGCCGCCGGTGATGCCGGTCCATCCGCGACCGTAGTACGGGATGCCGAGGACGAGTTTGTCGCGCGGCGCGCCCCGGGCGATCCAGCCGTCGATGGCCACCTCGACGGAGAAGTCCGGGTTGTCCGGCGATCCCGCCGGTACACGCAGCGCCGACTGCTGGTTGGCCACCGCCTCCCAGCCGCCGTGGAAGTCGTAGCCCTGCACGGTGGCGAAGTCCAGGTACTTGAAGATCTTGCGGCCCTCGTAGCCGGCGTCCATGGTGGCCGGGTTCGCGGGCAGGAACGCGGTCAGCGGGTGATGCGTCCGGGTGGTGCGGCCGTACGCGTCGAGCTGCCGGCGGAACTCGGCAAGCAGCTTGGTGAAGTTCTCCCGGTCCTCCGGGCGGATGACGTTGCCGGGCTCACCCGCCCAGTTGGGCCACTCCCAGTCGAGGTCGATGCCGTCGAAGACGCCGGCGGCGGCGCCCGGGGCGCCCGGGAGGTTGCCCTTGAGGTAGAGGTCGACGCAGGACGCGACGAACGCCTTGCGGGAGGCGTCGGTGCGCGCGGCGTTGGAGAAGTACGTCGACCAGCTCCAGCCGCCCAGCGAGATCAGCACCTGGAGTTGGGGGTGCTTGGCCTTCAGCTTGGCGAGCTGGCCGAAGTTGCCGTTGAGCGCCTGCCCCGGGGCGTCGGCGACGCCGTCGACGCTCTCCTGGGCCGGGACGGGACGTTGGTAGTCGGCCCAGGCGTCGCCCTCGCCCGGCCCGCCGTCGAGGTAGCAGCGGCCGTCCTCGCTGACGTTGCCGAAGGCGTAGTTGACGTGGGTGAGGCGGCTCGCCGCCCCGGAGGTGTCGAGCTTCTTGACCGGGAAGGCCCGGCCGTAGATGCCCCACTGGGTGAAGTAGCCGACCCGGTGGTAGCCGGCGCGGCGCTGCTGGTGGTCGCCGGCGTTGGCGGCGGGAGGCGGGGTGGCGGTGATCAGCAGGGTCGCCAGGGCGACGACGGCGGTGACACGGCGGTGGCGAAATGGTCGCATCGGCACACTCCCACGACGGTTGGCGCGTAATTAGTAAAGACACTTATCTGATTGATGAAGTTAAGCCGATCGCACTCCACGGTCAAGAGTCGACCGGCCACACGGGGGATTGTTAACGCGTTACCGGCTGGTAACGATGTTGTGCCATGGACTCCGCCCTGACCCTGATCGGTCTGCCCATCGCCCTCGGCATCATCATGCTCGGTCTGGGTCTCGGCCTGACCAGCACGGACTTCCGCCGGGTGGCCCAGCACCCACGCGCCGCCGTCATCGCGCTGGTGTGCCAGGTGCTGGTGCTGCCGGCGCTCTGCTTCGGCCTGGTCCTCGCGTTCGACCTGGCACCGGAGTTGGCCGTCGGCATGATGCTGCTGGCCGCCTCACCGGGCGGCACGACGGCCAACCTCTACAGCCACCTGTTCGGTGGGCACGTGGCCCTGAACATCACCCTGACCGCCATCAACTCGGTGCTCGCCGTGGTCACCCTCCCGATCCTGGTCAACCTGTCGGCCGCATACTTCCTGCCCGACGGCCGCAGCATCGGACTGCAGTTCGACAAGGTGGTGCAGGTCTTCGCCATCGTGCTCGTCCCGGTCGCGATCGGCATGCTGATCCGCGCCCGGGTGCCACACGCCGCCGAACGGCTGAACCGTCCGATCCGGATCCTCTCCGTCGTCGTCCTCGTCGCCGTCATCGCCGGCGCCGTCCTCGGCGAGCGGGAGAACATCGCCGACTACTTCGTCTCCGTCGGCCTGGCCGTGCTCGCGTTCAACCTGCTGAGCCTCGCCATCGGGTACGGGGTGCCACGGCTCGCCGGGGTGGACCGGCGCGCCGCGACGGCCGCCGGGTTCGAGATCGGCATCCACAACAGCACCCTGGCGATCACGATCGCGCTCAGCCCCGCGCTGCTCGACAGCAGCCAGATGGCGATCCCGGGTGCCGTCTACGGCATCGTCATGTTCTTCACCGCGGCGGCCTTCGGCTACCTGGTGACCCGCGCCGGCACCCGGTCCGCCGCGACGTCGACGCCCTGACCGGGCGTGGTGCTGGCCCGGATGCCGCCGGCAAACCGGGCCAGCCGTTCAGCCGACCTGGCTGTTGTCCTTCTGAGCGCCCCAACCGTGCCAGCGGTCGATCTCGATCAGGGCACTGACCCGGGCGCGCTCGCGCCGCGGGTACGCGTTGCCCGTGTAGTGCAGGGACAACCTGTCGATGTCCGCCAGGTCCTCGTCGGCGCGCAGCTCGGCGACGTGCCCGACGATGCTGACATGGGTGTACCAACCGGCCTCGTCGAGCACGGTCAGCGACACCCGCGGGTCGTTGCGGATGTGCTCCAACCGGCGGCGGCTCTCGTCCAGGTTCACCAGGATCCGGCCGTCCTCCCACAGGTACCAGGTGGCGGCGGACACCGGCTGACCACCGTTGCGAAGCGTGGTCATCACGGCCGGGTTCGGCTTCCGGAGCATGGCGATCGCGGCCTCGGGAAGCGGTGGCTTGGACATGCGGTCTCCTTCGGGCGTGGACGTTTACCCCTGCACGTTACGCAGCAGACGCCCCGATCGCTCTCAGAACGGGATCAACGGGGTGGTGGTGGCCCGTGGCCGGAGAGCGGTGACAACTCGATTGCACGAGGTCGATACGTCGGGAAGCATCGCCGGGCACCCACGACAACGCCGATGCGTTAGGCGGAATAACTGCTCGTCAACCGATCCCGCCTCGCGATCTTGCACTTTCTGCCCCGACATTAAGGTGCATTCGCGGTTAAATCGGCGACAGGAAGTGCAAGATCGGCGCGATTCTCCTGCTCGACGCGTCTTGATCTACAAGCCCCGATAGTCAGCAGCGGGTTGACCTGCCGGCCACAGCCCTAACGCGACGGTGTCGGCAGCCACGAGGAGAGGCGATCATGACGCGGGCATTCCTGCAGCCTGATGACGTACGCGACCTGGTGGTGGACCAGTTCGGCGCCGACCGCAGACTTGTCGACCTGGTCCGGCTCACCGGTGGCAGCAAGAAGGGCGTCTACCGGCTCAGGCTGGACGACCGGGCGACGGTGATCCTCTACGTCTGGGCGGCCGACGAGAACTACTGGCCCCCGGCGCCGGTCGTCCCCGACGACCCGTTCACCGACGCGTCGGGCGCCGAACTGTTCGCCGTCAACCACGCCGCCCTCACCGCGGCGGGCGTGCGGACGCCACGACTGCTGATGCTCGACCGCGACGGCCGCTATCACAGGGCCGACCTCGCACTGGTCGAGGACGTCGGTGGGGTGACGCTCGAAACCCTCCTGAAACAGGACCCGGCCGCCGCCGTGACGCCGCTGTCGACACTCGGTGCCGCCCTGCGACGCATGCACACCACCCAGGGCTCCCGGTACGGCAAACTCGCCGCCATCGCGCGCGGCGTGGCACCCCAGGCGCGCAGCGCCGAGGACATCATCCAGGACCGTGCGCTCGGTCACCTCGCCGCTGTGGCGGCCCGCGACGCCCGGCTCGCCGACGCCCACGATCGAATCGCCGACCATGTCCGCCACCCTGCGCCGAGCCATCACCAACCGCAAGGAATACGGGCTGGTACACGGCGAACTCGGACCCGACCACGTGCTCGTCACGCCCTCCGGCGAACCCGTCATGGTCGACATCGAGGGCCTGACGTCTTCGACGTGGAGTGGGAGCACGCCTGGCTGCAGATGCGCTTCGGTGACGCGTACCCCGCGCTGCGCCCGGTCGCACTCGACCCCGCCCGCGTGGATTTTTACCGTTATGCCCAAGTCCTGTCGCTGATCGAGGGCCCGCTTCGGATCGCGGCCAGTGACTTCCCGAACCGCACGTGGATGCTGGAACTGGCCGAGTGGAACATCGCGAAGGCCCTGACGGCGATCTGACGTCGGCAGGTACCGCCGTCAGGGCGCAGTTCGACGCCGGGAAGGATGTGGTCATGACCAACTCCGCACTGCCCAGGCGTGTCGTCGTCACCGGGGCCACCGGAAAGCTCGGCCGGGCCGTGGTCGCCCACCTGCGCGCCGTGGGCGTCGACGTGCTGGCCGTGGACCGTGCCGGTGGCCGCGACCCGCGCGACGTGGACGGCGAGTTCCTCCTGGCCGACCTGACCGACTACGGGCAGGTGGTGGAGGCGTTCACCGGGGGCGCCGACGAGCACGCCGGCACGGTCGACGCGATCGTGCACCTGGCGGCGGTCCCGGCCCCCGGGCTGAGGTCCAACGCGACCACGTTCGCGAACAACTCCGCCGCCACGTACAACGTGTTCGCCGCGGCGCGGGCGGCCGGGATCAGGCGGGTGGTGTGGGCGTCCAGCGAGACGGTGCTCGGGCTGCCGTTCGACACCCCGCCGCCGTACGCGCCCGTCGACGAGGAGTACGCGCCGCGGCCCGAGTCGACGTACTCGCTGAACAAGGCCCTCGAGGAGGAGATGGCCCGGCACTTCTGCCGCTGGGACCCGGCGCTGGTCATGGTGGGTTTGCGCTTCTCCAACGTGATGGACGTCGAGGACTACGCGCCGTTCCCCTCCTTCGACGCCGACCCGCAGGCGCGCCGGTGGAACCTGTGGGGTTACCTCGACGCCCGCGACGGCGCCCAGGCGGTCGAGCGTGCGCTCGCCCACGACCGGCCCGGCGCCGACGTCTTCATCATCGCCAACGCCGACACCGTCATGACCAGGTCCAGCGCCAGTCTGCTGGCCGAGGTCTACCCGGGCGTCGAGGTCCGCAAGGAGCTGGGCGAGCACGAGACCCTGCTCAGCATCGACAAGGCGCGCCGGGTGCTGGGCTACGAGCCGCGCCACTCCTGGCGAGACCACGTGAATTCGGTTCAGCGCGCGGCCTGGTAGGCGCGACCCACGGCGGTCACCTCGCTGCCGGTGCGGAAGAGGCCGGTCTGGTCCTTGTCGGTGGCGGGCAGGCCGAACCAGGCGTACCGGTGCAGCCAGGACTGGCCGGCCAGCATCCGGGTCGCCGCGCTGAGGAACGCGGCCTGCTCTGCCTGGGTCGGGAAGCGCACGCCGTTGGAGAAGTCGATCAGGGCGAACTCGGTGAGCCAGATCGGCAGCTGGTAGCGGTCGTGCACGGCCTGGAGGTACGACCTGAGCTGGTTGACCGCGTTGGCGGTGGTGAAGTCGCCGCCGTACCAGTGCAGGGCGATGAAGTCGACCCGGTAACCGCGCTGCTTCGCCCCGGCCAGGAAGCGGTCGAGCCACTCGCCCGGCCGGTCACCGCCCCAGGCCACCGCCGGGCTGCCCAGCGGCAGACCGGTCGCTTCCAGTTGCGGCCACAGCTCCAACGCCTGCTCCACGCTCATCTCCGCCTGACCCTTCAGGTCCGGCTCGTTGAACCCGAGCAGGTAGCGGCCGTTCTGCTTGGCCTTCTCCAGGTTGCTGGCGGTGACGCTCTTGGCCCCCCAGATCATCGGGACGAACTCGGCGTTCTTCGGGCTGGTGACGCCCTGGTGGGCGACGTCCCAGGTGTAGTACCAGCTCGCCCCGGAGGTGGCCAGTGCCTGGCTGACCCCGTCGAAGGTCCACACCCCGACACCCTTGCGCTTCGAGGTCACGGCGGTCGCCGCCGGGGCGGCCGGACGCCTGGTCGTCGGCGTCGCCGTCGGTGTGGTCGTCGGCGTCGGGGTCACCCCCGCCGGGCTGGTCGACGCGGCCGGCGTGGTCGCGGTGGGTGGGCCGGGCTCCGGGGTCGTCGTCGGCGGCGGCGTGTCGAGCGCCTGCGTGGCCGCGGGAGCGGGCGTCGGCGCGGTCGGTTGCACCACGACGATCACCCCGGTCACCAGTACGGCGACCACGGCCGCCACGGCGAGGGGCCACCGCAGCCGCCATATCCCGATCGGAAGGCGACGGAACACCAGGCGTCGGGGCTCCGCGTGGACTCCCCGGGACCCCTTCGGGGTGTCCGCTTCACCCGGGCCGGTTGCGCGCATCGTCTCGACTCCTTCGTGTGGTCACCGCACTGCTCGACAAGGGGCGGTGCCCGATCGCCAGCAACGCCCCCCTCAGGAGACTTGCCGGGCGCGGGGCGATAACGATTTTCTCGGCGGCTCACCCCGTCAGGCCGGTCTGGGCGACGGAAGATCGCCACTGCGTCGAGGGCCAACGGTTGGGTGGCCCGCGCGGTCCGAGGGGACCGGCCGGCACGTCAGCGAGCTGTCGGCGAGCGGTCCGGTCAGCGACGGAGGGTCGCCGACGGCGACTCACCGAACCGGCTCCGATACTCGGTCGCGAACCGACCGAGGTGCACGAACCCGTGCCGCAGCGCGACGGTCGTCACCGAGACCCCCGGCTCGGCCGCCCGCAGCGATCGGTGCGCCGCGTCGAGGCGACAGGCCCGCAGGTACGCCGTCGGGGTGGTCCGCAACTCCCGCCGGAAGCAGTCCTGCAACGTCCGTACGCTCACCCGCAGCGCCTCGGCGACATCACCGACGGTCAGTGCCTCGCCGTGGTGGTCGGCGATCAGGGTGCAGGCCCGGCGGACCAGCCGCCCGGGGTTGGCGTGGTAGCCCGGCTCGGCGAGCAGGTCGGAGTGGCTGTGCCGGTGGGCCAGCAACAACTGGCCGATGAGCCCCTGCTCGAAACGGGCGGCGACCTGCGGATGGTCGAACAGGGACGCGTCCGTCGGCTGTGCCAGCTCGTCGGCGAGGAACGCCACGCCGCGCGCCCACGCCTGCGCCCTCGGTGTGGTCATGACCATGCCGATGTCCAAGCGGACCGGGTCGTCCACCGGGCGGCCCAGGAGGCGGGTGAGTTCCCGGTCGACGGCACGCCGGTCGGCGTAGAAGATCCGATGTGGCGATCCCTCGGACCACCGCATGTCCGAGGGATCGTGCGGGGACAGGACGGAGGCGACGTCGGGTGTCGAGGTCACGGTGTGGCCGGAGTGTCGGACCACCGTGCTGCCGGCCCGGGGGATCTGGACGAGATAGAAGCTCTCCAGGGCGGGGGGTTGGATTCGGACCTCCTGCCCGTAGTCCAGGTCGACGACACCGACTCCGCCCACCCGGCGTGCCGCCATGCGCAGCTGAACGGCGCGCACGCCCGCCTGCGGGGTGAGTCGGTGCGGACAGAAGATCTTGCCGACTTCGGCGCGGGCCTGGTCGATGTCGTCCGTCCGGACCGTCACCGCATCCATCCGACCCCTCCCGGGCGTCTCGGTGCGCTGACCATAAGGCGGGACCGGGAACGACGGTGCGGCAAAGCCGTACACCCGACACGGGCCGGCCGGCTGCGCGGAGCGGACACACCTCGCGCGCAGCGGATAGCGACGGTCCCGGCCCGCTCGTTAGCGTGCGCTCACCACCGCTGCCGCAGTGGTAGACGCGCTTCGGAGGATGCCATGAGAATTGCCGTCGTCGGCGCCGGATTCGCCGGTCTGAGCGCAGCGAAGGTGCTACGGCAGAGCGGGTTCGACGTCACCGTGTTCGAGAGGGCCCCCGACGTCGGTGGCGTGTGGAGCCGCACCCGGCGTTATCCCGGTCTGCACACGCAGAACAACAAGGGCACCTACCACCTGTCCGACCTGCCGATGCCCGCCGACTATCCGCAGTGGCCCTCCGGCGAGCAGGTCCAGCGGTACCTTGAGAGCTACGTGGAGAAGTTCGGGCTCGCCGGCGTTCTGCGTCTGTCCACGGAGGTCGTCACCGCCGAGCTCATCAACGACGACACCGGGTGGCTTGTCACGTCGCGGCCGGCGGGGGCATCAGAGCCGGTGACGGTGCAGCGGTACGACCACCTGATCGTCGCCAACGGCATCTTCTCCGACCCGGTCGTGCCGTCGTTCGACGGGCACGCGGCCTTCGCCGCCGCCGGTGGGCGGGTCCTGGCCGCGGGGGAGTTCCACGACGTCGAGGCGGCCCGGGGCAGGAACGTCCTCGTCGTCGGGTACGGCAAGTCGTCCTGCGATGTGGCGGTTCCGCTGAGCGACCTCGCCGCCCAGACCCACGTGGTGGCCCGGCAGTTGCTGTGGAAGATGCCCCGCAAGCTCGGCGGGGCGCTCAACTACAAGTACCTGATGCTCACCCGGATGGGTGAGGCACTGTTCCGCTACCTGCACCTGAAGGGCTTCGAGCGGTTCCTGCACGGTTCGGGCAACAGCCTGCGCCAACGGATGGTCGACAGCGTCGGCTCGGTCGCGACCAGGCAGCTCAAGCTGCGTGAGTTGGGTCTGGTGCCGAATGGCAGCTTCGAGGACATCGCCCGCAGCACGGTCAGCCTCGTCACGGAGGGCTTCTTCGAGCGCGTCGCCGACGGCCGCATCGCCGTGCACCGCGACCAGGTGATCACCGAACTGCTCGTTGCCGACGGTCGGCCCGCCGCCCGCCTGGCCGACGGCACGGTGCTCCCCGCCGACCTGGTCATCTGCGGCACCGGCTTCCGCCAGCACGTGCCGTTCTTCGACGACGCGCTGCACGCCCGGCTGCAGGACGACCAGGGCAACTTCCAGCTCTACCGCCAGATCCTGCCGGTCGGTGTGCCACGGCTGACGTTCGCCGGCTACAACTCGTCGTTCTTCAGCCCGCTCAGCGCGGAGATGGCGGCGGTGTGGACGGCCGCGTACCTGCGGGGTGGGATCACCCTGCCCGCCGAGGACCGGATGCGCGACGAGGTCCGCACCCGCCTGGCCTGGATGGCGGCTCGGACCAACGGGCGGCACGCCCGCGGGACGAACATCATCCCGTTCTCGATGCACAACATCGACGAGGTGCTCGACGAGGTGGGGCTCAACCTCGGCCCGCTGACCCGGGCACGGCAGTGGCTGCTCCCCGTGGACCCGCGCTCCTACCGGGGCGTGACGGCACGAATGATCGCCCGGACCGCCGATGGGGGCACGACGGGCGAGGCCGCATCGGCCCGGTCCGGGCACGGGGGGATCCGGCATAACCACGAAGAATCTCACGTATCCGGATAAAGTACGCAGACAGGAAGCAGGCGGTACGGCCAGCGGGAGGACCCGGGACGATGGCAGCGGAGCAGGTCGCCGAACACCGTCACCGCCCCGGCGTTCCCGTGCCGGCGGCTGTGGTCGGCTGAGCTGTCCCGCCGTCCGTGCTGACGCGCCCCAAAATGCTGCGCGGGATCGGCGACAGCAGGAGCCCCGACTCCGCGACCGTCCTGGAACTGCTGTTCGACATCGTCTACGTCTTCGCGCTCGCCCGCCTCGCCGGGCGGGTGGCGGACGATCTGACAATCGTCCGGCACACGCTGCTGTCGGAGGCCGGCCAGACGGTGCTGTTCTTCACGGCGATGTGGATGATCTGGTCGCTCAACGCCCTGCTGGCGAGCACCTACGACCCTCGCCGGGCGGACCTCCAGGCCGTGCTGCTCGCGACGATGTTCGGCACGCTGGTGCTGGCCGTCTCGCTGCCGGAGGCGTTCGGCAAGCGCGGGGTGGTCTTCTCCTGCACGTACGTCATCATCCAGATCGGCCGACCGCTCTTCCTGACGTTCGCCCTACGGGGTCACCCGGGCCGGGCGTTCGCGGCCCGGGTGCTGACCTGGCACACGGCCTCCGCCGTGCTCTGGATCAGTGGCGGCATCAGCGGTGGCCTCGGTCGGGGCGTCTTCTGGACCCTCGCCCTCGCCATCGAGCTCACCGGCGCCGCCACGGCCTGGCCCGTGCCCCGGCTCGGCGCGAAGTGGTTCGGCAGGGCGGGCGTCGCCGTCTCCCACGTACACCTCGCGGAGCGGTTCAACCAGTTCTTCATGATCGCTCTCGCCGAGGTGGTGCTCGAAGCAGGTGCCGCCGTCAGTTTTCCGGGCTTCACGATGGCGGGGACCATCACCCTCGTCGCCGCCTTCGTAGCGACTGTCTCGTTCTGGCGGATCTACTTCTACCACGTCCGGTCCGGCCAGGCCGCGACCTCCGGGGGGCAGGGCGTCCAGCTGTCACGGTGGGCGAGCTACAGCCTGCTGATCATCGTCGGGGGCATCATCTGTACTGCGGTGGGCTTCGGGCAGGTCATCGAGGACCCGCACCCGCCGATCGACTGGGCACTGGTGGTCATCCTGTTCGGTGGCCCGGTGCTGTTCCTGATCGGGCGGAGCTTCCTGGAGAGGGAGAACCGATCCGCGCCACGTTGCCGGATGCTGTACGGCGGTGCGGCGGTGCTGCTCGTGGCGGCGCTGCCGATGGTGCTGCTCCCGCCGGTCGCCGTGGCGGCCTCGGCGGCGGTGATCCTGGCCGCCATCGCTGTCTTCGACCAGCGAGCCCACCGGCGTGGGTCGGAGACCAACCCGACCCTGTGACACATCGTTGCGGCTCGACGGCTGCTGCGGGTATGGTGCTCTGGCACGCCGTCGAGCTGGAAGGAGGTCAGAACAATGTCCGATGTTCTGCGCCCCCTCCGCGCTCCGGCGTCCGCGCGGATCTGATCCGGGGCGCGCGCTTCCCGGAGGCCCCACCCATGACTGATCTGGTCATCCGTCCGCTCGTCGCGGGCGAGGAAAATCTGTTCGACTCCATGCCTGATCCGCTGCCCCAACTGCGCCAGGTCGCCTACGCCGACGGGATCGCCGGCGGCGGCTACCGGCCCGAGACCACCTGGGTCGCCCTGCGCGCCGGCCGGGTGGTCGGCCGGGCCGCCTGGTTGCAACCGCCGGGCGCCGTCGGAGCCCCCTGGTTGGACCGGTTCGATCTGGACGCCGAGCCGGAGGTGGGTGCCGAGTTGCTGCACGCCGCCCACGAGGCGCTCGGCGGTCCCGGCCGGTACCACGCCGCGCTGCCGGCGCACTGGCGGCGTCGGCCCGAGGTGCTGGCCGTGGTGCGGGCGCCGATGGCGGCCGCCCGGCTCGCCGGGCTGGTCGAGCGGGGGGAGCGGCTCAGGTGTTCCTGGGCGGGCACCCCGCTGCCGGCGTCCTCCGGGCGCTACGACTTCCGGCGGCCCGCCGACGCGGCGGAGATCAACGCCCTGGTGGCCCGGATCGCCGAACCGGACGTGCTGACCGGCGTCGAGATCGCGCGGGCGGTCGCCGGCGTCGACCTGGCCACCGACCCGCTGGCCTGGCTCGGCGACGCGACCGAGGAATGGCGGATCGCGCTGGACGCCGGCGAGCCGGTCGGCCTGGTCGGCACGGCCGGAGACGCCTGCTACCCGCTGCTGGCCTATCTCGGCCTGCTCGACGACGCGGCCCGACCCGAGTTGCTGGCCGAGGCGGTCCGGGTGCTGGCCGCCGGCGGCGCCCGGGAGGTCATCGCCGACGTGGACTCCCACCAGGTCGCGGTGGTCGCAGAACTGGAACGGACCGGGTTCCGGCAGTTGCGCGCCAGGATCGTCTTCGCGCCACGGGACGCTCCGCAATAGCTGACCGGGGTGCGCCCTGTCACCAGGGCGCACCCCTCGGCGGAGCCCGACCCGCACCCCTGTCAGCAGCCCGGCATGGCGAACCCGCTATTGACCGGGCAGGATGTTAGCGCTAACGTGCCGCGCTACCGCATCGCGCTGCGCCGGATACCACCCCCACCCGAAAGGCGTCACCTGCAATGAGTACGGCCGGATCAACCGACTTGCGCGCCGCTGTCCTCGCCGCGAACCGCCTCATCGCCTCGGCCGGCCTGGCCGCGCTGACGTGGGGCAACGTGAGCGGGGTCGACCGCGAGGCAGGCATCTACGTCATCAAGCCCTCCGGCGTGGCGTACCAGGACCTCACGGCCGACCTCCTGGTCCCGGTGGATCTGGAGACCGGGCAGGTCGTCGCCGGAGAGCTGCGGCCCTCCGTCGACAGCGAGACCCATCGCGCGTTCTACCTGCACTGGCCGTCCATCGGCGGGGTGACCCACACCCACTCGACGAACGCCGTCGCCTTCGCCCAGGCCGGGCGGGACGTGCCGGTGCTCGGCACCACGCATGCCGACACCTTCGCCGGTCCGATCCGGGTGACCCGCGACCTCACGGCCGACGAGTGCGCCCACGACTACGAGTTCAACACCGCCCGGGCGATCATCGAGCTGATCGGGGGAGAGGCCGAGGCGCTGGCCAACCCCGTCGCCCTCGCCGCCAACCACGGCCCCTTCACCTGGGCGAAGGACCCGCTCAAGTCGGTGGAGAACGCGATCGTCTGCGAGGCGGTCGCGGAGATGGCCCTGAAGACGCTGTCCCTGAACGCCGCGGCAGCCGCGCCCCAGTGGTTGCTGGACCGCCACTTCACCCGCAAGCACGGCGCCGGCGCCTACTACGGCAACCAGCTTCCCGAGCAGAGCCGGCCGTAACCGGCGCCGCGTGACGACACCGGCACGGGCGACTGCCCGTGCCGGTGCTCCCCGCAGGTCTTTCACGCGGCGGGCTGGGTGGCCCCGTTGAACACCGGCGGGGCGTAGCCCGCAGGCTTGTCGCCGATGCCGAGGCCTGGGCTCACCACCCAGGACTGGTACTGCGGCGTGAACATGCCGTACGGCAGCCCGAGGTCCGGCGCGCTGGCCTCGTCGAGCCGGCGACGGGCGTCGGCCGGGATCTCGAAGTCGAGCGCGCCGACGTTGCTGGCGAGCTGCTCGGGGCTGCTCGCCCCGACGATCACCGAGGCGACGCCCGGCTGGGTGGCCACCCAGTTGATCGCGACCTGGGCCATGCTGCGGCCCAGGTCGGCGGCCACGCTCTCCAGCGCCTCGATGACCTTCCAGTCGCCGGGGTTGATCTCCCGACCCGCGGCGTCGGGGTTGGTCAACCGCCCGGTCCCGCTCATGCCCTCGCCGGTGCGTCGGTACTTGCCGCTGAGCAGCCCGCCGCCGATCGGGCTCCACGCGGTGAGCCCCATCCCCAGGCTCTGCGCCATCGACACGAACTCCGCCTCGATGCCCCGAGTCACCAGGGAATACGGAAGCTGCACATTGATCATCGGGGCCAGTCCGTGTGCCTCGGCGTAGCTCTGTGCGCGGGCCGCGTACCAGGCCGGCACGTCGGAGAGCCCGGCGTAGCGGATCTTGCCGGCGCGGACCAGGTCGTCGAGGGTGTGCACGACCTCCTCGACCGGGGTGATCCGGTCCCAGGTGTGCAGCAGGTACAGGTCGATGTAGTCGGTGCCGAGCCTGCTCAGTGAGCCTTCCACGGCCCGCATGAGGTGCTTGCGGCCGTTGCCGCTGGCGTTCGGGTCGGTCGGGTCGACGGTGTTGGTGGCCTTGCTGGTGAGCACGAGCCGTTCACGGACGCCGGCCCGGTCGATCAGACGGCCCAGGATCCTCTCGCTCTGCCCGGCGGTGTAGAAGTCCGCCGTGTCGATGAGGTTGCCGCCCGCCTCCAGGTACTGGCGGAAGATCAGCTCCGCCTCCTCCTCGGTCTTGCCGTACGCGGCGTGGAACCCGTCGACGCCGAAGTTCATGGTGCCCAGCGCCAGCCGGCTCACCCGCAGGCCAGACCGCCCGAGCAGGTAGTAGTGGTTCACGGTGGTGCCCTCCCGATCGTGGTGTCGGCCCGGATCGGACCGCGCTCCAGACCCTTGCTCGCCAAATTTGGACCCGCAAGTCCAAAAGCTGGGTATGGTTGGGTCCGCAGGTCCAGACCAGGAGGTCTCATGACACGGGCGTTGACCCGCAAGGGCGAGGCCACCCGCGCCCGGATCGTCACCGGCGCCGCCGCCGAGGTCCGCGAGCGCGGCGTCGACGAGGTACGCCTGGAGGACGTGCTGACCCGCACCGGCACCAGCAAGGGTCAGCTCTTCCACTACTTCCCCGACGGCAAGGAGGGGTTGCTGCTCGCGGTGGCCCAGCACGAGGCCGACCAGGTGCTCATCGACCAGGAGCCGATGCTCAGCAACCTGACCTCCTGGCCGGCCTGGCTGGCGTGGCGCGACCGGCTCGTCGAGCGGTACCTCGCGCAGGGCGTGAAGTGCCCGCTCAACGGGTTGCTCGGGCAGACCGGTCGACGCGCACCGGGCGCGAAGGCGATCGTGACCGGACTCATGTGGCGCTGGCAGGGGGCGATCACCGAGGGGATCCGGCACATGCAGTCGACCGGGGACATCGCCGCGGACGTGGACGCCGAGCGCGCCGCCGCGGCGCTGCTGGCCGGCATCCAGGGCGGCGTGCTGCTGCTGCTCTCCACCGGCAAGATCGATCACCTGGAGGCGGTTCTCGACCTCACCATCGACTCGCTGCGGGCGAGCGCCCGGACGTAGGAGGGTGGGGTCATGACGGATGACGACCGCGCACCGCTGGTACTGCTGCACGGCCTTACCTTCGACCGGCGACAGTGGGACCCGGTCCGGCGCGAGCTGGCGGTGATCGACCCTGCCCGGCAGGTCCTCGCCCTCGACCTGCCCGGGCACGGTGACGCACCCCGGCGGCAGTCCTACGGGATGGCGGAGGTGGCCGACGTCGTGCACGAGCAGGTGACCGAGGCGGGCCTCGCCCAGCCGATCGTGGTGGGACATTCGGTCGGCGCGGTGGTCGCCACGACGTACGCGGCCCGGCACCCGGTGCGCGGCGTGGTGAATCTGGACCAGATCCTGCTGCCCGGCCCATTCGGCGTGGCCGTACGCCAGGCCGAGCCCACACTGCGCGGCCCGGACTGGCGGCGGGTGTGGGACGGCATGCTGGCGGGGATGGGCATCGAGGCGCTGCCGGCCGAGGCACGCGAGATCGTCACCACCGCGACCGATCCCCGACCGGACCTGCTGCTGGGTTACTGGGGTGAGATCCTGAGCGGGTCCGACGAGGCGATCTCCACCGAGCGGCAGCGCGCCCTGCGGTCCATCGGCGAGCGGGGGGTCCCCTACCGGTGGGTGACCTCGTCCGAGCCACCGCCCCGCTATCTGGCCTGGCTGACGGATGCCCTGCCGGAGGTCGCGGTGACGGTGCTACCCGGTAGCCACTTCCCGCACCTGGCGGAGCCGGCGACGATCGCCCGGCTGCTGGCGACCGGCTGAGCGGACGATCGGGTGTCGGCACGGACCGGCGGGGGCTGCTGACGGTGAACTAGTCGCTGACGCGAGTTGCCGGAGATCGGAGCAGCGTGGCAGGTGACGACGACATCTCCGGGTGAGCACCCGGACCGCCGTCGCCTCGGTCTCGCGGTGGTCGTCGCCAACCCGCCGGCACCGCTGCTGCTGGACGAGCCGACCAACCACCGCTCACCGCAGCTCCGTGACGAGTTGGAGGCCCTCGGCACCGGACCCGGCGCCACCGTCGTCGGCGGCCACGGCCGGCGGCTCCGCTCCCGCTGGTCCGGTCGCGAGGTCTCCCTCACCGGTCCGCACGCATGAGCCACGTGAGGCCGGTGTTCGCCGTCCGGACGACCGCCGAGGCCAACGTCGTGGTCGCGGGATGAGCTCCAACCCGCTGCTCGGCGGTGGCGATCCGAACCGCCTGGTTCAGGTGCGCCCGTACGTGCTGGCCGGCCCGCCGCTGGAACGCCACGCCGGTGACCGACCGCAACGCGGCCAACTCCTCGTCGGTGACCATGCCCGGCATGTCGTGGCCCTCGTGCGGGTTGGTCGCCGGAGCGCCGGACTCCGCAAGCAGCCGTCGCGCCGTGCTCAGGTCGGCGCGATGCGCCGTGCCGAGCCGGGCGGCGAACGTCAGCCACGCCGGGTCGGTGGTCCGGCTGGACACCACGTCCAGCACCGGCAGGAGGCGTTCGTTCATCGCCACCGTCAGCTGAAGCCACGCGATGTCGGTGGCGCTGAACAGACCCGTCGAGCCGCTGGCCGAACCCGACCCGAGCGGCGCGGCGGAGGCGGTAGTAGCGGCGGTTGATGTGGTGCTGGTGGTTGATACCGCGGGTTCGGTCGGTGACCCGCTGGTGCAGGCGGTGACGAGCAACAGCGCCGCGAGGCACAGGCCCTTGGGCGCGCGTACCGGGATCCCTCGCATTCGGCCTCCTCTCGCCCGGAACGGCGGGCCCGGCGTGACCGGACCCGCCGCTTCGGGGTGCGCCTGTCGGCTCAGATCGGTCGCCCGTCGGCACCGCACTTGATGACGGGACGAATGCAGTCCTGGACCCGGCGGGCCATCTCCGCGACCGGCCAGGCGTTGAAGAAGTCGCCGTGCATGGTGTAGCCAGGCCCGGAGGCCAGCCGGAACCGTGACGGGTCGCCGTTGACCGGGTACCGCAGCACCTGCCGCAACTTCGGCACGTGCACCGGGTGGGTGCTCGGGCAGGCCTGGTTCACCGGGTACGCCAGGTGGCTCTTGTGGTCCGGCGAGTCCAGGTCGCGGCCGTTCCAACACTGCGGGAAGTCCAGGTACGACTCCAGCATCGTGCCGGACGGGCAGGTGACGAAGTTCTTCGACGGCGGCACCTGTCCCGCGTGCAGACACGACCACCGGGCGATGCTGTCGTTCGACCCGGTTGCTTTCGCGTTGCCGGCGACGAGTCGCAGCCCGAGCGGGAACGGCTGGGTGTTCGCGACGACGTCGGAGCGTACGCCCTCGCCCAGGTAGTAGAACGTGGCGATCGCCGGCTCCACCGGGACGTTGTCACGGTAGAGGGTCGGCACCCAGTACGACGAGACATCCACCCGCGGGTTGCAGGTGGTCTGGGAGTTGACCAGGTCGGGCAGGGTGGTGTTGCCGTTCGTCACCGTGCTGCCGAAGAAGCTGTGCATGTGCGACGCCCCGGGCAGGCCGGGGAAGACGATCGGGTCGTCCGGCAGCCGGTGGCTGTAGGTGCAGTCGGCGGGGAACTCGGCAACCCGGATGGCGTTGGCGACCGGGGCGGCGTCGGCCCGTGCGGTGGTGGAGACGACGTAGGTGCCGAGTAGCACCAGTAGAGCGCCGATCGCCGTGGCGAGGCGCAGTCGGCGGCGGTTGCCGGAGAGGGGTGCGGCCCTGTCCATCTCGTGACTCCTGTTCGGGGAACGGGTCAGGGTAGCTCCGGCGCCGCCGCCGAAGACGTCGGAGATTGCCCTGGCCAGACTGGTGGTGACCGGTGGAGCGTGAACGAGAGAGCGCTCTCACCGGCTGCCCAAGCCTTACCTCTGCGTCGAAACTTGTCAATACGTACCGCAGCTGGTGGAAATGACGACGCCGAAGGGCCGGTCCCCGAGGTGGGGTCCGGCCCTCCGCTGGTGGTGCGGCCTTGCGGTGGTGCGGCCTTGCCGTGGTGCGGTGGTGCGGCCTTGCCGTGGTGCGGTGGTGCGGTGGTGCGGCCTTGCCGTGGTGCGGTGATGCGGTGGTGCGGCCTTGCCGTGGTGCGGTGGTGCGGTGGTGCGGCCTTGCCGTGGTGCGGTGATGCGGTGGTGTGGTCTTGCCGTGGTGCGGTGGTGTGTGCGGTGGTGTGGGTCAGCTGGTGGCGTAGCCGCGGGTGGCGATCCAGTCGGCGAGGTGTTCGATGCTGATCTGGTAGGCGGCTTGGTTGGGGTCGGCGGAGT
>NZ_JBIAKV010000002.1:495276-1013755 GCF_042872705.1 Micromonospora sp. NPDC005203 | reverse complement strand
CCCCGCGCCGACCCCGCGCGGCCCCCCCCCCGCGCCCGCCCCCCCCCCCCCCCCCCCCCCCGGGCCCGCCCCCCCCCCCCCCCCCCCCCCCCCCCCCCCCCCCCGCGTCCGGGCGTACCGACTCAGGCGGCCGCGGAGGTCCGCACCAGGGTGCGGATCTGGCGCAGCAGCACCGACAGGGCGGCGAGATCCGCCCGCGACTCGTCGAACTCCCCCATCGCCCGCCGGGCGCGGTGGATCGAGGTCGCGTTCGACTGCTCCCACTGCTGCACCCGCTCGTGCGGCGGCAGGTCCTCCGGGGTGGAGTCGAACACCTCCGCGGTGAGCGCGGCCAGCGCGGCGTAGAGGTCGTAGCGCAGCGCCATCCGAGCCAACGTCTGCCAGCGGTCCTCGCGAGGCAGCAGGGAGATCTTCGACAGCAGCGAGTCCACCCGGAACAGGTCGGACAGCACGAAGTAGACCGAGGCCACCTCGCTGACGTCCCGCCCGCTGGCGTTCGCCGTCTCCACCACGTCCATCAGACCGAAGCTGTACATCAGCCGGGTCGCGCGTTCCGCCAGCTCGCGGGGCAGCCCACGCTCGGTCATCGAGTCCATGTGCGCGGCGATGCCCTGCCGCTCGTTGCCGTAGAACAGCTCCTCCAGCCCCGGCAGCAGCCGGGTGACACCGTCGCGCAGCCGGGCGATCTCGGCCGGCACGTCGATCGGCGAGCGCCGGTTGGACACCAGCCACCGCACGGCCCGGTCGAGCAGCCGACGGGTGTCCAGGTAGACACTCGTCTGCAACTCCGGCGCGACCTTGTTGTCCAGCGCCTCGACCGCGTCCCACAGGTCGCGGAGGCCGAACACCTCGCTGACCACCACGTAGGCCCGGATCACGTCCGCCGCGCTGGCCGCCGTCTCCTCGACCACCCGGAAGATGAACGAGATGCCACCCCGGTTGATCGCCTCGTTGACCAGGACGGTGGTGACGATGTCGCGGCGCAGTCGGTGCCGGCCCATCCGGTCGGCGAAGCGCTCACGCATCGGCGTCGGGAAGTAGTTGACCAGGACCTCGGTCGTCCACTCCTCGTCCGCCAGACCCTCGGTGAGGATCTCCCGCTCCAGGACGATCTTCACGTACGCGAGCAGCACCGCGAACTCCGGCGCGGTCAGCCCGGACTCGCTGCGGACCGCCAACTCCTCATCCGGCGGCAGCGCCTCCAGCGCCCGGTCCAACCCACCCGACCGCTCCAACTCGTTGATCATCCGGCGGTGCACCGGCAGCAGCGAGGCGGCCTGGGCCTGGGCGTTGTTGATCGCCCGCGCCTGGTCGTAGTTGTCCCGCAGCACCAGCTCCGCGACCTCGTTGGTCATCCCGGCCAGCAGCTCGTCGCGCTCGGCCGTGGTCAACTCGCCGTCGGCCACCGCCGTGTTCAGCAGGATCTTGATGTTCACCTCGTGGTCGGAGGTGTCTACGCCGGCCGCGTTGTCGATGAAGTCGGAGAAGATCCGGCCGCCGGTCAACGCGTACTCGATCCGGCCGAGCTGGGTCCAGCCCAGGTTGCCGCCCTCGCCCGCGACCCGGCACCGCAGGTTGCGCCCGTCCACCCGGATCGCGTCGTTGGACTTGTCGCCCACCTCGGCGTTGGTCTGGGTGGAGGCCTTGACGTAGGTGCCGATGCCGCCGTTCCAGAACAGGTCCACCGGAGCGGTGACGATCGCCTTCATCAGCTCCTGCGGCGACAGGTGCGTGACGTCGTCGTCCAGGCCGATCGCCGCCCGGACCTGCGGCGTGATCGGGATGGACTTCGCGGTACGCGGAAAGATGCCGCCGCCGGCCGAGATCAGCTCCGGGTTGTAGTCCTCCCACGAGGACCGGGACAGGTCGAACAGCCGCCGCCGCTCCGCGTACGAGGTGGCCGCGTCCGGCTCCGGGTCCAGGAAGATGTGCCGGTGGTCGAAGGCGGCCACCAACCGGATGTGCTCGGACAGCAGCATCCCGTTGCCGAACACGTCGCCGGACATGTCACCGACGCCCACCACCGTGAAGTCCTGGGTCTGGGTGTCCAGGCCCAGCTCCCGGAAGTGCCGCTTCACCGACTCCCAGGCGCCCCGGGCGGTGATGCCCATCTTCTTGTGGTCGTAGCCGGCGGATCCGCCGGACGCGAACGCGTCGCCCATCCAGAAGTTGTGGGTCTTGGAGATCTCGTTGGCGATGTCGGAGAACGTCGCGGTGCCCTTGTCGGCCGCCACCACCAGGTACGGGTCGTCGCCGTCGTGCCGGACCACGTCCTCGGGCGGCACGATCTGCCCGCTGACGATGTTGTCGGTGACGTCCAGCATCGCACCGACGAACTCCTGGTAGCAGGCGACCGCCTCGTCCCGGTCACCCGGCTTCTGCTTCAGCACGAAGCCGCCCTTGGCGCCGACCGGCACGATCACGGTGTTCTTCACCATCTGCGCCTTGACCAGGCCCAGCACCTCGGTACGGAAGTCCTCCCGACGGTCGGACCAGCGCAACCCGCCCCGGGCCACCGGCCCGAACCGCAGGTGCACACCCTCGAAGCGCGGCGAGTAGACGAAGATCTCGAACTTCGGTCGCGGCGCGGGCAGGTCCGGAATGGCCTGCGGGTCGAGCTTGAACGCCACGTACGCCTTCGGCCGCCCGTCGGAGCGCTTCTGGTAGAAGCTGGTCCGCAGGGTCGCCTCGATCAGTGTCAGGTACGAGCGCAGGATTCGGTCCTGGTCGAGGCTGGCCACGTCGTCCAGCCCGGCCCGGATCAACTCCACCAGCTCGCCACTGCGCTGCTGCCGCTGCTCGGTGGTCCGCCCACCCGGCGCGAACCGGGTCTCGAAGAGATCCACGAGCAACGCGGCGAGCTTCGGGTACGCGACGAAGGTCTGCTCCATGTAGTCCTGGGAGAAGACCGTGCCGGCCTGCCGCAGGTACTTCGCGTACGCCCGCAGCACCACCACCTGCCGCCAGGTGAGCCCGCCGCGCAGCACCAGCTCGTTGAACCGGTCCACCTCGGCCTCACCGCGCCAGGCCGCCGCGAAGGCGTTCTCCACGTGTGGGCGTACCTCGGCCAGCTCGTGGTGCCCCTCGGGCAGCATCAGGCCGAAGTCGTACAGGTAGACCCGCCCGTCGATCCGGTCCACCTCGTACGGGTGCTCGTCGACCACGCGCACACCGAGGGAGTGCAGCACCGGCAGCACGGCGGAGAGCATCATCGGTTCGCCGTACCGGTAGACCTTGAACCGGACGTCCATCGCCTCGGCCAGGTCCGCGCCGGGCACCCGGGTGCCGGGCCGGGGCGCCAACTGCTTACGGAACAGGTGCATCTCCAGCTGGCCGGGCTCCTCCAGCAGCTCCAGCTTCGCCAGGTCCTTCATCGCCTCGTACGGCGTGTGCCCGTCCTTGTAGCCCTCCGGGAACGCGTCGGCGTACCTGGTGAACAGGTGTTTGGCCTGCTCGTCGCCGAGCTTGCGCTCCAGCACCAGCCGGTAGTCGTCGTCCCAGAGTCGGGTCGCGTCGGCCAACTCCTCGGCCAACAGGTCGGCGTCGATGTCGCCGGGCGGTCGCGTCGGGTCGGTACGCACGATGAAGTGCACCCGGGCCAGCATCGACTCGGTGACCCGGGTGGTGTAGTCCACCCCGACACCGTTCAGCTCCCGCAGCAGGATGTCCTGCATGCGCAGCCGGTTCTGCGTGGTGAACCGGTCCCGGGGCAGGTAGATCAGGCAGGAGATGAACCGCCCGTACGCGTCCCGGCGCAGGAAGACCCGCAGCTGCCGACGACCGGCCATCCGCAGTACGCCGATCACCGCGTGGTAGAGATCGTCGGTCTTGATCTGGAACAGCTCGTCGCGGGGGTAGGTCTCCAGGATCTGGATCAGGTCCTTACCCGAGTGGCTGCGCCGGCTCAGGCCGGAGCGGTCCAGCACCTCGGCCACCTTGCGGCGCACCACCGGCAACTCCCGGACGCTGGTCCGGTACGCGGCGGTGGAGAACAGGCCGAGGAAGCGCCGCTCGCCGATCACCTCGCCGGCCTCGTTGAAGATCTTGAAGCCGATGTAGTCCAGGTACGCCGAGCGGTGCACGGTGGCCCGCGAGTTGGCCTTGGTGATGATGAGCAGGCGCTTCTCCAGCACCTTGTCGTGCGCCTCCGGCGTCATCGACGCCAGCGGCCGGGCCTCCGGCGCGTCGGAGCGCAGGATGCCCAGACCCGTGCCGAGCACCGCCTCCAACGCCTTGCCGTCGACCTCGTCGCCGGCCTCGCCGCTCGCGACGTCCACCAGCCGGTACTCCCGGTAGCCGAGGAAGGTGAAGTGGTCGTGGGCCAGCCACCGCAGCAACTCCACCGAGTCGGTGATGTCCTTCTCCGGCACCGGTGGCCGGTTCTCGGCGGTACGCGCGGAGGCCAACTCGTCGGCGAGCGCGAGGGAGCGCTGACGCATCTTCGGCCAGTCCTCCACCGCCTCCCGCACGTCGGTGAGCACCCGCTGCAGCTCGCGGCACAGCCGGTCCCGCTCGGCCGCGTCCCGGACCGGGTCGATCTCGATCCGCATCCAGCTCTCGATGATGTCGCCGGCGATAGCGTCGTCCGGCTCCACGTCCGCCGAGACCTCGGTGAGGCGGCCCAACGGCTCCCGCCGTACCACCACCAGGGGGTGCACCAGCAGATGCACGTCCAGGTGGTACGAGTTGAGCAGCGCGGTCACCGAGTCGACCAGGAACGGCATGTCGTCGGTGACGATCTCGACGACCGTGTGGTGCTGGTCGGCGTGCGGCTCGTGGATCCGCAGCTTCAGCTCGCCCGGCACCCGCTGTTGGGCGAGGTCCCGGTGCGCCCGGGCCGCGTCGAGCATCTCTTCCGCCGTGAAGCCGACCAGCTCCTCGTCCGGTGCGAACCGCCAGAAACGGCCGACGAGTGTCGCCGCGTCGTGGTCGTCCCCCGCGAGCGCGACAGCCTGAGCCACCAGGCGCTCCGCATTGGGAACGGGTTCGTCGAGCTCGGCGTCCTCCACGTCGTCGGCCAACGCCTCGGTGGGCAGGCCCAGATCGTAGATGGTGTCGATGCTCGACCCGGTCAGCCCCGTGACTCCCGTGTCGAGCCGGCCGTAGCCGTCCCCGTCGGTCGCCGAATCGAAGCTGTCGTCGTCCCGGCCGGAGTCATCCTGCCGGAGGTCGGGTTCCGGTTTGATCGCCGGACGCCGGTCCATCGGTGCCACTCCCCTCGACCCACCGCGTTGTGGGTCACTCTGCCGCCCAGCCTAGGCCCTGCCGTTGTGCGCCTTCGTCGGCGGACCACTGGCCAGACGTCCGGATCGGGACTTTGTCCTTTCACCCGTTGCGGGTCCGAGGTTGGCCGGCTGCGGGATACCCCGCCACGCGATGTTCATCACACCGGTCCGGCCCGTCTTTGAGCGCGCCCGCCACGCTGGGGGACGTTGGGGACGGCGTCGGCGTACTACCGTGCGAAGGCGCTCCGAGATCGGAAGGACCAGCTTCATGCCCTCGTCGTACCCCCGGCCCCTCCGGCCGAACCCCGTCCGCCGTGTGGCCGCCGCCCTCACCGCGGCGCTGCTCATGGCCGGCGTTCTGGTTGGCTGCTCGGCTGACGACGGGCCGGAGGGCAGTCTCGACGCCTTTCTCGCCGGTTGGCGCAGCGGCGATCTCCAGGCGGTCGGTCTGATCGACCCGACCGGCGGCAAGCTGCCCTCGACCGAGGTAAGTCGCCAGATCAAGGAGCTCTCCGGTGAGCTGGCGGCGACCCCGCCCACGCTGACGCGTCGCGGCGCACCGAAGGTGAAGGCGGACATCGCCACCACAACCGTCCAGGTGGAGTGGAAGCTGCCCGGTCAGACCCCCTGGACGTACGACCGGGAGGTGCGTCTCGCCAAGGGCGACGACGACCAGTGGCAGGTGATCTGGGAGCCGAAGGTGGTGCACGAGCAGCTCACCGAGGGTGACCGGTTGGCGTTGCGCCGCGACGCCAGCACCCGCGCCGGGGTGCTGGACGCCGCCGGCCAACCGATCGTGACCCCCCGGCCGGTGGTGCGGGTCGGCGTGCAGCCCGACGGGGTCACCGATCTCGACAAGCTCGTCAAGGACCTCGACGCGGCGTTCAAGGCCATCCGCCCGGCGCTGGTCCCCGGCGTCGACCTGGCCGACCTGCCCGACCGGGTGGCCAAGGCCGAGCCGGGTGCCTTCGTCGAGGTGGTGTCGCTCCGCGAGGAGGCGTACCGGCAGATCAAGCCCCGGATCTACGACCTGCCCGGCACCAAGTTCGTCTCCGACAAGATCGACCTGGCGCCCACCCGCGAGTTCGCCCGTGCGCTGCTCGGCTCGGTCGACCCGGCGCAGGCCGACGACCTCGCCGCACACCCCGACCGGTACGTCGTCGGCGACCTGGTCGGGCACGGCGGGCTGCAGGGCCGCTACGACGAGCGACTGCGCGGTGGCCCCGGGCTGACCGTGGTGGTCGAGCGTCCCGCCGAGGGCGGCAAACTGGAACCGACCGGCACCGAGTTGTTCCGCCGGGAGCCGCAGCCCGGTCAGGCACTGAAGACCACGCTTGACGTCGCCGTCCAGAACGCGGCCGACGGGGCCCTGCGCGCCGAGCCGCGGCGGTCCTCGATGGTGGCCCTCCGGATCAGCGATGGTGCCGTGCTCGCCGCGGCGAACGGCCCTGGCCCGGCCGGGGAGAATCTGGCCTTCGACGCTCAGGTGCCTCCCGGCTCCACGTTCAAGATGGTCAGCACGTTCGGCCTACTGGACCGGGGTGCGGTCACTCTGGACGGGCCGGTGGCCTGCCCGAAGACCTTCACCGTGGACGGTCGCTCCTTCAAGAACTCCGACAACTTCGAACTCGGCTCGGTGCCGTTCCGCACCGACTTCGCCAAGTCCTGCAACACGGCGTTCGCCTCGCTCGCGCCGAAGCTCGGCGGTGACGGGCTGGCCGCCGCCGGCCGCTCGTTGGGCCTGGAAGGTCAGTGGGACCTCGGCACGGACGCCTTCACCGGCAAGGTGTCCACGGGTGGCAGCCCGGCCGAGCAGGCCGCGGCATCGTTCGGGCAGGGCACCACGCTGGTCAGCCCGCTGGCCATGGCCGGTGCCACCGCGGCGGTCGCCCGAGGCCGCTTCGAGCAGCCGAAACTGCTCATCGACCCGGCGCCGGCCAAGCCGGCCCCGCCGGGCGAGCAACTCAAGCCGGAATCGGTCGCGGCACTGCGCGCGATGATGCGCGAGGTGGTCACCACGGGCACCGGCAGCGCGCTGAAGGACGTGCCGGGCGAGGTCTACGGCAAGACCGGCACCGCTGAGTACGACGACAACCCGGCCCACACCCACGCCTGGTTCGTCGGTTGGCGGGGCGACGTGGCGTTCGCCGTCTTCGTGGAGAAGGGTGGCGCCAGCACGGCGTCGGCCGTCCCGATCGCCGAGCGCTTCCTCCGCGCCCTTCCCCCGTCCTGACACCGACGCCGCTCAGGCGCGCCCAGCCCCGACCCCCACCCAGCCCGACCGCACGCCCAGCCGGCAACCCCCGCCCGGCCCCGACCGCACGCCCAGCCGGCAACCCCCGCGCACCGCTCCGGCGCTGATCCACTCGGTATTGCTGAAACCGCGCTATTCGAGCCACTCGGACGCCGCGACATCATGAAAGCCGAGTCGATCATGACGCGGTGGGGCGGCGGTCGGGTCAGGCGGTGTCGGCTTTGCGGTGGTCCGGGGCATTCTCGTCCGGTGGAGAGGGTCGGCGGAGCAGACCCGGGCCGGCCGACGCGGGTGGGCCGACCGGCTCCCGCTCGGTCGTGGCCGGGAGGTGGGCCGCGCCCTCCGCGGAGTCACCACCGAATCGGCCGGAAGCAGCCACCGCACCATCGGGGCGGTCGATGCCGGCCCGATCATCGGCGACGGCGTCCGGGTCGGCGGACCCCGCCTCCGGGAGCGGCCCGGCATCGACGGCCGGAGACCACGAGGGGGCGTCAGTGAAGGACGCCGCACCGCCGATCGCACCAGCCACCCCACCAACCCGCTCGGCGCGGTCCAACCCACCAACCCGCTCCGCGCGGTCCAACCCACCAACCCGCTCGGCGCGGTCCAACCCACCAACCCGCTCCGCGCGGTCCAACCCACCTGCACCTTCGGCGTGGCCGGGTCGCTCGGTGGGGGCCGGGGTCCGGCCGTTACCGCGCCGGGGGCCGGGGGTCGGCCGGGACGACAGCAGCCGGGGCGGCACCGCCTCCGGGGCGGTGACCGGGGCCAGGCCGGCGACGACGGTGTTGACGATCTCGGCCGCGTACGAGCCGTCGGGGTCGTAGTCGGGGTCGAACACGGTCAGCTCCACGCCGAGGCAGTGCGGGGTGTCGACCAGGCCGGCGAGCAGGATCTCCAGCTCGGCGAAGGCGATCCCACCGGGGTCGGGGGCATCGACGGCGGGCATCACCGCGGGGTCGAGCACGTCCACGTCGATGTGCACCCAGTAGCCCGCGCAGTCGGCGAGTTGCTCGTGCGCCCACTGCGCGGTCCGGGCGGCGCCCTCGGCGCGAAGCGCCGGCACCGGCCGGGTGGTGATCCCGGCGGCCTGCAGGTCGAGCCGGTACTCGTCCTGGGCCCGGATGCCGAGCACCACCACGTCGATGTCGCGGAAGTAGGGCCGGCGACCCTCGATCGCGGCAAGGTCGGCCTGGCCGCGCCCGGTGACGAGGGCCAGGTCCTCCCCGGCGGCCGCCCCGACGTAGGAGGCGTTGCCGGGGTGCCGGAAGTCGGAGTGCCCGTCGACGAAGACCAGCCCGATCCGCCCGCCGACGGCTTCACCGAGGCGGTGCATGGCCAGCGCCGAGCCGAGCAGCACGGAGCAGTCGCCGCCCAGCACCACCGGGAACTCGCCCCGGTCGATGATCGAGCCGATCCGCTCGGCGAGGGCCAGCGAGTAGTCGGCGATCTCCCGGGCGTGGCACACCCCGTCGCCGGGCCGCCAGTCGCCCGGGTCGTACCGTGCCGGGGTGACGCAGCCGGCGTCGCGGGCGCGGAGCCGGGCCAGCAGTTCGTGGTCGCGCAGTGCGCCGGGCGCCTTGGCGCACCCGGGGACCGACGTGGACGTCGGCGGCCGCAGACCGAGATTTGTCGGCGCGTCGAGGACGGCGATCCGGCGCATCATGAGCTCCCGTCCTCGTTGGTCGGGCGGGCCGGCCGGAACGCCGGCCCGCGCTGGCGTGCTGTGAACTCAGAACAGGGCGCTGGCCAACGCCCGGCGCGCCGAGGCGACGGCCGGATCGTCCGGGCCGGCGATGGAGAAGAGCGAGACCAGGTGCTGGCGGGCGGTCTCCCGGTCTTCTCCGGCGGTGCGCCGGACCAGACCGACGAGCCGGGCGTACGCCTGCTCGGCCAGACCGCTGAGCACCTCGATGTCGGCGGCCAGCAGCTGCGCGGCCACGTCGTCGGGGGCGCTCTCGGCGGCGGCCAGCGCGGCGGCCGGGTCCGCGCCGGCGACCCGGCGGGCCACCCCGACCTGGGCCAGCCCGGCGGTGGCCGCGGCGTCCGCCGGGGCGTCGGCCAGAATCTTCCGGTACGCCTGCTCGGCGGCGTCCAGGTCGCCGCTCATCAGCGCGTCGTCGGCCTCGTCGAGGCGGGGGTCCTCCGGCTCGGCGACTGTCACGCCGCCGGCCTTGAGTACGGCCTGGATCCACTGCCGCAACTGGGCCTCGGGCACCACGCCGGAGAAGGCGTCGACCGGCTGGCCGCCGACGACCGCGTAGACCATGGGGATGCCCTGGACTCGGAACATCTGTGCGATTCGCGGATTTTCCTGCACGTCGACCCGTGCCAGCACCCAGGTGCCGCCGCCCTCGGCGTTCAACTGCTCCAGGACCGGGGCGAACTCGTCGCTCTCCGGGAAACCGGCCGCGCCGAAGAACACGACGACGGGCACCGCCATCGACCGTTCGAGCACCTCGGACTGGATTGTCGCCTCGGTGACGTCGACGATGGCGGTGCTCCCGCCGGCGGTGGGCGCGCCGGGGGTGCCGTTGGACGGGCCGCCCTGTGGGGGCGTGCCGGGGCGGGTACTTGCTGGTGCGGGGCCACGCAGCGTGCTGAGGTCGACCGCGCCGCGGGTGAAGATCGACGAGGTGATCCGTGGGTCGCTCATGGTTACCTAGTCTCGCACGTGAGCCCCCGATCTCAGGTCACCCACAACCCCGACGTTGCAACTCTCACCCTGCCCCGACACCCCGCCCCGCACCCCGCCCCCCACCCCGCCCCCCACCCTCGCGATCTTGCACTTCCTGTCGCCAGTACGCGACATTCGCCCCTTTTACGGGGGCAGAAAGTGCAAGATCGCGGGAGTCGTCGGCGCGGGGACGGAAGCAGGGGGTTAGAAGCGGGCTGGTTCGCGGTGGGTGCCCCACTCGGCGCGGAGCGCGTCGCAGACCTCACCGAGGGTCGCTTCGGCGCGGACGGCGTCGAGCATCGCGGGGATCATGTTCTCGTCGGTGCGGCTGACGTCGACCATCCGGGCCACCGCAGCGCGGACCGCCGACTCGTCCCGCGCACCCTTGCGCTCGGCCAGCACCCGGCGCTGCTCCAGCTCCACCTCGTGCGAGATGCGGAGGATCTCCAACTCCTTGGCGACCGTACCGGTGTGGCAGTTGACCCCGACGATCTTCTTGTCGCCCTTCTCCAGGGCCTGCTGGTAGACGAAGGCCGACTCGGCGATGTGCCCGGTGAACCACCCGTCCTCGATGCCGCGCAGGATGCCCGAGGTCATCGGGCCGATCTGGTGCGGCCCGTCCCCGCCGAGCTGCCGGATCCGGGCGAAGATCTCCTCCGCCTCGGCCTCGATCTTGTCGGTCAGCGCCTCGACGTACCAGGAGCCGCCGAGCGGGTCGGCCACGTTGACCACGCCGATCTCCTCCATCAGCACCTGCTGGGTACGCAGGGCGATCTCGGCGGACTCGTCGGTGGGCAGCGCCAGGGTCTCGTCGAGCGCGTTGGTGTGCAGCGAGTTCGTGCCGCCCAGCACCGCCGCGAGCGCCTCCACGGCGGTCCGTACGACGTTGTTGACCGGCTGCTGCGCGGTCAGCGACACCCCGGCGGTCTGCGTGTGGAAACGCAGCCACAGGGCCTTCGCACTTGTCGCGCCGTAGACGTCGCGCAGCCAGCGGGCCCAGATCCGGCGGGCGGCGCGGAACTTGGCGATCTCCTCGAAGAAGTCGAGGTGCGAGTCGAAGAAGAAGCTCAGCCCCGGCGCGAACACGTTCACGTCCAGGCCGCGCGAGAGGCCCAGTTCGACGTACCCGAAACCGTCGGCCAGGGTGTACGCCAACTCTTGCGCGGCGGTCGAGCCGGCCTCGCGGATGTGGTAGCCGGAGACCGACAGCGGCTTGTAGCGCGGGATCTCGGCGGCGCAGTATTCCATCAGGTCGCCGATCAGGCGCAGGTGCGGCTCCGGGTCGAAGAGCCACTCCTTCTGCGCGATGTACTCCTTGAAGATGTCGGTCTGCAGCGTGCCGTCCAGCTTGGACAGGTCGGCGCCCTGCCGCTCGGCGGCGACCAGGTACATGCAGAACACCGGCACGGCCGGACCGGAGATCGTCATCGAGGTGGTGACGTCGGCCAGGTCGATGCCGTCGAAGAGCGCCTGCATGTCGGTGGCGGTGTCGATGGCGACGCCACAGTGGCCGACCTCGCCGAGCGCCTGCGGGTCATCCGAGTCGCGGCCCATCAGCGTCGGCATGTCGAACGCGACCGAGAGGCCGCCACCGCCGGCGCCGAGGATCATCTTGTAGCGCTCGTTGGTCTGCTGGGCGTTACCGAAGCCGGCGAACTGCCGGATCGTCCAGGTCCGCCCGCGGTAGCCGGTCGGATAGAGACCCCGGGTGTACGGGTACTCGCCCGGCCAGCCGATCCGCTCGAAGCCCGGGTACGCGCTGCCCTCGGGCGGCCCGTAGACCGGTTCGACCGGCATCCCGGAGAGCGTGGTGAAGTCAGCGTCGCGCTTGCGTGCGGCGTCGTACCGGGCCTGCCAACGCGCCCGTCCGGCGTCGATCTCGTCGGCGTCCATGAGCAGGGCTCCTCCTCGGGTCCTCGACTGCAGGTCGAGTGTAGGGCCCACACCTGAACGATCGCTAAGTCCTGTCGTACCGACCGGTAACGTGCGAGCTGGGCGCTAGACGGCCGGCCCGCCCATCGCCACGTCGTCGACCCGGATGTTGACCTCGTCGACCCGCAGCCCGTACGCCTCGACCGCCTCGGTCACCCGAGCCCGCACCTGCCCGGTGATCTCCGGGACCGGCTGGCCGGCGTGAATCACCAGCACCAGGTTGACCACCGCGGCATCGCCGGTCACGTGGGCCGAGCAACCCCGTCGGGCATCGCCCACCTGATCCAGCCCGACCCGGTCCAGCACCGAGTTGAAGAATCGGGCCACGTCCCCGCCCAACTCGGCCACGCCGGGAACTGCGCGGGCCGCCGCGACGGCGATCTTCTCGATCACCTCGTCGGAGACCTGCGTCGTTCCGCCGGCCCCCGCCGACGCCGTGGTCAGCTCCCGCGTCACCTCGTGGTCCATCGTCACTCCCCTGCTCCTCGCGCCACCGCGCCGGCACACCGCCCGGCCCCCACCGCCGTGGGGCGCTGCGAGCCTACAAGGAGGGGATGCCGCCAGGGTGTCCCCGGTGGACGGTCAGCGGGCGAGTTGGGCGAGCAGTTCGTCCGCCGCCCGGTAGGGGTCGATCGCACCCTCGGCCACCTTGGCGGCGAGCGTGGCCAACTCCGTACCGTCGCGCAGTGAGCCGATCCGGGCGCGAAGGGTGCCGAGCGCGATCGCCTCGACCTCGGCGGCGGCCCGCGCCTCCTGGCGCCGACGCAGCTCGCCGTGCTCGACGAGCCAACCCCGGTGCTTGTCGATCGCCGCCGTGATCTCGTCGATGCCCTCGCCGCGCGCGGCGACCGAGCGGACCACCTGCGGTCTCCACTGCCCCGGGCCACGCTCACCGAGGGCGATCATGCCCTGGATGTCGCGGACGGTGGCGTCGACGCCGTCCCGGTCGGCCTTGTTGACCACGAACACGTCGGCGATCTCCAGGATGCCGGCCTTGACCGCCTGGATCGCGTCACCCATGCCGGGCGCGAGCAGCACCAGCGTGGTGTCGGCCAGCGAGGCCACCTCCACCTCGGCCTGTCCGACCCCGACGGTCTCCACCAGCACCACGTCACAGCCGGCGCCCTCCAGCACCCGGACCGCCTGCGGCGTCGCCGCGGCCAACCCGCCGAGATGACCCCGGCTGGACATGGACCGGATGTAGACGCCCGGATCGGTGGCGTGGTCCTGCATCCTCACCCGGTCGCCGAGGATCGCTCCACCGGTGAACGGGCTGGACGGGTCGACCGCCAGCACGCCGACCCGGTGCCCCTTCGCCCGCAGCGCGCGGACCAGCTCGTTCGTGGTGGTCGACTTACCCACCCCGGGCGAACCGGTCAGCCCGACGACCTGGGCCTGCCCGGCGTACGGCGCCAACGCGGCGGCGATCGCCGGCAGCAGCTCGTCGCCGTTCTCCACGAGTGTGATCAGCCGGGCCACCGCGCGGGGGTCACCCGCGCGGGCCCGTTCGACAAGCATCGGTACGTCCCGAGTGCGGCGCACCGACGTGGCACCCGCGGACGGGACGTGCTCCGCCACGTCGCTCACCGCACCACCCTTGTTCGCGACCGCGGCGCTCGCAGAACCGGCTCACTTCCCGCGGTCACTGGTCCACCGCAGCCTTGCCCGGCACGTGGATGATCAGCGCGTCGCCCTGACCACCGCCACCGCAGAGCGCCGCCGCGCCGGTACCGCCGCCGCGCCGCTTCAGCTCCAGCGCGAGGGTGAGGACGAGACGAGCGCCGGACATGCCGATCGGGTGCCCCAGCGCGATGGCGCCGCCGTTGACGTTGACCCTGTCCGGGCTGATGCCGAGGTCCCGGGTGGACTGCACACCGACCTGCGCGAACGCCTCGTTGATCTCGATCAGGTCCAGGTCGGCGACGCTCAGGCCGCCCTTCTTCAACGCGTGGTTGATCGCGTTGGACGGCTGCGAGTGCAGGGAGTTGTCCGGGCCGGCCACGTTGCCGTGCGGACCGATCTCGGCCAGCCAGGTCAGCCCCAGCTCGATGGCCTTGGCCTTGCTCATCACGAGCACGGCGGCAGCGCCGTCGGAGATCGACGACGAGCTGCCGGCGGTGATGGTGCCGTCCTTCGCGAAGGCGGGGCGCAGCTTGGCCAGCGACTCGACGGTGGTGTCCGGGCGGATGCCCTCGTCCTCGCTGATCACCAGCGGGTCACCCTTGCGCTGCGGGATGACCACCGGGGCGATCTCGTCGGCGAAGAGGCCGTTCTTCTGCGCGGCGGCGGCCCGCTGGTGGCTGGCGGCGGCGAACGCGTCCTGCTCCTCGCGGGTGATGCCGTGCCGGGCACCGAGGCGCTCGGTCGACTCGCCCATCGAGCAGCAGTCCCAGGCGTCGCTGAGCCCGTCGTGCGCCATGTGGTCCTTGACCACCACGTCGCCGTACTTGTGGCCGGTGCGCTGACCCATCAGCAGGTGCGGGGCGTTGGTCATCGACTCCATGCCGCCGGCCACCACGATGTCGAACTCGCCGGCACGGATCAGCTGGTCGGCCAGGGCGATCGCGTCCAGCCCGGAGAGGCAGACCTTGTTGATGGTCAGCGCCGGCACCGACATCGGCACGCCGGCCTCGACCGCGGCCTGCCGCGCCGGAATCTGACCGGCACCGGCCTGCAGCACCTGCCCCATGATCACGTACTGGACCTGGTCCGGGCTGACCCCGGCCCGCTCCAGCGCGGCCTTGATGGCGATCCCGCCCAGCTTCGTGGCCGGAAGGTCCTTGAGGTTGCCCAGCAGCCGGCCCATCGGGGTCCGCGCGCCGCTGACGATCACCGAAGCCATGCCTGCCTCCGAGGGGGGTGCCGAGCTGTACGCCTTAACGATTGTTCGGTCAGACTAGCGCCATGACTGAGAGCCCCTCCGCCGAGCCCGGTGCCGACTCCGTCACAGACATCGGGCTCCGCAAGATCGACCACGTCGGGATCGCCGTAGCCGACCTGGACGCCGCCATCGACTTCTACCAGCGGACGTTCGGGATGCGCTGTGTGCACGTCGAGACCAACGCCGAGCAGGGCGTGCGGGAGGCGATGCTGGCCGTCGGGCCGACCACCGAGGGTGGCTGCGTGCAACTGCTCGCCCCGCTCACCCCGGAGTCGACGATCGCCAAGTTCCTGGACCGCAACGGTCCGGGTGTGCAGCAGGTCGCGTACACGGTGGTGGACATCGACGCGGCGTGCGCGGCGCTGCGCGCCCGGGGGATGCGGCTGCTCTACGACACACCGCGGCGCGGCACCGCGGACAGCCGGATCAACTTCGTCCACCCGAAGGACGCCGGTGGCGTCCTCGTCGAACTGGTCCAACCAGCCCTCACCGCCCACTGACCCCCGCACGTGGCGGCGCCGCCGCCCCGCGCCCCGCGCCGGCACGATCCGCACAACGTCGGGGATGTTGCTGCCTCCACCGCACGTGAGGCAGCAACATCCCCGACGTTGTCGCCCGCAGCCTCCTGCGCCACGTGCGCGCACGTCAGTGCGCGGTTGGCGGGGCGGCCGGACACCTTCACGCATCGGCGGATGCAGTTTTTCACAGAGGACTTCCCGGTCTAGCTACCGTTCAGTAACGTCCGGCCCCACCGGAGCGCGACCGGGGTCGGATGTGTCGAATGCCGACATGGCGGTCGTGACCCACCGGCGCCGACGATGGCAGCACCCGGGCCCGTGCGGGTGCGGACGAACCGGAGGTCACCGTGCAGGACATCCTCGAAGCGATCATGGCGGCGGAGGAATCGAGCGATCCGGACCGCGAACTCGCCGGCGTCGCCGGGCTGCCCGTACCGGAGAGTTACCGAGGCGTCGTGGTCCGCGCCGAGGAGGCCCGGATGTTCGACGGCATGCCCACCCGGGACAAGGACCCGCGCAGGGCGTTGCACGTCCAGGAGGTGCCGACGCCGGCGCTGGCGCCGGGCGAGGCGTTGGTCGCGGTGATGGCCAGCGCGATCAACTACAACACGGTGTGGACCAGCATCTTCGAGCCGCTGCCCACCTTCAGGTTCCTCCAGCGCTACGGCCGGGTCTCCGAGCTGACCCGCCGGCACGACCTGCCGTACCACGTCGTCGGCTCGGACGCGGCGGGCGTGGTGCTGCGCACCGGTCCCGGGGTGACCCGATGGGCACCCGGCGACGAGGTGGTCGCGCACTGCCTCTCCGTCGAGCTGGAGGACGCCGCCGGGCACGACGACACCATGCTGGACCCGCAGCAGCGGATCTGGGGCTTCGAGACCAACTTCGGTGGGCTGGCCGAGCTGGCGGTGGTCAAGGCCAACCAACTGATGCCCAAGCCACGGCACCTGAGCTGGGAGGAGGCGGCCAGCCCCGGGCTGGTCAACTCCACCGCGTACCGGCAGCTCGTCTCGCACCACGGGGCCAACATGAAGCAGGGCGACGTGGTGTTGATCTGGGGCGCCTCCGGCGGCCTCGGCGGGTACGCCACCCAGATGGCACTCAACGGTGGCGCGATCCCGGTCTGCGTCGTCTCCTCGCCGGAGAAGGCGGAGCTGTGCCGCCGGATGGGTGCGGACCTGGTCATCGACCGGGCGGCGGAGGGCTTCCGCTTCTGGAAGGACGAGGAGACCCAGGACCCGGACGAGTGGAAGCGCTTCGGCGAGCGGATCCGCGAGCTGACCGCCGGCGAGGACCCGGACATCGTCTTCGAGCACCCGGGTCGGGAGACCTTCGGCGCCAGCGTCTACGTGGCCCGGCGCGGTGGGACGATCGTCACCTGCGCCTCCACGAGCGGCTTCCAACACCAGTACGACAACCGTTACCTCTGGATGCACCTCAAGCGGATCGTCGGCAGCCACTTCGCCAACTACCACGAGGCGTGGCAGGCCAACCGTCTGGTCGCGCTCGGCAAGGTGCACCCGACGGTGTCCCGCACCTACTCCCTGGAGCAGACCGGTCAGGCCGCGTACGAGGTGCACCGCAACGCCCACCAGGGCAAGGTCGGGGTGCGTTGCCTCGCACCGACGGACGGCCTGGGCGTACGCGACGGGGAGCTGCGGGCCCGGCACGAGGAGGCGATCAACCGCTTCCGGGGGCACTGACCGGCACCGCCGGCCCGGAGGCACTGACCGGCACCGCCGGCCCGGGGGCACTGACCGGCACCGCCGGCCCGGGGGCACTGACCGGCACCGCCGGCCCGGGGCAGATGGACGCTCGATGGCCAATGCGCTGATCGGACATTGTTCTTCCGCTCCCATTAGCGGAAAACCCGCCCGGATCGAACAAAGGGCCTCGGGGTAACCCCGGGGCCCTTTTCCGCGTCACGCTCCGTGGCGTCCGACCCGCCCGGGACCTGCCAAGATCGGCGATTGGTCCAGCTCCGCCGATGGCGGGAGTTGACCATGTAAAGAGGCCACGAAAGCTGCGCACCGCTCTTGCGAAGCACCCTGGGGCGTCTGCCAGTATGTCCCAATGCCCCAGCAGCAGTCCTCCCCTCTCGCGTTCTTCGATAACGCGAACTCGCAGCCAGACTTCACCGTCGGCCTGCGCGGTTACAACACTCACCAGGTCGATGACTTCCTCGGCCGGATGACCGCCGCGCTGACCCAGTCCGAGCAGGCCCGTGCCGAGGCCGAGCAGCGGATGAACGACGCCCAGCGTCGGCTCCGCCAAGCCGAACAGCGCATGAGTGCGCTGGAGCAGAAGCTCACCGACACGAACAAGCAGCTCGAAGAGAACAGCCGGCCCACCCTCTCCGGCCTCGGCACCCGCGTCGAGCAGATCCTCCGGCTTGCCGAGGAGCAGGCGAACGACCACCGCAACGAGGCGAAGCGCGAGTCGGAGGGCATCCTCTCCGCCGCCCGCCTCGAGGCCCGTGAGATCACCGACAAGGCGCGTGCCGAGGCCGCGGCCATGAAGGCCAGCGCCGAGCGCGAGGCGGGCAACCTGCGCACGGCCGCCGAGCGCGAGGCCGCCGAGGTCCGGGTGCAGGCCCGCCGTGAGGCTGACACGCTGCGCGCGGACGCCGACCGCGAGACCAAGCAGCTGCGTACCGTGACGGCGCACGAGGTCGCCGAGCTGAAGTCGACAGTCGAGCGGGAGGTGGCCACCCTTCGGGCCACCGCCGAGCGGGAGATCACCCAGCAGCGGGCCAAGGCCGCCCGCGAGGCTGAGGAGAAGCGCGCCGAGGCGACCAAGCTGCTGACCGACGCGCGGGACAAGCGCGACAAGGACCTTCAGGCTCTGGAGCTCCAGCTGGCCGAGCGGCGGGAAAAGTCCGAGCGCGAGGAGTCCGAGCGGCACGCCGCCCAGGTCTCGCAGACCCAGAAGATGGTCAGCGAGGCCGAGCAGCGTGCTCGGGCCGCGCAGGAGCGCGCGAAGGAGATCGAGCAGCGCGCCGAGGCTCGCCGGGTCGAGTCGGAGCGCAACGCCTCCGAGACGGTGGACAAGGCCAAGGCGCACTCCGAGAAGACCCTCAACGAGGCCAAGGCCGAGTCGCAGCGTCTGCTCTCCGAGGCCCGCACCGAGGCGGAGCTGACCACTCAGGCCGCCCGCCGCGAGGTCGAGGACCTCACCCGGCAGAAGGACGCGGTCACCTCGCAGCTGGGCCAGATGCTCTCCGGGCTCGCCGGCATCGTTCCAGGGATGCCGGCGGCCGCTCCGGCGGCCAAGCCGGAGGCCAAGAAGACCGATGGCGGTCAGGAGCGGGTGCCGGCGGAGACCGCCGGCTGACGCGAGGCGTCAGATCGGGGCATCGACGGCGCGAGGTGACACCGGGTAACCGGTGCAACCTCGCGCCGTATGCGTTTCCCAGCCGGTGGTATCCCTTTGCCCGCAACGGAGTGAAGTAGCTCGCACAAGGCGCGTCCGTATCGCCCCAGCAGGCCCTGTTGCGTGTGAGGATGGGGGCATGTCGCACGGCGAGGAACTGTTCGCTCTCGGCGGGGACGTGACGACGGAGCCCAGCTTCGAGTCCGCTCTGCGGGGGTACGAGAAAAAACAGGTTGATCGGTATGTCGCGCGTGCCGAGCACGAGATCGCGACCCTCGCCTCCGAACGGGAACAGGCGTATACACAGATCCACAAGCTCGCCGGCCAGGTCGAGGTGCTCCAGCGTGACCTGACGCAGGTCCGCAAGCAGATGAACGTGGTCGACCGGGCCTCGTTCCGCCACCTCGGCCCACGGGTCGAGTCGATCCTCACGCTCGCGGAGGAGCAGGCCGAGCAGATCGTGTCCGACGCGAACGTGGAGATCGAGGCCCGTCGCGCCGCAGCCGAGCACATCATCGAGGAGGCCCGCCAGCAGGCCGCGCGGGCTCTGAAGGACTTCGAGATCGCCCTCGCCGCGCGCCGCTCGGAGGAGGAGCGGCACAGCGCCGCCCGACGGGCCGAGGCCGAGGCCACTCTGCGGTCCGCCAAGGACGAGTCGGCGCAGTTGCGCAAGGCGGCGCAGGACGCGCTGGCGAAGGCCCAGCAGGAGGCCACCCAGCTGCGGGACACCGCCAAGGAGATCCACGCCCGGGCCCAACAAGAGTCGACCAAGCTGCGCGAGACGGCCCGGGAGACACTGGCCAACGCCCAGCAGGAGGCCAGCGACCTGCGCGGGGCCGCCAAGGAGGTGCACGCCAAGGCCCTCCAGGAGGCCAAGCGGCTCACCGACACCGCGACCGAGGCGGGTCGGGCCAGCCACGCCAAGGCTCAGCAGGAGGCCAAGCAGATCATCGACGACGCGTCGATGGCGGGACGCTCCACCCGCGCCAAGGCGCTACAGGAGGCGGAGCGGCTGACCACGCAGGCCACCGAGGCGGGCAAGCGCAGCCGTGCCGAGACCGAGGCGTACGTGCAGCGGATGCGCACCGAGACCGAGGCGTACGTGCAGCACACCCGGGCGCAGACCCAGCAGGAGCTGGGCGCCTGGCGGGCCGGAGTGGAGCAGGAGGTGAACTCGCGTCGCGAGGCGGCCGACCGGGAGTTGGCGCAGCGTCGGTCCACTGCCGAGCAGGAGTTCGCCAAGCGCCGCGACGAGCTGGACAAGCAGCACACGTCCCGCCAGCAGGAGCTGGAGACCGGGTTCGCCAGCAGTCAGCAGGAGTTGGAGGCGGGTTTCACCAGCCGCCGCGACGAGTTGGAAACCGAGTACACGGGACGCAAGAACGAGCTGGAGACCGAGTACACGAGCCGCCGGGATCAGCTGGAGACCGAATACTCCACGCGCAAGAACGAGATCGAGCAGGGCGCGGCCGGGATTCGGCAGGCGGCCGAGCAGGACGCGGCGGCTCTTCGCCAGCGGTCCGAGGCGGAGGCCGCCGAGCTGCTGAGCCGGGCCGAGACCGAGGCCGGCGGCAAGCGCCGCGAGGCCGACGAGCACGTCGCGGCCTCCCGTCGGCAGTTCGAGGAGTACGCGGCCACCACCCAACAGCACCTGGCCACCACTCAGCAGCACCTGGCGGCCACGCAGCAGGAGTCCGCGGCGGGCCGACAGCAGCTCGCCCAGGTGATGCTGGAGATCGCCCAGGCTCAGCAGCAGCTCGCCGACCTGCGCCAGGAGACCTGGAAGGCTCGGCAGGAGTCGGACGAGCTGCAGCGGCAGATGACCGAGGCGCGGTTGCAGAGCGTCGCTGGTCCGATCGATGGCCCGACCACGCCGGCCGCCGGTAATGGTGCGAGCCGCAACGCGGCCGACGAGAAGGCCGCGACCGCCTCCGCCACGGCGACCACCGGCGCGGGCGCGACCGCCTCTGGCACGGCGACCACCGGCGCGGGTACGTCGTCGGGGTCGGGAGCGGCCAACGGTCTCCAGACCGAGCCCGCCGACACCCGGCAGCCGGTGACCGCCGGGACCGAGAGTGCCGGGCAGTCCACGTCCCGGCCGGTGGCCGAGCCGGTGACCACCGTCGACGGAGGCGCGGCCAGCGCCGGGGTGGACGGGGAGCCGACCGTGGCCGCCGTTCCGGGCGAGGGTGGCCGGGGCGCCAAGCCGACCAAGATCACCAGCACCGGTGAGAACGGCAAGCGACCCAGCAAGCCGACCACCGACGAACGCAGCGCCAAGCCCAGCAAGGTCACCATCGAGAAGGACTGACGGGTACGCCCCCAGCGCTGACTCGGGTGCGCACCGAGATCTTGGACAGTTTCCGTCAACGCCGGACGGAAACTGTCCAAGATTCAGATGTGCGTCGGATGGCGTTGGATGGGGTGGGGGTCCAGCCGGCCGCGACGAGGGCACGCCGGACGGTGCCGGCGACCTCGTCGGGACGGGCAGGACCAGCCAGGCCGGAAAGCGCAGGATCCGGTCGCCGCTGGTCCAGACGTCGTTCTGCCGACGCATGTCGTCTGCCCACTGCCGGGCGTCCAGGTGGTGCGCGCCGTCGATGTCGACATGCACCCGCCACTGCCGCCAGTACGCGTCCAGCCAGCGGTTGCGGCCAGCCGCGTCCACCCGATGCTCCTGAAGATCAGGTACGGGCAGCCGGTGCCGGCGACAGAGGCGCACGAAGTCGATCTCCGAGAGCGCCTGGGCGCCGCCGGCGATGTCACCGACGGTTTGTTGGATCAGGTGCCGGCGGGGCGCTCGCGGGAGGACGTCGAGCACGGTCTGCAACTCCTCGGGAAGCACCCGCCGCTGCTGACAACCGGCTGCCAGCACCCCCTGCGCCTCCTCCACTCCGACTGCCCAGCCCGCCGCGTCGACGAGTGCTCTGGCCGTCGTGGTGCGCGGTGGACGGGGCGAGCTGCCGGTGCGAGTCCGGCAGCACCGACGTGCGATGCACCAGTACCGCGGGCATGTCGATGGGGAGGCGACGCAGCGAGGTCCGTGCGGCACGGCGGGCGGCCGGCACCTGCACGTGCAGTGGCTCACGGCGCAGCCCGCGTACCCCGGCTTCGGTGGCGGCGGTTACCCCGGCCAGCACCGCGCCTGGTCCGGCGGCCAGCACCGCGACCCAAAGCTGCTGGTCGCGGCTCAGGCGACCGTTGCCGGTCAACAGGATCCCACGGCAGATCGACCGCCAGCGGCCGGAGCGGATTCGCCCACGGACTGCCCCCTCGCTGAGCAGGCTGGAGACCTGCGCGGTCGTCAGCACGCCCGCCTGCTCAAAGGCGAGCCAGTCAAGTGCGTCGGCGTCATCGGCAGGCAGCATCCGAACAGCGTTCACCGCCGCGAGCCCGCCACACCACCAGATCTTGGACAGTTTCCGTCAACGCGTAACGGGAACTGTCCAAGATTTGCGCGTGGGCTGGGCCTGGAGGGTGCCGACGGTGGTTGGGTGGGGCACATGGAGCGCCAGATTGACGGTCTCGTGGTCGATGGTGACCATGAGGTGGCTACGCTGCTGGCGCGCTGGGAGATGATCCCAAACGTCCGCCGCCAGTCGATGGAACTGGTGAGGGACGTTCCGCGTGGCGGCCGCTCCTGACCACCACCCGTCATCCCACCGCCTGAGTCGGGAGGTCTCTGGTGCCGCAGCACGACCCGTCCGGCGACGACCCGGGCGTGACCCCGGGGCCACCGCCAGCGGAAAACCCACCGGCGAAGACGCCACCGTCTGCGGAGACGCCGCCACCTGCGGAGACGCCGCCACCTGCGGAGACGCCGCCACCGGTGCCGGTTCCCGCTCCGGGAGTCGACCCGGACGAGCCACCGGCGGTGCCGTCCGGAAAGTTCGGCACACCAGGGCGTCCGCTGCGGCGCAGCAGCTTCCTGATCGGGTTCACCGGGGCGTTGGGTGTGCTGCTGGCGTACACCCTCTATCTGGGGATTCGCAATGCCGGCGGCATCCTGGTGCTGGTGGTGATCGCGCTTTTCCTGGCGGTCGGCCTCAACCCGGCGGTGGTCCGGCTTCGCCGCTGGGGCGTGCCGCACGGCCTGGCGGTGGCGGCGGTCGCGTTGACCGTGGTGCTGCTGCTCTGCGGCGGCGTGGTCGCGCTGGTCCCGCCGATCGTGACGCAGTCGGGACAGTTCGTCGACCAGATCCCGAACCTGCTCGACGAGTTGCGCCGCAATCCGACGGTCAATGACCTGGTGGAGCGGTACGACGTGGTGGAGCGCGTGCAGGGCGCGGCCAACGCGCAGACCGTCGGCCGGGCGCTCGGCGGGGTGCTGGGCGGCGCACAACTGATCTTCGGCACGGTGTTCCGGACGCTGACGGTGCTGGTGCTGACGATCTACTTCCTGGCCTACTTCAACAAGCTTCGCGCCCTGGGCTACTCGTTGGTGCCCCGGTCGCGGCGCGAGCGGGTGCAGCTGATCGGCGACGAGATCCTGGCCAAGGTCGGGGCCTACATGGTCGGCGCGCTGAGCATCGCGGTGCTGGCCGGCGCGACCACCTTCGTCTTCGCGCTGATCGTCGGGCTGCCGTACCCGTTCGCGCTGGCCGTGGTGGTGGCGGTGACCGACCTGATCCCGCAGATCGGCGCCACCCTGGGCGCGGTGATCGTGAGCCTGGTCGGCTTCGCCGCCGACCTGCCCACGGGCATCGCCTGCGCGGTCTTCTTCCTCGTCTACCAGCAGGTGGAGAACTACCTGATCTACCCGAAGGTGATGCGGCGCTCGGTGGAGGTCAACGAGGTGGCCGCCCTGCTGGGCGCTCTGCTGGGCGTGGCGCTGCTGGGCGTGGTGGGCGCGCTGATCGCCATCCCCACGGTGGCCGCGCTGCAACTGATCCTGCGCGAGGTGGTGCTGCCCCGCCAGGAGACCCGCTGACCCACGGCGAGGGGGTCAGCCGGCCTGACCGGCGGCCGGCCCGGGGACGGGCGTGTCGGCGAACGAGGCGACCGTCCGGTCGGCGTACGCGCTGACGTCACCGGCCTCCATCGGGCCGTCCCAGGTCGTCGGGAGCGGCACCTCGACGGCCGGGTTGACCCGCCGGACGATCTCGTCGAGCACCGTCTCCGCGTCGCCCACCCAGAGGTGCTTGGCGCCCGGCACGCCGACGACCTCGGCCTGCGGCACGGCGGCGAACCGCTCCCGCGCCTCGGCCGGGCGCAGGTAGTCGTCGAACTCGGGCACCAGCGCCGTCAGCGGCCGACCCGAGGCGGCCCAGGTGGTCAGGTCCTCGGGTGTCGAGAAGCGTAGCGGCGGGGAGAGCAGGATCGCCCCGGCGACAGCCGGGTCGCAGCCGTACTTCAGGGCCAGGTCGGTGCCGAACGACCAGCCGACGAGCCAGATGTTGGGCAGCTCGGCGAACTCCGCGTACTCGATGGCGGCGGCCACGTCGTACCGCTCCCCCACCGCGCCGTCGAAGGTGCCCTCGCTGGTGCCGCGCAGGCTGCTGGTGCCCCGGGTGTTGAACCGCAGCACGGCCAGGTCGGCCAGGGCGGGCAACCGCCAGGCCGCCTTACGGAAGACGTGGCTGTCCATCATCCCGCCGTGGGTGGGCAGCGGGTGCAGGCAGACCAGGGTGGCCACCGGCGGCCGGTCGGCCGGCAGGGCCAGCTCGCCGACCAGCCGCAGACCGTCGGCAGTGTGCAGCTCGATGTCCTCCCGGCGGCCGGGCAGGATCGACGACGCGCGGATCGCTGTGCTCACCGCCCAAGTGTGTCGTGAAGTCACCGCCGCCGCCCGCCCAGGCACGAACAGCGTGATCCAGGTCGCTGAGCCGTGGCGTGGACACGGCGCCCGCGGCCCCCGGCCGGGTTGGTCAGTAGCGCGGCGTGCCGCGGCCTCGTTGCACCGCCGGGCCGCGCCGGTCCCGGGCTCGCCAGCAGCCGCTGTGCCAGTGCCGCCGGTCGGTCAGGTCACCCAGGCCGCCGGCCGGCCAGGCCACCAGGTGCGCCACCCCGGGTCGGATCTCCTGGTCACAGCCGGGGCATCGGTACGTCTTGACGGACGCCCCCGCGCCGATCCCGCGTACCTGCCAGGCGCCGTCGGTCCACTGCTGCACCGAGGCGACGCCCTGCCGGACGCGATCGGCGTCCAGGTTGGCGTTGTCGTCCCGGCGAGGGCGATTGCGACGGGGGCTCACAGTCACCAAGGTTACGGTCACTTCCAGCTGGCCGGCTCGCCAAGGTCGTCGGCGACCCGGAGCCCACCGATAACCGTACTGACCTCGGCGTCCGTGGGCGGGCGCTCCCAGCGGTTCTCGTGCCCCATGGACAGCAGGGTGTGCGGGATGCCGAGCACGTGCCAGAAGTCGCCCATGTCGAACACCGGCCTGCCGGCGATCTCGCGGTTGGCCGTGGACCGGTCGGGCGAGGATGGACGGGGTGAGTAGTAGAGCCGCACCGGCAGGGTGCCCGCGCCCTGGAGGGCGACCGTGAGCGCCGCTTCGGTGTGATCCGAGGCCGCGGCGGGCCGCTGGGTCGGCGTGGTGGTTCCCGCCACGTTCACGATGCTGGGCCAGGCCAGCTGACGCACCGCCACCTCGCACGCGCTGATCCGGGCACCTGGCGGCAGAGCGGTCAATCGGACCGGGGCGACACAGTGGCGGGCTTCGTCGAACCGAAGCGCCGCGGCCGCTCGTTGGACCTCGGCACTGGTCTCGCCGAGCGTCGCGACCCGGACGTACAGGCCCGGGACGGGCTGCCAGCGCAGCACCCACCCCTTCGCGACCCGGTCGAGCTGCCGGATCACCCCGTTGTACCTCGATGCGGCGTCGATGTCCGGGCCGGGCGAGGCAAGATCCTTCTCGCTGTCGGCGGCGTCCGCTCTGTCGGGGCCGATGTCCCGAAGCTGGCTCGGGTCACCGGTCTCGGCCGTCCGTGGTTCGGCAGCAACGATCACCAGAGCCTGCACACCGCCACCCAGGTCCAGTCGCATGCTCTCGACCTGACCCGCGGAGCGCCAGGCGACCGGCGTCGCGGCCGACGGATCGACCCCGAAGTGCAGCAGTTGCGGGTCGGAGCCGATCAGGGCGGGGCTCGCCGCTGCCCCCGGAATCCCCGGTGCCCGGGGCGGCGTGACCGCGACCGGGCTGGGCGTGACGGCCGGCTGTGGCGGCGCGGCCGACGGCGTACGCAGGGCCACACCGGCCCCGAGCAGCACCGCGACGCCGAGCGCTGTCCCGATGACGGCGCGCCGTCGCCGCCGCCGGGTTCGTCCCCCGTGCACCGCTGCCGTCAGCAGGCTGTCGGTGTCCACGGGTCCGTCGGCCTGCTCCCGGAGTACCCGTGCGATCCGCTCGTCGAGGTTGGTCACGGCCGGCTCCCGTTCGTCGTGGGAACGCCGTGGCGCTCCCGCAGCTGGCTGAGCGCCCGCATCGCATGGGTGCGGACGGTGACCGGGGAACAGCCGAGAACCTGGGCGATTGTCGCGTCGTCGAGGTCCTCGTAGTAGCGCAGCACGAGCACCGCGCGCTGCCGGTCGGGCAGGCCGAGGATCAGCCGCCACATCTCGTCCCGGTCGGCCGCGTCGCCGCCCAGGTCCCCGCGCCCCGGCCGGTCGGCGAACTCGGCAGTGGCCAACTCCCGGCTGGATCGGCGGCGCCACCAGGAGGTGTTGGCGTTGACCATCATCCGGCGCACGTAGACGTCCGGACGGTCGGCACGGGCGATCTTCCGCCAGTGCACGTACGCGCGCGCCAACACGTCCTGGGTGAGGTCCTCGGCCCGGTGCTCGTCACCGGTCAACAGCCGGGCCAGCCGGACGAGCGCCGGCCCGCGACTGCTGACGTATTCCTCGAAGGTCACACCACTGAGACGCCGTCACCGGCGCCCACTGTTGACACCGGTCAGCGGTGCGAGTGGTCGCGGAAGCCGCGGCGGGTCTTGCGGCCCAGGTAGCCGGCGGTGACCAGGTGCTCCAGCAGCGGCGCGGGCGCGAAGCCCGGCTCGCGCAGCTCCAGGTACAGCTCGCGCTGGATCGCCAGCGCGACGTCCAGCCCGACCACGTCGAGCAGCTCGAAGGGACCCATCGGGTAGCCGCAGCCCAGCTTCATGGCGTGGTCGATGTCGTCGGCCGTCGAGTAGCTGGCCTCCAGCATCTTCACCGCGTCGTTCAGGTACGGGAAGAGCAGCGCGTTGACGATGAACCCGGACCGGTCGCCGCAGACCACACCGGTCTTGCCGAGCGCGGCGCAGACGGCACGGGCGGTGGCGGTGGCCTCCGGGGAGGTGCGGATGGTCCGCACGATCTCCACCAGCGGCATGACCGGCGCCGGGTTGAAGAAGTGCAGTCCCACCACGTCGGCCGGTCGGTTGGTGGCCATCGCCACGTCGATCACCGGCAGGGACGAGGTGGTGGTCGCCAGCACGACGTCCGGCTTGCAGATCTCGTCGAGGCTCGCGAAGAGGGCCTTCTTGACGCTCAACTCCTCGACCACCGCCTCCACCACCAGGTCGACGTCGGCGAGGTGGTCGAGCGTGGCCGACCAGCTGATCCGGCCGAGCGCGGCCTCCCGGTCGGCCTCGGTGAGCCTGGCGCGCACCACGCCCTTGTTCAGCGAGGTCTTCACCGCCTCGCAGACCGCCGCGGACTTCTCCGCGCCGCGGGTCACCGACACGACCTCGTAGCCGGCCGTCGCGAACACCTCGATGATGCCGGTGGCCATCATCCCGGAGCCCACAACGCCAACCTTGGTCACGACTGCGGGGCTCGCAAGCTCACTCCTCGCGCTCCCGGTGCCGACCTCCGCGTAGATGGCGCGCGCGCCGCCGGCCACTGCCGACTCCGTGGCCAGCGGCGTCGCCGCATCCGGTACGACCACCGGCGAGCCGGGCCGCTCGTAGGTGTAGAAGCCCCGGCCGGACTTCCGGCCGAGCAGTCCCGCCGTCACCATCTGCTTGAGCAGCGGCACCGGGGCGTGTCGGCGGTCCCGCCCGCCGCGCCGGTACATGGTGTCCAGAATCTCGTACGCGGTGTCCAGGCCGATCAGGTCCATCAGCGCCAGCGGGCCCATCGGCAGACCGCAGCCGAGCTTCATCGCGGCGTCGATGTCCTCCCGGGCGGCGTAGTGCGACTCGGCCATGGCGACCGCGTGGTTGAGGTAGCCGAAGAGCAGCGCGTTGGCGATGAAGCCGGCCCGGTCGTTGATGGTGACGTCGACCTTGCCGAGCCGGGCGCAGAGCGCCTCGACGTCGGCGACCACCTCGGGCGAGGTGACGACGGTGCGGACCACCTCGACCAGCTTCATCACCGGCGCCGGGTTGAAGAAGTGGATGCCGATCACCTGGTTGGGCCGGGTGGTGGCCACCGAGATCTCGGTGACGCTCAGCGACGAGGTGTTGGTGGCGAGGATGGCCTCCGGCCGGCAGACCCGGTCCAGTTCGGCGAAGATCCGCTGCTTGAGGTCGAGGTGCTCGGGCACCGCCTCGATGACCAGGTCGACGGAGTGCAGCGCGGGCAGCCCGACCGCGAAGTGCACCCGCTCGTGCAGGGCGTCGCGGTCCGCCGCGGCGAGCTTGCCCTTCGCGACCGCGCGGTCGGTGGAGGCGGTGAGGGTGGCCCGGCCGCGTTCCAGCGCCGGCTCGGAGATCTCGACCGCGACCACGTCGATGCCGTTGCGGGCGAAGACCTCCACGATGCCGGCACCCATGGTGCCCAGCCCCACCACACCCACGGTGCTGAACTCGCGCGCCACGACCGGCCTCCCCAGACACTCCGCACGACCCCTGAACGGCCGCTAAGGTTATGCGCGCGAGTCTGCCACGTGACGCTTGGTTGTCGAGACGCCGTGGCATATTTCACCGCCGACGACGTGGGGCCGCTAGCCGGCCGGCGCGCTGGTCAGAGCCAGCAGTTCCGCGACGAACTCCGCCGGCCGCTCCAGGTGCGGGCTGTGTCCGCAGCCGGGCAGCACCACCTCCTGGTACGCGCCGCCGGCCGCCACGTACCGCTCCAGCACCGATCGGGTCTGGCCCACCATCGGCTGCGGCGGGCAGGCCTCCTCGCCGGGCCAGCCGGGTACGAGACCCAGCGAGCCCAGGTACGCCAGGTCGAACAGTGAGGTGTCCGAGACGATGACGTCGGCGTCGCCGCGTACCCAGGTGACCGGGGGCTTGTCGGCGACGGCCACCAGCTCGTCGGCGAGCCGGAACCAGGTCGGCGCGAGCGCGTTGAGCACACCCCGTCTCCCCGGCGCGGTGCCCGGCCAGTTCGCCGAGGGTGCCGCCGTGCCCGGGTAGTTGTCGTCCCCGGTGGCGGTGGAGAGCACCGTGTCCAGGAGCAGGTTCTCGTCCGCGCCCAGTGCCGCCGGGTCGGCCACATAGGTGGCGCGCAGGACCGCGCGCGGGCTGGCCGGGGCGTCCGCGCTCCGATCGCCGGCGGCGAGCCGGGCGACGAAGTCCGGATTGGCCGTACCCGCGCCGGTGCCGGCGAAGTCGGGGGTGGTGGGTGTGCCGGTCAGGTCGCGGGTGCCGCCGAAGCCGTACGGGGAGACCGGTGCCGCGAGCAGCAGCGCGCCCACCCGGTCTGGATGGTCGACGAGGAGACGCATCGCCACCCCGCCCCCGAGGGAGTGCCCGACGACCACCGGGCGGGTGTCGTTGGCGCCGAAGAGCGTCGGGTCGTCCAGGAGGGCGGCCACGTCGTCGGCGAAGTCCCGCAGGCCCCGGGTGGCGTCCACCGGGGCGGTCGCGGAGTCGCCGTACCCGCGCAGGTCGGGGGCGACCACCCGCAGCGTGGGCGGCAGCCGCCGGACCAGCGGCTCCCAGAACAGCGCGGAGGAGCAGTTGCCGTGGATCAGCAGCACCGGGACGCCATCCGGCGGGCCGGCCACGCGGACCGCCTGGGTGATGCCGTTCGCCGTGACGCTCCGCTGCTCGGTTTCCATCCGCGGGATGGTGCCACGCCCGCTGGCGCGGGTCCAGGTGCCGGACAGCCACCCCGGGCGCGGCCCAGGTGTGGGCCACACCCGGGTCGGCGGGCGCTGGTCAGCGGCGGGCGCTGGGCGGCGCGGCCAACGGCAACGGCAGTGTCGGTCGGACGTCCCGCCGGGACGGGCCGAAGCTGAGCCCCACCGGATCGGTGTGTGCCACCCCCGGGTCGAACAGGCGCAGTTCGGTACGGCCGAGTCGGATCACGTCACCGTCGGAGAGAAGCTCGACCTCGGTGATCCGGCGGTCGTTGAGCCAGGTGCCGTTTGTCGAGCCGAGGTCCCGTAGCGCCGGACCCTCCGGGGCCAGCCACACCTCGGCGTGGCGGCGGCTCAGGTGCGGGTCGCTGATGACGACATGACCGGTCGGTGCTCGGCCGACCACCTGTGGTTCGACCCGAAGTCGGAAACTCGCTCCGCGCATCGGCCCACCCGCCACCGTCAGCAGCGGCATAAGTTCCGGATGTTCCTCCATGGACAGTCAGCCCTCCACCCCACACCGTTACTCCGCGCGTCAGCCTGCCATCAGACGGTAGTCATCGATACCGCCCAGCCGGTCAGCTCCTCGCCACCTCCCGGCTACCCGCCGTTCGACGATTCGGGCGGGTCGCGTCAGTCACCAACACCCTGGCCTGCACTGATCAACGATCAGGCGCAGCCGTACGACGCCGGGCCGGTCGGCCACGATCTGGACCTACCGGTGAGTAATCCTCGGGTCTAGACTTCCGCCATGACGGCTGTGCAGGTCCCCGGTCTTCCGGTCATCGAGGCGGGTCGGCTGGTCTCCACCAGCCCGGCCACCGGCGCCGAGGCCGGCCGCTTCGCGGTCGCGACCGACGCCGACGTGCGGCGGGCCGTCGAGGACGCCCGCGCCGCCAGCGGGTGGTGGGCCGGGCTCGGCTTCACCGACCGCCGCGAACGGATGCTGCGCTGGCGCGCCCTGCTCGCCAAGCGCATCGAGGAGCTGGCCGAGCTGGTGCACGTCGAGGGTGGCAAGCCGACCGCCGACGCCATCGTCGAGATCGTCACCGCAATCGAGCACATCGACTGGGCCGCCCGCAACGCCAGCCGGGTGCTCGGCCCGCGCCGGGTGCGGTCCCGGCTCATCCTCGCCGAGTTCTCCGGTCACCTCGAATACCAGCCGCACGGCGTGGTGGGCGTGATCGGGCCGTGGAATTATCCGGTCTTCACGCCGATCGGTTCCGCCGCGTACGCGTTGGCCGCGGGTAACGCCGTGGTGCTCAAGCCGAGCGAATACACCCCGGCCGCCGGCCAGTGGCTGGTGGACAGCTTCGCCGAGGTGGTGCCCGAGCACCGGGTGTTCAGCGCCGTGCACGGGCTGGGCGACGTGGGCGCCGCGCTGTGCCGCTCCGGGGTCGACAAGCTGGCCTTCACCGGCTCGACCGCCACCGCCCGCAAGGTGATGGCCGCCTGCGCCGAGACGCTGACCCCGGTGCTGATCGAGGGCGGCGGCAAGGACGCCATGATCGTCGACAGCGACGCCGACCTGGACGCCGCGGCCGAGGCGTGCGTCTGGGGCGGCATGACCAACGCGGGCCAAACCTGCATCGGCATCGAGCGGGTGTACGCCGTCGACTCGGTCTTCGACGCCTTCGTCGACAAGGTGGTCGCCCGCGCCGGTCGGTTGACAGTGGGGCCGGAGGGCACCGACATCGGGCCGATCACCATGCCCCGGCAGATCGACGTGATCCGCCGGCACATCGACGCCGCGATCGACTCCGGTGGGCGCGCCGTGCTCGGTGGTCCGAGCGCCGTGCAGCCGCCGTACGTGCACCCGACCGTGCTCGTGGACGTCCCGGAGGAGTCGGCCGCCGTCCAGGAGGAGACGTTCGGCCCCACGCTGACCATCAGCCGGGTCCGCGACGCCGACGAGGCCGTCACCCGCGCCAACGCCCTGCCGTACGGCCTCGGGGGTTCGGTCTTCGGCCGGCGGCGGGCGGTGTCCATCGCGCGGCGGCTGCGCTCCGGCATGGCCTCGATCAACTCCAGCCTGACCTTCGCCGGCATGTCCACCCTGCCGTTCGGCGGGGTCGGCGACTCCGGCTTCGGGCGGATCCACGGGGAGGACGGGCTGCGCGAGTTCGGCCGGGCCAAGGCGATCACCCGCCGTCGGGCCCGGTCGCTGTTGCCCTCGATGACCTTCGAGCGCACCCCGACCGACGTGGCACGACTCGTCAAGGCCATCAAGGTGATGTACGGCAGATGAGTGTCGGATAACCGATCTCGGCGAAGATCGGCGTATCCACATGTTTATACGCGGTGTCGGCGGCGGTACATTGCGTTAAATGGGCCCCAATCGATTGCGCTACCGCCTTGTCGACAGCGACCAGTCGTGGAGTGCGCGGCGGCGCCAGCACCGCTCGGACTGGTTGGCACGCACCTTCCCCGAGATCGGCGAGATGCACGTGGTCGATCTCGGTGGTCGGCTCGGCACCTGGCACCGCGCGACTGTCCGGCCGGCCCGGGTGACGGTCATCAACCTGGAGCAGCCGCCCGCCGTCGTGCCGGACTGGGCCCACGTCGAACAGGCCGACGCCTGCGACCTGCCCGCACGCCTCGCCAGGACCGAGTACGACCTGGTCTTCTCCAATTCCGTCCTGGAGCATGTGGGCGGGCACGAACGCCGGCTACGCTTCGCCGCCGCCGCCCGCGCGATGGCCGACCGGCACTGGGTGCAGACGCCCTACCGCTACTTCCCCATCGAGCCACACTGGATCGCGCCCGGGATGCAGTTCCTGCCGGTACGACTGCGCACCGCGCTCGCCCGCCGTTGGCCGCTGGGCCACAAGCCGACCCGCAGCCACGACGCCGCCATCCACCAGGTGCTCTGGACCGAGTTGCTGGACCGCTCGCAGATGCGCCACTACTTCCCCGACTCGCAGATGCTCGTCGAGCGGGCGTTCGGCCTGCCCAAGTCGCTGATCGCGGTGCGTAGCGGCGGGTGAGCCGGTCAGAAGAGCGTCAGTTCGTCCTTCTCGATGCCCCGCAGCCGGTCGTAGTTCACGACCACGCACCGGATGCCCCGGTCCGCGGCGAGCACCCGGGCCTGCGGCTTGATCTCCTGAGCCGCGAAGACCCCGGCCACCGGGCTGAGCAGCGGGTCACGGTTCATCAACTCGAGGTATCGAGTCAGCTGCTCCACACCGTCGATGTCACCGCGCCGCTTGACCTCGACGGCGACCGCGCCGGAGTTGGCGTCCCGGCACAGCAGGTCGACCGGGCCGATCGCCGTCATGTACTCGCGGCGGACCAGCGTGAATCCCTCGCCCAACGCGCCGGGGTTGGCGGCCAACAACTCCTGGAGGTGCGCCTCCACCCCGTCCTTGCGCAGGCCCGGGTCCACCCCCAGCTCGTACGAGGTGTCCTGGAAGATCTCCTCCAGGGTGATCCGCAGCTCCTCGCCGGCCTTGTTGACCACCCGCCACACGCCGGGGGCCTCCTCCAGCCGACAGGGCGGGCTCATCCAGTTCAACGGCTTGTACGCCCGGTCGTCGGCATGGATCGACACCGACCCGTCCGCCTTCACCATCAGCAACCGGGTGGCCGGCGGCAGGTGAGCCGAGAGCCGTCCGACATAGTCCACCGAGCACTTCGCAATGACCAACCGCACCCGACGAGGGTAGCCGAGGACCCACCGGTCGCCGCCGAGCGGCACTGGCGCGTCGATGCCATGCTGAGACCGTGTTCGAAGTCCTCACCGGCACCGGCCTCGCCGCCTCAGCGGGGCTGAACGCCTACATACCCCTGCTCGCCCTCGGCCTCCTCGGCCGCTACACCGACCTGATCGACCTGCCGAGCGGCTGGACCTGGCTCGGCAACGGCTGGGTCATCGTCATCCTGGCCGTGCTGCTCGCCGTGGAGATGGTGGCGGACAAGGTGCCCGTGGTCGACCACATCAACGACGTGGTGCAGACCGTGGTCCGACCCACAGCCGGTGGCCTGGCCTTCGGCGCCGGATCCTCGTCGGAGACGGTGACGGTCAGCGATCCGGGCAGTTTCTTCTCCTCGCACCAGTGGGTGCCTGTCGTCACCGGCGTGCTGCTGGCGTTGGGCGTGCACCTGCTCAAGTCCGCGGCACGGCCGGTCATCAACGCGACCACTGCCGGGTTCGGCGCCCCGGTGGCCAGCACCGCCGAGGACGCCACGAGCGTGGTGGTCTCCCTGGTGGCGATCATCCTGCCCGTGCTGGTGCTGGCTTTCCTGCTGGGTCTGGTGGTCTTCGTCTTCTGGTTCCTCCGGCGGCGCTCGGTTCGCCGCCGGGAACGCGACGCGGCCCGCGCCGCCGGCTTCCGCGTCTGACCTGGTCGGCGGCGGATCGGCGGCTCGCCATACCCGGGTTGCGCGGGCCGACAAAAGCCTAGGATCGGGGCAAGACCTAGAGGAGGTTGGCATGACTGCAGCTTTGGAGATGCCCCGAGTCCAGGAATGCGTGGTCGCCGCGTGCGCGTACAACCAGGCGGGTGACTGCCACGCCTTCGCAATCACGATCGGCAGCATGGATCACGCGCACTGCCACACCTTCGTCGAGTCGCCCATCCGGGGTGGCGTGGACGGAATGACCGCCCAGGTCGGCGCCTGCCAGCGAGACGACTGTCGGCACAACGAGCAGTTGGAGTGCCACGCGTCGTCGATCAAGGTCGGCCCGGACAACGACCTGGCCGACTGCATGACGTACGCCGGCCGCTGACCCGCTCTCAGCGCGTCAGGGCAGGTCGTTGGCGCGTCGGATGACCGTCACCAGGTCGTCGATGATGTCGGTCAGGGCGAAGTCCTTCGGGGTGAAGACCCGGGCCACCCCGGCTGCCCGCAGCGTGTCGGCGTCACCGGCGGGGATGATGCCGCCCACGACCACCGGCAGGTCGGCCCGCCCGGCGGCGCGCAGCCCGTCCAGCACCGCGGGCACGGCGGCCAGATGCGATCCGGAGAGCACGGACAGCCCGACCAGGTCGACGTCCTCCTCGACGGCGGCGGCGACGAGCTGCCCCGCGGTCAGCCGGATGCCCTGGTAGACGACCTCGAAACCGGCGTCGCGGGCACGTACCGCGATCTGCTCCGCGCCGTTGGAGTGCCCGTCCAGGCCGGGTTTGCCCACCAGCAGCCGCAGCCGGCCGCTGCCCAACTCCCGGGCGGTGGCGACCACCCGCTCGCGGACGGCGGCGAGGCCCGGGTCCCCGCCGCCGCCGGTGCCGCCGGCCAGACCGGTCGGCGCCCGGTACTCGCCGAAGACCTGCCGCAGCGCTCCGGCCCACTCGCCGGTGGTCACCCCGACCCGCACGCACTCCACGCTGGCCGGCATCAGGTTGGTGGTGGTCGCGGCGTCCGAACGGAGCCGGGAGAGGGCCGCGTCGACGGCGTCCGCGTCCCGATCGGCCCGCCACCGGTGTACGCCCTCCGTGGCGGCCGCCTCGACCGCCGGATCGACCTGCTCGACGGCTTCGGCACCGGCGGCGGTGAGCGGGGAGGATTCGGTCTCGGCATACCGGTTGACCCCGACAACCACGTCGGCACCGGACTCCATCCGTCGCCGGCGCTCGGCCAGCGAGGCGACAAGCGCGCTCTTGAGGTAGCCGGTCTCCACGGCGGCGACGACACCACCGCGCTCCAGCACCCTGTCCAGCTCGATCCGCGCCCCGCTGACGACCTCGTCGACGAGCGCCGTCATCACGTGCGAGCCGGCGAAGAGATCGGGATATTCGAGCAGATCCGACTCGTACGCCAGGACCTGCTGCATCCGCAGTGACCACTGCTGGTCCCAGGGGCGGGGCAGGCCGAGCGCCTCGTTCCAGGCGGGTAGCTGCACCGCGCGGGCCCGGGCGTCGCGGGACATCGTCACGCCGAGCATCTCCAGCACGATGCGTTGGATGTTGTTCTCCGGCTGTGCCTCGGTGAGGCCGAGCGAGTTGACCTGCACGCCGTAGCGGAACCGCCGTTGCCGGGCGTCGGTGACGCCGTACCGCTCCCGGGTGATCTCGTCCCACAGCACCCCGAACGCGCGCATCTTGGCGATCTCCTCGACGAAACGCACCCCGGCGTTGACGAAGAACGAGATCCGCTGCACCACGTCGCCCATCCGCTCGGGCGGCACCTGACCGGAGTCTCGGACCGCGTCGAGCACGGCGACCGCGGTGGCCAGCGCGAAACCGACCTCCTGCACGGGCGTGGCACCGGCCTCCTGGAGGTGGTACGAGCAGATGTTCACCGGGTTCCACCGGGGCATCGCCGTCAGCGTGTGGGCGATGACGTCGGCGGTCAGTCGCAGTGAGGCGGCCGGCGGAAAGATGTAGGTCCCCCGGGACAGGTACTCCTTGATGATGTCGTTCTGGGTGGTGCCGGCGCAGCGGGCCAGGTCGGCGCCCTGTTCCAGCCCCACGGTCGCGTACAGGGCGAGCAGCCACATCGCCGTGGCGTTGATGGTCATCGAGGTGTTCGTCTCGGCGAGCGGTATGCCGTCGAAGAGCGCCCGCATGTCGCCGAGGTGGGCCACCGGCACGCCGACCCGACCGACCTCACCGGTGGCCAACTCGTGGTCCGGGTCGTACCCGGTCTGGGTGGGTAGGTCGAAGGCGACCGAGAGACCGGTCTGCCCCTTCGCCAGGTTGCGCCGGAAGAGGGCGTTGGTCGCGGTGGCCGACGAGTGGCCGGCGTAGGTACGCATCACCCACGGGCGGTCCCGATCGGGCAGCCGTCCCGTAGATGCCGTCTCATCCATGGCTGGAGCTTAAGTTACCGTTCAGTAAAACGGACTGTGGAAAACCACACAGGTCCATGTCGGGGACGTCTGGGCGCGAAGCGCGCGCAGTGGTGCGCACCGCTATACCCCGGACACCACCCCGGCCGGGTCAGGACGCACACTGGACGGCATGGATGACGAGCTGGCCATCTCCGTCCGCGGGTTGCGCAAGGCGTACGGCGACAACGTCGCGGTGGCGGGCGTGGACCTCGACGTGCGCCGGGGCGAGGTGTTCGCGTTGCTCGGCCCGAACGGCGCCGGCAAGACCACCACCGTGGAGATCCTGGAGGGTTACCGACGCCGGGATGCCGGCGAGGTCTTCGTGCTCGGCACGGACCCGGCGCAGCAGCACGCCGACTGGCGCGCCCGCGTCGGCATCGTGCTCCAGGGCACCGGCGAGTTCGACGAGCTGACCGTGGCCGAGGTGATCCGGCACTTCTCCGGCTTCTATCCCGACGCCGACGACCCGGACAAGGTGATCGAGCGGGTCGGGCTGGCCGACAAGGCGAAGGCCCGGACACACACCCTCTCCGGCGGGCAGAAGCGCCGCCTGGACGTGGCGCTGGGCATCGTCGGTCGTCCCGAGCTGCTCTTCCTCGACGAGCCGACCACCGGCTTCGACCCGGAGGCCCGCCGCGAGTTCTGGGAGCTGATCCGCGACCTCGCCGCGGCCGGCACCACGATCGTGCTGACCACGCACTACCTGGACGAGGCGGAGGCGCTCGCCGACCGGGTCGGGGTGATCGCCGGCGGCCGACTGGTCGAGGTGGCCGCCCCGAACCAACTGGGCAACCGGCAGGAGGCGCTCGCGACGGTCTCCTGGCGTACCCCGGACGGGACGCCGGAAAGCGCGCAGAGCGCGACGCCGACGGCCCTGGTGGCCGACCTGGCCACGCGCTACGGCGGCGAGGTCCCCGGTCTCACGGTGACCCGGCCGACCCTGGAGGACGTCTACCTCACCATGATCGGACACGCGCGATGACGACCACGACGAAGCCGGCGACGCCGGTCACCGCGACCCGCGGCCGTCGGCCGGGTGCCGGCGCGCTCGCCCTGCGCCAGGGCCGGCTGGAGATCACCCAGTTCCTGCGCAGCCGGGAGTCCGTGGTCTTCACCATGGGCTTCCCGATCATCATGATCCTGATCTTCGCCTCGATCTTCAGCGGGGAGATCGGTGGCGGGGTCAAGTTCACGCAATATTTCATCACCGGCATGATCGCGACCGGCCTGATGACGGTGAGCTTCCAGAACCTGGGCATCTGGATCCCGATCGAGCGGGACCGCGGGGTGCTCAAGCGCTACCGGGGCACACCCATGCCGAAGTGGGTCTGGTTCGCCGGCAAGGTGATCATGGTGGTGGCGATCGGTATCGCCGAGACCGTGCTGCTGCTGACCGTCGCGGTGGCGCTGTTCGACCTCGACCTGCCGGGCACCGCCGGGAAATGGTTCACCTTCGGCTGGGTCGCCGTGCTCGGGGTGACCGCGTGCACCCTGTGCGGCATCGCCATCTCGTCGCTGGCCCGCACCGCCCGCAGCGGCTCGGCGGTGGTCACCCCGGTCGCCCTGGTGCTCCAGTTCATCTCCGGGGTGTTCTTCGTCTTCACCGACCTGCCCACCTGGATGCAGCAGGTGGCGGCGCTGTTCCCACTCAAGTGGATGTGCCAGGGGCTGCGGTCGGTCTTCCTGCCGGAGAGCTTCGGCGCCCAGGAGCCGGGCGGCTCGTTCGAGCTGGGCCGGGTCGCGCTGGTGCTGGCCGTGTGGTGCGTGATCGGTGTGGTGCTCTGCCTGACCACCTTCCGCTGGACCACCAAGCGCGACGGCTGACCCGTTCCGGGGTCCCGAACCGCCCCGGGGCCTGCCAGACTTTGTCGATGACCGCTCGACCGACCCGGCGTAGTTTCCTGCTCGCGGGTGCGGGTGCGGGAGTGACGGCGCTGGCGGTCGGGGTCGGCTGGGCCGCCCGCGGCCTGATCCGTCCCTCGCCGGCACGGCCGACGCCCCCGGACGCGCCCGCCGGTGACGAGCGGCTGACCAGCCGGCCGTCCGCCGCACGTGGCCGCTCGGTCGACTTCTACACGGCCGTCCCGGACGGGCACGGCGACGGCCGGGGGTTGCCGGTCTGCCTGGTGCTGCACGGCGCGTCCACCACCGCGCGCGACTTCCCCGGGCTCGGCCTGGGGCGCTTCCTGACCGACGCGGTACGCCGGGGCGCGCCGCCGTTCGTGCTCGCCGGAGCGACAGGCGACCGCCTCTCCTGGCGCCCCGCCGGTCGGGACGACCCGCAACGGATGGTGCGCGAGGAGTTGCCGGCCTGGTGTGCCGAGCGGGGCTTCGACGCCACCCGGCTGGCGGCCTGGGGCTGGTCGATGGGGGGCTTCGGCTCGCTGTTGCTCGCCGAGACCTGGCCGGGGCTGCTCCGGACGGTGGCGGCCTTCTCCCCCGCCGTCGCGCCCGGTGATGACGTCTTCGCCGGTGTCGACCGGCTACGCGGCACCCCGCTGGGTCTGTGGTGCGGCCGGCAGGACGACTTCCTCGACGACGTGCAGGCGCTGGAGCGAGCCCTGCCGGAACCGGCGGCTCACGCGGAGTACGCCGACGGCCGGCACGACTTCCGCTACTGGGGAAGGGTCATACCCAGCGCCCTCGACTTCGTCGCGGCAGCGCTGGCCGCGCCGCCCGGGCCGTCCGGCCCGAAATGACCCCGGGGACCGCGAACGGACCCCGGGGCTGGACGTCTCAGTAGGTGTAGAAGCCCTTGCCGGTCTTGCGGCCGAGGTCGCCGGCGGTGACCATCCGCTGGAGCAGCTCCGGCGGAAAGAACTTCTCGTCGGCCGTGTCGGTGTAGATGTTCTTCGAGGCGTGCAGCAGCACGTCCACGCCGGTCAGGTCGGTGGTGGCCAAGGGTCCCATCGCGTGCCCGAAGCCCAGCCGGCAGGCCGTGTCCAGGTCCTCGGCGGACACCACGCCGGACTCGACAAGCTTGACCGCCTCCATGACCAGGGCGGAGATCAGCCGGGTGGTGACGAAGCCGGCGATGTCCCGGTTGACCACCACCACCGTCTTGCCGATCTCCTCGGCGAAGGCCCGCGCGGTGTCCAGCGTCGCATCGCTGGTCTGGTAGCCGCGTACCAGCTCGCAGAGCTGCATCATCGGCACCGGGGAGAAGAAGTGGGTGCCGACGACCGCCTCGGGCCGCTCGGTCGCCGCGGCGATCTGGGTGACCGGGATGGCCGAGGTGTTGGTGGCGAGCACCGCGTCCGACTTGCAGATCTTGTCCAGAGCGCGGAACACCTCGTGCTTGATCTCCAGCCGCTCGAAGACCGCCTCGACCACGATGTCCGCGTCGGCCGCCGCCTCCAGCTCGGTGGTCGGGGTGATCCGGGCCAGCGTCGCCTCGACCTCGGACGCCTCGATCTTGCCCTTCTCGGCGAACTTCTCCAACGACTTCCGGATGCCGGCAAGCCCTCGGGTGGTGGCCGCGTCGTCCAGGTCGCGCAGTGTCACCTGCCAGCCCGCCTGCGCCGCCACCTGGGCGATGCCGGAACCCATCAACCCAGCCCCGACGACCGCGAGTCGACCCGCCATCTGCTTCTCCCTCGCTGCGAATGAGTGCCTGCGAACACCCTAGTCGGCGAGCCTGAACGATGATTAAGCGCTCGACCCGACAGGATGTCTGGCGATCTCGGTGAGCTTGCGGCAGGTGACGGATCCACGACTCCGCTCGGCGAACAAACTCCCCCCGCGGGTGCATCGAACCCTACGACAGCAAACCAGTGGAATGAGCCAGGAGTTCATCATGCGTGCCACGCCCTTGGTCGGAACCCTCACCTGCCTTCTGCTCGTCGCCGCGTGCACGTCACCGGCACACCAGAGCGGCAACGCCGCGCCGGCCGGCTCACCGGACCCCGCGACCAGCGCGGCCACCACCGGGACGCCCCCGTCGTCCACGCCCTCCGCGTCGCTTACGCCCTCCGCGTCGCCCACGCCGTCGGCGCGGCCGTCGAGCACCACCGAACAGCTCGTCCTGGGACCGAACGGATTCGGCTCCCTGAAGCTCGGAATGACCCGTCAGCAGGCCACCGCGACCGGGATGCTGCGGAACCCCTTCCGCGGCACCAGCGGCTGCGGTACGTCATTCCTGCGCGCCGCCCCCACCGAGGAGGGGACCGTCGACCTCTCGCCGACCGTGGGAATCGTCTCCATCAGCGGGTGGCCCGGCATCAGGACGCCGGAGGGTCTACGCATCGGCATGTCCAGCGCCGAGATGCTTCGGATGTACCCGGGTTACCGAGCCGCCGAGAACGCGGAGGCGACAAACGCTCGCGGCTACGTCAAGGTCGCCGGCAACGCCAAGGCCGTCTACTTCATCCTGACGAGGGACGGCAAGATCACCGCGCTGGCCCTGCAGCACGTGGACCAGGACTGCTTCGACTGACCCGGCCCGGCCCGGCCGGCCTGCGGCGCCAGCGAGCTGGACATCCGCAGGCCGGCCAGGATCTCGTCGGTCAGGTCGGCGTCACCGACCTGCTTGATCTGCACGTAGACGCCGTAGCCGCGCTGCGGCACGGTGAGTACCACCTCGCTGAACGAGACCGAGGCGCCACACGAGGTCCACCGCCGTATCCGCGCCTGGTTACCGCCCACGTCCACGGTCCGGTCGGGCTGCGGGACGCAGGAGGTGTGGCTGGGCAGGGCGGGTGCCGCGCCGCCGGCGAGCAGTGCCCTGCTCGCGCCGACGAACACGCCCGTTATACCGCTCGCCGGATCGGACCAGACGTCGAGATCCGGAGCGACCGCGAGGCCCGGCGCCTGACCCGCGGGAAGTCGCAGCACCGAAGGATCCCAACCGCCGTCCTTCACCTGGCCGGCCCAGCTCGACGGCACCGCGACCGACAGGGCACCGGAGACATCGAAGACGCGTACCCAGCCCGACCGTGCCGGCAGGGTGGCGCTGGAACCCGCCGTCGCCAGCAGCGCGGTCAGTGCGACCCCGACGCCGACGACCCGTGCCGACAGCCGCACGAACCGGCCGCGGCCCGTGTCCCGCTCCATGGCGGCGATCACCCGGCGCAGCTCGTCGAGCATGACCGCGGCGGACGCCCACCGTTGCCGAGGGTCGTGATGCAACGCGCGGCGCACCAGATCGTCCACCGTGGACGGGACACCGGGCCGCACCTGGGACGGCCTGGGCAACGACCGCCCACCCCTACCCGCGCGACTGGCCTGCTCGGGAGGGTTCCCGGTCAGCATGTGGTACAGGGTCGCGCCGATCGCGTAGACGTCGGCGCGGACGTCCAGGCCCCCGCCCGGGGTGGCCTGCTCGGGAGGCATGTAGCCGGGTGTGCCGGCGGCGATGGTGAAGCCGGACGCGTTCGCGAGCGCCTTGGCCAGGCCGAGGTCGGCGACGAGCACCCGATCCCGATCCGCGGCCGGCTCGAACAACACATTGGACGGCTTGAGGTCGCGGTGCAGCACACCGGCCTCGTGCAGCACGGTGACGGCACCGGCGATGTCGGCCGCGACGAGCAGGGCCTCCCGTACCGGCATCGGCCCCGAGCCGAGCCGATCCGCGAGGGTGCCACCGGCCACGTACGGCATCACCAGGTACGGCCGGCCGTCCGGCAGCTCACCGACGTCGAGGACTCGCACGAGCAGGCTGGAATCCGTCCGCCGCATGATCCGCGCTTCCTGCTCGAAGCGCTCCCGCAGATCGGCGTGGTACGACCAGTTGTCCGCCAGCACCTTGATCGCCACCGACGCGTCCAGGGCATCGTCCGCACCGAGCCACACGGTGGCGAAGGCTCCGGAGCCGATACGTCGCAGAATGCGATATCGGCCGATCCTGTCGGGTACTGACACGCCCGTATTATGGCCCGCAGAACGCGGGGGAACGGGGCCTGAGCATGCCAGACGATCTTGAAATCGAAGAACTCGCCGGCCGCGCCGCCACGGGCGACGCCGCCGCTCTCGACGCGCTGCTGAGCAGGATCGGCCCGCAGGTCCTGCGGCAGTGTCTGCGCCTCCTCCCGTGCCGGCAGGACGCCGAAGAGGCGTGCCAGGACGCCCTTCTCCAGGTCGCCCGCAAGATCGACGGCTTCGCGGGGCGGTCGAGGTTCTCCACCTGGCTGTACGTCGTCACGGCCAACTGCGCCCGGCAGACGTACCGGAGCCTCAAGCGCCGGGCCGGCGAGCAGTCCACGCCACTGCTCCCGCTCGACGCCGCCGACCCGCGCACGACGAGCGTGATCGCGGGCTCCCGGCTCGACCTGCTCGACGCGCTGGAACGGCTCGAGGCTCACCGACCCGAACTCGTCGCCCCTCTGGTGATGCGTGATCTGTGCCAGTTGACCTACGAGGAGATCGCCGACCACCTCGCCATTCCGGTCGGCACAGTGAAGTCACGCATCCACGACGCGCGACGACACGTACGGGCGTCGCTGCGGGCCGCCTGACGCGGTGCGGCCCCACGCACGGAGCTGGCCTCAGATCTCCAGTGACGGTTCGTCCGGGGTGGAGCCCCGCTCGACCGCCACCCCGAGAGCGCGGAGATCGGCCACGAAGTCCGGGTAACCGCGGTCGACGTGGTGCACGTGGGAGACCTCGGTGACCCCCTGCGCGCACAACCCGGCGATGATCAGCCCCGCGCCGGCGCGGATGTCGGTCGCCTGGACCGGGGCACCGGAGAGCCGACCCCGTCCACGGACCACCGCGTGGTGCCCGTCGGTCTTGATGTCCGCGCCGAGCCGCATCATCTCGTTGGCGAACATGAACCGGCCGTCGAAGATGTTCTCGGTGATCAGGGAGGCGCCGTGACTGACGGCGGCCAGACCGATCGCCATCGGCAGCAGGTCGGTGGCGAAGCCGGGGTACGGCAACGTCACGACGTCCACCGCCCGGGGCCGGTCGTCCATCCGTACACGGAAGCCGTCTCCCCGGGTCTCCACCAGGCCACCGGCGGCCACGACCTTGTCCAGCGCGACCTCCAGGTACGCCGGGTCCAGCCCGGTCACCGTCACGTCGCCCCGGGTCATCGCCGCTCCGAACGCCCACGTGCCGGCGACGATCCGGTCCCCCACCGTGGCGTGCCGCACCGGGTGCAGACCCGGCACCCCGGTGATCCGCAACGTGGAGGTGCCCGCACCGGAGATCCGCGCCCCCATCTGGTTGAGCATCGTGCAGATGTCGACGATCTCCGGCTCCCGGGCGGCGTTGTCGATCATCGTGACGCCCTGGGCCAGCACCGCTGCCATCACCAGGTTCTCGGTCGCTCCCACGCTGGGGAAGTCCAACACGATGTCCGCGCCGCGCAGCCCGTGCGGGGCGGACGCGATGACGAAGCCGTGCTCACCGGAGATCTCCGCGCCCATCCGGGTCAGCCCGGAGACATGCATGTCCAGCCCCCGTGACCCGATGGCGTCGCCACCAGGATGGGCCACCCGCACGTACCCCCGGCGGGCCAGCAGCGGGCCGAGCACACAGATCGACGCGCGCAACCGCCGGACCAGGTCGTAGTCAGCCTCGGCGCCCGGTTGCTCGGGCACGTCGATGGTCACCGAACGGGATCGGGCCACCCCGCCGCGGGCCACCATCGGGTCGACCGGGTCGTCCGCGTCGAACCGGACGCCGCAGCCCAGCCGACGCAGCACCTCGCCCATGATCGCGATGTCGGTGATCCGCGGGACGTTCGTGATCACGCTGCGGCCCGGGGCGAGCAGCGCGGCGGCCATCAGCTTCAACGCCGAGTTCTTGGCCCCCACCACGTGCACGGTGCCGGTCAGCCGGGCGTCCCCGTACACCCGGATGACGTCGACGTCGTTGACCGCCGGGTCGCCCGCGTCGCCGGGGCCCGCCACCACCGGCCAACTGGTCGCGCTGTCCGGCCGCGCCGGGATCGTCAGGTCGGGAATCCGTAGGCTGTGCGTCATGGCCGTCCACCTCACGCGCATCTACACCAAGGCCGGCGATGCCGGCATGACCAGGCTGAGCAACAACGAGCAGGTGCCGAAGACCGATCCACGGATCGCCGCATACGCGGATGTCGACGAATGCAACGCCGCGATCGGCGTCGCGCTCGCCCTGGGTGGGCTCGACGAGGAACTGCGGGGCGTGCTGGGATCGGTGCAGAACGACCTGTTCGACGTCGGCGCCGACCTGTCCACCCCCGTCGAGCCGGAGCCGAAGTACCCGCCGCTGCGGGTCACCGAGGCGTACGTCGAGCGCCTTGAGGGCTGGTGCGACGAGTACAACGCACGCCTGAGCACGCTCGACTCCTTCATCCTCCCCGGCGGCACCCCCGGCGCGGCGCTGCTCCACGTGGCGCGGACGACCGCTCGGCGTGCCGAACGCGCGGCATGGGCGCTGGTCAGCCACGATTCGGAACGGACCAGCACTCTCCCGGCAAAGTATCTCAACCGGCTCTCCGATCTGCTCTTTATCCTGTCAAGAACGGCAAATCCGGCGGGAGATGTGCTATGGGTGCCGGGCGGCAAGCGCTGAAGGTCGGCGCTCCGCACCACGTGCAGGTGTGGGTTCCCGATCTGGTCGCTGCTACGCGTAGCCAAGGCTGACTCCTCGGCAAGCCAGGCCGACCAGCGCCTTGATCAACTCCGGTTTCTTGATGTCGGGGCATCCCCACCACCAGGACACCCCGACATCAAGAAAACCGAGTCGATCAACAAGCCCGCCGCGCTGGCCGGCTCGGTGCGCGCGCCGGAGAGGCGGGACCCGGCCCTACCGGTAACGGCAGGTGATGGAAACCGCGCCGGACCGACGCACAGTGGCAACGACGGGTTTCCGGGGGAGCCCGCCCGGTGCAGGGATCAAGCCTGACCGCCCGGAGCCGGGCGGGCTCCCCCGGAAACCCAGAAGAGCAACCACAGAAGAGCCGATCAGGCAGCCGGCCAGTCCTGGGAGGCCATACGCGGCGAGACCGCCCCCGGAGGGGCGGCCTCGAGCCAGGAGAGGAAACCGGTAACGGTGGACCGCGCCATGGCGATCTCCACCGGTGCGTGGTCACTCGTACAGCGCAGGATCACCCAGTCGGCCGGCATGGAGAGCCGTTCCTGGCCCTCCGGCAGCCGGCGGCGCTCCACCGCCAGCCCTTTGCGGGAAAGCACCCGCTTGGGTCGGATCGCGAAGCTGAACATCCGGTACCACCGCAGCTCGTCACCGGCGAACCGGCCGAAGCCAGGCGACCAGCCACGGCCGTCGAGCATGGTGGTGACTCGGACGCTGAGCCGGATGATGCCACCGCTACGGGTGACCAGTGCTCGCCGGACGAAGTGGGTGAGAAGCGCGCCGAGGATGACGACAACGCCGATCCCGATTCCTTCGACGATGTCCATCCCCGGTGTGGCTCAGCGGCTCTGCGCGGAGACCGGGGTTGCGCTCTCGGCCAGCACGATGACGCCGTCGGCGCTCACCGAGAGGAAGCCGCCGGCGACCTCGTAGGAGACCTGCTCACCGCCGGCGAGCTTGATGCGGACCTGACCGGGCTCGGCGAGTTGGCCGAGCAGCGGTGCGTGTCCCGGCAGGACACCGAGCTCGCCTTCGGTCGTCCGGGCGACCACCATTTCGGCGTCACCGGACCAGACCTTCTCCTCGACGGCGACGAGCTCGACGTGAAGCTGCTTTGCCACGCTGTCTCCTTGCTGCGGCGACGGATTGCCGAAAGTCTAGCCTGACGCGCACGCGCTCCCAACGCGGGTGGTAGAACCCGCGCCGCGACTACTTGGTCTTGTTCACGAAGTCCGGATGCTCCAGCAGGAAGGCGTCGAGCTGCTCGTTGTGCAGGGCGGTGAAGAAGTCCGGGACATCCGCCTGGAACTGCTCACCGAGATAGACGCCCCTACTGTTCTTGAGTTCGCCACCGGAGAGCTTGATCATCTGGATGGTGTTCGGGCGGATGTCCTTGAGGGCGAGCCCGAAGTCGACAACGCTGCCGCCCCGACCGTTGAAGATCAGCGACTGGCCGGCGGCGCGGAGCACCTTGTCCAACTTGATGGGGTTGGCCACCACGTCGGCGCTGAACGCCTGGCCCACCATGGCCTTGACGAACTGCTGCTGGTGGCGCTGCCGGCCGTAGTCGGAGTCCGGAACACCGTTCTTCGGGTAGCGCTGCCGTACGTAGTCCAGCGCCTGCCACCCGCTGAGGTGTTGGTTGCCCTTCTTGTAGACCGCCTGCGGGCCGACGTAACCCTCGCCGTACGTCTTGCCCGGCCGCGGCTTGCCGTCCGGCTGCTTGTGCTCGGACTTGACGTCGCGCTCGATGTACATGTCGACGCCGCCCATCGCGTCGACGATCTTCTGGAAGCCGGTGAAGTTGATGATGGCGCCAGCGTCGAACCGCTTGATGCCCGTCACGGTCTGCACGGTGGTGGCCAGCAGCTCGAAGCCACGCGCCGCGTCGGGGTTGGCCCCCGGCACCTTGCTGCCGAACGACATCGCAGCGTTGATCTTCGTGGTCTCGCCGGGGAAGTCGGCCTTCTTGAACGCCGGGATCGGCACGTAGAGGTCGCGCGGCAGGGAGAAGAGGTAGGCCCGGTCCATCGACGCCGGCACGTGCAACACCATGATCGAGTCGGCCAGCGGCGCGGCCGTCGGCGTACGCGGGTCGATGCCGACGAGCAGGATGTTGAGTGGACCCTTGATGTCGCTCTTCTTCGCCTGGGCGCCCGCCGCCTGGTCACCGAACAGGTCCGCCTTGCCGACCGCACCCTCGTAGCGGGCCATCAGGACCTCCGTGCCGACCAGCACCGCGCCGCTGAGCACGACAAGCACGGTGCCGAACACCGTGCAGATCCTGGCCCAGCCTGGCACGCCGCGCCAGACGGATGACTTGCGGCCCCGCTTACCGGCCTTACCCACGAGCAGCTCCGTTCGTTACGCCCACACGAGGGAAGACGGGCGCACGTCGTCGAAAGGTTGCGAAGATCAACGCTCGTCAGGGGTGAGCGCGCGAATTAGAACGTATCTCGGGTTCCTGGGAACGGACGACCCCGAGTAACGGACCGCGACGATGGTAGGACGCGAAGATGAACAAAAGACTGCCCCGGCATGGCCGGGGCAGTCTTTTGGTTGCGGGACGAATCGGGCCTGTCAGCCCTTCATCAGCTCCTCAGCCTTGCGCTCCAGGTCCTCAAGACCGCCGCACATGAAGAACGCCTGCTCAGGGAAGTGATCGTACTCACCCTCGCTGATCTTGCGGAACGCCTCGATGGTCTCCTTGATCGGGACCGTCGAGCCCGCTACGCCGGTGAACTGCTCCGCCGCGTAGGTGTTCTGCGAGAGGAAGCGCTCGATCCGCCGGGCCCGAGCCACGGTGATCTTGTCTTCCTCGGAGAGCTCCTCGATGCCGAGGATGGCGATGATGTCCTGCAGGTCGCGGTAACGCTGCAGGATTCGCTTCACCTCGGTGGCCACCTGGAAGTGCTCGGCGCCGACGAACTCCGGGGCGAGGATCCGGGACGAGGACGCCAGCGGGTCCACCGCCGGGTAGATGCCCTTGTCGGAGATCGACCGCTCCAGGTTGGTGGTCGCGTCCAGGTGGGCGAACGTGGTGGCCGGGGCGGGGTCGGTGTAGTCGTCCGCCGGCACGTAGATCGCCTGCATGGAGGTGATGGCCTGGCCCCGGACGGAGGTGATCCGCTCCTGGAGCTCGCCCATCTCGTCGGCCAGGGTCGGCTGGTAACCCACGGCGCTCGGCATACGGCCGAGCAGGGTGGACACCTCCGAACCGGCCTGCGTGAAGCGGAAGATGTTGTCGATGAAGAGCAGCACCTCCTGCTTCTTCACGTCCCGGAAGTACTCCGCCATGGTCAGCGCGGAGAGGGCAACCCGCAGCCGGGTGCCCGGCGGCTCGTCCATCTGGCCGTAGACCAGCGCGGTCTTGTCGATGACGCCGGACTCGGTCATCTCGGCGATGAGGTCGTTGCCCTCACGGGTGCGCTCACCCACGCCGGCGAACACCGAGGTACCACCGAAGTTACGGGCCACCCGGGTGATCATCTCCTGGATGAGCACCGTCTTGCCCACGCCCGCGCCGCCGAACAGGCCGATCTTGCCGCCCTTGACGTACGGGGCGAGCAAGTCGATGACCTTGATGCCGGTCTCCAGCATCTCGGTCTTCGGCTCCAGGTCCGCGAAGGCCGGGGCCTTGCGGTGGATGCCCCACCGGTCGTCGGCCTCGAACGTCTCGCCCTCTTTGAGGTTGAGCACCTCGCCGATCGCGTTGAACACCTTGCCCTTGACCGCGTCGCCCACCGGTACGGTGATCGGCTCGCCGCGGTCGCGCACCTCGGCGCCGCGAACCAGGCCATCGGTCGGCTGCATCGAGATGGCACGGACCAGGTTGTCACCCAGGTGCTGGGCGACCTCCAGGGTCAGCGTCTTCTCACCGCCGGACAGGTTCACGGTGACGTTGAGGGCGTTGAACAGGGCCGGCATGGCGTCGCGCGGGAACTCGGCGTCGACGACCGGGCCGATGACCCGGACCACGCGACCCGTGGCCGTCTTGGTCTCTACTGGTGCAGTCATCACACTTCACTTCCCGACGCGGCCAGCGCGTTGGCGCCGCCGACGATCTCGCTGATCTCCTGGGTGATCCCGGCCTGGCGAGCCGAGTTCATCTCGCGCGTGTACTTCTCGATCATCTCTTCGGCGTTGTCGGTGGCGCTCTTCATCGCCCGCCGCCGTGCCGCCGACTCACTCGCCGCCGACTCGATCAACGCCGCGTAGATCCGCGTGTTGATGTACCTCGGCAGGAGCGCGTCGAGCAGCGCCTCCGCCTCCGGCTCGAACTCGTACGCCGGCAGCAGCCCCTCGGAGCGCGGCCGGTCCTCCACCTGCATCGGACCGATCACCTTGGTGACCGGGTTCTGCGTCATCAGCGAGTGGAACTCGGTGTAGACGATGTGCAACTCGTCGACGCCGAGCACGCCGTCCGCTCCGGCACCGCCGTCGGAGTCGTCCGCACCGGCGGTGAACGCCTTGATCAGCGTCTCACCGACGGTACGGGCGTCCTCGAACGACGGCTGCTCACTGAAGCCGGTCCAGTTCGCCTCGATCGGCCGGTTGCGGAACCGGTAGAACCCGACGCCCTTACGCCCGATGACGTAGAGCACCGGCTCCTTGCCGTCCGCCTTGAGCCGCGCAATCAGCGACTCCGCCATCCTGATCGCGTTGGAGCTGTAACCGCCGGCCAGGCCACGGTCGCTGGTGACCAACAGGACGCCCGCCCGCCGCACCCGCTCGCGCGGGGTGAGCAGCGGGTGGTCGATCCGCGCGTTGGACGCCAGCGCCGTGAGCACACCGGTGATGGCCTGGGCGTACGGCAGGGACGCCTGCACCCTGGCCTGAGCCTTGGCGATCCGGCTCGTCGCCACGAGCTCCATCGCCTTGGTGATCTTCTTCATCGACTTCGCCGAGCGGATCCGTTGACGAAGAACGCGTACCTGGGCCGCCATCAGATCAGCTCTCGGCCGGGCGGTCGGTCGCGCTGTCGCGGAAGCGGGTCACCGTCTCGCGGTTCTCGTCACCCTCGAGCGGAGCGGCCGGCGCGTCGTTGACCTTGCGCTCGTCGTCCTTGTTGAGGAAGACCTGCTTGAACTCGGCGATCGCCGCGTCCAGCGAACCGACGATGTCGTCGCCCCACTGGTTGTCGGCGATGCTGGCCAGCACACCCTCGTGCTTGTGCCGCAGGTACTGGAGGAACTCCGCCTCGAAACGCCGGACGTCGCTCACCGGGATGTCGTCCAGCTTGCCCTCGACACCGGCCCAGACCGAGACGACCTCCTGCTCGACCGGGAACGGCGAGTAGTTCGGCTGCTTGAGCAGCTCGACGAGGCGTACACCGCGGTCGAGCTGGGCGCGCGAGGCCCGGTCCAGGTCGGAGGCGAAGGCGGCGAACGCCTCCAGCTCGCGGTACTGGGCGAGGTTGAGCCGCAGCGAACCGGCGACCTTCCGCATCGGCTTCACCTGGGCGGCGCCGCCGACCCGGGAGACCGAGGTGCCGACGTTGATCGCCGGGCGGACGCCCTGGTTGAACAGGTCCGTCTCCAGGAAAATCTGGCCGTCGGTGATCGAGATGACGTTGGTCGGGATGAAGGCCGAGATGTCGTTGGCCTTCGTCTCGATGATCGGCAGACCGGTCATCGAGCCGCCACCCAGCTCGTCGGAGAGCTTCGCGCAGCGCTCCAGCAGGCGGGAGTGCAGGTAGAAGACGTCACCCGGGTACGCCTCGCGGCCCGGCGGGCGACGCAGCAGCAGCGACACGGCCCGGTACGCCTCGGCCTGCTTGCTCAGGTCGTCGAAGACGATCAGGACGTGCTTGCCGCCGTACATCCAGTGCTGCCCGATGGACGAGCCGGTGTACGGGGCCAGGTACTTGAAGCCGGCCGGGTCGGACGCCGGGGAGGCCACGATGGTCGTGTACTCCATCGCGCCGGCCTCTTCCAGCTGGCCCTTGATCGAGGCGATCGTGGAGGCCTTCTGGCCGATCGCGACGTAGATGCAGCGGACCTGCTTCTTCGGGTCGCCGGTGCGCCAGTTGTCCCGCTGGTTGAGGATCGCGTCCAGGGCGACGGTGGTCTTACCGGTCTTGCGGTCACCGATGATCAGCTGCCGCTGGCCCCGACCGATCGGGGTCATCGCGTCGATGGCCTTGATGCCGGTCTGCAGCGGCTCGGACACCGACTGGCGGGACATCACGTTCGGAGCCTGCAGCTCCAGCTCGCGGAAGCCCTCGTTGGCGATGTCACCGAGCCCGTCGATCGGCTTGCCGAGGGCGTCGACCACGCGGCCGAGGAAGGCGTCGCCAACCGGAACGGAGAGAACCCGCTCGGTGCGCTTGACGCGCTGCCCCTCCTCCAGCTTGGCGGAGTCACCGAGAACGACGACACCGATCTCCCGGACGTCGAGGTTCAACGCCACGCCGAGCGTGCCGTCCTCGAACTCCAGGAGTTCGTTGGTCATGGTCGAGGGCAGGCCCTCGACGTGGGCGATGCCGTCGCCGGTGTCGGCGACGGTGCCGACCTCCTCGCGGGAGACGTCGGACGAGTAGGAAGAGACGTAGCGCTCCAGGGCGCCGCGGATCTCCTCCGTCGAGATGGTCAGCTCGGCCATCCTCTGCTTCCTTAAAATTCAGGGGCCCGGGATACCTAGTACCAACCGGTCCGAATGGCGTCTGTCAATCCGGGCGCTGCTCGGTGAACCCATTCCAACGCTGGGCGGCGGAGCCGCTCAGCGTTGGACGGCAAGCCGTTCAGCGCTTCGCGAGCGCGTTGCGAGTCTCGTTGAGGCGGCGCAGGATGGTGCCGTCGTACAGGTCGGAACCGACCCGCACGCTCACGCCACCCAGGACGTGGGGGTCGACCGTCTGCTTGACGGAGACCTCTCGACCGTATATCCCGGCGAGGCTCGCACCCAGTCGGCGTTCGTCGTCGTCACTCAACGGGGCCGCGACGGTCACGTACGCCACCTGCCGGTCGCGTCGCTCGGCGGCGAGTTCCACCAGCCGGGTCAGCGCGCCGTTGAAGGAGCGCCCCCCGAACCCGCCGAGCGCCACCTCGACGAGGCGGACGGTGACCGGGCGGGCCTTGTCGGCGAGTAGCTCCCGGGCCAGGGTGGCCCGCTGCTCGACCGGGGCGACCGGGTCGGCCAGCGTGTTGCTCAACGCCGACTGACCGGCCACGAGCTGGCCGAAGCGGAACAGCTCGTCCTCGACCTCGCCCAGCTCGCCGGCCTTGTCGGCGCTGGCGAGCAGCGCCTCCACGCCGAGGCGCTCGGCGCCGTCGAGCAACTCCGACGGTGCCGACCAGCGGCCGGAGACCAACGCCACGAGCAGGTCGAGCGCGTCGGCGCCGATCCGCCCGCCCAGCATGTCGCCGAGCAGGGCACCGCGGTCCTCGCCGGAACGAGCCGGCTCGGACAGTGCCCGGCGCAGCCGCGGCTCACGCCGCAGCAGGGTCGCCACGGAGAGGATGGCGTCGGCGGTGGAGGCCACCGCCGACGGCTCCGCGCCGCGGACGTACTCGTCGAGGCGCTCGGCCCCAGCCTTGTACGACTCCCGGCTGGCGGCCTGCATCAGCGGGCCCCTGCGCTCTCGAGGCCGCTCAGGAACCGGTCGACGGTGCCCTTGCGTCGCGCCTCGTCGGCCAGCGACTCGCCAACGATCTTGCTGGCCAGGTCCACCGCGATCGTGCCGACCTCCGCGCGCAGCTCGCGTACGATGGTGGCCCGCTCGGCGGCGAGTGCGTCCTTGCCCGCCTGGATGACCCGGTCGGACTCTTCGCGCGCCTTGGCGAGGATGTCCTGTCGGATCCCCTCGGCGTCGGCCCGCGCGTCGTCACGGATCTTGGCGGCGTCGGTGCGGGCCTCAGCGAGCTGGGCACGGTACTGCTCGAGCAGCTGGTTCGCCTCGGCCTGAGCGGCCTCGGCGCGCTTGATGCCGCCCTCGATCGCGTCGACCCGGGCCTGGAACGTCTGCTCCATACGGGGGAAGACGAACTTGATCAGTACGAAGCAGAGCACGGCGAAGGCGACAACGCCGACCACGATCTCCTCGGGAATGGGGATGATCGGGTTGTGGTCTGACTCACCACCCTCAGCGGCGAGGAAGTACATGGGTGACCTCCCGGTCGACGAGCGGATTAGAGCTCTCCCTGCCAGATGAAGCCGAAGGCGATGCCGAACAGCGCGAGCGCCTCGATGACGGCGAAGCCGATCCAGACGTACGGCAGGGTCATCCGCGACGACTCGGGCTGGCGGGCGGTCGACTGGATGTAGGCGGCGAAGACCAGACCAACGCCGATGCCCGGGCCGATGGCCGCGAGGCCGTAGCCGATGGCTGCGGTGCTGCCAACGACACCTTCTGCGGCGGCGACGTAATCCATTAGTGGTTCCTCCTGGTTATCACGCGTGTCTCTCACGCGGGACGACAACGGGTGGTGCGTGGATCAGTGCTCTTCGGCGAGCGCGCCCTGGATGTAGCTGGCGCTCAGCACCGTGAAGACGTAGGCCTGTAGGACGATGACCAGCGCTTCGAGAAGGGTCAGCGCCACGGTCATCACCCAGGACACCACCGAGATCGGTGCCAGCCAGGCGTTGGCGTTGATCATCGCGAAGCCGCCGAGCGTGAAGACCAGCAGGAGCATGTGACCGGCGAACATGTTCGCGAAGAGACGAACGGCCAGCGAGAAAGGCCGGATGATGAAGGTCGAGAACGCCTCGATCGGGATCAGCAGCGGCAGGATGTACCACGGTGCCGGCGGGATCAGGGCGTGCTTGAAGTATTTGCCGAAGCCGTGGTGCCGGATGCCGATGTAGTTGAACAGCACGTAGCTGATCACCGCGAGGATCGCCGGGAAGGCGATGTGCGAGTTCGGCGAGATCTGGAAGAACGGAATGATCGCGAACGCGTTGGTCACCAGCACGAAGCAGAACAGCGTCGTGAAGTACGGGGCGAACCGCACGCCCTGGTGACCGATCATGTCGACCGAGATGTTGTTGCGCACGAAGCCGTAGATCGACTCGGCGAACCACTGCTTCTTGGTCGGCACCAGCTTCGGGTTCCGGTAGGTCGCCAGGAAGAAGATGATCAGAACGCCGACCGCGATCCAGACCATCAACGTGAACTTGGTGAACCAGTAGGAGTCGTGCGCACCCCAGGGCAGGATGCTGGGCAGGTAGAAGTCCTCCTTGCTAGGTGGGAATTCTGCCTGGCCCGCTGCCAGGACGTTCGCCTGTCCGAACACCGCGTCCCTTCCTAAGTAGGCGTGCCGAGTCGGCGGATGACCAGGATGACTCCCCCAGCCATGCCGAGCACGAAGCCGATCCCGGTGGCGACGCCACCGGTGTCCAGCCACTGGTCGACCAGCCAGCCGATGAAACCCCACACGAGCATGCCTCCGATGAGGTAACTCAGCGCGGTCCAACCCTGACCGGCACCGGACGGATAGTCGTCCGGTTGCCCGGGGGGACGGGGGGTTTGGTCATCAGCCATGACGGGGCGAAGGATATCAGCCGGGAAGACGAGGCTGTGCCTCACCCCCCGCACAACCATCGTTGTGTGGGCTTCTCGTGGGCGCCGTCGTCTGTGGGCACGCTACTCCCCTTCTGCCCGTCGGAAAATGACCGGAGGCCGACACATTGCGGCGCGTCCGCTGGTTGGGACGACCGCCAGGTCAGCCGTGCGGCCGACGAGCGTGCACCGTGGTCAGCCACCAGAGGTGCACCGCCGTCCACACTGCCACCCCGGCGACGATGCCAAGGCAGAGAGGGATCAAACCGGCCCAACCGGTCGACGCCACCGCCACCAGCACCGCACCCAATAGGCTGAACTTCACCACGTACAGGCCCAGGCCGAGCGGCAACAGCAACTGCGGGTTGACCTGGTCGGCCCGCGCCAACACCACTGTGGTGAGGGTGTAGCTGAGCACCGTGACACCCACGCCGGCCGCCGCGCCGAGCGCGGCCGTCCCACCGCCGGTCACCCCGCCCACCACTGCGGCGAGCACGGCCAGCGCCGCCGACGCGGCCAACAGGACCGGCAGGTGCCGCAGCCGCCACCGCCGGTCGGTGTCGGGCGCGTCCACCCCGGGCTCAGCCACGGGGGTACGCCGGAAACGCCGCGACCAACTCGGCCACCTCGGCACCGATCAGGGTCAACTCGTCGACCCCGCCCGGGGCGCCGGGGTCGGTGCGCACCGCTCGGGCGATCAGGGTGGCCACCTGCCGCAGGTCACCCTCCCGCATGCCCTGGGTGGTGACGCTCGGGGTGCCCACCCGCAGACCGGAGGCCACCATCGGCGGCTGCGGGTCGTACGGGATGGCGTTCTTGTTCAGGGTGATCGACGCGGCGTCGCAGCGTCGCTCGGCCTCGGCGCCGGTCACTCCCACCTCGCGCAGGTCGATCAGGGCGAGGTGGGTGTCGGTGCCGCCGGACACCGGGCGCATCCCCTCGTCGGCCAGCCCGGCCGCGAGCGCCTGGGCGTTGCTGACCACCTGCCGGGCGTACGTCTGGAACTCCGGCTGGGCGGCCGCGCGCAGCGCGACCGCCTTGGCCGCGACCGCGTGCATCAGCGGACCGCCCTGGGTGAACGGGAAGACCGCCTTGTCGATCCGCTGCGCCAGCGACTCACGGCAGAGGATCAGGCCGCCGCGCGGGCCGCGCAGCACCTTGTGGGTGGTGGCGCAGACGACGTCCGCGTACGGCACCGGGGACGGGATCGCCCGGCCGGCGACCAGGCCGATGAAGTGCGCGGCGTCCACCATCAGGTACGCGCCGACCTCGTCGGCGATCTCCCGGAACCGGGCGAAGTCGATCAGCCGGGGGTACGCGGTGGCACCACAGATGATCAGCTTGGGTCGGTGCGCCCGGGCCAGGTCCCGTACCTCGTCGTAGTCGATCCGCTCGGTGTCCGGCCGGACCGGATAACCGACCGGGTGGAACCACTTGCCGGAGAAGTTCACCCGGCTGCCGTGGGTGAGGTGCCCACCGTGCGGCAGGTCCATCGCCAGCACCGTGTCTCCCGGCTGGACCAGCGCGGCGTACGCGGCCAGGTTGGCGCTCGCCCCGGAATGTGGCTGAAGGTTGGCGTGCTCGGCCCCGAAGAGCTCCTTGGCCCGGGCGATGCCGATCTCCTCGGCCCGGTCCACCTCGGCGCAGCCCCCGTAGTAGCGCCGGCCCGGGTAGCCCTCGGCGTACTTGTTGGTGAGCGTCGAGCCGAGCGCGGCCAACACCGCCGGCGAGGTCAGGTTTTCGCTGGCGATGAGCTGCAGGCCGCCCCGCAACCGGTCCAGCTCGCCGAGGACCACCCCGGCGATCTCCGGGTCGGTGGCCCTGAGCTGGGCGAAATCCGGTCCCCAGAAGGTGCTCGTCTCGGTCTCCACAGCGAACGAGTCTAGGGGGCCGCAGACTGGACCTCGTGAGATGCCTCGTCACCGGAGCGACCGGATACATCGGCGGGCGGCTGACGCCGCTACTGCTCGCCGAGGGACACACCGTGCGGTGCCTGGCCCGCAAGGCGGTCCGACTGCGCGATGTGCCCTGGGCCTCGGCGGCCGAGATCGTCGAAGGGGACCTGAGCCGGCCGGACACGTTGCCCGCCGCCTTCGCCGATGTGGACGTCGCCTACTTCCTGGTGCACTCCCTCGGCCGGGGAGACTTCGAGGCCGCCGACCGGACAGCGGCGACGAACTTCGCGGCGGCGGCCCGCGCGGCCGGCGTACGCCGGATCGTCTACCTGGGTGGCCCGGAGCCGGCGTCCGACGCGGAGGTCCCCTCCCCGCACCTGCGGTCCCGGGCCGAGGTGGGCCGGATCCTGCTGGCCAGCGGGGTGCCCACGGCGGTGCTGCGGGCCGCGGTGATCATCGGGTCCGGCTCGGCGTCGTTCGAGATGCTGCGGTACCTGACCGAGCGGCTGCCCGCCATGATCACTCCGCGCTGGGTCCGCAACCGGATCCAGCCCATCGCGGTCCGCGACGTGCTGCGCTACCTGGCCGGCTGCGTAGCGCTGCCGCCGGAGGTCAACCGGGGCTTCGACATCGGCGGACCGGACGTGCTCACCTTCCGCGAGATGATGCAGCGCTACGCCCGGGTGGCCGGCCTGCGCCGGCGGATCATCGTGCCGGTCCGCCCGCTCACCCCGTCGCTCTCCTCGCACTGGGTCGGTCTGATCACCCCGGTGCCGAACGCGATCGCCCGCCCCCTGGTGGAGAGCCTGATCCACGAGGCGGTCGCGCGCGAACACGACATCGCCAGGTACCTACCCGACCCGTCCGGCGGGCTGACCGGCTTCGACGACGCGGTGGCGCTCGCGCTCGCCAAGGTCCGGGACGCCCAGGTGGAGACTCGCTGGTCGACCGCGAGCGGCCCGGATTCGCCCGCCGAGCCGCTGCCCAGCGACCCGGAGTGGTCCGGTGGCAGCGTCTACACCGACGTCCGCGAGCGGGCGGTGGACGCCCCACCGGCGGCGCTCTGGCGGGTCATCGAGGGAGTCGGCGGCGAACACGGCTGGTACTCGTTCCCGCTCGCCTGGTCGGTGCGCGGCTGGTTGGACCGCCTGGTCGGCGGGGTCGGTCTCCGTCGGGGCCGACGCGACCCACACCGCCTCCAGGTCGGTGAGGCGTTGGACTTCTGGCGGGTCGAGGAGATCGTCCCCGGCGAGTTGCTGCGACTGCGCGCGGAGATGCGGCTGCCCGGCCGGGCCTGGCTGGAGATGCGGGTGCTCCCCACCGAGGGCGGCCGCAGCCGCTACCAGCAACGTGCCGTCTTCCTGCCCCGCGGCCTGCCGGGGCACGCCTACTGGAAGTCGGTGGCCCCGTTCCACGCGGTGGTCTTCGGCGGCATGGCCCGCAACATCGCCCGCAACGCCGAACAAGCCCCCTAACCCACCCCCCAACCCCAACCCCACCCCCACCCCCACCCCAACCCCACCCCACCCGCACCCGCACCCGCACCCGCACCCGCACCCGCGATCTTGCACTTTCTGTCGCGACAAAAGCCGCATATGTGAACAAGTCAGCGACACAAAGTGCAAGATCGGCACGGGCGGGGTGGGGGGTGGGCGGGGGTGGGCGGGGTGGGCGGGGCGGGGTGGGCGGGGTGGGGGGTGGGTGGGGTGGGCGGGGGCTGGGGTGGGGGTGGGGGGTGGGGTTAGTTGCCGGTGCGGGCTCCGGTGAACTGGAAGGCGGTTCGTTCGCTCGGCGGGACGAAGTCGCGTACCGGTTGACCGCGCAGGGCGGTGGAGAGCACCTCGCCGACCGCGTCGACCATTCGGGCCTGCACGGCCTGACCGACCGCGTCCCGGGGATCGTCCGGGTTCGCCGCCATCGAGGCGACCGCGATCTGCGGGGTGAACGCGACGACCGTCTCCGTCTCGTACCGTTCCGAACTGCCGGTCTTGCCCGCGACCGGCCGGCCGAGCCGCGCCCGCAGGCCGGCTGCGGTGGCACCGTCGCAGCGCCCGTACATCGACTGGTCGCCGACCGGGCAGCGCGCCGCGTCGGTGGCCGCCCGCGCAACGTCGACGTCGAGCACCTGTCGGCAGTCCGGTTTGGCGGCGTCGACCGGGCGGCCACCCGCGTCGGTGATCGACACCACCGGCAGCGGCGCGCACCAGGTCCCCTCGGCCGCCACCGTGGCGTACGCGCCTGCCAGGTCCAGCGGCGTGGTCGCGGCGACGCCCAGGGTGAACGCACCCCAGTCCTTCGCGTCGTAGCGGGCCAGTCGGGCGTCGGCGTCGGCCCGCAGCACGATCCCGAGTCGCTCGGCCATCTCCACCACCCGGTCCGCGCCGACCTTCTCGGTCAGCCAGGCGAAGTACGTGTTCACCGACCGACCGAACCCGGTCCACATGGTGCGGGGGCCATCCATCGCGGACGGGCTGGCGTTCGAAGGGCACCAGCGGCCGTCACAACTCGCCTCCCCGGTCGCCGGGAAGCGGGTGAGCAACTGGGTGGGTGCCACGAAGTCGGTCGACAGCGGCAGGCCCGCCTCCAGCGCGGCAAGCATCGTGAAGAGTTTGAACGTCGACCCGCCCTGGTACCCCTCGATCGCACCGCCGCCGCCGATCAACTGGTTGACCGTGTTCGGGCGGTTCTTCTGCCCGACCGGGTTGTCCCGCACGCTGTAGGCGCGGTTCACCGACATCGCCAGCACCCGTCCCGTGCCCGGTTGCACCACCGCGGTCGGCACCGCCTCGGCCGCCGACGGCTGATAGATCTTCAGCACCTGCTCGGTGGTGGCCCGCTGCACCCCCGGGTCCAGCGACGACACGATCGAGAACCCGCCCCGGCGCAGCGCGCGTTGCCGCTCGTCGGCGGACGCCCCGAACGCGGACTGGCTGCTCCACCAGCGGGTGAACCAGTCGCAGAAGAATCCCCAGTCGTTGTGCGCCTCGGGCACCCCGGTGCAGTCGTTGGGCGTCTCGCTCGGCCGTAGCTGCAAGGGCTCGGCCCGCGCCGCCGCCGCCGTGTCCGCCGGCACCTGCCCCGACTCCACCAGCCGCTCCAACACGTACGACCGCCGCGCCATCGCGCTGTCGGCGTCGCCGTTGATCGGATCGTCGCTGTCCGGCGACCGGACCAGACCGGCCAACAGCGCCGCCTGGGCCAGGGTCAACTCGGCCGGGGACCGGGAGAAGTAGCGCTTGCTGGCCGCCGCAATGCCGTACGCCCCGGCACCGAAGTAGGCGATGTTGAGGTAACGGGTGAGGATCTCCTCCTTGTCGAGCTCGCGTTCCAGCGCGAGCGCGTAGCGCATCTCCTGGAGCTTGCGGGCGGTGCTGACCTCGGTCGCGGCCACCCGCTGCGCCTCGGTCAGCCGGGGGTCGCTGCTGAGCACGTTGCGGACGTACTGCATGGTCAGCGTGGAGGCGCCCTGCCGGGTCTGCCCGTCCCGTTTGTTGACGGTGAAGGCGCGCACCACGCCCCGCAGGTCCACTCCGCTGTGCTGGTAGAACCGGACGTCCTCGGCGGCCACGATCGCCTGGCGCATCACCGGGGCCACCTCACGCAGCGGCACGTCCACCCGGTCCTCCTGGTAGAAGGAGGTGATCAGGGTGGTGCCGTCGTTGGCGTAGAGGTTGGAGCGCTGGGCGGTGGGCGGCGTACGAAGTGTGTTCGGCAGTTCCGAGTACGGCGTGGACAGGGCGCTGAAGCCGATCCCGAACACCAGGGCCACCGGCAGGGCGGCTGCGGCCAGCACCAACCCGGCCAGCACTCCGGCGATCACCACGGTCAGCAGTTTGTCGAGATGGGCCCGGATCATCAGCTCTCCCCGCAGGAGCCGGTCACGCTAGGACCCGTTCAGAATGACCCGGAACGCCGCCTTCGCCCCGGGTTTTCCCCAAACCCGGAGGAAACTCGCACCGCGCTCAATCAGGGCAGCAGCGCGCCGGCCAGCGGGTGAACCGTCTCCTCGATCTCGTCGGCGACCCGACTGAAGCACTGGTCACCACGGCCCCACGGGTCGTCCAGATCGTCCGTCGTCAACGCCGAGGCGCCCAACCGGGCGTCGTGAGCCGCTGCCACCAGGGCCACCCCCCGGGCGTACACGGCCTCCGGGGTCGCGTCACCCGGCGGCAACGCGGCGGCGTCCACCGCGGCCAGCAGCCGACCGAACTCACCCAGCACGAACGTGCGGGCCGCCGCGTCCGGCCGCAACGCCACCACGTACTCCTGCTGGTCGGCGGTGGCGGTCAGCACCAGGTCGGCGGCGTCGATGTGGTCCGAGCGCAGCTTGCGCGCGGCGAACCCCTCGACGTCCCCACCACGGCTGGTGACCTGCCGGGCCGCCGGCGGATTCATCTCCTCGCCCGCGTGCCAACCACCCGTGCCGGCGCTGTGGCTGTGCAGCAAACCGTCGGCCTCGGCCGGGTCCTGCGCACGCCGCGTCAACCGCTCCCGCACCGCCAGAGCGAGCAGCCGCTCCGCCATCGGAGAGCGGCAGATGTTGCCCATGCAGACATGCAGGACCGTGAACGGGGGCACTCAGACCCCCCGACCGTCGACGAGGTCCGGAACGACGTCGCGCAGCTTCTCCAACGGGATCGCCCCGGCCCGCAGCAGTTGCGGCACCTCACCGGTCAGATCCACGATCGTGCTGGGCACCGGATCTGGGCACGGCCCGGCCTCCAGGTAGGCCCGCACCGAGTAGCTGAGCTGGTCCCGTGCCTCCTCGGCGGTCACCGCGGCGGGCTGGCCGGTCTTGTTGGCCGACGAGACCGCCATCGGGCCGGTCTCCCGCAGCACCTCGAGCGCCACCGGGTGCAGCGGCATCCGCACCGCCACCGTGCCGGTCTTGTCGCCCAGGTCCCACTGGAGGCTCGGCGAGTGCTCGACCACGATCGTCAGCGCACCCGGCCAGAACGCCTCCACCAGGTCCCGGGCTGCGGTGGGCAGCGAGAAGACCAACCCGTCCAGGGTGTGCCGCGAGCCGATCAGCACCGGCGGCGGCATCTGCCGACCCCGGCCCTTGGCATCCAGCAGGGCCTTGACCGCGTACGGGGTGAACGCGTCCGCGCCGATCCCGTAGACGGTGTCCGTCGGGAGGACGACAAGCTCGCCGTTCTTGACCGCCTCGATGGCCGCAGCGATGCCGCGGTCCCGATCGGCGGGCGATCGGCAGTCGTAGAGCATCACGAGGAGTCAGTCTGCCACGCCGCCCCGATCGGGGCGTGCTGGCCGTCCGCCCGTCGGGACGCGGTGGCGTAACGGGGACGTCCGGTGAGGTCCAGATGCGCCGTGACAGCGGTGAAGCCGCCGTCGGCGGCAAGCAGCGCGGGGACCGCCGCGCCGTGGGTGTCGTCGTGCTCCACCCCGAGAACGCCGCCCGCGCGCAGCAGCACCGCCGCGCGGCTGACGACCGGCCGGATCACCGTCAGGCCGTCCGCGCCGCCGAAGACCGCCTCCGCGGGGTCGTGCCCGGCCACCTCCGGCGCGACCACCACGTCGTCCGGCACGTACGGCGGGTTGCAGAGCAGCACGTCCACCGAGCCCACCAGGGACGCCAGCAGGTCCGGCGCGGTCACGTCCGCCTCGACCACCTCGATCGGCCGGTCTCCCGACGCGGCCCGCTCCGCCGCGTTGCGCCGCAACCAGGCCAGCGCCCGCGGGGACCGCTCCACCGCGATCACCCGCGCGCCGGGCAACTCCTGAGCAACCGCCAGCGCGATCGCCCCCGAGCCGCTGCAGAGGTCGACCACCACCGGGTCGGTGCGGCCCCGGGCCTGCTCGACACCCCAGCCGGCCAGCAGCTCGGTCTCCGGCCGAGGCACGAACACACCCGGCCCGACCGACAGGTCGAGGTGCCGGAACCCGGCCCGGCCGGTCAGATGCTGCAACGGCACCCGCGCGGCCCGACGGCGCGTCAGCTCGTCGAGCCGCGCCAACTGCTCCTCGTTCAGGTCGTCGGCGAGAGCCAGCCGGCCTCGGGAGACCCCCAGCACGTACGCAGCCAGCACCTCCGCCTCCGCCCGGGCCGAGCCGACCCCGGCGGCGGCGAGCGCGCGGGCCACCCGAGCCACCGCGGCGGACGGGCGGGTGGGGCCTGTCCCTTCGGGGGGGTGTTGCGGCAGAGTGGTCACGCGACAATCATGATGCGTCGCGGGCAGCGCGACCAACGAGTGCGCGCGCGGCGCACACGACAGGGGGTCGGCGGGTGGGGTGGCTCGACCGGGTCGATGACCAGGTTGACTTCCTCACGCGCGCCCGGGCGCTGCAGGAGGCCAGTCGCTCCGCAGAGTCGTACGTCCTGCTCGAACGTGTGATCCGCACCACCACCGATCCGGCGGCGCGGGCGGACGCGATGGTGCAGCGCCTCTCCGCCCTGATCAATCTCGGTCGGACGGCGGAGTTCACCCGGGCCATCGAGGAGGCGTCGGCGGCCGTCCGCGATCTCGCCGAGCCCTACCTGCACGGGCACCTCAACGCGCTCGCCGCCCTCGCCGCACACCACCAGGGCGCACTGGACCGCTCTGTCACGCACCTCGTCCGAGCCGCCCGCGCGCTGGGCGCCGTCGAGGACCCGGACCGGGACACCGCCTGGGGCTGGCACGACCTGGCCATGGCGTACAGCTACCTCAGCTTCCACGGATACGCCCTGGGGGCCATCGAACGAGCCCGGCAACTCGGTCTCACCGCCGGGATCGGAGAGGAGACGTTCGCCGCGCCGGGCATCCGACTGCGCAACGCCGTGGCACTGGACCACAACGGCGACAGCGACGGCTGCCTGCGGGTGCTCCGGGACGTGGCCGCCGACCTGGCCCGCTTCATCGGCTCCGGGCGGGCCGGGCGGCTGCGCCCGAGCAGCCTCGCCGCATACGGCTACGCGGCGGCCCGGCAGGCCGCGCTCGGCGACCGGGTGGAGACCGACGGGAAAGCCGAACCGGCCCGCCTGATCAGCCACGGAGGGGACAGCTCCCGCGCTCGCGACCTGCGTCAGCTCGGGCAGGTGTGCCTCGCCGTCGCCGACGGCCGGCCGATCGAGGCGGTCGCCCGACTGGACACCGTCCAGGTCTCCAACGAGACGCTCGGGGCGGCCGAGCCGGCCCGACTGCGCAGCATCGCGCTGGCCCGTGCCGGCGACCACGCGGCGGCGCACCGGGCCGACCGGCTGGCGTTCCGGCTCGCCGCCCAACGCAATGATCGGCTGCGCGACGTCTACATCGACGGCATCGCCGCCCGGATCGACCACGAGGAGATGCGCCGCGAGGCGGCACGGTTCGAGGGCGAGGCGTTGACCGACCCGCTCACCGGGCTGCCCAACCGCCGCCGATTGGAGCGCTACATCACCGCGGTGGTCACCCGGGGCGACCGGGTGGTGATCGCTGTCTGCGACCTGGACGGCTTCAAGGCGGTCAACACCCGCCACGGGCACCACTCCGGCGACCTGGTGCTGCAACGCATCGCCGGGGTGATCAACCGGGTGATGCGCCGGGGCGACTTCGTGGCCCGCTACGGCGGCGACGAGTTCGTGGTGGTGCTGCCGGACACCGGCATGCGCGAGGCCGCCGAGGTGGCCCGCCGGATCGAGGCCGCCGTCCGACTCGAAGACTGGGAGTCGCTGGTGCCGGGGACCCCGGTCGGGGTGAGCATCGGCTTCGCGGAGGTCTCCGGCGGCGGAGGGCTGCGGGACGCGCTCGGCGTCGCCTTCGAGCAGGCCGACCGGGCCATGCTCCGCGCCAAGTCGCGTCCCCGCGCGAGCTGATCGCCCGGCGGGTCAGCGGCGGGGCGCGGCGGCGGTCAGCGGCGGGTCAACTCGGTGTCGCCGGCGAGCCGGGCGGCGCGGTCGGCCTCGGCGAGCGCGTCCAGCACCCCGTCCAGGTCGCCGGCGAGCGCCAGGTCCAGGTTGTACGCCGTGTAGCCGATCCGGTGGTCGCTGATCCGGTTCTGCGGGTAGTTGTAGGTGCGGATCCGCTCCGAGCGGTCGACCGTGCGCACCTGCGCCTTGCGGGCGTCCGAGGCGGCGGCGTCGGCCTGCTCCTGCGCGGCGGCGAGCAGCCGGGCGCGCAGGATCCGCATGGCCTGCTCCCGGTTCTGCAACTGGGACTTCTCGTTCTGGCAGGAGACGACGATGCCGGTCGGCAGGTGGGTGATCCGCACCGCGGAGTCGGTGGTGTTCACCGACTGACCACCCGGGCCGGACGAACGGAACACGTCGATGCGCAGCTCGTTCTGGTCGAGGGTGACGTCGACATCCTCGGCCTCGGGCAGCACCAGCACCCCGGCGGCGCTGGTGTGGATCCGGCCCTGCGACTCGGTGACCGGGACCCGCTGCACCCGGTGCACACCGCCCTCCCACTTGAGTCGCGACCAGACGCCGTTGCCGCCCTCCGGCACACCCTTCGTCTTGATCGCCAGCGAGACGTCCTTGACCCCGCCGAGGTCGGAATCCTGGGCGTCGATCACCTCGGTGAGCCAGCCGTGCCGCTCGGCGTAGCGGGTGTACATCCGCAGCAGGTCAGCGGCGAAGAGAGCCGACTCCTCGCCACCCTCACCGGCCTTGATCTCGACGATCACGTCCTTGGCGTCGTGCGGGTCACGCGGAATGAGCAGCTCGGCGAGGCGCTCCTCCAGCATCGGCACGGATCCGGCGATGGACTCCGCCTCGCCCGCGAAGGACGGGTCCTCGGCAGCCAACTCACGAGCCGCGGACAGGTCGGCTCGGGTCTGCTCCAGCTCGGCGGCGGCCTTGTGCAGGGGCACCAGCTCCGCGTAGCGGCGACCCACCCTGCGCGCGGTGGCCTGGTCGGCGTGGATGGCCGGATCGGCCAACCGCTTCTCCAGCGTCGCGTACTCGTCGAGGAGGGCGGCCAGACGCTCGCTGCTCATGCTGCGGATGCTCCTTCGACGGTGCGAAGCCGGCCGGGCCGAAGGCCGCCGGCTGCGTAACAGGGCACAACGCGGACGGCGCCCGCGCCCGGTGAAAAACCGGACGCGGGCGCCGAACGAGGAGTTACTTGGCCTTCTTGGCCTGAACCTTGGCGTACTTCTGCTGGAACTTCGCGACCCGGCCGGCGGTGTCGAGAACGCGCTGCTTACCGGTGTAGAACGGGTGGCAGGCGCTGCAGGTCTCGGCGTGGATCGTGCCGCCCTTGGCGGTGCTGCGGGTCGTGAACGTGTTGCCACAGGAGCAGCTGACCTCGGTGGTCACGTACTCCGGGTGGATGTTTGCCTTCATCGCCTCGGTCCTCTCGTTGGTGGTCGCCGGGTCGCCGTCATCACTCGTCGCGCCGTACACGACGGGCTCGGGCGTGAACCGGAACCGGTGGCCGACTGACAAGTGTGCCATGGGCCTGAGCCGACCCGGTAGTCGGGCCGCACACCTCGTCCGGCATCGTCAACACGTGCTCCCCCACCCGCATTCCCGCCGCCCGGCCGGGCATTCGCCCACCCGGCGGTCCGCCGCCGCGTACCCCGCCGGGGGTACGTCCCACGAGCCGGAGGGATGCCGGTGACCCGCCTGATCGCCACCCGCGGACTGCCCGCCTCGGGTAAGACGACCTTCGCCCGCACCCTCCAGCCGTCCGTGGCCCGGGTGAACCGGGACGACCTGCGCCGGATGCTGCACGGCGGACGGCTCTTCACCCAGTGGGCCGAGGCCCAGGTGACCGTCGCACAGCGGTCCCAGGTCGAGGCGTTGCTGCGGGCCCGGGTGGACGTCTGCGTGGACGACACCAACCTGCGCTCGCGGGCCCTGCGGGGCTGGGCCGACCTGGCCGCCCGGCACGGCGCTGATTTCGAGGTGCACGACTTCACCGACGTGCCACTTGACGAGTGCCTGCGCCGCGACGCCACGCGCCCACCTGCCGACCAGGTCGGCGCGGACGCGATCCGTCAGCTGCACGAGCGGTACCTGGAGGGGCGGACCCTGCCGTTGCCGGTGCCGCAGGCCCGCACCGGACGCCCCGCCGTGGTGCACCCGCCGTCGACCGAGCCACCGGAGATCGTCCTGGTGGACATCGACGGCACCGTCGCGCTGGCCGTGTCCCGCAGCCCGTACGACATGACGCGGGTCAGTGCGGACGAGCCGAACACGGCGGTGATCGCGGCGGTCCGGGCGATGCACGCCGCCGGGTACGGGGTGGTCTTCTGCTCCGGGCGGGACGCCTCCGCCCGAGCGGACACCGAGGCCTGGCTGGACCGGCACGTCCGGGTGCCGTACCTCGGCCTGCACCTGCGCACCGTCGGCGACTCGCGGAAGGACTCGGTCGTGAAGCGGGAGATCTACGACCGGGAGATCCGGGACCGTTACCGGGTGGCCGGCGTCTTCGACGACCGTGCCCAGGTGGTGCAGATGTGGCGAGCCCTCGGCCTCACCGTCTTCCAGGTGGCAGACGGCGGCTTCTGAGCCGCGAGCTGGCACTCGCCGTCGCGATGCCGACCGACCAGCCCTTCTGCACCACCTTTGCTCTGCTTCAACCGGCGCAACAGTGCTGGCCGTTTGATGTTGCGTGGGTTGAAGCAGAGCAAAGGGCAACGTGTGCACCATCGGGCCAGGCCGGGCGTGCTGCCGGGCGCCTGGCGAGACATGACGAAGGGGCACGGCCGTGACGGCCGTGCCCCTCGTCGTCGATCACCCGGGACTGGTTACTCCCCCGGCGTCGACTTCGCGATCTGCATCAGGAACTCGATGTTGGTACGGGACTGCTTGAGCCGGTCCAGCAGGAGATCCATCGCCGCCTGCGAGTCCAGCGAGTGCAGCACCTTCCGGAGCTTGTGGATGATGGCCAGCTCCTCGGGTGCGAGCAGGACCTCTTCCTTCCGGGTGCCGGACGGGTTGATGTCGATGGCCGGGAAGGTCCGCTTGTCGGCGATCTTCCGGTCCAGCTTCAGCTCCGCGTTGCCGGTGCCCTTGAACTCCTCGAAGATGACCGTGTCCGCCATGGAACCGGTCTCCACCAGCGCCGTGGCGATGATGGTCAACGACCCGCCGTTCTCGATGTTGCGGGCCGCGCCGAGGAAGCGCTTCGGCGGGTAGAGCGCCGTGGAGTCGATACCACCCGACATGATCCGGCCGCTGGCCGGAGCTGCCAGGTTGTACGACCGACCGAGCCGGGTCACCGAGTCGAGCAGCACGACCACGTCGTGTCCAAGCTCGACCAGGCGCTTGGCCCGCTCGATGGCCAGCTCGGCCACCGTGGTGTGGTCCTGCGGCGGACGGTCGAACGTGGCCGCGATGACCTCGCCCTTGATCGACCGCTGCATGTCGGTGACCTCTTCAGGCCGCTCGTCCACCAGCACCACCATCAGGTGGCACTCCGGGTTGTTGCGGGTGATCGCGTTCGCGATCGCCTGCAGCACCATCGTCTTACCCGCCTTCGGCGGCGACTGGATGAGTGCCCGCTGGCCCTTGCCGATCGGCATGACCAGGTCGATGACCCGGGTGGTCAGGATGTGCGGCTCGGTCTCCAGGCGCAGGCGCTCCTGCGGGTAGAGCGGAGTGAGCTTGTAGAACTCCGGACGACGCCGGGCCTCCTCCGGCTCCATCCCGTTGATCGTGTCCAGCCGCATCAGCGGGTTGTACTTGTCGCGCCGCTGGTCGCCGCTGTTACCGCCCTCGCGGGCCGCCCGCACCGCACCGGTGATCGCGTCACCGCGGCGCAGGCCGTACTTCTTGATCTGGGACATCGAGACGTACACGTCGTTCGGGCCGGCCAGGTAGCCGGTGGTCCGCACGAAGGCGTAGTTGTCGAGCACGTCGATGATGCCGGCCACCGGGACAAGCACGTCGTCCTCGCTGACCTGCGGCTCACGCCCACCGGTGTCGGCGCCGGTCTCGGTGCGCTCACCGCGCCCGCGGCGACGGTCCCGGAAACGGCTGCGCCGGCCACGCCGGCCACCGCCCTCGCCGTCATCGTCGTCGTTGTCCCGTTCGACACGCTCGGCACGCTGACCACGATCGTTGCGGTCGCCCCGGTCGTTGCGCTCGTTGCGCTCGCCCCGGTCGGAGCGCTCCGTGCGCTCGTTCCGCTCGCCGCGCTCGGCCCGCTCGCCCCGGTCGTTGCGCTCGGTGCGGTCCACGCGCTCGGTGCGGTCCACGCGCTCGGTGCGCTCGGCCCGTTCCGGACGCTCGGCCCGCTCGGTGCGTTCCGGACGGTCGGTGCGCTCGGCCCGCTCGGTGCGCTCGGCCCGCTCGGCCCGCTCGGCCCGCTCGGTGCGCTCGGCCCGCTCGGTGCGTTCCGGACGGTCAGTGCGCTCGGCCCGCTCGGCCCGCTCGGTGCGTTCCGGACGCTCGGCCCGCTCGCGGCGGTTCTCGCCACGGTCGGCCCGGTCGCCGGCTTCCGCCTCGTCGGTGCGCGTCTCGGTCGGACGTGCCGTCTCGGTCGAACGCGCCTCAGCCGGACGGGTCTCCGCCGCTGCGGCCCGGCTCCGCCGGGTGCGACCACGGCCCTCGGTTTCGGGGGCTGGCTCAGCCGCTGCCGGCTCGGCGCCACGTCCTTCGGCGGCCGGCCGGTCGGCGGTCTCCCGCACCTCGGCGCGCACCCCCTCACGGGTCGGGGCTGCTGCGGCCGCGACCTCGGCCCGCGGTCGAGGGGTCCCGGCGGCGTTGCCGCCCTGCCGCTCGGAAATCGCGGCGATCAGCTCGCCCTTGCGCATGCGAGCCGTGCCGGAGATGCCGAGCGACGCAGCCAGGCTCTGCAGCTCTGGCAGCAGCATCGCCGACAGACCGGTGCCGCTACGCCGACGACGGGCGGGAGCGGCGGCGGTGGCATCGCCAGCGACGTTGGAAACATCCGACGTCACGTCGGTGGTGTCGCTCAATGGATTCCTTCCCTCGATAAAGGCCGGGACTGCCCGGAGTCGGAACTAAGGTGGCCGGGCGGCCTCGGTGCACCCGCCTCGCAAGGACGCGTCGCGGGAGTCTGTGACACAGCAGCCGGTCGGTATCCCGACTCACCAACGTCGGTGAGCAGGTCTCGCCGTCTGCGGCGACCTGTGGAATCTGCGGTGCGGCGTGGGCCTTTGGCAGGGGTGTGACGGGCTGACCGCCGAGAGCTTCGGGGTGCGCCGCCTCGCAGGAGATCGCGTGCTTCGCGGCTGTGCTAGGTCTAGAGCGTAATCAACTCTTCCGACCTGCGGCAACAGGGTCCCGCTCGGCGTGTCCCAGTCTACCCCGAGCAACCCGCGCACCGCTGACGTCTATCGGTAACTGCCAGATTTCCCAGTCTGTTCCCGCCGGGAAGCCCTCCGGAGGCTCGCTGAACGTCAGCACGGTGGGGCCGGCCCCACTGACCACGGCTGCCACACCAGCCGCTCGCAACGCTCTGACCAGCGCCGATGTGCCTGGCATCGCGGATGCGCGGTAGTCCTGGTGGAGTCGGTCGACGGTCGCCGGCAGCAGCAGCCCCGGGTCGGCGGTGAGCGCGTGCACCAGCAGAGCCGCCCGCCCCGCGGTCAACGCGGCGTCGCCGTGCGGCACGGTGGCCGGCAACGCGGCCCGCGCGGCAGCGGTCAACCCGCGCTCCGCCGGGACGAAGACGGTGGGCAGCACCCCGTCCGCGACCGGCAGGGACACCGCCCGCGCGCCCGTCGGCTCGGACCAGGCCACCGTGAAGCCGCCGAGCAGGCACGGTGCGACGTTGTCGGGATGGCCCTCGATCTCGGCGGCCAGCCGGAGCGCGGCCCCGTCGTCCAGCCGGTGCTCCCCGTCGGTGACCAGGGCACGGGCCAGCAGCACCCCGGCGACGATCGCGGCGGACGAGGAGCCCAGCCCGCGCGCCTGCGGGATCCGGTTGACGCACTCCACGCTCAGGCCCTCGGGGTGGGCGTCGAGCACGTCGAACACGGCTCGCATGGCCCGCACCACCAGGTGCCGGTCGTCGTCCGGCAGCTCACCGGCACCCTGCCCGGTCACCGTCACCCGGACCCCGCCCGGCGCGACCTCGGCGGACACGTCGTCGTAGAGCCCGAGGGCGAGACCCAACGCGTCGAAGCCCGGACCCAGGTTGGCGCTGGTCGCGGGGACCCGGACACGGACCGGCCCGGCGGTAAGGTTCGTCGGCACGCGCTCATGCTAGGGCTCGGCACCGACGAACCGGTCCGCTGCCCGCAGCCTGGGATCGGGCAGATTCAGCCGGCCGGGTCAGGGACCGGCTCCGCGACCGGATCGCTGAGCGTGAGTCGGCGGGTGGCGATCCGCCACCCGACCGCGTACACGAGGGTGATCAGCCCGCAGCCGGCGAGCACGACCCGTTCGTCCACCACGTCCACGACCAGGGCCACCGCCAGCTGACTCACCGAGATCGCCAGCGTCGCGAGCATCATGTCGGTGGCGAAGACACGCCCACGCAACCGGTCCGGAACCTCGCCCTGCAGGGCGAAGTTCGACATTACCCAGTTGCTGCCGCCGGCGAAGTGCGCCACGAAGACCAGCAGCAGCACCAACGGGAACCAACGCACCACCGACGTACCCAGATAGGACAGCCCGTAGAGCGACATCGACAGCGCGAGCCCGGGCAGCAACCACGCCCGGTTGGTGAGCACCCGACGCATCAGGATCGGCCCCACCAACGCACCGGCCCCACGCACCGCGAAGAGCAGGCCGGCGCCGAGCGGGCCGACGCCGTACACGCCGGCCAGCAACGGGAACACGGTCAGCACGCCGTTGCCCAGGCCCACCGCCGACTTCACCGTGACCAGCGCGAGCACCCGGGGGCGTTTACCGATGTAGCCGAGCGCCTCGCGAACGGCGGCCCAGGTCCGCTGGGCCGGCAGGTCGGCGTCTCGTGGCGCCTGCAACGGCCGGCGGATCCGGGTGGCGAGGGCCGCGGCAAGCGCCAGGCCCACCGCTGCCACCCAGAAGCAGACGTACGGGCCGGCAGCGGTGCTGAGGACGCCACCGAGCGAGGCACCGACGACGGTCATGGTGCCCCAGGCCGAGCCGGCGACCGCGTTGCCGGCGGCCAGCTCGTGCGGCTCCAGCACGTTGGGCAGCGCGGCCTGCGCGGCCGGCGAATAGAACGCCTTGGCCACCGCGACCACCCCGATCGCGACGAGAGCCAGCCACGCCGTGGCGGCGCCGCGCACGCCGAGCAGCAGCAACACGCCGGCCAGCGCGGCCACGTTGGCCGCAATCATGATCTTCCGGCGGTCGAAGCGGTCGGCGATCGTGCCGGTGTACGGCAGCAGCAGGGCCACGATGCCGGTGTCCACCGCCAACACCAGCGCGCCCCAGACCCCGCTGCCGGTCAGCTGCGGTAACAGCACCAGCAGCGGCACCATGACGAACCAGTCGGCGCCGAAGACCACCAGTTCGGCCAGGAAGAGATTGCGAAAGCTCCGGTTGCCGGTCAGGACCGAGAGGGTGGACGCCACGCAGCGGCACCTTACCTGGTCGGGGTCGGGGTCACGCTCGCTGTCAGCAGCGCCGAAACCGTGACGAAGGTGTAACCAAGCGACCGCAGTCCATTGATCATGTCGGTCAGGCCGCGGAGCGCGACCAGTCGCCGATGGGCACCCACATCGTGGCCGAGCACGATCGTTCCCGGTCGGACCTCAGCCACGATCCGCCGGGCGTGGCCCGCCGGGTCGTCGGGAAACTCGCGCTCCACCATCTGCAGCGACCAGAGCACCAGCCGGTAGTCCAGCCGCGCCGCCGCGTGCAGCACCGCCCCGCCCAGGTGACCGTACGGTGGGCGGAGCAGCCGGGGCTGCGTCCCGGTCACGTCGGCGATAGCGTCGTGGCTCCGGCGCAGGTCGTCGTACGCCTCGGCGGCGTCCAGCTCGGCCAGGTCCCGGTGGTCCCAGCTGTGGTTGCCCACCTCGTGCCCCGCGAGCCGGTCGCGGACGACGTCGGCGTGCCGGCGGACCTGCGCGCCGACCATGAAGAACGTGGCCGGAACCTGGTGCCGGGCCAGGGTGTCGAGCACCATCGGCGTCCACTGTGGAGCCGGGCCGTCGTCGAAGGTGAGGGCCACCAGACGCTGACTGGTCCTTCCTGACCAGAAGACCTCAAGCGCGCCGCCGCCAACATCCTGCTGGCCGTTTCCGAGTGTGGCGCTGGCGGGGCCGCCGGCGATCGGCAGCCGGCGATGGGTGCTCTGCCACGCCTCGGACGCCCCGGCGCCGATGACCACCCCGCCGACCACCAGCAGGCCACGACGCAACAGATCGCGCCGCCCCCACCCTCGCGTACCGTCGGCCATCCGCCCACCCTTGCGTCACCCGCACCCATCCATCTACGAAGAGTACGCAAGAAGTTACACAAGGTGCGGCTCCGATCGGATCGGAGTGTTTCGGTCGACCGACGCTGGAACGCCCCCGGCAGAACCCTGCCGGGGGCGTTCCGAGTCGCGGTCCGACCTACTCGGTCGACTCCGACGGAGGCAGCGGCGAGGTACGGCTACGGGGCAGGCGCAGCACCTCGAACTGGTCCGTACCCTCGACCAGCGCGGCCGACGGCGCGGCTCGCCCGGCCGGCTGCGCACCCTCGGCCGCGGCCGAGGCAGGTGCGCCGCTCGGCACCGCCACCTGGTTCGGGGACGACACCTCCTCGGTCTCCGCCGCGGTCATCTCCGACCTGCCGGCGCGCCGCCGGTCGCGTCGGTCCCGCAGCGACTCCTTGGTGTGCTCCACCATCGTGTAGAGCGTCGGCACCAGGATCAGGGTGAGCAGTGTGGAGCTGAGCAGACCGCCGATCACCACCACCGCCAGCGGCTGCGAGATGAACCCGCCCTCACCGGTCAGCCCGAACGCCATCGGCAGCAGCGCGAAGATGGTCGCCACCGCGGTCATCAGAATCGGACGCAGTCGACGCCGGCCGCCCTCGACCACCGCCTCCCGAACGCCCATTCCCTGCGCCCGGTACTGGTTGATCAGATCGAGCAACACGATCGCGTTGGTCACCACGATGCCGACGAGCATCAGCACGCCGATCAGCGCCGGCACGCCGAGTGGCGTCCCGGTGACCAGCAGCAGACCGATCGCGCCGGTCGACGCGAACGGGATGGAGATCAGCAGGATCAGCGCCTGGGTGAGGCTGCGGAACGTCGCCACCATGATCAGGAAGACGATCGCGATCGCCACCAGCACCGCCAGGCCCAGGTCACCGAAGGCATCCGCCTGATCCGCGCTGACGCCACCGATCGTGAAGCTCGCGCCCGGCACGTCGATGGCGTCCAGCCGCTTCTGCAGCTCCTTGCTCGTCGCGCCCAGGTTCGAGCCGGTCGCCGCACCGGTCACCGACACGCTGCGCTCACCGTCGATCCGGGTGACCTGCTGCGGCCCCTCGCCCTGGGTGACGTCCGCGATGTCGTCCAACTTGACCGACCCCACCGGCAGCGCCCGCAGCTCCTCCACCGACATCGGCGGACGCGTACCCAGCCGCAGCACCACGTTCTGCTGCTGGCCGTCGAGCGAGACCTGACCCAGCGGCGCTCCCCGGAACGCCTGCGACACGAGCTGCCCCACGGCGGCCTCGGTGAGTCCGGCCCGGCCGGCGGCGACCCGGTCGACGGTCACATCGACCCGCGGCACCCGGTCGGCCAGGCTGGTGGAGACATCCTCGACGTCCGGGACACCGGCCATCGCCGACCGGGCCTCCTCGGCGGCCCGGGTCAGCACCTCCGGGTCGCTGGCCTGGACGACCACCTCCAGCTGGCTGGTCGACGCCTCCTGCCCGCCACCGAAGCTGATCTCGCCCACACCGGCGCCGAGCTTGTCGAACTCCTTGCGCAACACCTCCCGCATCTGCTTCGCGTCGGTGTCACCGTCGAGCGCCAACGACCAGCTGGCGACGTTGTTGCCGCCGCCACCCGCCCACGGGTTGTCGCCACCGCCGGCGGTCACCTGGTACGTCTCGACGCCCTTGGTGGCCGACAGCACCGACTCGACCTGCCTGGCCGCCGCGTCGGTGGCCGCCAGGCCACTTCCGGCCGGCAGCTCCTGGCTCATGTTGAGGGTGTCCTGGCCGGAGTCGTCCAGGAAGTTGGTCTCCAGCTTCTGGGCCAGACCGAAGGTGCCGAAGAGCACCAGCAGGCCGAGCCCGACGGTGATCCACCGGGTCGACCGCTTGCGGGTGGCGAACCCGACCACCGGCAGGTACGCCCGCTGCAACGGGCTGCGCAGCTCCTTCTCCTCCGCGCCACGCCGCACCGCCTCGTCGTCCGCGGTGCCGCCACGCGGCTTCAGGAACCAGTACGCCAGCACCGGGATCACGGTCAGCGACACCAGCAGCGAGGCGAGCAGCGCCACCGTCACGGTGATCGCGAACGGCGCGAAGAGCTGCCCCACGAATCCGCCGACCAACGCGATCGGCGCGAACACCGCCACCGTGGTGAGGGTGGACGCGGTCACCGCACCCGCGACCTCACGGACGCCCGTGACGATGGCGTGGCGCTTCTCCTCGCCGTACTCCAGGTGTCGTTTGATGTTCTCCAACACCACGATCGAGTCGTCCACCACCCGGCCGACCGCGATTGTCAACGCGCCGAGGGTGAGCAGGTTGAGCGAGTAGTCACCGATCCACAGTGCGATCAACGCCACCAGCACGGAGAGCGGGATGGAGACCGCGGTGACCACCGTCGAGCGCACCGACAGCAGGAAGACCAGGATGACGATGACCGCCATCACCAGGCCGAGCAGACCCTCGGTGGTCAACGACTCGATCGACTTCTCGACGAACGGCGCCTGGTCGAAGACGACCGTCAGCTCCGCACCGGAGGCGTCCTTCAGGTCGGCGAGCCGGTCCCGGATCTCGTGCGAGATCTGCACGGCGTTGCCGTCCGGCGCGGCGGTGACCGCGATGCCGAGGCTGTCCTTGCCGTTGGTCCGGGTGATCGCCGTGGCCGGCGCGAGCTGCTGCTCGACCGTCGCCACATCACCGAGACGGACCGGCGTCGCGCCCGGGGTGACGACGATGCCGCGGAGGTCCTCCAGGTTGGCGATCGGCGCGCCGACCTGCACCGGAAGGGCCAGCCCACCGTCGGTCACCGCGCCGGCCGGTACGGCCACGCCGTTGGTCTTCAGCGCCGCGCCGATCGCCGTCGGCTGCACCTGCGCCGCGGCCAGCTTCGCCGGGTCCGGGGTGACCACCACGATGTCGTCGCGGGTGCCGGTCACCTCGACGGTGCGTACCCCCTCGATGCCCTCCAGCTCCGGCACCACAGTCGCCCGGAGCTTTTCGGCGAGCGCCCGCTCGTCCGCCGCGCCGGCCGCGGCCAGCACCACCGCCGGCAGGTCGTCGGTGCTACCGGCGATGACCTGGGGGTCGACGCTCTCCGGCAACTGGGCGTCGATCCGGCTCAGCGCGGTCTGCATCTTGTTGACCACGTCGTCCAGGTCGGTGCCGAACTCGTACGTCACCTGGACGGTGGCCGACCCCTCGCGGGACGTGGAGGTGATCTTGTCCAACCCGGGAATGCCCTGGAGGGCGTTCTCGATCGGCTCGGTCACCTGCGACTCGACGATCTCGGGGCCGGCACCGGGGTAGGGGGCCACGATGAACGCGGCCGGGAATTCGAGCGACGGCAGCAGTTGCTGCTTCAGCGACGGCACGGCGAACACTCCGAACACCGTGGTCACCACCGCGATGAGGGCGATCAGCCCTCGGTTGGCGAGGCTGAATCTGGCAAGCAGCGACATCGGCCTGGTTCACTCCTGATCGAGTCTGCGGGCGGGGATACGTGAAAGTGTGCCGGATTCGATCACCGGAACCCCCGCCGCCCCCGACGCAGTCTCACCACCCGACCGCCGGCCTGCCCGCAGCGGGCGGCCGGCGGCGCGCTCAGGCCAGGTCGAGGGCGCGAGCGGCGGCCATCGGGTCGTTCGCGATGGTCAGCGGCGCCGGCGCCGTGGAGATCGCCCACTCCGGGTCCTTGAGGCCGTGGCCGGTCACCGTGCAGACCACCGTCGACCCGGGCGGCACCGCGCCCGCCTCGGCCTGTTGGAGCAGGCCGGCCACGCTGGCCGCGCTGCCCAACTCGACGAAGACCCCCACCTCGCGGGCGAGCAGCCGGTACGCGGAAAGGATCTCCCGGTCGGTCACCGCGGCGATCAGGCCACCGGAGGTGTCCCGGGCGTCCAGTGCCTTGGTCCAGCTCGCCGGGTTGCCGATCCGGATCGCCGTGGCGATCGTCGACGGCTCCGGCACCACCTGGCCGGTCACGATCGGGGCGGCACCGGATGCCTGGAAGCCGTACATCTTCGGCGTTCGGGTGGTGGCGCCGGCGGCCCGATCCTCCGCGTAGCCCATCCAGTAGGCGGAGATGTTGCCGGCGTTGCCGACCGGCAGGCAGTGGATGTCGGGCGCGTCACCGAGCGCCTCGACGACCTCGAAGGCGGCGGTCTTCTGGCCGTGCAACCGGTCGATGTTCACCGAGTTGACGAGCGCGACCGGGTGGTCCTGGGCCAGCTTCGCGGCGAGCGACAGGCAGTCGTCGAAGTTGCCACTGACCTGGAGCAGCTTCGCACCGTGCACCAGCGCCTGGGCCAGCTTGCCCAACGCGATCTTGCCCTGCGGCACCAGGACCGCGCAGGTGAGCCCGGCCCGCGCCGCGTACGCCGCCGCGGAGGCGCTGGTGTTGCCGGTGGAGGCGCAGATGATGGCCTTGTTGCCGGCCTCGACCGCCTTCGACACCGCGAGGGTCATCCCCCGGTCCTTGAACGAGCCGGTCGGGTTGGCGCCCTCCACCTTGAGGTGCACGTCGCAACCGATCCGGGCGGACAGCACCGGCGCCGGCAACAGCGGCGTGTTCCCCTCGTGCAGCGTGACGACCGGCGTGGCCGCGGTGACCGGCAGCCGATCCCGGTACGCCTCGATCAAACCCCGCCACATGTCGATCTCCTCGCCTCTACCGCCGCACTGACCCGAGCATCAGGGCCACCTTGGACCAGCCTGCCGGAGTGGTCGATGGCACACCCGGGCATACCCACCTGTCGGGACGCACGAGCCCACCCATCGATGGTGTCAACGAGTCAGGCGCCACCCTCGACCCGCAGCACACTGGTCACGGACCGGACAATGTCCATACCGCGCAACTCGCCGACGGTCGCGGCGAGCGCGGCGTCCGGCGCAACGTGGGTGACGATGACCAGCTCGGCGTCGCCGTCGCGGCCCGCCGGCCCACCCGCCGAGCCCTGCCGCACCGTCGCGATCGAGACGTCGTGCCGGGCGAACACGCCCGCCACGGCGGCCAGCACACCCGGGCGGTCGGCCACGTCCAGGCTGACGTGGTAGCGGGTCAACGCCTCACCCATCGGCCGGACCGCCAGGGCCGCGTACGCGCTCTCGCTGGCCGCGCGCACCCCGGCCAGCCGGTTGCGGCACACCGCGACCACGTCACCGAGCACCGCACTGGCGGTCGGCGCACCCCCGGCGCCCCGACCGTAGAACATCAACTGCCCGGCCGCGTCCGCCTCCACGAAGACCGCGTTGAACGCGTCACCGACGCTGGCCAGCGGGTGGCTGCGCGGGATCATCGCCGGGTGCACCCGGACGCTCACGGTCTCCCGGCCGCTTGCGTCGACGCCCCGGGCCGCGATGCAGAGCAGCTTGATCGTGCAGCCCATCGCCTGGGCGCTGGCCATGTCCGCGGCGGTCACCTCGGTGATGCCCTCGCGGTGCACGTCGGCCGCGCCGACCCGGGTGTGGAACGCCAGCGAGGCGAGGATGGCCGCCTTCGCCGCCGCGTCGAAGCCCTCCACGTCGGCGGTCGGGTCGGCCTCCGCGTACCCCAGGGCGGTGGCCTCTTCGAGGGCCTCGGCGAAGCCGGCGCCGGTCGCGTCCATCGCGGAGAGGATGAAGTTGGTGGTGCCGTTGACGATGCCGGTGACCCGGTTGATCCGGTCCCCGTGCAGCGACTCGCGCAGCGGGCGCAGCAGCGGGATCGCACCGGCAACGGACGCCTCGTAGTAGAGGTCGCCGCCGCCCTCCGCCGCGGCCTCGTGCAGGGCCACCCCGTCCTCGGCGAGCAGCGCCTTGTTGGCGGTGACCACGCTCTTGCCGGCCCGCAGCGCCTCGACCAGCCAGCCCCGGGCCGGCTCGATGCCGCCGACCACCTCGATCACCACGTCCACGTCGTCGCGCTTGATCAGGCCGAGCGCGTCGGTGGTGAACAGGGCCGCGTCGACGGGCAGGTCACCGCGGTCGCGGCCGAGCCGGCGGACGGCGATGCCGGCGATCTCCAGTGGAGCGCCGATCCGGGCGGCCAGGTCGGCCGACTGCTCGTGCAGCAGCCGGACCACCTCCTGGCCGACAGTGCCACAGCCGAGCAGCGCCAAGCGCACAGGTGACGTCATCCCACATCCAAAGCGAGCAGGTCCTCTTCGGTTTCCCGCCGGACGATCAGGCGCGCCTGGCCGTCGCGTACCGCGACCACAGGTGGCCTGGGCACGTGGTTGTAGTTGCTGGCCATGCTCCGGCAGTACGCACCGGTGCCGGGCACCGCGACAAGATCTCCGGGCTGCACGTCGGCGGGCAGGAATTCATCCTTCACCACGATGTCCCCTGACTCACAGTGCTTTCCCACCACGCGGGCGAGCAACGGCTGCGCGATAGAGGCCCGGGAGGCCAACGTCGCCGAGTAGGACGCGTCGTAGAGGGCCGTGCGGATGTTGTCGCTCATCCCGCCGTCGACGCTGACGAACGTGCGGATGCCGTCGAGCTCCTTGACCGTGCCGACCTCGTAGAGGGTGAACACGGCCGGGCCGACGATGGCCCGCCCCGGCTCGATCGACAGGTGCGGCACGGCCAGATTCTCCGCCGCGCACTCCAGGTCGACGATCTTGCGCAGGCGCTTGGCCAGGTCCTGCGGAGTGGCCGGGTCGTCCTGCGTGGTGTACGCGATGCCGAAGCCGCCGCCCAGGTCCAGCTCGGGCAACTCCACTGCGCGTGCGTCGCGGATCTGCGCCTGCAGGGCGAGCACCCGGCGGGCCGAGACCTCGAAGCCGCTGGCGTCGAAGATCTGCGAGCCGATGTGCGAGTGCAGGCCCCGCAACTCCAGGACGCCCTCGTCGAGGATCTTGAGAGCGGCGGTCGCGGCGGCGCCGCCGGCCAGCGAGAAGCCGAACTTCTGGTCCTCGTGGGCGGTGGCGATGAACTCGTGGGTGTGCGCCTCCACGCCGACCGTGACCCGGACCAGCACCCGGGGCCGGACCCCGCGCTCGCGGGCCAGCGCGGTGAGCCGGTCGATCTCGGTGAACGAGTCGACGATGATCCGTCCCACCCCGGCGTCCAACGCCCGGGACAGCTCGGCTACCGACTTGTTGTTGCCGTGGAAGCCGATCCGCTCCGGAGGCATCCCGGCCGAGAGCGCGGTGGCCAGCTCACCCCCGGTGCAGACGTCCAGGTGCAGGCCCTCCTCGGCGATCATCCGGACCACCGCCCGGCAGAGGAACGCCTTGCCCGCGTAGTAGACGTCCTCGGTGGGGAAGGCCGCTCGGAAGTCGCGGCAGCGCGAGCGCAGGTCGGCCTCGTCGAGGACGTACACCGGGGTGCCGAACTCGGCCGCGATGTCGCGGACGCTGAGGCCCGCGACGGCGACCGCGCCGTCCGCGCCACGCGTCACCGACCGCGGCCACAGCGCCGGCACGAGGGCGTTGACATCCGCCGGGGTACGCAGCCAGGCCGGCCCCCGGTCGCTGATGTCCGCGTGCAGCGCACCAGCCTCATGAGCCCTCATGTCACATCCTCTCGGGCGCGGAGACGCCGAGCAGGTAGAGGCCGTTGGCGATCACCGTGCGGGTGGCGTCGTTGAGCCAGAGCCGGGCGCGGTGCAGGTCGGTGACCTCCTCGTCACCGCGCGGCAGGATCCGGCACTCGTCGTAGAAGCGGTGATAGGCCCCGGCCACGTCCTCCAGGTAGCGGGCCACCCGGTGCGGACCCCGCAGCTCGGCCGCCGTGGCGACCGTCGCGGGGAACCCGGCGAGCGCCTTGAGCAGCTCGTTCTCCTTCTCGTTGGCGAGCAGCTCGGGTCGGAACGCGTCCGCGTCGCCCCGGGTGAGCCCCGCGTCGGCGGCGTTACGGCCCACGCTGGCGGTACGGGCTGCGACGTACTGCACGTAGTAGACCGGGTTGTCGCGGGTCGCCCGGGTCCACAGCTCGATGTCGATGTCGATCGGGGAGTCGCTGGAGTAGCGGGCCAGCGCGTACCGGGAGGCGTCCACGCCGATGGCCTCGACCAGGTCCTCCAGGGTGATCACCGTGCCGGCGCGCTTGCTCATCCGCATCGGCGCGCCGTCACGCAGCAGGTTGACGAGCTGCCCGATGAGGATCTCCAGGTTGCGCTCCGGGTCGTCACCGAAGCAGGCGGACATCGCCTTCATCCGGCCGATGTAGCCGTGGTGGTCGGCGCCCAGCATGATCACGACCCGCTCGAAGCCGCGCTCGCGCTTGTCCAGGTAGTAGGCGCAGTCTGCGGCGAAGTACGTCCACTCGCCGTTGGACTTGCGCAACACCCGGTCCTTGTCGTCACCGAAGTCGGTGGTACGCAGCCAGGTGGCGCCCTCGGACTCGTAGAGGTGTCCCTGCGCGCGCAGCCGGTTCAACGCCAGGTCCAACTCGCCCCGGTCGTGCAGGTCCTTCTCGTTGAAGTAGGTGTCGAACTCCACCCCGAAGTCGCGCAGCGAGGTGCGGATCTCGTCGAACATCAGCGCGACGCCCTCGACCCGGAAGATCTCCTGGGCGGCGTCGTCGTCCAGCGACCCCACCTCCGGCCGACGGGCCTGCACCTCGGCGGCGATCTCGGCGATGTACGCCCCGCCGTAGCCGTCCTCCGGGGCCGGCTCACCCTTGGCGGCGGCCAGCAGCGAACGGGCGAACCTGTCGATCTGCGAGCCCGCGTCGTTGAAGTAGTACTCCGTGCCGACCTCGGCGCCGGTGGCCCGCAGCAGCCGGCTCAACGCGTCGCCGACGGCCGCCCAGCGGACCCCGCCGATGTGCACCGGCCCGGTTGGGTTGGCCGAGACGAACTCCAGGTTGATCTTCTCCCCGGCGAGTCGCTCGCTGCGGCCGTACTCCGCGCCGGCCTCGACGATCACCCGGGCGAGCTGACCGGCGGCGGCCGCGTCGAGCCGGATGTTCAGGAAGCCCGGCCCGGCGATTTCCACCGATTTGACACCGGCCGTCCGGCCCAGTTCGTCGGCCAGCGCCGTCGCCAGTTCCCGGGGCGGGACGCCCACCTTCTTGCTCAACTGCAGCGCGAGCGTCGACGCGTAGTCGCCGTGCTCGGGGTTGCGCGGTCGCTCCACCACCGTGCTCGCCGGCAGCGCGGCGTGGTCGAGCCCACGCTGCGCGAAGACGGCGTGGGCGGCGGCAAGGACGACCGAGGCTAGTTCTGCAGGAGTCACCCAGCCATGTTATCGGGGGTAGACTCGGGCACTCGGCGGCTCCCCTGCGCGTCTACCGGCCCGCCACTCCCCTGACCGACCGACTTGACGAGGCACGATGAGCATCAGCACCCCGGGTGGCCCTGAGCGCCGCCCGACCGTGGTCAGCACCGGCAAGAAGCCGGCCGCGGGCCGGCCGGCGCCCGGCGCCAAGGCCGGTTCCGGCAAGCCGGCCGGCTCCCCCCGGGCCGGCGGCAAGGGCCCGCGCAAACCGGTCACCCCGGTCAAGGTGAGCCAGGGCCGCGCGTGGGGGCCGATCGCGCTCTTCGTCGCGGTCGGCGTGCTCGCGGCCGGCATCATCGGGTACGGCGCCTGGGCGTCGTTCCAGGGCTCCAAGCCGTGGGACAAACGGGCCAACGCCATCGACGGCATCGTCAACATCCGCAAGACCGACGGCGAGAGCCTGAAGTACGAGTCACACAAGTCTGGTCCCCTGACCTGGAAGTACTCGCCGCCGGTGGGTGGCGTGCACAACGCCGCCTGGCAGAACTGCATGGGCGACGTCTACGACGCCCCGATCGCCAACGAGCACGCGGTGCACAGCCTGGAGCACGGCGCGGTGTGGGTCACCTACCGCCCCGACCTGCCCCAGGACCAGGTCGACAAGCTCGCCGGCAAGGTGCGCGGCGTCGAGAAGATGCTGATGAGCCCGTACGAGGGCCTGGACAAGCCGATCTCGCTGCAGGCCTGGGGCTACCAGCTCAAGCTCGACAACGCCGACGACTCGCGGATCGACGAGTTCATCAAGGACCTGCGGGTGAACGCCTCCGCGGAGGGCCCGACGGCGCTCTGCAACACGGGCATCACCGCCACCGGCACCACGCCGCGTGAGCTTCCGCAGCAGCAGCAACCCCAGCAGTAAGGACGCCGATGACCGCCCCCGCCACCACCGACAGCGAGTACGACGACACCCCGGCCGTCGCGGACGAGGACGGCCGGGCCCCGGCGTCGCGTTACGGCGTGCTGGCGCTCGCCGTCATGGTGGTGGTGGGGCTGCTCCTCGGGTACGCGGGTGGCCTGCTCACCCCGCGGTTCACCCGGCCCGGTGACGCGTCGGTCGAGGCCGGCTTCGCGCGGGACATGACGACCCACCACGCGCAGGCGGTGGAGATGAGCCTCATCGCGTACCGGTCGGCGACCATCCCCGAGGTGCGGCAGATCGCCGTCGACATCGCCAGCGGGCAGCAGGGCGAGATCGGCGCCATGCAGACCTGGCTGCGCGAGTGGGGCCTCAGCCCGACCGGCTCGAAACCGCCGATGTCGTGGATGTCCGACGGGGCCGCCGTCAAGAACGGCCTGATGCCGGGGATGGCCACCCCGCAGCAGATGACCGCCCTGCGGGACGCCCGGGGCATCGAGGTCGACCGGCAGTTCCTGACCTTGATGTACGCCCACCACCTGGGCGGCATCCACATGATCGACGCGGCGCTCGACGAGACCGACAACGACGAGGTCGTGCGGGTGGCACAGATCATGAAGAACACCCAGCAGACCGAACTGAACAACCTCCGGCAGCTCCAGGCGCAGGCAGCCAAGGGCTGACCGACCCGCCGGGCACATCGGGCCCGCGCCCCGCCGCACACCGGCGCGGACGCGGGCCCCGCCTCACGACGCGCGCGTTGATCGACGGGCCGTCGGGCCGCGCCATGCCGAGGCCACATACCCGCCACTCGCTCCGCACCGCCTTGATCGACTCGCTCTTCAGCAAGTCGGGCTGTCCGCGCCACCGGGACGCCCCAACTTGCAGGAACCCGAGTCGATCACGGCGGGCAACCCAGCACCTACGACCCTGAACGCCCACCTTCGGTCCTTGTGGGTGATTTGACCGGGACAGGCGATTACGTAGCTTCGAGACTTTTCTACCCACATATCGTGACCAGTTGCGATTCGTGCTCGTTGCCCAAGACGTGGGGGTTGCACTCAGAGACGCACGGCGTTCGGTCACCAGTTGGTGCCGACGCCACACCATCGGCGGTGACGGGGCGGTGGCAGCCGTCCGTCGCGGACAGCGGCAGAGCGAGCCGGGAATGCTCAGCCGCGAACAGGAACTTGAACTGATCGACACACTGCGGGGCGTCCACCCCGACGAGTTCGGCCTGGACGAGGAGTTGTGGACGAGGCAGAGCCTCACCACGCTCATCCAGCGCCGATTCGACCTGCCGTTGGACACCGGGGCGGTCGGGGCGTACCTGCGGGCCTGGGGGTTGGGTCCGCGCGAGCCGCGCGAGCGGGCCTGTGGGCTCTGCGTCAGCGCGGTCGAGCGCTGGGTCCGCGGCGAGTACCCGGCGATCACCAGGGCCGCCCAGGAGCACCTCGCCGAGGTCTACTGGATCGGTCGGATCCGGTTGCGCGGCACGATGCCGGCGGCCGACGTGATCTCCGCGGTGTCCTCCCGCGGCCGGGTGCGCTTCATGATCACCACGCCGACGGTGGACCCGCCGCTCCCCCGCGACTTCGTGCTGCGGCTCAGCGGCGAGGAGCAGCGCACCGTGCACCTGATCGTGGACGGCTCCTGGCCGCGCAACGAGTGGCCACGCCGGCTCCCCCGGCGAATCGTCCTGCACCCGCTGCCCAGTTGTGGGCGGGCCGTCGCGGCCGCTTGAACGCCGGGTGAGCCGGTCGCCGACACGATCGGCTCACCCGATACCGATTCGGCGTACGCGGAGGAGGTTTGCTAGTCTTCTCCAGTCGCTGAGCCCCCGTAGCTCAGGGGATAGAGCACCGCCCTCCGGAGGCGGGGGCGCAGGTTCGAATCCTGCCGGGGGCACACTTGCTAAGAAACCTTTGACCAGCACAGTAAGGCCCCTGACCAGGGGAAACCCGGTCAGGGGCCTTACTCGTGTGTCCGGCTGTGTCCGGCCGTCAGCGGCCCGTGGCGGGCGTCTGTGCCATATCCGTGCCAAAGTTCGGGCGCTCGATCAGTCGTGGCCGAACGCTCGTTCGACGCGCTGCCGGAGAGCAGCCTCACCGCCGTCTAGGCACTTGGCGTAGATCCTGAGCAGCACCTCCACCGACTGCCCGGCCCAGTCGGCTACCTGAGTCGGCGGCACTCCCCCGTTGAGCTGTGTCGACACGGCAGCGTGCCGCAGGTCGTACGGGGTGCGCGCCAGCGGGGAGGCATAGACCTCGGGCGTAAACACGGCGGCACGCGCCCACCGCCACACCCGGTTGATCGTCCCCTTGGGCAATTCCTCCTTGTTGCGCTCCCCCACGAACAACCGGCCGTCCGGTCCGTAGCCGAACAGTTCGATACATTGATGATTGCGGTTAGTTCGGGTGGGCATGGAGCCGATGCATTGATCAGGTTCGCCGACGGACTTTAGCAGCGGTCAGATCGATCAGGCGCCGTATCGTCCCAGCCATTCCGCAAAAGTTTCTTCAATCGGAGACTCATAATCCGTAGACTCGACTGCCTTGAATATGAGCGTTTCAAGTTCGTGCAATCGCTTATTCAGTTCTTGCCACCGAGCTTGCGCTCTTTCGTGAACACGCTGGAGTTTACCTCGGCCCTCTTCCACCTTCGCTAGATCTGCTTCGAGTCGCAGATAATCTGGACTGCTCCGATCGGAAATCTGCCCCAACTCCGTCGAGAGTCGGAAAGCCTCCTTGCGAGAAAGTAAATGTTCTGCGCCCGCCGCTTCCAGAGCCGCCGCTAACCTCTCACGTTCATCCTGCAGCCTTCTCGCATCCTCAACCGCTGCTCGCAGGAGGTGGGCTTCGGCTACTCGGCCTGCTTGCGCCAGAGTGTCAGTACTAACAGAAGCATTTAGATATTCCTGGGCATGATGAAGAAATGTATCTGTCGGCATAAGGATCAGACGAGCTCCCGTTCGAGCCTCTATCTCATCCGCAAGCTCGGGCCGGCCGATTATGGTTTGTCCCTTGACACGCAAGTACCAGTCTTCTTTAACATCGCCCGTGACGAGGACCAGGAACTTCGGACGCCGACGTTCAGCTTCAGCAAGGGTCTGAGCCCAGAGAAAATAGTCTCCATTCGGGTTCAGTTTGCGGGAATCCTTGAACCCAGGTGGCACCTTGTCTTCAATCCGACGGGACGCCTCCTCTTCGGCGTTCCGACGCTCGTCCTCTGAAAAAGCTGGCCCTACGCTGTCCGGAAATATCGACTGAAGCCGGTTAATGACTTCGTCGGAGTCGGCCGGACTACCAAGCCCGTGCGCCTGATGAAGTCGCGCGACTTCGCGTCGGAGCGGTTCTAGCGTTTGACGAGAAAGATCTAGTAGCTGATCTCTCACGTCGTCTGTCAGGGCCGAGCGGTTTGATAGCTTGCGAACCTTTGCATCAAGGTCCGCTTGAACATTCTTTCGATGCTCGTCGAGGGTGTCCAGCAGTTCTTTGTACGCAGTATCGTGTTCTGCGATGACCGCGAAACGGTTCCTATGAAATTCGAGTCCGACTTGATGTGGAATCCATACCCTCTTCGAGACTTTTTCAAGCACGGACAGGAGTTCGTCACGCGCTTTGGGGGCGAACCGGTAGGCGTTGAGAAGAACATTCGTATCCAGTACGACAAGGCCCTCCCTCATCGCCTCCGCGATCTCATGGTGGCTCGGAACTAGATGCGCTTGGAACTGATTGCTGAAGCCGGACACTTCTTCCCCCTACCGGGCAGGTGGTGCTTTCAGTCGCAACGGCGATACGAAATCAGCCGAACGCGCCGCTGACGGCCAGTTCGGTGAGGGCCTGGGCGGCCCCTCCAGTGGCGGCGGCTACCGAGGCGACGCCGAGCTTGTCGGCGATGGCGCGCAGTTTGCCAACCCTCTTGACCACCTCGCCGGTGTCCGGCTCGTCACTCTCGACAGCGGCACGAAGTTCGATTAGGGCATCGAGCAGCTCGCCACGCTGAGTGTTCGGAACATCGGCTGCCGCGTGTTGCACCTTGTCGAGCAGCCGAAGTGCGTCCTCGACGGTCAAGCCTTCGGTGCTGGCTTTTGCCTTGGCACCGATGGCTAGAGGACCGTTAGTTGTCTGGATCGTCGTGTTGTAGATGTCCCCGAGGCGATGGTTCACTGCGGCGTCGACCTGGCCCCTCCTAGGTAGCTCAGACATCGGCGTGTCGGCGGTGAGATCCGCGACTACGTCCACGAGCTTGGTGCGGATTTGCCCGAGGATGCCCATGACCGCAGACCCGGGTACGACGTAGGACAGGCCATCGATGTTCTGAAACGGACCAAGCTCCCTGTTCCAGATAGCCTGGGCGACGGCCAGACCGGGTGCCGTGAAAGACACTTGCTTCTGCCCGGCGAGCTGCTGTAGCTCCTCGATCGGCTGCCTGAACGTGAGCTCCTCCAGCACGTACCCCCGAGCTTCAGGCGGCAGGTTGACTCGGCTGATGATGTCGCCCCGCCTCCAGAATCGGCCGCTCATGGAATCCATCGAGATCGGCACATCCTGGAACTTGCGGTACTTTGGAACCTCATCCTCGTCGCCGTACCCGTTCAGCTCCCTACGCGCCCACTCTCGGAGGGCCTCCGAGCCGGTTTCCGCACCAAGCAGCAGGCACTTACGCAGTAACCCAGCAAGAGGCTCCGACTCGTCTAACAGGTGCTCGCGCAGCGAGCGAAGCAACGTGTCGGTCACCTGCTAGAGGCTAGAGCAAGGGTGCGACGGTGTAGCCGTCTCGCACGGGCCGTCGGAGCCGTTGTTGTCCCGATTCGCGTCGGCGAACGCCCGGGATATCCCATGATCTTTTGTCAGCGTCCAGAAATCGGCGGTATGCCTTCCGGGCGACGGTTCATTTTGCCTGCTCACAGGCTCGCTAGAGATGTTCTTGACAACCGGTAAGGCTAGTGACGGACCCGTCCGCTATCGCGCCACCTGCGGCCACAAGAGCCATGACTATCTGTCGGATCGTGGGTGCGGGCGGGTGCAGCGTGGCCCAGTCGCTGGCCGGCACTCCACGCCACATGCGTGCCAAAATTGCCCACGCTGCCGCTCCACTGCCCCTGCTCGCCCAGGTCAGGCGTGGGGCACGACCGAGGCTCGCACCGCCCTCCGGAGGCGGGGGCGCAGGTTCGAATCCTGCCGGGGGCACCTTGGACCATGAATGCCCCGGCCGTTCCGCCGGGGCATTCATGCGTTGGGTCGATGTACGGGCGCCGAACGAGCCCGGATCTTGGCCACCGAGCACCGGTTGTTGTTGGCGCTCACGCGCCGGGTGGGCCGGCCACCATGCTCGCGCGCAGGAGTTGGTCGCGGACTGGTATCGCGTGCCGCAGGTGGGTCATCCGGGCAGCCAGGCCAGCCATGCGGGCCAGCCTCTGGGTGGCTGGCCGACGCCGGCGATCGTATTCGTGCAGGGCCTGCTCGACCGTGCGGGTCGAGCCCAGGTGGGAGGCCAGCGCCACCGCATCGATGATCGCCTCGCATGCGCCGCGCCCCAGGTCGGGTGTCATGGCGTGGGCGGCATCGCCAAGGAAGGCCACCGTGCCGTACGTGAAGGACGGCAGCGGCGGCGTCACGTACACGTCGTGGCGGAGCACCGCGGACTCGTTGATCGCGTCCAGGACGGTCTGGACCGGCGGCTTCCACCAGCCGAACATCTTCCGCAGCTCGGCGAGTTCCTCGCCTGGGCGGAACCGGCCCTCCGGTGCCGCCGCGGACGCGTACCAGTTGGTGCGACCACCCTCCTGCGGTGTGACGCCGAACTTGAGGCCCCGGCCCCACATCTCCACGAACGTGTCGGTGGGCATGTCCTCCACCACGCCGCGCCACGCCGTGCTGCCGGAGAATCGTGCTCGGTACGCCGGGCCGAACACCTTCTCGCGAGCCTTGCTGAACACGCCGTCGGCCACCACGACCAGATCGACGTCGCCCACCTCGGTCACGTCGTCCACCGGATCGCCGGCCCGCAGCTTCACCCCGGCCTCCACCGCCGCCTCGTGCAGGATGGCGAGCAGTCCCGGCCGGGACAACAGGTAGACGTGGTCGCCGGTGCGCCGGTGCAGCCGTTCGACGTCGATCGTCGCGATGCGGGAACCGTCCGGACGAAGGAAGACCCCGGCCTGCTGTCGGCGCCCGGCCCCGCGAACCAGGTCACCGACGCCGATCGCGTCCAGCGCCCGCAGCGCAACGGGCCACATGCCGAGCGCCGTGCCCGTGCTCGGCAGCCCCTCGTCCCGCTCCCGGACGGTGACCCTCCAGCCTGCGCGTCGCAGCGCGATCGCCGCCGTCAGCCCACCGATGCCCCCGCCAATGACCAACGCACGTCTCTCCATTCTCATCACGCTACAACACCTGTTGTTTTGAAACTACGGATGTGGTGGACCGCATAGGGTGGAGGCGTGCCCTCCCGCGAAGAAACCCTGCTCGATGCCGCCATCGGCATCCTCGGAAGTCACGGCGTACGGGCGTTGACGCATCGCGCGGTCGACGCGGCCGCCGCCGTGCCAACCGGCTCCACGGCGAACTACTTCAAGACCCGGGACATGCTGATCAACGCCGTAGCCGACCGGTTCGCCGACCGCGACCGCGCCACCTGGCAGGCGATCGCGGGCTTCGTCCGCCCCACCACCGCGGTCGAGCTGGCGGCTGCGCTCGCCGCCTACGTGCACCGTGCGCTCGGCCCGGAGCGCGCCCTGACCATCGCCCGGTACGGTCTGTTCGTCGAGGCCGCACTGCGCCCGGAACTGCAGGGGCGACTTGCGGAGGCGGCCCTCTCGATCCGGACGTGGGGCACACAGTGGCTGCGCGCGATCGGCTCCACCGACCCGGAGAGCGACTGCGCGGCGATCCTCGACTACCTGGACGGCCTCATCTTCCACCAGCTCACGTTCCCCGGTCCGGCCGAGCAGTTGGAGGCGGCGATCACGCAGACGGTGAGCCGACTGTGTACCACGGCGGCGTGACCAGCGAACGGCCCCGACAACGCCTCAGCGGTGGTCGGTGGAGCCGGGGACTGGCGTGGGGCTGGCGGCTGAGGTCAAGCGCAGTGCGCGGTCGACGAAGTTGATGAGCCATTCGAAGCTCTCGTCGATGTCGGTGGACCACTGGAATCCGTTGGTGGCCTGGAGGGTGGCGAAGCCGTGGAACATGCTGCGCAGCGCGCGCAGGGCGTGGGTCAGGTCCTGCGGGGCGATGTCGTATCCCCGCAGGACCGCCTCGAAGGGTCCGAGTCCCCGCCGCTCCGCGATCACGATGGGGTCGTCCGGACCGGTCGGGGTGATGCCGATGCTGGCCGCGTACCGGCCGGGGTGAGCAACCACGAAGTCACGCAGCGCGCGGGCTGCGGCGGCCAGCGCGTCCCGCCCGGAGCGGCCCTGGGTGGCCGCGCCGAGCGCGTCGGCGGCCTCGGCGATGGCGAGGGCGGCGATGCGTCGGTTGAGGTCGTCCTGGCTGGCGATGTGCTTGTACAGCGACGGGGTGCGCACCCCGACCCGCTCGGCCAGCCGGGCCATGGTCAGCTCAGCGAAGCCGACCTCGTCGGCCAGGGCGGCGCCGGCCGCGACGACCGCAGCCGGGTCCAGGCCCGCCCTAGGCACGGACACCAGCCAGGAAAGGCAGGACCACGGCGAGGGTCTGCTGGGGGTACTGGACGTGCGGGTAGTGCCCGGCGCCGTCGATCATCGCCAGCCGACCCAGTCCGGTCGGCAGGTCGGCGACGATCGCCTCACCCTCGGCCCGCGGTGAGGCCCAGTCGGGGTCGAGGGCGCCCTGCACGACCAGCGTCGGGCAGGTGACGTTGCCGAGCTGCTCACCGGCGTCGACGGGAGAGATGGTGCCCATCTTCTGCAGGACCTTCATCCGGCCCGGCTCCCGCAGCATCGCGGTGATCTGCCGCAGGCGGGCGTCCCAGTCGGCGGGCTTGGTGCCGGGGTAGGCGAGGTCGAGGTACTTGGCCCACTGCTTGGTGCTGCCGAGGATGGTCGTGCCCATCAGGGCGGTCGCGCCGCGCCGGTAGGCGGCCACACGCATGTCACCGAGCTTGACCTGCTGCTTGCGGGTGAAGGGCGCGAGTTCGACGAGTGCGGTGATCAGCTCCGGGGCCTTCGCCGCGGCGATCGTGGCCGCGCCGCCGGCGATGGAGTGCCCGACCAGCACGGCCGGCCCGCCGAGGTGCTCGACCAGGGCGATCAGGTCACCGGCGATAGCGGTACGGGTGTAGGAGTCCCACCCGACGCTGGACTCCCCGTGGCCGCGCAGGTCCATCGCGGCGACCCGGTAGCCGGCCTGCACCAGGGCGGGAGCCAGGAACCGGTAGGCCTCGCGGCTGTCACCCATGCCGTGGGCGAGCACCACCAGCGGTCCGGTGGCACCGGTCACCTCGTAGGCGATGGTCCCGCCGTCGACGTTCAAGAACTCAGTCATGACTTCCTCCAGGTGGCCCGTTGGCGCGTCGGCTAACCGCGTTAGCCAAAAGCTATCACCATTAGCCTGCGGATGCCAGCTTCCGGACGCACCGCCGGAGAACCGCCGCCGCCACCCGCACCCGGCAACGCCCCTGCGGGCGTGGGTGATCAAGGGTGGCGTCGTGCTGTTTGTCGGCCTGCTGCCCGCGTTGGGCGGGGCCGCCACCGCGACGGTCCTCACCGTTCGTGGGCTCCACGCGGTGTTCAGGAGTAACGAACAGCTGCGGGCGGCGGGGTGCTTCCCGGTGAGGGTGGCGCGACCGGCGACGGCGTCCGCTATTCGCCGTAGGTCGTGACGAAACGTTCCGTCTCTGCGCGGGCAGGACCTAAGCGAGTTTCCGAGGCCAAACGGCCGATGCGATCGGCGTCGCGTTCCATCTGGTCGACTGCCTCCCGGTAGTCAGCCTCGGAGCGGTCGGCTCGAAGGCGTTGCCGGGCCTTGCGCCGCAACCGCTGCACCCGTTGCATCAACTGGTCGCAGGCCAGCGCAGTCGTACCCTCCCGGAGCAACTCGTTGACCCGCTGCGCGACGTAGGCCATGTCCGCCCCGGGACCATCGCCCGCCTTGAAGATGACGTCAACCAGGGCGAGCGATTTGATCCACTCAGGGACTGAGCGGTTCTCCGGGGGGCGCCGGGTGATCATTGCGACGGGCAGGGCGACGCCCATCGCGTTGATCTCGCGGACGATGGTGTCGCCCGTGGCGTCGGCATAGGTGTTGGTCAGGTGGAGGTCGACAACGGCCAGGTCGAAGTTGCCGAGGTCCGCCCGGAGCTTCTCGAATTCGTCAAAGGTGTGGGCGACCGTGCAACGGCTGCGGCCCAGCCGCTGCGCCAGGTTGTCGCCGACCTGGTCGTCGACGATCAGAATGCGGCGGCACCGGTCCGCCAGGTACCCGTACGCCTTCCCAAGCCGGTCGTACGCGTCCGGCGCAGGGCCTGGCCTGCCCGGGAACTGCGGCAACCCGGACTTCCACAGCGACCGGGCCGCCTCCACCGCGTCGTCGACGCCCTGGTCGCCGGAGCGGCGGATCTCGTCGGTCATCTCAAGGAAGCGCAGCGCATCGACGTCCACGCCGGCGCGGTCGAGGCGGTAGACCTTGTCCGCCTTCACACCCTCGGAGGTGAACTCCAAGCCGGTCCGGGCGCGGAACCGCTCCATCCGCTTGCGCAGCGTCGCCGAGCTGACCCCGAGAGCGGACATCACCGTGCGGGCGTGCAGACCCGGCTCACCGGCGAGGGTCAACGCGACGACGAGCCACGCGTCGTCGAGGGTGAGCGTGATCGGCCGGCCGTCGTCACTCGCCCTGACCCGACCGTCCAGGACCTCGATCTCGATCATGTCGCGTTCTTCGGGTCGGGACCGGTCAGCACAGGCAGGCGTACCTTGACGACCGCGCCGCCCTCGGTGCCGCTGGCGATCTCGTAGCTCGCGCCGTTCGCCTCGGCGTACCGGCGCAGCTTGTGGAAACCGTTGCCGCGGGCCGGCTCGTCCGGTCGGCCCAGCGGCCGGTTCTGTCTGAACGCAGCCACGAAGTCGTCCGGGAAACCGGGCCCGCTGTCGCTCACGATCAGCGTCGCTGTTGCCGCGTCGCCCTCGCCCTCGCGCTCCAGCGACAGCCAGACGCTGCCCTCGGCCGCGTCCTTGGCGACCGCGCTGATCGCGTTGGTGAGCAGTTCCCGGACCAGATAGCCGTACGGCATCTCCGGTCCGGCCACCCAGACCGGCGCACCGGTCGGGCTTTCCCAGTAAACGTCGACGGTCCCGCGAATCATCTCGGCGCGCCGAGCCTCCGCGGCGCACACCGGGCGCAGGTCGAACGGCGCCCGGTCGGACATCCGCTCGTTCAGCGTGCGCCGGGCCGACTCGCGCTGCTCCTCCGGGGACCGCAGCGCCGCCTCGGCCTGGTCGGCGTGCGCCGCGTAGAAGGCCAGCAACTCGTGGTACATCAGGTCGTCGACCTCCACCCGGGCGTGCACGTGCCGGACCAGGCGGCTGAGCTCGCCGTCCAGGTCGGCCTGCCGGTGCTGCGCCCGGACCACCGCGCAGGCACAACTGGAGAGCATGCCGCTCGACTCGATCACGTAGCCCTTCCCGATCAGCCGGTCGACCGCGGCGTCGGCGGCCACCCCGGACGGGACGTCGGGCAACCCGGTGCCGGCTTCCCAGACCAGTTCGAGGGCGGATCGCAGCCCGGCCCGGTCGGTCACGTTCATCGACAGCATCGTGGACAGCACCAGCAGGTCGACCTCGTCGTCCAGATCGGTGGCCAGCCCGGCACGCAGGATGGCGTCGCGGTCCGGGCGGTCCCGCAGACGGCCGACTCCGGCGATGGGGTCGGTGCGGGCCGCGTCGATCAGGTGCCACAGCGGCACCTGGTGCCCGCCGCCAAGCACGCGCAGCGAGTCCAGGTCGGTAGCGGTGTAGGTGAATCCGAGGATGTGCAACAGCCAGGCCAGCATCTTCCGGCTGTCCAGCGTGTGCTCGGCGGGGATGTCGCGCGGCGCGATCACCTCGGACAGCGGGAGCTGGCCGCACACCGTACCAAGGAAGAGCAGCGCCCGGGTGGTCCTGGTCGCCGGCCGGCCGGCCGGGTCACGGCCCAGCAACGACAGCACGTCGGCGACGCTGATCACCGCGGTATCCGTGCTGTAGTCGGCCAGCCCGGCCGAGAAGTGCAGCTTCCCGCGCTCCGGCACGGCGCCGACAGTGGCCACCGCCGGCGGGCGTCCCATCCAGCGCAGCCGAGGTAGCCGGACGTCGTACGGCAGCCGGAAGGTCGCGCTGGCCCCGGCGCCGTACTCATCGACCACGGGCACGTCGTCGATCTCTGCCACCAGCGCCTGGACCGCCGTCACCCAGGTCCCCGCCGCGCCAGGCAGGTCGGCGGCCAGCGCCCGCAGCGCCGTGATCACCTCAGCCGCCTCGGCGTCGCCTTCGGCCGGGAGGAACTCGCGGGCCATCTGCGGCGGTGCGCCCGCATCGGTGGGGCCGAACCAGCCGGCCACCGTGGTGAGGCTCTGCACCCGCCATGACCACGGGGTCAGCCGCACGGGCTGGGGCAGCAGCAGACTGCTGTTGCGCTGGCTCAGCGCCAGCCTCGCCACGGCCAGTTCCTCGTCGCGGATCAGGCCCTCGATGTGCTGCGCCCAGTCCGGTCCGATTCGGTCGCGGGCCTGGTCGAGCTGCTGGTGCAGCAATTGTCTGAGCTGCTCGATCTCGGCCACGAGGTCACCGTCGATCCGATCCCACCGGGCCAGCGACTCGGCCAGACGCTCACCGACCGTCACCGCGTGGGCGGACCGGTCGTCGGCGTCGTCCAGGCCCACCCTCTCGCAGCGGGACGAGAGCGCCTGCGCCCGGGCGGCGAGCAGGTCGGCAGCCGCGGCCCGGGCGACCGTCAGTTCCCGGCCGAGCGTGTCCGCCGCGGCGCCGGAGAGGCGTCCCTCGGCGATGATCTGGCCAATGCTCTCCGCCGCCAGCCCGAACTCCCCGGCGTCGAGCAGGTGGCGCACCGCCTGCGCCTCGGTCCACCCCGCGGCGAGGTCCCGGCACAACACGGTCACCCGATCGGCCGCCGGATCGCTGGTCAGGGCCGCGACCCTGGTCAGGGGCAGCGCCCAGGACGCCAGCGACGCCCCTGGCGCCGGCCGATCGCCGCCGATGTGCCTGGCGATCCGGCTCCGTACGCGGGCCATCTCCCGGCGAACCACGACCCGTTCCGGCACCCCGTTCTCCGCCGGCGCGGCGGCAACGAGCGCGTCGAGAGCCCGGATCCGGGTGGCCTGCTCGGCGGTGAGCACCACGTGGCCGTCGCGGGCGCGCTCCTCCTCCGCTGCCGCCACGTTCAGCTCGCGCACCGCGAGCCGGATCGTCCGGTGCTTGTTGATGAAGGTGCCCTTCCGGTGGTCGGTGATCGGCGGCTGCTTGGCCGCCTTGGTGGCCTTGATCAACCACCGGGAATCGTTGGTTTCCCGGTACGCGTCCTCCCACGCCCGCAGGTCCGCCGCGTTGCCGGAGGTCAGCGCGGCGAGCAGTTCGGCCATCTCCGCACCAGCCTCGAACAGGTGGTCGCGGACGGCGTCGCCGCTGTCGGAGTGGGTGTCGTAGCGGCGCAGCGACTCCACGGCCGTCGCCAGCGCCGCCCGGAGCCGGTCGAGGTCCGCCGCGGCGCTCGCCGCCATCGCCTCACTCGGCAGTTCGACGGGCAACGGACCGTAGCGCGTCCAGTAGCCGACGGCGGCGGCAACGAAGTCGTCGGTGTCCGCCGCCGCACGGTCCCAGTCGCTGAGCAGGCTGACGAAATCGGGCGCCTCCAGTTCGTCCAGTAGCAGACCGACGGCAGTCGACACGGCCAGCGCCTCGGCCTCCTCGGGCGTGCTCGTCCGATCGCCGGTCACCGCGTCGAGAACAATCGTCAGGCGGTCGCCAGGGTCTGCCACGGCCGCGGTGAGGGCCGCACTGGGCCGGACTGCCGGGTCCGCGACGGCCCGACGCAGGACGTTGGCAGCCGCCCACGCACCAGCCTGCCAGACTGCTGTGAGCAGGGCCGCCGGACGGTCACCGGACGGGTCCTGGAGCATCGCCGCAGCGCGGATACGCCGCTCGGCACCGGCACCGAGGTCGAGGCGACGCGCCACACCGAGGACGTCCTCCGGTCCGTGTACGGCGACCAGCGCGACCAGCGCCTCGACGTCCGGTTCGCCGGTCGAGCGCATCAAGCCGAGCAGCACCTGCGGCGACGTGGTCGTGGCGGCAGCGCCGCGCTGGCCGGGTATCACCGGCCGTTGCGTGGCGCGGGTCGGCCGGCTCAGCAGGAGCTGCCAGACCGCGTCGGCCACGTCCGCCGACTTGATTCGTACGCTCAACTCTCCGGTGGCCCGCCGGCCGCGTGCCCCGGCGTTGACCGAGAGGTGGTTGAAGGAACCGATCACCGTGCTGTCATCGCGGACCACCACCTTCGCGTGCATCCGTGGCATCAGCCCGACGTCCGGCGGGACGGCGCCGCCCCGGTCCGACAGTGCCTTCGCCCGCTCGCCGGACGCCTCGTCCTTGAGCTCGGCGTAGCGCAGGGCGATGTCCAGGCCGGCCGTCGCGCGGGCCTGCACCAACGCTCCGACCTCCTCGGTGAGGGCTTGGGCGGTGGCCCGGTCCGAGGTGACCAGCACCCGCCGGTCCGCGCCTTCGAGGGCTTCCCGGACCAGCGACGCGTGCTGCCCGTCGGTGATGACCTCGACCGCCGGTCTGCGCACTGTCGCCTGTGCGGCCAACGCCAGCGCCGCGTCCTGCCACGCGGCTGCCCAGGCCGCCGCGTGCTCCGGCGCGGCCTCCGGATCGAGTACGGCCGCGGTGAGTCGGGGCAGCGGAATCTCCGGGAGCAGCGCTTCGTCGCGCCGGGGTCCGAACGCGCCACGGGTCCGCATGAGTTGGAAGGCCGTCGCCGGGTCGGGGGTGTGGTTGTAGAGGAACTGGAGCACATCCTCGATCACTGGGCCGGCCATCGGCAGGTCCTCGCCGTGGTCCGTGGGTACCCGCAGGACGGTGCCGGCCTCGATCCGGTCGCTCCCGCTGAGGAAGTTCTTACTGGTGAGCAGCAGCTCCCGGTCGTCCCTGACCAGCACTTTGGCATGGGTACGCGCGCCGCGTTCCCGGTTGAACCGCAGGGTTCCGCCCCGGCCGGAGCGGCGTCCGTGCTCCTGGATCTCGTCGAACATGGCCAGTACCGTCGGGTCCAGCGGATCCGCCGCCACGCCGATTCCCCACAGCACGGTGACCTGGATGCCCCGCCCGACCGCCCGGATCAGGTCGTCGCGGACCGATTCCACGCCGGCCTGACGCACCCACGGCACGGCGATGACCACCTGCTTCTCCGCCCGCCGCAGCATCCCCGCGATCGCCTCGCGGTGCTGGGTGGCCGTAGTGATCACCTCGACGTCCATCTCGGTCAGCGCGACCGCGCGCACGTAGGCGAGGATGTCGTGCGCCAGGCGGGCGGTGCGGTCGTGCGTGCGCTGCCGGTTCGCCGGCGGGCAGTCGGGCAGACCGTCCACCGCCTTCCGGAACTGGGTGAGGAGCTGACCCAGGTCGCGGTCCTGCAACGGGGCGCGCTGGGCATGCAGGCGTAACTGGTGCACGAAGCGCGCGGACGGACGCTCGGCGATCAGGCCCTCCAGCCGACGGGTGACCACTTCGCGGAGGCGCAGCGGGAGACTGTCGTCGACCACCCGCACGGTCAGCTCACCGGTGACGTCCTCCACCGCCAGCACCCGCAGCGGGACGTAGCGCCGCACCCGGCTTGGTTCCAGCAGCGCCGGGGCCAGATACGCCGCGTCTATGCGCATGTTGTCCACGATCTCGCCCGCGGCGGTCCCGCCGGCGCGGGTCCGTCGCGCCAGCGTACGGGTCACTGCCTCGGCGAGCTCGGCCTCGCGCAGCGTGGCGGAGCGCGGGTCGTCCACCATGGTGGGCACCACCAACGCCCGGTCCTGCGGGTAGGGGTATGTGGTGTGCAGCGGCAGCACCCGGCCGGTCAACCGGTCGTGGGCCACCTGCTCAGCACTCGCGCGCGCTGCGGTGCTGCCCTCCTCCGCGCCATTGGCCACGCTGTCCAGGTACTCGCGACCGGCCGAGGTCAACCTGATCACCTCGCGGTCGGTGCCCAGGTCGATGCTGATTCGCCCGGACCTCCAGAGGTCGCCGAGCATGTCCTCGACCAGACGCGGCGCAAGTCCGAACACGTCGCAGATGTCGTCGGCGTGGAAGTCACCGGGCTGGTCGGGCTCGTCGGCCGCAGCCCGGATCGCGCGCAGCAACACTGTCTCCAGGCTGCCGGACTGTCCCGCGGGCACCAGCGTCGTACGGACGGACAGCACGTCGGCCTGCGCCCAGACGGTCATCTCGCCGGTCATGCGGGCCGCACCTGCTCGGCGCGGACAACCGATCCGTGCGTCCGGAAGTGCCCAGCGACCTCCCGCCACTTGGGGCCCGCATGGTGGGCGTAGACGTCCCAACGTCCGACCAGCACCAGCAGTTCCCGTGCCCGGCTCAGCAGCACGTTGGTCCGCGACGCCGACGCGACGTGTCCCACGCTGGTCATCGGCGTGCCATCACGCCCGATGCCGTCGCGAACGAGCGACGCCACCACGATGTCCGCTTCCCTGCCCTGGAACCCGTCGATCGTGAACACCCGGGACGCGTGCTCGCTGAGCCGCTGGGTCAGCACCGCCACCTGCTTGCGGTACGGCGTCAACACCGCCAGCGCCGGCCCGCCCGGCGACCCTGGTCGCGGCTGCATGCTGCGCACGACGCGGGCGACCAGATCCGCCTCGTTGTCGTTCGACCAGAACCCGACCGCACGTTCGGCCTTGCCGGTGTCGATCCAGATCAGCCGGCGGCCGAGCAGGTGGTCGGGGCCGGTGAGCGGGTGCGGGGAACGGTCCCGGCAGACGGTGAGCCCTCCGGTGCTGCCGTAGAACGTTCTACCGACCAGGCTGGTCAGCTCGTCGTCCATCCGGCGCTCCTCGACGAGCGTCATCCGGGGCGCGTCGGACACCGCCGGGTCGAACAGTTCGGCGAAGGTGCTGAACCGTTTGGCGTAGCTGTGCCGGGCCTCGTACATGGCCCGGATCTCGGGGTCGCCGTGGTCCTTGCACTCCAGCAGGAACCGCTCGATGTCGTCCTTGGAGAACGCCCCGATCTGCACGTGGTCGCCGATCAACGTCCATCGGCTCCCGCGGATCAGCGGCAGGGCCAGCTCGGTCGGCCAAGCTCGCGCGGCCTCCTCCACGAGCACCCAGTGGAACGGCTCGTCGGTGACGCCCTGCGCGAGATTCTGCGGGGTGGCCGCCCCGGTTGTCGCGAAGACGAGATTGGCGGCGGTGCGCACGCGACGACTCAACTCAAGGCGGCTGGACGGCAGCACCGTGAGCCAGTCCTGCACCATCGGTGTGAGCCACGGCCGCTCCCCCCGGCGCGAGGCCAGCCACTGCTTCGACCGGGACGAACTGTACGAGATCAACCCGTCGGCGACCTGCCCGGGCTGGAACGCGGCGACCCGAGCGTCGACGTTCTGCCGTTCGCGGCTGGGCTCGATCCGCAGCGCCAGCCGGTCGAGTCGGGCCGGTTTGCCGCCCGAGTTGGTCATCCCGAGCTTGTCGAGGATCCGGCCGGCGAGGTTGTCCAGCGCGTCGTGCGACTGCGCCGACAGCAGGACGCGGGCGCGTGGCGTGGCGTGCACGTACTCTGCTACCGCCTGCGCGGTCACCTCGGTCTTGCCGGTGCCGGGCGGTCCCTGCAACGCGAACATCGCACCGTGCTTGAGCATCGCCTGGACGGCGTGACGGCCCTCGCCCTCCAGATCGCCGCCGACGCTGTCCCAGCGGCTGTCCAGGATCGGACGGCTACGCGGTCTGATGAGCTGCCGCAGCAGCGTGCGCTGGGTCTCCAGCTCGGCCCGCGCCTCGCTCTGCCGGATGATCTGCGGCATCGTGCCGGCGTCGGAGTCGAGCCGCAGCCAGCCACGCTCGGGCACCGGCGTACGTCCGGTGTCGAGTTCCGCCGCGCCGGAGCCGATCGTCTCCAGGACCGTGAACGGCCCGAGCGCGTTGCCGAAGTCATTCCGCGACTTGGCCAGGGTGACCCGGACCAGGGAGTTGGACTCGATGCCGGAGTGCTCCCCGCCGCTGGCGATGAAGTCGGCCATGTCGAGACGCCGGGTGTCCTGGACCAGTTTGCGCTGCAATGGGTCGTCGAGCCGCCGCCCCCGGTCGGCGGACTCGTCCCAGCGCACCATCGATCGCCCGGGGCTCTTGCTGGGCGCCAGCACATACGCGTACGTCCGTGCGGCCAGCAGCGCCCGCTGGTAGCGCAGATACCAGTCCATGGCCTCGAGGTAGCTCGATTCGTCCTCGGTCAACACCCGCCCGACGTCGGCCTTGACCACCAGCGATGACCACACCGGCCGGCCGGTGCGCCACGCCTCGGCGACCATGGTCTCGGTCGGCATGGGGATGGCCTCGGCGGCTGGTACGCGCAGAGCGAGCGCGTTCACCCGCAGCGCGTCGAGCTTGGTGCTGATGTCGTCGGTGAACCGGACAAATTTGATCACCAAAATCTCGTCGTACTCGAAGAGGCCGTCCTCCTGCACCCAGAGCGTCTCGCCGAACCAGGTGATCTCGTTTCCGACGATGACCGTCTTCGCGCGGCGCAGCTTCTCCACGTCGCCACTCGCGAACCCCTCAGCACCCTTGGCGGAGTAGAGGATTTCAGCGCCGCGGGTGTCCCGCTCGATCAGCTCGACCAGCTGGTCACGGCCCTCCGGTGTGGTCGCGGAGTCCTCGATGACCTTCCACTGCAGCAGGGTCTTGTCGCACTCGACCGGCATGTAGGCCAGCAGGTACGGCATGTCGGGCAGATCGTTCTCCATCATCCAACGCGCGTCGCCGTAGGCGGCGTTCACATTCTGGCTCACCTGGTACGGAGTCGGCCTGCCGGCCGCCCGGGGATCGAGCATGTCGGTGAGGATCTGCGCGAGCGACGAGGGCAGCTCGTGGCCGCGGCGTACGAGCATCCGCCGGATGGCCTCCTGCTGGCGCAGAATGGCGTCGTACTCGGCCGGCAGTGGCCCGTCGCCGGCCGACCCCAGCAACCACTCGGTGGCCATCATGCCCAGCGAGAAGACGTCACCCTGCGGACCGCCGAGCTGCCCCTCCGGATGCCCGAACAGGAATCGGAGGCGTTCCGGCGGGCTGTACAGCAAGCTTTCGGGTGATTGCGACAGGTAGAGGCCGCGAACCTGGTCGAGGCTGAGCGCGTGGCCGGAGTCGAAGAGGTTCGACACCAGCGCGCCCATCTCGAAGCGGGACAGCCGGACCTCCACGACGACGCCGTCGCGCAGTGTCACGTCCAGGTTGGCCGGCCACAGCATCCGGTGCGCGATCCGCGCGTCGGTCAGCAGCGCCAGCGCGTCGGCAAGCAACCAGAGCTTCGCCAGGGCATCGCCACGGTGGTTCCGGAACATCCGCCGCAGGTCATCGATCTCACCGGGCACGCCTTTCGTCCGGGTCCGGATGTATGCGGCGCCCCCGCCTCCGTCTGGGCTTTCGAGGTAGCCGCCATCACAGAGGTCCGGAAGGGACGGATGCTCCAACCCGGCCAGACGCTCCATGATCCGCATCTCCTGCTCCCAGAGCGCCCCGCCCAAGCCACCCAGCCGCAGGAAGAGGGTGAGCGCCACCGTACTGCCCTCGACGGTGTCGAGCAGGCGGCAGCGGTACAGCAGGTCCGGAATCAGCACCTGCACGGGCGCCGGCATGCGGCGGTACCGCGGCCGGGTAGCCGATCCGTCGCCCACCAGAAGCACGTCGATGTACCGTTCCGCTACTTCGGTGCTCACGGGGGTGCCCTCCGTCCGTCGGTGCCGTCGAGCGTAGTGACGGTGACACCCACGCAACAGACAGTGATGGACAGCAAAGCGGGACGTCTCTGCGACACGGGTTGGACGCATGTCCCTTCCCTGTCCCGCCGATCGGACGGCGGGACACGCGCATTTAGGAGCGGGAATCGGCCGAGTGGACAAACCGCTGCCGATCCAGTCCGGACTGTCCCGCCGTCGTCGCGTCCGGGACCTTGGCGTTGCCCTGGCCACTGGAAACCATGGATCCACGGCGGCGCCACTGCCGCCAGCGCGCTGACCAGCCACACGCCAGAGCCGGCCCCGGCAGCACGTTGTCGTTACCGAAGGGACCTCGGATCATGTCCTCTCCGTCATCCGGCGCACCGCTGCCCACCCGCTGGGCGGTGATCCTCATGATCGCCATGATGTTTGCCATGCTGGTCGGGATTCTGACCTTCATGCAGACGGGCAGTTGGCCGTCCACGTTGCTCGCGGCTCTCGGGGCAGGAGGCGCCGCCGTGCCGGCCCTGAACCAGATGCTCGGCTCGTAGCAGCCGGTGTCACAGTCGAGGCCGAGCCGCGCTGCTGGCCGTGCCGCGCAGAGGCCTGGCGGCGAGCACGGCCCAGCGGGTCCGCCCGTCGGTCGCCTGGATGAGCGACCGGCGGGCGGGCGGGCCACGGTCAGCCGGCGACATACGCGGCGAGATGCTCCCCGGTGAGGGTGGCGCGACCGGCGACGAGGTCGGCCGGGGTGCCCTCGAAGACGATCCGCCCCCCGTCGTGGCCGGCCCCGGGACCGAGGTCGATGATCCAGTCCGCGTGCGCCATGACCGCCTGGTGGTGCTCGATGACGATCACCGACTTGCCGGCGTCGACGAGGCGGTCGAGCAGGCCGAGCAGTTGCTCGACGTCGGCCAGGTGCAGGCCGGTCGTCGGCTCGTCGAGGACGTAGACGCCACCCTTCTCGGCCATGTGGGTGGCCAGCTTGAGGCGCTGCCGCTCCCCGCCGGACAGGGTGGTGAGCGGTTGACCCAGGCTGAGGTAGCCGAGCCCGACGTCGGCGAGCCGGTCGAGGATGGCGTGCGCGGCAGGCGTACGGGCCTCGCCGGTGCCGAAGAACTTCTCGGCCTCGGTCACCGACATCGCGAGCACCTCGCTGATGTCGCGACCGCCGAAGCGGTATTCCAACACCGAGGCCTGGAACCGCTTGCCCTCGCAGTCCTCGCATCCGGCGGCGACGCCGGCCATCATCCCCAGGTCGGTGTAGATCACGCCGGCGCCGTTGCAGCTCGGGCAGGCGCCCTCGGAGTTGGCGCTGAACAGTGCCGGCTTCACACCGTTGGCCTTCGCGAACGCCTTGCGGATCGGGTCGAGCAACCCGGTGTAGGTGGCCGGGTTGCTCCGCCGTGAGCCACGAATCGCACCCTGGTCGATCGAGACCACACCGGCACCTGCGGGAATCGAGGAGCGCACGAGCGAACTCTTACCCGAGCCGGCGACGCCGGTGACGACGACGAGCACCCCGAGCGGTACGTCGACGTCCACGTCCTGGAGGTTGTTGGCCGTCGCGCCACGGATCTCCAGCTTGCCGGTGGGCGTGCGTACCGTCTCCTTGAGGGCGGCCCGGTCGTCGAGGTGGCGGCCGGTGCTGGTGCCGCTGGCGCGCAGGCCGTTCAGGCTGCCCGCGTAGCAGATGGTGCCGCCGTCCGTGCCGGCGCCGGGGCCGAGGTCGACGACGTGGTCGGCGATGGCGATGGCCTCCGGCTTGTGCTCCACGACCAGGACCGTGTTGCCCTTGTCGCGCAGTTGGAGCAGCAGCTTGTTCATCCGCTGGATGTCGTGCGGGTGCAGCCCGATCGTCGGCTCGTCGAAGACGTACGTGACGTCCGTGAGCGAGGAGCCGAGGTGACGGATCATCTTGGTGCGCTGGGCCTCGCCGCCGGACAGGGTGCCCGACGGCCGGTCGAGCGAGAGGTAACCCAGGCCGATCTCCTCGAACGAGTCGAGGAGGTGTTGCAGCCCCGCCAGCAACGGGGTCACCGACGGCTCCTTGACCCCCCGGACCCAGGCGGCGAGATCACTGATCTGCATCGCGCAGGCGTCGGCGATGTTCTTTCCCTTGATCTTCGACGACCGGGCCTCCTTGCTGAGCCGGGTGCCGGCGCACTCGGGACAGGTCGTGAAGGTCACCGCCCGCTCCACGAAGGCGCGGATGTGCGGTTGCAACGCGTCGATGTCCTTGGCCAGGAAGGACTTCTGGATCGACGGGATCAGGCCCGCGTACGTCAGGTTGATCCCGTCGATCTTGATCTTCGTGGGCTCCCGGTGGAGCAGGTCGTGCTGCTCGCGCTTGGTGTACTTGCCGATCGGCTTGTCCGGGTCGAAGTAGCCGCAGCCACGGAAGATCCGGCCGTACCAGCCCTCCATGCTGTAGCCCGGGATCGTGATCGCGCCCTCGTTGAGCGAGAGGCTGTCGTCGTACAGCGCCGACAGGTCGATGTCGTTGATCGAACCCATGCCCTCGCAGCGCGGGCACATCCCGCCGAGCCGGGTGAAGGTCGCCTTCTCGGTCTTCGTCCTGCCCACGCCCCGGTCGACGGTGATCGCGCCGGTGGCCTTCACCGAGGGGACGTTGAAGGAGTACGCGTTGGGCGAGCCGATGTGCGGCTGCCCGAGGCGGCTGAACAGGATGCGCAGCATCGCGTTGGCGTCGGTGGCGGTGCCGACGGTGGATCGGGAGTTGGCGCCCATCCGCTCCTGGTCCACGATGATCGCCGTCGTCAGGCCGTCCAGCAGGTCGACCTCGGGCCGCGCCAACGTCGGCATGAAGCCCTGCAGGAACGCGCTGTACGTCTCGTTGATCATCCGCTGCGACTCGGCGGCGATGGTGCCGAACACCAACGAACTCTTGCCGGAGCCGGAGACACCTGTGAACACCGTCAGCCTGCGCTTCGGGATCTCGACGCTGACGTCCCGGAGGTTGTTGACGCGCGCGCCCTGCACGCGGATCAGGTCGTGGCTGTCCGCGACGTGCGGGGTGGACGGCGGGGTGGCCGTGCTCATCAGGTCTCCATCTGTCCGGGGTCGGACGGTCAGCGCACTTCCTGGATGCGGATCAGATTGCCGGCAGGATCGCGGAAGGCGCAGTCCCGGACGCCGTACGGCTGCTCGGTCGGCTCCTGGACGACCTCGGCGTCGGTGGCCTCCAGCTTGGCGAAGGTGGCGTCGAGGTCGGTGGTGGCCAGGTTGACGCCGAAGTAGCTTCCCTTGGCCACCAACTCGAGGATGGTCTGCCGCTCGTCGTCGGTGATGCCCGGGTTGGCGGCCGGCGGGTGCAGGACGATGGCCGTGCTGGGCTGGCCGGGCGGCCCGACGGTGATCCAGCGCATCCCCTCGTACCCGACGTCGAGGCGGACCTCGAAACCGAGGACGTCGCGGTAGAAGGCCAGCGAGGCGTCCGGGTCGGTGTGCGGAAGGAAGCTCGAGTGAATGGTGATGTCCATGCCCGTCACGCTAGTTGTGGCTCCGCGACCTGCGCTTCTCGATTCCTGATCGGTCTGGTCACCTGCTTCGCCACGCACGACGGCAGTCCCGCCGCCGCCTGCGCCGCCTGCCGCCGGTAGACGCTCGGCGGCACGCCGACCAGCTCGGTGAAACGGGTGCTGAAGGTGCCCAGGGACGAACAACCGACCGCGAAACAGACGTCGGTGACGCTGAGGTCACCCCGGCGCAGCAATGCCATCGCGCGCTCGATGCGCCGTGTCATGAGATAGCTGTACGGAGATTCGCCGTAGGCGAGCCGGAACTCGCGGCTGAGGTGCCCGGCCGACAGGTGTGCGCCGCGGGCGAGCGCCTCGACGTCGAGCGGAGACGCGTACTCCCGGTCGATCCGGTCGCGGACCCGGCGCAGCCGCGCGAGGTCGCCCAGTCGCTGGGTCGCGTCGGGTTTGCTGCTCACCTGGGAAATCGTGCCACAACCCACCGACAATCGGCCGCTCGCCAGGCGTGCGCGGCGACCGGCGATCCGGTCAGCCGGCCGCGCGACGGGCGCGGGCCCGCCGCTTTCCCTCGTGCATGGCCTGCACCCGGGCCACCGGGATGGTACGACCCTCGGCGACCAGGTCGTCCGGGAGCGGCTGCGGGGCCGGCATCAGCGCGGCCCACGGGTCGCCGTCGCCGAGCAGCGCCGGCGCGGTCCGGATGGTGAAATCGGCCGGGGCCACCTCGGTCAGGTCGGCCCAGTCGACCGGGAAGGAGACCGGCAGGCCGGGGCGCAGCCGAGGGCTGTACGTCGCCACCACCGTCGCCCCGCCCGCCCGGGTGGCATCCACGAAGACCCGGCCACCCCGGTCCTCCTTGAGGTACGCGGTGGTGGCCAGCGCCGGGTCGAGCCGCTCGGCACGGACGGCGAGCGCCCGGGTGGCGGCGGCCAACTCCTCCGCCGTGGGATCGCCGTCCACCGGGACGAACACGTGCACACCCTTGGCACCGCTGGTCTTGACCGCACCGGCCAGGCCGGCGTCGGCAAGTGCCTGCCGGACCAGCAGGGCCGCGGCGACGGCCGCCCGGAAGCCGTCACCCTCCGGCGGGTCCAGGTCGAGCACCAGGTGGGTCGGTCGGTGCGGATCGGCGGTGGTGGCCAGCGTCGGGTGGTACTCCACCGCCCGCTGGTTGGCGAACCAGAGCAGGGTGCGCCTGTCGTCGCAGAGGGCGTACGAGATCTCCCGGTGCGACGCCTCCGCCCAGACCGGCACCCGGCGGACCCAGTCCGGGGTGTAGCGGGGCAGGTTCTTCTGCATGAAGGGCGGCTGACCGGGGCGGACCCGGATCACCGACAGCGGGCGGTCCCGCAACTGCGGCAGGATCCGCCCACTGACGGCGTCGAGGTAGTCGACCAGGTCGCGCTTCGTCGCGTCATCACGGTCGGACAGCGGCTGGTCCAGGTTGGTCAGGGCCACGCCGTCCCGGGTCTCGTCGGCCTTACTCACCCGACCACCTTCGCGGCCCCGGAGCCGTCGGTCAACCTGCCCTGCCGGTCGGCCCGCGGTCGGGTGCCGGGCAGCGCGGTCAAAGCCACCAGCAGTGCGGCGGCCACCAGGGCGGCGGCCACGGTGAACGCCATCCGGTAGCCACCGGCCAACGCGGCCGTCTCGGCCCAACCGGCGGCCCGCAGGCTGTCGCTGCGGGCGGCGGCCAGGGTGGCCAGCGCGGCCAGGCCGACCGCCCCGCCGACCTGCTGGGTGGTGTTGACCAGGCCGGAGGCGAGCCCGGCGTCCGTGTCGGTCGCGCCGGCCATGGCCAGGGTGGTGACCGCCGGCAGGGTCAGACCGCCGGCCATCCCGAAGACCAGCATCGCCGGGAGTACGTCGGCGAGGTAGGCGCCGTCGGTGGGCAACCGGGAGATCAGCAGGAAGCCGACGGTGGCCAGGCCCAGCCCGACCAGCAGCACGGTCCGGGCGCCCCAGCGGGCGATCAGCCGACCGGCCAGGCCGAGTGACACTACCGCGATCACCACCGGGGTGGGCAGGAAGGCCCAGCCGGTCGTGGCCGCGTCCAGCCCGAGCACCAGTTGCAGCTCCACGGCGAGCAGGAACTGGAAGCCGAAGTACGCGGATACCATGAGCAACTGCACGGCGTTCGCCGCCACCAGGCCGGGGACGCGTAGCACCCGACCCGGCAGCAGCGGGGTCGCCGCCACCCGTTGGCGGAGCACGAACCCGCCGAGCAGCAGCGCCGCGAGGGCCACCGCGCCGAGGGTGCGCGGGCTGGTCCAGCCGTGCTCGCCGGTCCCCACGATGCCCAGCACGGCGGCCATCAGACCGGCGGTGACGAGCAGTGCGCCAGGCAGGTCCAGGCCAGCCCGCAGGCCGATTCCCCGTTCGGCGGGCAGCCGGCGGACGGCCGTGAGCAGGATGGCCGCCCCGATCGGCAGGTTGACCAGGAAGATCGCCCGCCACCCGGCCGCGTCGGTGAGCACTCCGCCGGCGACGGTGCCGACCGACGCGCCGGCCGCTCCGGTGAAGCTGAAGACGGCGATCGCGCGGGCGCGCTCGGCCGGTTCGGGATAGAGCCGGACGATCATGCCGAGGCTGACCGCCATGGCCAGCGCCCCACCGACGCCCTGGCCGAAGCGGGCGGCCACCAGCATGGCCGGCCCGGTGGCGGCCGCGCAGGCCAACGAGGCCAGGGTGAACAGCGCGACGCCGGCCAGGAAGACCCCCCGCCGGCCGAGCAGGTCGCCGAGTCGGCCGGCGAGCAGGAGCAGCCCGCCGAACGCGACCAGGTACGCGTTGACCACCCACGCCAGGCCGACGGCGGTGAAGCCCAGATCACGTTGTACGGCGGGCAGCGCCACCGCCACCACTGTGCCATCCAGGATGATCATCAGGCTGCCGGCGCAGAGTACGAGCAGCGCTGGCCAGCGGGACGGGACGACGCGGTCCATGAAACCCCCTCCTTTGGTGCACACTTTGTTACCGAGGTCATCGTCTGTGACCATCAACCAGAGCGGAAGGAGGCACTGTGATGTCCCAGAGGAACAGCGATGTGTCCGCCCTGGTCGAAGCCGAGGTGACCTGCACGGCCGAGAACGTGCCGTTCGCCCCGGGTCAGGCTCGGGCGTGCACCGTCCGCCAGGTGCTCGACCGGGTCGGTGGCAAGTGGAGCATCGGGGTCCTGGTGGCCGCCTCACACGGGCCGGTGCGCTTCACCGAGTTGGAGCGGCACATCGAGGGGATCAGCCGCCGGATGCTCACCCTGACGCTGCGCAACCTGGAACGGGACGGCCTGCTGCACCGCAGGGTCTACCCGACCGTTCCGCCCAAGGTCGAGTACACCGCCACCCCGATGGCGCTGGAGCTGTACGAGTCGCTGGTGGCGCTGACCGCCTGGGCCGAGCGGCACCGCCGCGCCATCGCCGAGGCGCGGACCAGGTACGACGCCGAGCACGCCGGATAAACCAGGCCGAGGTGTGGTGAACGCCACCGCTTTCCTCTGACCGATCGGTCAGGGTCTGACCGATCGGTCAGGCATGCTGGTTCGCGGGAGGTGGACCGACCATGGTCAGAGCGGTGTCCGACACACACGGTGAGATTCTCGCCGCGGCGGCCCGGCAGTTCACGGTGAGCGGCTACCGGGGCACCTCCCTACAGGACATCGCCCGTCAGGTCGGCTGCTCCAAGGCCACCGTCCTCTACCACTTCGCCAACAAGGAAGCCCTGCTCGCCGAACTGATGGCCCCGGCGATCGGCGTGCTGCGCGACCTCGACGACCGGCTCACGGGCCAGACCGGTTCGGCCGCGCAGGAGATCGCCGCGCAGGGCTTCGTCGACCTCGCGGTCCGTTTCCGGCGGGAGATCGCGGTGCTGCGCGGCGAGTTCCCGGAACTGCTGTGCCAGCCGGCCTTCGCGCACATCCAACAGATCTCCGACCGGCTGCGCGACGCGCTGGCCGGCCACTCCGACCGGCCGGGCGCCCGGATCGCCGCGCTGGTGCTGCTCGCCGGGATCTCCGAGGCGTGCGGCGAGTTCACCGACATCCCCGACGACGAACTGCGCTCCGCCCTGCTCACTCTCGTCCGACGGGCCGTCGAACCCGTCGACGCACCCCTGCCCCAACCACCCACGACCGAGGACAAGGACTCCTGATGGCCACCCTGCTCTACCGGCTCGGCCGGGGCGCGTTGCGCCGGCGACGGCTCGTCGTCGCGCTCTGGCTCGTCGTACTCGTCGTCGCCGGCCTGGCCGCGGCGACCCTGCGCGGCCCGACGGCGAGCAACTTCACGATGCCCGGCACCGAGAGCCAGCGCGCGCTCGACCTGCTCGGCCAGCAGTTCCCCGCGGCCAGCGGCGCCACCGGCACCATCGCGGTCAAGGCGCCGGCCGACGGCCAACTGGCCACGCCCGAGGGCCAGGCCGTGGTGCAGGAACTGGTCCAGGAGGCCTCGACCCTGCCCGGCGTGGTCGGCGCGGTCAACCCGCTCCAGGTCGGCGCGGTCTCGCCCAACGGCCGCTACGCCCTGGTCCAGGTCCAGTTCTCCGGCGGCGGCGACGAGGTGACCGACGAGCAGCGCACCGCGTACGAGGAGGTCGGCGCCGCCGCCGAGGCGAAGGGCTGGCAGGTCGCCCCGGGTGGCGAGGTGCTGGGTGGTGAGCCGGAGATCGGCTCCACCGAGGCGCTCGGCGTACTGGTCGCCGCGATCGTCCTGATCATCACGTTCGGCTCCCTGGTCGCCGCCGGAATGACAATGCTCAACGCGCTGATCGGCGTGGGCGTCGGCATGGCCGGCCTGTTCGCGCTCAGCGGCGTCATCGAGTTGACCGGCACCGCGCCGATCCTGGCGCTGATGCTCGGCCTCGCCGTCGGCATCGACTACTCGTTGTTCATCACCTCCCGGCACCGGCAGAACCTGCTCGAAGGCCTGTCCCCGGAGGAGGCGGTCGGCCGAGCGGTCGGCACCGCCGGCTCCGCGGTGGTCTTCGCGGGCGCGACTGTGGTCATCGCGCTGGCCGGACTGGCCGTGGTGAACATCCCCTTCCTCACCGTGATGGGTCTCGCCGCCGCCGGCACGGTCAGCGTCGCGGTGCTCGTCGCGATCACCCTCCAGCCGGCCCTGCTCGGCTTCGCCGGTCGCCGGGTACTCCCCCGCCGGCTGCGAGCAGCGGTCACCGACGGCACGACCGCCGACCACTCGGACCACCTCGACCGGCCGGCCGCCGCCCCGGCCGAGGACGAGTCCCGGTTCGGGTTCCGCTGGGCGCGGCTGATCACGCGGTTCCGCGTACCTGTCATCCTGGTCGGCCTGCTCGGCCTGGGGCTGCTCGCGCTGCCCACGCCGGACATGCGGCTGGCTCTGCCGGGCGCCGCGACGGCCGCCGTCGGCTCACCCGCCCGGGTGGCCAACGACCTGACCGTCGAGGGTTTCGGGGCGGGCTTCACCGGCCGGCTCGCGGTGGTGGTCGCCGGTGACAACCCGCAGGCCACCTCGGCCGCCGTGCCGCAGGTGACCGCGCTGCTCCAGCGCACCGAGAACGTCCTCGCGGTGGCGCCACCCCAGCTCAGCCCGGACGGCCGGACCGCGCTGCTCGCCGTGGTGCCGAAGACCGGCCCGACCGACGAGGCCACCGAAACCCTGGTGCACGACATCCGGGGCGCGGTGGGCGGGATCCGCGACGCGGACGTGCTGCTCACCGGTGCCACCGCGATCGGCATCGACGTCTCCGAGAAGCTCTCCGACGCGCTGCCGACCTACCTGCTGCTGGTGGTCGGGCTGTCGGTGCTGCTGCTGATGCTGGTGTTCCGCTCGCTGCTGGTGCCGGTCAAGGCCGCGTTGGGCTTCCTGCTCACCGTCGCCGCCACGTTCGGCATCACGGTGGCCGTCTTCCAGCAGGGGCACCTCGCCGACCTGGTCGGCCTGGACACGCCCGGTCCGCTGATCAGCTTCCTGCCGATCCTGCTCATCGGCATCCTGTTCGGGCTCGCCATGGACTACGAGGTGTTCCTGGTGTCCCGGATGCGGGAGGACTTCGTCCACGGCAAAACCGCCCGGCAGGCCACCATCAGCGGCATGGGGCACGGCGCCCGGGTGGTCACCGCCGCCGCGCTGATCATGATCTCGGTCTTCGGGGGCTTCGTCTTCCTGGAGGACCCGGTGATCAAGTCGATGGGCTTCGCCCTCGCGGTCGGCGTCGCCATCGACGCGTTCGTGGTCCGGATGACTATCGTCCCGGCGGTGATGTCACTGCTCGGCGACCGCGCCTGGTGGCTGCCGAGCTGGCTCAACCGCGCTCTCCCGAACGTCGACATCGAAGGCGAGGGCCTGCGCACCCACCTGGAGGAACGCACCCCGACCCACGTCTGACCCTGTCCTACCTGCGCAGGCGTACCCGGTCACACCCCGGCCGGGTACGTCTCCATCTCGCCGGGGGCGGCCGGCACCGGCAGCGGGTGCAGAGCCGTGGTCTCGTCGCACCAGATGAAGGCGTCGTACCGGTCGCCGAGCCGCGTCGGCACGTAGTTGCCCCAGGACTCGAAGGACGGGTCGTAGACGACCCCGATCGCCCGATGGTCCACGGTGTCGGTCACCCAGCCCGGCTGGTCGTCACCCCCGAAGATCAGCACCGCCCGGTCCGGCATCAACTCGTGCAGCCGCCGCTCGACCGACCCCTCCCGAGCCGGTGGCACCACCATCGGCTCGGGAGGTGAGCCCCAGCGGGGTGCGGCGATCACCGTGCCCCGGTAGCTGCCGAAGCCGATCAGTGCCACGGCGTCGTCGCCGTGCCGTTCCCGGGCCAACTGACCAATGTTGACCATCCCGTCCGCGGCCATGTCGGTGGCCCGCGCGTCCCCGACGTGCGTGTTGTGCGCCCAGACGACGCCCCGGGCATCCGGGCCGTACCGGTCCAGCAACCGGTCCAGGGTGTCCTGCATGTGGGTGTCGCGGATGTTCCACGAGTCCGGCCCGCCGGCCACCATCGCCCGGTAGTACCGCTCCGCGCCCGCCACCACCTCCGCGTTCTGCCAGGCCGAGAAGCGGTCCGGCCCGTCGGAGAGTGCGTGTTCACGGGTCCGGGCGAGCAGGCGGACCACCTCCTCCTCACAACGGGCGGAGACGAACCGGCTGGCCGCGCCGTACTCCTCAACCCTCTTGCCGTACGGCTCGAAACACCGGTACGCGTCCTGCGCCGCCTCCAGCGACGTCGGGTCCTCCTCCCCCAGATAGTCGAAGATCGCCTGCATCGACTCCCAGAGGCTGTACACGTCGAGCCCGTGGAACCCCGCGCGTTGGGCCTCCGGCCGCTCCACGTTCCAGGCCCGCAACCAGGTGGCGAACCGGGCCACCTCGGCGTTGGCCCACATCCAGGTCGGCCACCGCTCGAACTGGTCGAGCGCGAGCTGCGGCTGGGGCGCGCCGCCGGGCGCGGCGGTCACCGACCGGTGCACCCGATCACAGTCCGGCCAGTCACCCTCCACCGCGACGAAGGAGAACCCGCACTCCGCGATCAACCGTCGGGTGAGCTGCTCACGCAACCGGTAGTAGTCGTAGCTGCCGTGGGTGGACTCGCCGATCATCACCACCCGGGCGTCTCGTACGCGTTCCAGCAACGGGTCGAAATCGCTCGGCGCGCCGAGCCGCTGAACCAGCATGCCAGCGGCTACCCGGCCGCCGCTGGGGCAAACCGCGGGCGCGTCGCGGGCCGACACGCCGACCGCCGGGCCGTCCCCCGGTGCCGGCCAGCACGGTGTACGCCCACCGCGACCGGGTAGCCGGCCGGCATGACCGTCACCGGCGTTCAGTTGCAGGAGTACCTGGCCGGGCTCGACTACTCGGTCTCCCGGGAGGACCTGGTCCGCTGGGGCCAGGAGAACGGGGCCAGCACGGCGATGCTGCAAATGTTGCAGGCGTTGCCACCGGAGCAGTTCGCCTCCCCGGACGAGCTGGCCGCAGCCCTAACCACGCTCACCTAAAACCGCTCCCAACCACCCCTGGCTTTCCCAGGGCTCCCCCGGCCCACCCCGGGCTTTCCCCGGTGATCAAGAGGTTTGCGTCATTGGCACGTCGTTTCGTGACGCAAACCTCTTGATCACCGGGATCCAGCCCGCGATCCAGCAGGGTGGGTCGGGGGTTACGGGAGCAGGACGGTGCGGGCTTCTGCTCGGGCGGTTTCGGCGGCGGCGATGATGGCGACGACCTCGCGGCCGAAATGGACGTCGCAACGGTGGTCCCGGGTGCCGGCCCGTACCTGCTCGACGAGTTGGTCGATCGCGACACCGAACGCCGTGGCGGCGTCGTTCTCGCCGAACGGCACGTTCTCGATGCCGTTCTCGCCGTAGAACACGAACTCCCGGGCCATCGACTCGGTCGGGGCGTCCAGGGAGAGCGAGGCGCTGCTCGTGGCACCACCCTCGTGGGTGAGTAGCAGGTGCACCATCCCGCTCGGCCCGTCCATCGCCGCCACCTGGGTCACCCGGCCCAGCACCGGCAGGAGGATGGAGAGCGCGTGCGGAGCGATGTCCCAGAGCGCGCCGTGCTCGCGACGCCACAACGACCCGCCGTACGGGCTGCCGTCCTGGAAGATCGAGGCGAACGCGGTGGTCCGACCGTGCTGCCACCCCCCGACGGCGGCGGTGGCGGCGAGGAAAGCTGCCACGTTCGGCTGGAACCGCTGGGTGAAGAAGACGACCGAGGCGACCCCGGACTCCTCGGCGGCGGCGACGACCCGGTCGGCGTCGGCCACGCCGAGCGCCAGCGGCTTGTCCAGCAGCAGGTGCCGCCCGGCGGACGCGGCCCGGACCGCGATGTCGGCCTGGACGTCCGGCGGCAGCGCGACGGCGACCGCCGCACACTGCTCGATCAGCGCGTCGACGTCGGCGTAGGCCGGCACCCCGTACCGCTCGGCCAGCGCGGAGGCCCGCTCCGGGTTACGCCCCCACACCCCGACCAACTCCGCGTCCGGGTGTGCGTGCAACGCCTTCCCGTGCGTCTCGATCGCCCAGTGACCGGTGCCGAACAAGCCGAACCGCAGCACGTGTACCTCCGCTGTTTTCCCCGTCCCGCGGCAACGCCACGGACGTGTCCCACGCTAGTCGCCGCGGTGCTCATGACGGCGGCGGGTTCGACCAATCGAAGCGGCCACCTCCCCGTTTCCACGGGACCCGCTCCGGGCAACGCCACGTCCGATCGCCGCCAGACACCTCACGCGCGGCGAGGCAGTCTCGACGGCATGCCGAGCACTGACTCACCACTGACCAGCGGCCCCGTCGCCTTCACACACTGGTACGACTTCGCCGAGGGCGGGCCCGTGCACAGCGCGCTGCTGCCGTTTCCGTCGACAGCACCCGCACCGTTCGAGGTCGCTCGCTGGTCGGTGGCGCCGAACACGTCGAACGACCTCGATGTCCATCGGTCGCGCGAGGTGTGGATCATCGTGTCCGGCGCCGGAACCTTGACCTTCGGCGACCAGACGCGCGTTCTGCGGCCCGGGGACGTCGCGGCGTTCGACAGCGGGGTGCCGCACCAGCTCCGGAACGACGGACCGAACCCGGTCCTCGCCGTCTCGGTCTACTGGTTGCCGGACGGCGACTGACGTCGGCCCCGGTCAGTCGAAGTGTCGCGAACGCCCGTCGACGGCCACCCACCGAGGCAGGGTCATCCGGTTACTACGACGGTTAGTAGGCTGTGCCGGTGACCGAGGCAACGACCGGGCAGGTCCGGTGACCAGCGTGAGCGTCGACTCGCCGGTGGACGGAATCGTCGCGACCGTGTCGATCGTGCTGTCGCTGCTCGTCGCGGTGTGGGCGCTGGTGGCGGCGGTGCGCCAACGACCGCCGGACCGGGTGCAGTTCATCGGCCTGGGCGTACTCGAAGTGGCATTGCTCGTGTTGAGCGTGCTGGCCCTGGTCGCGGTCGGCGGCGGGGACCGGCCCGGTGAGCCCGGGGCCTTCTTCGGCTACCTGGTCACGCTCGTGTGCCTGCCGCCGTTGGCCTGGGTGCTGGCCCGGATGGAGCCGACCCGTTGGGGTTCGGCGATCGTCTGCGCGGTCTGCCTGGTGGCCCCGGTGGTGGTGGTCCGGTTGCAGCAGACCTGGGAGGTGCTCGGTGGTTGAGACACGACCGGCCGGACGCGCCACGAACGCCGGCCCGGGTCGGCTGCTGATCGCGGTCTACCTGCTCTTCGCCATCGCGGCGACCAGCCGGGCCGGTCTGCAACTCGCCACCAAGTTCGACGAGGCGCCGGTGGCGTACCTGCTCTCCGGGGTGGCCGCGCTCATCTACATCGTGGCGGCGGTCGGGTTGGCCCGGGCCGGGCACACCGGCCGACGGGTCGCGCTGGCGTGCTGCTCCGTGGAGTTGGTCGGGGTGGTCGCGGTCGGCATCCTGAGCCTGGTCGACAGGGAGCTCTTCCCGGACGAGACGGTCTGGTCGCAGTTCGGCAGCGGGTACGGCTACATCCCGCTGGTGCTGCCGGTGCTCGGCCTGATCTGGCTCTGGCGCACCCGCCGCGCACCCGCCTGACCCGCCGCAGACCCGCCGGATGAGGGCGCTCCTTCGCGAAGGAGCGCCCTCATCCGGCGGGCCGGTCAGTCCCGGGGGCCGCCCGCGACGTAGATGACCTGACCGGAGACGAAGCCCGCGCCCTCGCTCGCCAGGAACGAGATGGTGTGCGCGACGTCCTCCGGGAACCCCGGGCGACGCACCGGGATCTCGGCCGCCGCGTGCTTCTTGAAGTCGTCGAAGTCGACCTTCATCCGGGCGGCGGTGGCGGCGGTCATGTCGGTGACGATGAAGCCGGGCGCGACCGCGTTCACGGTCACCCCGAACGGCCCCAGCTCGATGGCGAGCGTCTTGGTGAAGCCCTGGAGGCCGGCCTTGGCGGCGGCGTAGTTCGCCTGACCCCGGTTACCCAGCGCGGAGGTGCTGGAGAGGTTGACGATCCGCCCCCACCTGCGGTCCACCATGTGCTTCTGCGCGGCCTGGCTGAACAGGAACGCGCCCCGCAGGTGCACCCTCATCACGGTGTCCCAGTCGGCGTTGGTCATCTTGAACAGCAGGTTGTCGCGCAGCACGCCGGCGTTGTTGACCAGGACGGTGGGCGCGCCCAGGTCGGCGGCGATCCGGGCCACCGCCGCCTCGACCTGGTCCCGGTCGGAGACGTCGGCGCCCACACCGAGCGCCCGGCCACCGTCGGCGACGATGGCGTCCACCGTGTCCTTGGTGGCCGACTCCTCGATGTCGACGACGGCGACGGCCATCCCGTCGGCGGCCAGCCGTCCGGCGGTGGCCGCGCCGATGCCGCGTGCGGCTCCGGTGACGATGGCGACGCGGGGCTCCTCCGACATGATTACCTCCCGGTAACGTGGGGTCGATCGGAGGAGCTTAACGTCAACAGGCCGGCCCCCGGCATAGGCGAATCCACCGGTATCCGTAGCCGGAGACCTTCACCGCGCCGAGCTTGCCCAGCTCGCCGTAACCGCGGTCGGTGAGCACGTCGATCGGCATGTCGGCCTCCGGTTCGAGGCTGCTCAGGTCCACCTCGACGTCGTCGGTGCCCAGGTTGTGCACGAAGACCATGGTCCCGGTCGGCCCGTCCGCCCGGTGCGCGAGCACACCGGCGGGCACCGCCACGTCGATGTGCGTCGTCGAGCCGGACCCGATCTCCGGGGCCTCCCGCAGGGTGCGGATCATGCGCTCGAACCAGGCGAGCAGCGACTTCGGGTCGCCGCGCTGGGCGGTGACGTTGACGTTCTGGTAGCCGAACTCACCCTTGTCGATAACCGGGCGCACCAGCTTCTCCTCCTCCGCCGTGGAGAAGCCGGCGTTCGGCTTGTACGACCACTGCATAGGGGTACGGATGGCGTCCCGACCCCGCAGCGACAGGTCCTCGCCCATCCCGATCTCCTCGCCGTAGCGCAGCACCGGCGTGCCGCGCATCGAGAACTGGAGGGCGTACGCCAGTTCGATGCGCCGCCGGTCGTTGCCGAGCATCGGGGCGAGCCGGCGACGGATGCCCCGGTCGTAGATGCGCATGGTCTCGTCCGGGCCGAACTCCGCGTACACCTGGTTGCGCTGTTCGGTGGTCAGCCGGGACAGGTCGATCTCGTCGTGGTTGCGCAGGAAGGTGGCCCACTGCCCACCGACGGGCAGCTTCGGGGTGTCCCGCAGCGCCTCGATCAGCGACTCCGGGTCCTGCCGGGCCAGGGCGAGCATGAGTCGACCGTTGAGCATGAAGTCGAAGAGCATGTGGATCCGGTTGCCGGACCCGCTGGTGTCACCGAAGAACGTCGGCAGTTGGTCCGGCTCGACGTTCGCCTCGGCCAGCAGGACGGCGTCGCCGCGCCGCCACTGCACGTGCTGGCGCATCTCGGTGAGGAACTCGAAGTCCTTCGGCGAGTTCGGGTTGCCCGGCTCGGTCAGCTCGATGATGAACGGCACCGCGTCCATCCGGAAGCCGGCGACGCCGAGCTGGAGCCAGAACGACATGATCTTCTTGACCTCGGCCCGGACCTGCGGGTTGGCGAAGTTGAGGTCCGGCTGGAACTTGTAGAACCGGTGGTAGAACCACGCCTTGGCGGTCCGGTCGTAGCTCCAGGTCTCGTCCTGCTCACCTGGGAAGACCATTCCCTGGTGCCGGTCGTCCGGCTCGGTGTCGGACCAGACGTACCAGTCGCGGTACGGGGAGTCCGGCGAGGACCGGGCGGACTGGAACCACGGGTGCTCGTCGGAGGTGTGGTTGACCACCAGGTCGATGATCACCCGGATGCCCCGGTTCTGGGCCTGGTGCAGCAGCTCGGCGAAGTCACCCAGGGTGCCGAAGCGCGGGTCCACGTTGTAGAAGTCGGTGGCGTCGTACCCGTCGTCGCGGTTGGGTGACGGGTGGATCGGGTGCAGCCACAGGCAGGTCACCCCGAGCCGGGCCAGGTAGTCCAGCCTCCCGATGAGCCCACGGATGTCACCGACCCCGTCGCCGTCGGAGTCGGCGTACGTGTCGATGTCGAGGCAGTAGACGACGGCTTCGGAATACCAACGGTCACCCATGCCGGAGGAACATCTCCGTTCGATCACCGCGGCAAACCCTTGGTTATCGTGCCTGTCATGGGAAACGACCTCGTACCGCCGAGCACACCGTTGGACTGGTCCGCGGGCAGGTGGCTGCACCCGCCGGTACGCGTCGAGGAGGGTCCCGCCGGCCAGCTCGTCGTCGAACCGGCGGCGGAGAGCGACTTCTGGCGGCGGACCAGCTACGGCTTCGTCCACGACGACGGTCCGGCGCTGCTGGCACCGCTGCCTGTCGACACCGCCATGGAGGTGAGTTTCCGGCTCGACTTCGCGGCGCAGTTCGACCAGGCCGGCGCGCTCGTCCGGGTCGACGAACGGACCTGGACCAAGGTCGGCGTCGAGATCAGCGACGGCGAGGCGCAGGTCGGCGCGGTGGTGACCCGGGAGTTCTCCGACTGGTCGGTGGCGCCGGTGCCGCAGTGGGCGGGCCGGGAGGTGACCGTCCGAGTCAGCCGGGCCGGCGACGCGCTGACCGTCCGCGCCCGCGCCGACGACGAGCCGTGGCGACTGGTCCGGCTCTCCCCGCTGGATCCGGCGGCCGAGGCGGTGGCCGGGCCGTTCTGCTGTGCGCCGTCGCGCGCCGGCCTGACGGTGGTGTTCACCGGCTGGCGGCAGGGGCCGGCGGACGCCGCGCTGCACCCCGAGGTGTAGCAATCGCCCTATCGGGTATGACATTCCGAATACCCGCAACCGACCGGAAGGACGACCATGGCGTACGCCCAGAGTGGCGACCCGGCCGAGTTCACCGGGTTGACCGGTTGGGTGGCCTCGGTGATCGAGGCGATGGGTCCGGTGGGCGTGGCGCTGCTGGTGGCGTTGGAGAGCATCGTCCCTCCGATCCCCAGCGAGATCGTGCTGGCGATGGCTGGCTTCCTGGCCCACGAGGGCCAGTTCAACGTGCTGCTCGTGGTGCTGGCCGCGACGGTCGGCTCGCTTGTCGGTGCGCTGGTGCTCTACTGGCTCGGCGCGGCGCTCGGTGAGGAGCGACTCAAGCGCTGGCTGGACCGCATCCCGCTTGTCGACCGCGACGACCTGGAGAAGGCCGACCGCTGGTTCGAGCGGCACGGCCGGTGGGCGGTGCTGATCGGCCGGGTGGTGCCGGTGGTCCGCAGTCTGGTCTCCGTTCCGGCCGGAGCCAACCGGATGCCGCTGGGCGAGTTCATCCTGCTCACCACCATCGGCAGCGGGGTGTGGAATGGTCTCGTCGTCGGGGCCGGCTACGCGCTCGGAAGCCAGTGGCAGGACGTGGAGCGCTACAGCGACTGGTTCAACTACGCGATCGTCGCGGTCTTCGTCGTCATGGTGGTCCTGTGGGTGATCCGTAAGGTCCGCAAGCGTCGGGAGCGCGACGACCGGCGGTCGGTGACCGCCGGTCGCTGATCCGCTACCGGTCGGCCGGCGCCGCAACCGCCTGCGGCCGGCGGAGCACCGCCTGCTCGATCGCCGACCACACGCTCGTGGTCACCAGGTAGATGACCGCAGCGAGCGGCAGCACCAGCGCCACCAGCACCGTCGTGAACGGCAGCAGGGGCAGCAGCCGCCCGAGCACGGCCGCCCCCGGCCCGTCGGTGGGCGTACCGGCCATCGTGCCGACGGCCGCGGAGGCCCGCCGCGCCCGCCGCGACGACCACCAGGCCACCGTGAGCAGCACGGCCAGCAGTACGGCGAAGAGCGGGCCGGCCGCCCCGGTCACACCGTCGCTGAGATGGTGGCCCAGCGGCACCCCGGCCAGCCGCTCGTCGAGCAGCCCGGTGCCGCCGTCGTTCGTGGCGAACAGCCGGTAGAGCACCAGCAGGAACGGCGCCTGGAGCAGCAACGGCAGGCAGCCGGCGATCGGGTTGGCGCCAGCGGACCGGTACAACGCGAACACCTCGCGCTGAAGCGTCGCCGGGTCGTCTGCGTACCGCCGCTGGAGGTCTCGCACCTGCGGGGCGAGCGCCGCACGGCGCCGCTCGCCGCGCACCTGCGCGACGGTGAGCGGCGAGATCAACAGCCGGACGGCGATGGTGAACAGCACGATGGCGGCGGCGGTCGCCATCGTGCCGGCCAGTGGTGTGAGCAGGTCGGTGAGCCAGGACAGTGCCGTGCCGGCAGCGCCGACGACGTCGTGCAGTGGTGCGAAGGCAAGCATGGACAAACCCCTCGGTCCGATTCCGGTGGGGTCCTCCCCCGAGCGCCGCTCGACAGGGGGACCGGTGACGGCGGGATCGGCCGCGCGGCGGCGTGGCGCTACGCGGCCGAGGGGTGTCCCGGGGCGCGGGGGCGGGGGCGGGGGCGACCGGCGGCGTCCGGGTCGATCTGCCGCGGCATTCGGCGGCCACGGGACCGGGCCCGCAGCCCGGCCCACCGCGGCCCGGTGCCGGGCGTGCCCGACCTGCCCAGCACCCGCGCCGCGAGCACCACGGCGAGCAGCACCAGGGCGGTCAACGCGGCACCCGCGAGCAGGTCGGTCGGACGGCCAGCGAGCAGGGTGAGCTGGGCGAACGCGAGCATCCACGCGACCCCGACAAAACCCAGTGGCACCGGCACGGGCTCAGCATAGGACCCACTGTCACGTCGTCCCGCCGAAACCGGTGGCACGCCCGAGCACGACAAGCCACGCCACGTTTCCCGGTGTCGCCACGTTGGGTAACCAGACAGCGGACCGACGCGGATGGACCGCGACCGGTAGGAACGGACGGTGGTGTCGATGACCGGTCAGGTGGCGGAAGCGGCCAGCGAGACGGCTGCGGCGACCGGATTGCTCACCGTGGGCGTCGAGGAGGAGTTCCTGCTCGTCGACCCGCACACCGGGGCTGCGGTCCCGGCCGTCGACCTGGTGATGGAGCAGGTGCCGGCCGAACTTCGCGGGCAGGTGGAGCGGGAGTTCCAGACCAGTCAGATCGAGATCGGCAGCCCGCCCGGCCTGGAGCTCTCGTCGATCCGGCACTCCCTCGGGGTGCTGCGTCGGGCACTCTCCGACGCCGCCGAGCGGGCCGGCGTACGCCTGCTCGCCATCGGCACGGGTCCGGTGGACGGTCCGGTGCCGCCGGTGGTGGACAAGCCCCGCTTCGATGAGATGATCGAGCGGTTCCGGCTGCTCGTCCCGGGCCCCGGCAACAACGGCATGCACGTGCACGTCGGCGTCCCCGATCCGGAGACCGGTGTGCAGGTGCTCAACCACGTACGCCCCTGGCTGCCGATGCTGCACGCGATGACCACCAACTCCCCGTACTCCGGGGGCGAGGACACCGGTTACGCGAGTTGGCGCTCGGTGGAGTGGGAGCGCTGGCCGTCGGTGGCCCCCACTCCCTATCTGGAGTCGCACGAGCACTACCAGCGGCTGATCCGACAGTTGATCTCCAGTGGGGTGATGCTCGACGAGGGGATGCTCTACTGGTACGCCCGCCTGTCGGCGAAGTACCCGACGGTGGAGCTGCGGATCGGCGACGTCTGCCCGTCGGTGGACGACGCGGTGCTGGTCGCCGCCCTGGTCCGGGCCCTGGTGGCGACCGCCATGGCGGATGTCGAGGCGGGGCGGCCGGCGTTGCAGACCGACCACCACCTGCTGGTCGGCGCGCACTGGCGGGCCGCGCACGACGGCTTGGAGGGCGACGCGGTCGACGTCACCACCGGCGACGTACGCCCGGCCTGGGAGCTGCTGGACCGGCTCGTGGAGCGGCTGCGGCCGGCGCTCGAGCAGCACGGCGACTGGGCCGACGTGACCGACCTGCTGGGCGGCTTGCGGCGGCACGGCAGCGGTGCGGCCCGGCAGCGCGCGGTGTACGAGCGCACCGGCCGACTCACCGACGTGGTGCAGGACGTCGCGCGGCAGACCCGTGGCTGATCAGCACGTGACAGGATAAGGCCGTGGCGCAACGGCTGATCGTCATCGGCGGAGACGCCGCCGGAATGTCGGCGGCGTCCCAGGCCCGACGCCGCCGCGACCGCGACGACCTGGAGATCGTGGTCTTCGAGCGGGGCCACTTCACCTCCTACTCGGCGTGCGGCATCCCGTACTGGATCAGTGGCCTGGTGTCCGGCCCGGACGCGTTGATCGCCCGGGACCCGGAGACGTTCCGCACGAAGTACGCGATGGACGTCCGGCTGCGCCACGAGGTCACAGCCATCGACCTGGACCGCCGCGAGGTGGTCGCCCGCGACCTGGAGGGCGGCGGCGAGGTCCGCGAGCGCTTCGACGACCTGATGTACGCCACCGGCGCGGTGCCGGTGCAGCCGCCCTGGGCGGCCACCGACGCGGGCGGCGTGTTCGGCATGCAGACCCTCGACGACGGGGCGGCGCTGCGCGACTGGCTGGAAGGCGAGCCACAGCCGCGCCAGGCTGTGGTGATCGGCGGCGGCTATATCGGCGTCGAGATGGCCGAGGCGCTGATCCAGCGCGGCCTGTCGGTGACCCTGGTCGAGGCGGGCTCACAACCCATGGCGACCGTCGACGGCGACATGGCCGAGCTGGTCGCCGACGCAATGCGCGGCCTGGGCGTCACGATCCGCACGGACCTGCCGGTGACCGGCCTGGAGCAGCGGGACGGCCGGGTGTCCGCGGTGGTCACGGCCGAGGGGCCGATCCCGACCGACGTCGTGGTCCTGGGCCTGGGAGTACGCCCGAACACCGCGCTCGCCGAGGCTTCCGGGTTCCCGATCGGGCCGACCGGCGGAATTCGGGTGGACCGCCGGATGCGGGTGGCCGGGCTGTCCGACGTCTGGGCGGCGGGCGACTGCGTGGAGACGCTGCACCGGGTCAGCGGGATGCCGGTGCACGTGCCGCTGGGCACGCACGCCAACAAGCAGGGCCGCGCGGCCGGGATCAACATCGGCGGCGGGTACGCCACCTTCGCCGGCGTGATCGGCACGGCCGTGACGAAGGTCTGCGACCTGGAGGTGGGACGCACCGGCCTGCGGGAGCGGGAGGCCACCCTGGCCGGTTTCGACTTCGTCTCGGTGGTCGCCGAGTCGACAAACCGGGCCGGCTACTACCCCGGCGCGCGGCCGATGACCGTCAAGTTGATCGCCGAGCGGCCCAGCGGCCGGTTGCTCGGCGCGCAGATCGTCGGGTGGTCCGAGGCGGCCAAACGGATCGACACGCTTGCCGTGGCACTCTGGAACGGCATGACGGTGGACGATATGACGTCACTGGACCTGGGCTACGCTCCGCCGTACGCGCCGGTGTGGGATCCGGTGCTCGTCGCCGCCCGGAAGGCGGTCGACGCGCTCGCTGCCCTCGACCGCTGACCGGTGCCCGCCGTGGAGGACCCGTGACCCAGACTCCGACCCGGCCGACGACCCGTCGGCGCCCGACGATGGTCGACGTGGCCCGGCACGCCGGGGTCAGCCTGAAGACGGTCTCCCGGGTGGTCAACGACGAGCCGGTGGGTCAGGAGTTGGTCAGCCGGGTGCTGGCCGCCATCGCCGAGCTGGGCTTCCGGCGCAACGACATCGCCCGCAACCTGCGGTCCCGGCAGCTCAACGCCACGGTCGGGCTGCTCATCGAGGAGATCGCCAACCCGTTCTACGCGACAATCGCCAGCGTTGCCGCCGAGATCGCCGCCGCGCACGGCACGATGCTGATCACCGCCTCGTCGGAGGAGGACCCGGAGCGGGAACGCGCCCTGCTCCAGGACTTCACCCAGCGCCGGGTCGACGGGCTGCTGGTGGTGCCGGCGGGCCTCGACCACTCGTTCCTGCGGCGCGAGGTCGAGTTGGGGATGCCTGTGGTGTTCCTGGACCGGCCGCCGCAGGGGCTGCACGCCGATGCCGTGCTGTTGGACAACCGGGGCGGCAGCCACGCCGCTGTCGCCGCGTTGCTCGACCAGGGGCACCGCCGGGTGGGCCTGCTCCTCGGTGCGCCGAGCGTGCCCACGATGCGCGAACGGTTGGCCGGGGCGCGGGCGGCGCTGGCCGCGGCCGGGGTCGCACCGGACGAGTCGCTGGTCTCCGAGAGGCTCATCGCGCCCGAGGAGGCCGGGCGGGCGGTCGCCGCGCTGCTGGACCTGGCGGACCCGCCGACGGCCTTCTTCTGCGCCAACAACCGGCTCACCGTCGGCGCGCTTCAGGAGCTGCACCGCCGGGGCAGCGACGCCGCGCTTGTCGGCTTCGACGACTTCGAGCTGTCCCACCTGATGCCCCGGCCCCTGACCGTCGTCGCCTACGACACCCGGGAGCTGGCACGGGTCGCCACCGAGCGGCTGTTCCAGCGGATCGCCGGAAACGACGAGTCCGCGCCGTCCACCACGGTCCTCCCCACCCAACTCCTCCGCCGCGGCCTCCCCTAACCCAACCAGCCCCGGCCCAGCCCAGCCCAGCCCTGCCCGGCCCAGCCCAGCCCTGCCCGGCCCAGCCCGGCCCGGCCCAGCCCAGCCCAGCCCAGCCCAGCCCAGCCAGGCCCGCCCCGGCCCTGCCCGGCCCGCCCCGGCCCTGCCCGGCCCACCCCGGCCCGGCTCGCCCCGGCCCGGCCAGGCCAGGCCAGGCCAGGCCAGGCCCGGCGATCTTGCACTTTCGGTCGCCGTTTTTACCTTTTTGCACCATCTTGTCGGGACACAAAGTGCAAGATCGGCGAGGGACGGGCGGGCGGGGCGGGCGGGCGGGCGGCGAGGGATGGGCGGGCGGGGCGGGCGGGCGGGGCGGGGTGGGTGGGGCGGGTGGGTGGGGTGGGTGGGGTGGGGGTCAGGTTGCGGGGTTGAGCAGGGCGTCGACGTCGGCGCGGTGGGGTGGGTCCGCGCCCTGGCGGGCGCAGGTCAACGCGGCCACCGTCGCGGCCTGCCGGAGTACCGCGTCCCACTGCTGCTCGGTCACGCCGGCGAGCCGGTCGGCCGGCCGGTCGCCGAGCGCGTCGAGGTCGGCCAGCGCGGCCAGCAGACCGCCGGTGAACGAGTCACCGGCCCCGACGGTGTCGACGACCGTGGTGCGTACCGCCGGTTGCTCGTGCAGCGATCCGTTCGGGGCGAGCAGCCAGACGCCCTGGGCACCCCGGGTCACCAGCGCGCAGGACACCCCGGCGTCGCGCCACTCGGCCAGCACGTCGCCTACCGACCGGTCCGGGTAGAGCCACGCCAGGTCCTCGTCGCTGGCCTTCACCATGTTCGCGAGGGGCACCTGGCGTCGTACCCTGGCCTGCTCGGCCGCCCGGTCGGTGACGATGCTCGGCCGCAGGTTGAGGTCGATCGAGACGGTGAGTCCGTCGCGGCGGCGTTCACGGGCGAGCAGGTCCTCCAGCACCTGCGCACCGGGTGCCAGCGCGAGCGCGAGCGATCCGGTGTGCAGCGCGGTCGCCGGTGACCCGGCCAGGTCCGGCAACTCCTCCGGCGTCCACTGCCAGTCCGCCGTGCCGGCCAGCCGGAACTCGTAGCTGGCCTGCCCGCTGGCGTCCAGCGTGGCCTTTGCCACCGAGGTGGGTTCCGGGGCGTGGACCGCCCAGTCCAGCCCCACCCGGTTGGCGCTGAGGTGTGCGGCGAGCTGCCGACCGTACTCGTCGGCGCCGAGCCGGGCCAGCAGCCGTACCGGCTGGTCGAGCCGGGCCAGCGTGACCGCCACGTTCGCCGGGGAGCCACCCGGCACGGCGCGCTCCCCCTCGGCGGTGACCACCAGGTCGATCAGCGCCTCACCCGCGACCACGATCATGCGGTCACCTCGCCCGGCGCGAGCGGGCCGGGGCCACCGAGCCCGGTGGCCGAGCGGGACAGCAGCACCGCCTGGTACGCGTGGTAGACGTCCGGCCGACCGTGCCAGACCGTGTCGGCGGGCAGGTTCCGCGGGTCCAACTCGTGCCGCCAGCCGGTGCCGTCGATGAGGTAGCGGCGCGCGTACGCCCAGAAGACCCGGTACCAGTCGGCGTAGACGTCGTCGCCGGTGCGGCGGTACAGGGTCACCGCCGCTCCGACGGCCTCGGCGAGCACCCAGTGCATCCGGGAGCGCACCACCGGCCGGTCGTCCCAGTCGATCGTGTAGACGAAGCCGTCGGCGCCGTCCACGGCCCAGCCGCGGCGTACGGCGGCGGCGAACAGGTGACGGGCGTCGGTGAGCAGCCAGCGGGGCGGCTTCGGCAGGACCGCCTCCAGCTCCAGCAGCAGCCGGGCCCACTCCAGCCAGTGGCCCATCGTCGAGCCGTACGGCCGGAACTGGTCGGCGGGCTGGTCCCGGTTGTAGTCGAGCAGCGGCGTCCAGTCGGCGGTGAAGTGCTCGGGCAGCCGCCAGTCGTGCCGGGCGGCCTCGGTGTGCACCAGGTGGTAGGCGATCCGCAGGGCGCGGTCGGCCCAGCTCGGGTCGCCGGTGGCGGCGGCAGCGGCGAGGTACGCCTCGACCATGTGCATGCTGCTGTTCCCGCCGCGGTAGTCCTCGGTCACCGTCCAGTCCCGGTTCCACGACTCGCGGACCGCGCCCACCTCGTCGTCCCAGAACCGGTCCCGCACCACGGTCAGCACGTCGGCGAGCAACTCCTGGGCGCCGGGCCGTCCGGCGCGCGCGGCGCTGGATGCGGCGAGCAGCACGAACGCGTGGTCGTAGCCGGTCTTGTGGTCGTCGACGGGCGCGCCCTGCTGGTCCACGGCGCTGAACCAACCGCCGTACCGGTCGTCGCGCAGCAGTGTGCTGAGCGCGGCGATTCCGTGGTCGACCACGGCGGCGGCGTCCGGGTCGCCGCCCAGGTGGGCGAGGGCTGCCACGTGGGTCATCCGGCAGGTGATCCAGGTGTACACCGGTTCGCCACGGTCCGGGGTGCGGTCGTCGGTCAACCACCAGAAGCCACCCTCGGCCCGGACTGCGCGGCGGGCCGTGTCGAGCAGCGTGCGGGTCTGGTCGGCGAGGAAGTCGTCCAGGTCGGGTAGGTCGGGTGACCCTGCGGAAGCCGGGGTCGTGGTGGCGTCGGGTCGGGGCACGTCGCTCATCTCAGCTGGTCACCGTCGGTAGGAAAGGGACATACGGCCAGGATCGGCGTACGGACCGGGTCCGCGCCGCAAAACAGTCAACGGTACGGCCTCACGCCGCAGAAGCAATGCAGGATCATGAGCGCTTTCACCCTGTTTGCCCGTTGACATCGTTGTCACAACTCAACCCTGCTCCGGCAGTCGGCCGACTGTCAATTCCGCTCGCGTCACACCGCGCCTCAGCCGAAGCCCGACTGAGCCACGACGGCAGGTCTAAGGTGCCTTACCGGTCCGGTCAGTAGTAGTTGTCGATTGGCTGACGCGCCTCGTCGAACAGCGCCGGCCCCTCGTAGCGGACCGGAGGCAGCGGCGGGGTCGCCGGCTTGACCTCCTCGAACTGCTCGCTGGACAGGGCGTACACCACCCGCCCGAGCCCGGAGCGGTCGATCGCGGTCGCGCACATCGGGCAGGGCTGGCAACTGGTGAACATGGTGGTGCCGGCGGCCACGTCGGGCGCGAGTTCCCGGGCGGCCCAGCGGGCCAGCTTGAGTTCCGGATGGGCGCTGACGTCCGAGTCGGAGACCACCGTGTTGTGGTCCTCGATCAGCACCGTGCCGTCCGCGCCGACAAGCAACGACCCGAACGGCCGTTCGCCGGCAGCCCCCGCCTGGCTCGCGATCTCCACGGCGCGGCGGAGAAACCTCTCGTCGTCGGGCGTCATCGAACCTCCTGGGTCTTGGCGTACGCGGCCACGGCCGCGAGGGTCCGCCAGGCGCGTTCGGGTTGGCGGATCTCGGCCAGGTCACCGTTGAACGGGTCGAGTACCACCGCCTCCGCGCCGAGCAGCCGGATCTGGTCGAGGTCGGCGATGATCTGCTCGATGGTGCCGACACCGGCGAGCCGGTTTGGGGCGGTGACCGGGTCGCGGGTCTCCTGGAGCGCGATGCGCGGCACCAGCGCCGGCACGGGGAGGCCCAGTTTGTCGGCGACGGTGCCGAGCCGCCCGGCCGCGTCCGCGAGGTCGCCGGGCGTGAGACGCAGCGGGTGCCACGCGTCGCCGAGTCGAACGGCGCGACGCATGCCGGCGTCGCTGTTGCCGCCGACCCAGATCGGGATCGCCGGACTGTCGTAGTCGTCGGTGTCCTGCCAGGCGTCGCGCATCGCGCGCAGATGGTCGTCGGTCAACGCGCCGCGCCGCTGGAACGGCACGCCGAGCGCCTCGAACTCCTGCCGGGCCCAGCCGACCCCGACGCCGAGGACGAACCGGCCGCCGCTGAGCCGGTTGAGGTTCGCCGCCATCCGGGCGGTGAGCAGCGGGTGCCGGTACGGGACGATGAGCACCGTGGTGCCCAGGCGGACCCGGCGGGTCACCCCGGCCAGCCAGGACAACGTGGTGAACGGCTCGTAGAACGGCGTCGGGTACTGCTGGGCCACGTCCGGGGTCACCGCGATGTGGTCGGACACCATCAGCAGGTCGAACCCGAGGCCCTCGACCGTCTGCGCCCACCGTCGCAGCACGTCGGGGTCGGTGCCCGGGCCAAAGTTCGGGACGTTCACGCCGATCTGCACGGCCCCTACGCTAGCCAGTGTGGACAGGAGTGTGAACACCGTCCTTGATCGTGCTCGATCCATGTTCAAGTGGTCTCCGCCTAGGGAGGAGGCCACTCGAACCTTGTTCGAGCACGATCAAGGCCTGGGCGGTGACCCCTTCGTGGATCAACCGGCCTGGCAGGTGCGGCACCAGTAGAGGTTGCGCCCGGCCAACTCGCCACGGCTGACCTCGGTGCCGCAGACGTGGCAGGGCGCGCCGGGGCGGCGGTAGACGTACACCTCACCGCCGTGCCGGTCCACCCGGGCCGCCCGGCCCATCGCCTCCGGCAGGTGCGCGTCGCGCACGGTGTCGATCCGGCCGTGCTCGACCGCGAGTCGCATCAGCCCGACCAGGTCGGCCCAGAGCGCATCCCAGCCTTTCCGGGTCAGTCGGCGGCCGGGCATCGTCGGCGACAACCGGGCCCGAAACAGCGCCTCGGTCACGAAGATCAGCCCGGTGCCGGCCACCACCGACTGGTCCAGCAGCAGCGCCGCGAGGGGCGTCGGGCTACGCAAAATCCTGCGGTACGCCCGCTCCGGATCGGCGTCGGCACGCAGCGGATCCGGCCCGAGGCGGTCCCGCAGCGCGGCCACCTCGGATGGGGTGATCAGCTCACAGGCGGTCGGCCCGCGCAGATCCAGCCAGTGTCGATCGCTGGCCAGCCGCAACCGCACCTGGCCGACCGGCTCGGGCGGCTCCCCCGAGCCGTCGGTGAACTTCCCATAAAGCCCGAGGTGTACGTGCAGAGTCAGCTCGCCGGCATAGTGGTGCAGCAGGTGCTTGCCGTATGCCTCGGTGCCCTCCAGCACCGTGCCGGAGAGCCGGGCCGCACCGTCGGCGAAGCGGCCCTGCGGGCTGGCGGCGTGCACCTTGTCCCCGGTGAACAGCTCGGCGTGCCGGGCCGCCAGGCGGTGGATCGTATGTCCCTCTGGCACAGGTGCCAAGGATAGCCAGCCGCGCCGAGACGCCGATCAGCCCAGGTCACCGCCGGGCCGGGCGCCCCCGGGCCAGGCACCCCCGGGCCAGGCACCCCCGGGCCAGGCACCCCCGGGCCAGGCACCCCCGCGCTGATCGACTCGGTTTCTAGGAAGTCGGGGTGTTCTGGTGAGCGGGACAGCCCGACCTTCAGGAAGGCGAGTCGATCAGGGCGGGAGGGCGCCCTGGACGGCGTGGTCAGCTCCGGCGCTGCCCCTTGACGTCGCCCACGAACGCGGCCCAGGCGGCGGGAGCGAAGGCCAGCGCCGGACCGGTCGGGTCCTTGCTGTCGCGGACGCCCACGACGCCGGGCAGGTTGTCGGCCACCTCGACGCAGTTGCCGCCGCTCCCGCCGCTGCGGGTGCTCTTGCGCCAGGTCGCACCGGCAAGGTCAGTCATGATGCTCCTCGATGATCGAAGTGATCATTTTCTCTGATTCTGCCTCACCCGGGGCGAGGGCTTCCAGATCCGACCAGACATGTTCGTAGGCGGCCACCTCGGCTGGCTTGTCCAGATAGAGCGCCCCGGTGATGTTCTCCAGGTAGACGGTGGTCGGCTCGGTGGACGCCCTCCCGAACGCCTGCGGGAAGTCCAGCAGGACGAAGGTGCCCGTCTCGCTGGCCAGCGGCGGCCCGGCCGCGAGCGGCAGGACCCGCAGACTCACCGTCGGCAGTGCGGCCACCTCGAGCAGGTGTCGCAACTGCTGTGCCATCGCCCGGTGGTCGGGGATCGTGCGCCGCAGCACGGCCTCGCTCAGGACGACCCGCAAAGTGGGGGCGGTGGGCAGCCGGCGCACGAGAATGCTCTGCCGTTGTAGCCGGACCTCGACCAGCTTTTCCCGATCCTCCTCGCGCATGGTCGGACTCTTCCGGCGGAACAGCTCGCCGGCGTACTCCCGGGTTTGCAGGAGGCCGGGAATCAACTCGGCGTCATATTGACGCAGCGCCGACGCGGAGGATTCCAGGCCGACGTACAGCGAGAACCACGACGGGACGACATCGCCGTACGAATGCCACCAACCACTGGCGCGAGTCTCCTTCGCCAGCCCGGCGACAATCTCGCCCATGGCGTCCGGCACCCGATAGAGAGCACACATTGCTCGGGCGTCCACCACGCGCACCGGGACCAGCCCTTTCTCGATGCGCCACACCTTCTGCCGCGAGCAGTCCAGTGCTTCGGCTGCCGCGTCCAGCGAGACCGAGGCATCCTCGCGGAGCTGTGTGAGCAGCCGTCCGAGCTGCCGCCGGGGGACCGTGGACCCGCTTGTTTCATCCGTCATGCAACATCACCGCGTCCCTCCTGCAACACCGAGTGTTTCGCCCCGCACGCAATTCTTTTCCATTCCTCGCGCGTCAATATGATCTGACGCTAGAGCGGCTGGGCGGATTGCACAAGGTGGCCAGCATGGAACATGCTGTCACGCGTTGGCACCTCCCAGAAAAGAGCCTGGGGAATAGCGTCGACACAAGACAGCTATTGCATGGAAGGACACCGCCATGCGCGTGTCGTACAACGAATACCTCTTGGTCACCGCGCTGACCCTCGCCCGTCGACACCGGCCCGTGTGGAGTTGGGTGCGCTGGCGCACCGTGTGCCACTGCGGCAGCGAACTGCCCTGCCGGGCCCGCCACCGCATCCCGATCAGCCGTGGCCACTGGCCGACATGACCGAGTGGAAGCCCGGCGACCTGCTGCTGATCGGCGAGGCGTGCTCGGTGCAGTTCGCCGGCGAGCGGGCGCTGCGCCTCCGCCTGGTGAGCGTTGACCCGCGCCCGACGTACCACGGTTGGGTCTGGCTGACGGGCTACGTACTGAATGGCAAGGGCCTGGCCGTCGACCGGCGGGAGGTGTTCGTCCAGCAGGCCGGGGTGCGGCGTGGCGACCCCGTACCCGGGATTGGTGTCAGGAAACGCCCAGGTGGGTAATTCAGGACGGAACCGCGTGGGTGCCACCCCTTCCATCGGCCACCACGCATTTATCAGGAGGTGTGTAGTGGTCAGGATTCCTTCGCTGTCCCGCCGGTCCGAGCCGGCACCGACGCGGGACGAGAACCTCGACGGCCGCGTTGACGGCCGCGACACCCAGGTCGCCGACCGGGACAGCACGGCGGCCACCGACGCGGGCCGGGCCGACGACGTCGCCGGCCGTCCGGTGGTCACCGACCGGGACGCCGACCAGACGACGTACCGCAGCGCGGCAGCGCCCAGCGGCCAGCTCGGCGAGGCCGAGCGGCGGGCCGCCGAGCGAGCCGCGGTGGCCCGAGCCGCCACCGCCCGCCCGAGCGACGGCGAACCCCGCACCGGTGCCGCGCGCCCAGTGGTGACCGAGGCCCGGCCCGGCACCGCCCGTCCGCTGGAGACCGAATCCCGGACGGCCGCCCCGCTGGAGACCGAGTCCCGGACGGCCGCCCCGCTGGAGACCGAGTCCCGCACCGGCACCGGCCCGAGCCTGGCGCGCACCGCCGAGCGGGACGCCGACCTCGACACCACCACCCGCCGGCCCGACGCGACGGACGGGGTCACCACCGATCGCCCGGTCGACCCGACCACGGGCGAGACAACGCCGGAGCCGCCGGTGACCCGTGGCCCGAAGCCGCGGGCCAGCCTGCTCGCCACTCTCGGCCTGATCGTCTCGGTCGCCGGTGCGCTGTTCGTGCTGACCGGCACCCTGGCCGGGTACGGCATCGGGGTCGGCGCGTTCGGCGCGGTGCTCGCGGTATTCGGCCTGATGGCCACCCGCCGCCGGCACGTCGCCGGCAAGACCGACGCGCTGTTCGGCGTGCTGATCGGTCTGGCTGCGGTGGTGATCGGGGTGCTCGCGATGACCGGGCAGTTCGACTGGCCGACCACCGACGGCGACGTGGTGCAGCGCTTCCGGGAGTGGCTTGACTCACAGTTTGTGGATCGTTTCTAGCGGGCACTGTTCCGTTCGCCGGTGATGCACCGGCGAACAGCCGGCGGTTCGCCGGCAGCCCGAACTCATCCGGTGGTTCACCGGCCGGGCAACACCCTTTCAGGGGCGGCGGTTCGCCGCCCCTGAAGTGTTTCCTGGGCCAGGCCCGGCAGTTTCCCTCGCTGGCCCGATACGCGCCTCCTCCTGCCGGCATCTGGACCGGCCGCCTGCGTGCCCCTCGCTCTGCACCCGCCGAGTCGACACTCGCGGTCTGTAGCTGGTGCCCCCACGGGTGCAGAGCAAAGGTGGGCTCGATCCTGGATGTAGTGGCCTCGTGGCATGGGGAAGGGCCTGTTTCCTGGATCGAGCACGATCTAGCGGAACGCGAGGTTCCACCCGGCGCCGCCGCCCCCGACCAGGCCGGAGCACACGACGCGGCGCCCCGGGGTCGGACCGCTCCGGGGCGTGCGAACGGCCCAGACCGACATGATCCACTCGACTTTCATGTTGTCGGGGTGTTTCCGGCACCCGGACACCGCGACCTTCAGGAACCCGAGTCGATCACCCCGCCTCGTCCGCCGTGTCCATATCGTCGGGTGGGCGGGTTGTCCGGCTCGGTCGGGGGTGTCGGGTGGTCGGGGCCACCCGGCGGCGCGATCGGCGGCCGGGGCCGGGTCGTATACCCGGCAGACCACCGCAACGGTCCGGGTCATGGTGCCAAAGGCCCACCCTGCTGCGGGGGTGGTCCAGAACACGACTCCCGGCTCGCGCAACCTGTAACGCAACGATTCGCACCTAGCGACCGACTAGACGCAACGAATGTTCGGCCTGCGCAACTCCCGGTGGTGGATCCTGCCGCTGGGGCGGCATAGCGTTGAGCCACGGCGCCAGCCCGTGGGCCACGGTGGCCGGGCGCGCCCGACCCCTTGGAGCAGGACAATGACGATGGACGCCACCAGCCAGCGCCTGTTGATGTGCCGGCCGACGTACTTCGCCGTCGATTACGCGATCAACCCATGGATGGACCCGAGCGCGCCGGTCGACACCGCGCTGGCCGTCCGGCAGTGGGAGCAGCTCCGCCAGACGTACCTTGATCTGGGCCACACCGTCGAGGAGATCACTCCGGTGCCCGGCCTGCCCGACATGGTCTTCGCCGCCAACGGCGGCACGGTCATCGACGGCAGGGCGATGGCCGTGCAGTTCCGCGACCCACAGCGCGCCGACGAGGCGCCGGCCTACCGGGCCTGGTTCGAGGACGCCGGCTTCGAGATGTACGACCCGAAGCACGTCAACGAGGGCGAGGGCGACGTCCTGCTGGCCGGCGACCACCTGCTGGCCGGCACCGGCTTCCGTACGGCGCACGCCTCGCACGCCCAGTTGCAGGAGGTCTTCGGCTACCCGGTGATCACCATGCAGCTGGTCGACCCCCGCTTCTACCACCTGGACACCGCGCTGAGCGTGCTCGACGAGCGGACCGTGGCGTACCTGCCGGAGGCGTTCTCCCCCGGCAGCCAGGCGGTGCTGCGCCGACTCTTCCCCGACGCGGTGCACGCCACCCTGGCCGACGCCGAGGTGCTGGGGTTGAACGCGGTCAGCGACGGACAGCACGTGGTGCTGCCCGCGCAGGCCACCGACCTGGCCGCCAAGCTGCGCGACCGGGGCTACGAAACCATCGGTATCGACCTGTCCGAGCTGCGTAAGGCCGGCGGCGGACCGAAGTGCTGCACACTGCGACTCCGCCAGGGAAAGGCAATCAAGTGATCGTGGATGACATCCTGCGGACGCCGGGAGCGGTCCGGGACGCCGAGCGTTGGACGGCGCACAACTACCACCCGCTGCCGGTGGTGATCTCGTCCGCCGAGGGCGCGTGGCTCACCGACGTGGACGGCAAGCGCTACCTGGACTGCCTGGCCGGCTACTCCGCGCTGAACTTCGGCCACCGGCACCCGCAGCTCATCGCCGCCGCGCACGCGCAACTGGACCGGCTGACGCTGACCAGCCGCGCGTTCATCCACGACCAGTTCGCCGACTTCTGTCGGGAGCTGGCCGAGCTGTGCGGCAAGGACCTGGTGCTGCCGATGAACACCGGCGCGGAGGCCGTGGAGACCGGGATCAAGGTGGCCCGCAAGTGGGGCTACCAGGTCAAGGGCGTGCCCGCCGGTCAGGCCAACATCGTGGTCGCCGAGGGCAACTTCCACGGCCGGACCACCACCATCGTGAGCTTCTCCACCGACGAGGACGCCCGCGCCGACTTCGGGCCGTACACCCCGGGGTTCACGGTCGTGCCGTACGGCGACCTGGAGGCGCTGACCGCCGCAATCGACGAGAACACCGTGGCCGTGCTGTTGGAGCCGATCCAGGGCGAGCAGGGCGTGGTGGTGCCGCCGGAGGGCTACCTGCCGGGCGTACGTCAGGTCTGCACCGACCGCGACGTGCTGTTCATCGCCGACGAGATCCAGTCCGGTCTGGGGCGTACCGGCAAGACTTTCGCCTGTGACCACGAGGGCGTCGTGCCCGACATGTACCTGCTCGGTAAGGCGCTCGGCGGCGGCATCATCCCGGTCTCCGCGGTGGCCGCGAACGCCGACGTGCTCGGCGTGCTCAAGCCCGGTCAGCACGGCTCCACCTTCGGCGGCAACCCGCTCGCCTGCGCGGTCGCCATCGAGGTCGTCCGGCTGCTGGCCACCGGCGAGTTCCAGCGCCGCTCGGCCGAGCTGGGTGAGCGGCTGCGGACCGGCCTGGAGGGGTTGGTCGGCAAGGGTCTGGTCGGGGTACGCGTCCGCGGCCTGTGGGCCGGCCTGGACATCGATCCGGCGTTGATGAGCGGGCGGGAGGCGTGCGAGCGGCTCGCCGAGCGTGGCGTGCTCGCCAAGGACACCCACGGCTCCACGATCCGACTCGCCCCGCCACTGGTCATCACCGAGGAGGAGATCGACCTGGCGGTAAGCAAGCTGGCCGAGGTGCTCGCCGGCTGACCCGGGAACGTGTTGGAAGGCGGGCGTCGGGGGTACCGACGCCCGCCTTCCGCGTCAGGGGCGGGGTAGGCGCATGGCCATTGTGGGGGCCTCGGCCATCACCGAGGTGGGGGTGAACGGTGCACCCGTGGGCAGTTCCTCGGCGCGGCCGATCTGCACGCCTGGGTACAGCTCGATCATGTCGTTCTCGCCGAGGACCCGGGACTGCTGCGGGGCCAGCGGAATACGGTCCGACTCGGTCATCGAGCCGGCCGGACGGATGCCGGACCCGTTGGTGCTGATGTCGGTCACGATGACCTCGCCGACCCGCAGCTCGAACTGGACGTGACCACGGCTGATCCACCGCCGGGCCTCGTCGTTGAGCCACTGACCGAGCATGATCCCGCCGTCCTGCTCGGGAGCCCGGCCGGCCACGATGGGCTGCTCCTCAGTGAGCACGAACCGCCGCCGCACCAGACCACCAACGCGCACCGCGAGCACCTCGGAACGCGGACGCGGACCGCCGTCACCGAGGCGTGCCCCGTGTCGGGGGCAGGTCGGCACACCGTTGCGCAGCGCGGGCGGCGGCTGCGCGGCGGGGCTGCGGTCGGCACCCCCGGCCAGGTCGGCGAACGCGCCACCCCCACCAGCGCCGCCGAACAACGCGCAACCCGACTCCGGGCAGCGCCACTGGCGGGCCAGCAGCTTGACCCCGGTCGGCGAGGGCTTGCCGGCGACCGGGGCGTGCCCGCCGCCGACGTGCGCGATGAACACCGGTCCGCCGGCGCCCGGCACCGGGGCGACCACCCGACCGGGCTGCTCGACCAGCCACGGGAACCGGCCACGAAGCCCGTCGAAGCGGACCCGGCTGAGCACCGGCAACCCGAGCAGGTCGGCCACCTCCAACATCCGGTCACCCGGATTGTCGAGCACCTCGACGAGCCCGTCGTCGGCCCAGCGCCGCACGACCATCCGCTCGTTGGACGTCAGGTCGGCGTCGGAGAGCAACGCCCGGTGGACGACCGCGTAGACCTGGACGCTGTCCTCCTCCAACTCCCGGGAGAGCGCGTCGATGACCATGCCCAGGCGCAGCAGGCTGGCCGGTCGGCCACCGTCGATGTCCTGGTAGCGGATCACCTCGGCCAGGTCGATGACTGCCCGGGCCAGTGACGGGTCCGTGCAGACCCGGCCCTCGATGGCATCCAGAACCTTGCTGATCTCGAATCTCATGCCGCACTCCGGACGATGTCGTCGATCCGCCGGGCCAGCTCGACGTCCCGGTGGGTGACCCCACCGGCCGAGTGCGTGACACAGCGGAAGGTCAGGGTCCGCCATCGGATGTCGATGTCGGGATGGTGGTCAAGCTCCTCGGCCACCGCCGCCACCCGGTCCACCACCGCGATGGCCACCGGGAAACTGCCGAGCTGGGCCGTACGACCGATGCCGGTCGGGTCACCCGACCAGTCGGGCAACTGGCCCAGCTCTTCTCGCACCGCGTCCGCGGTGAGCAGGTCTGCCATGAGCAGACCCTACCGGTGGCGCGCCGGACGAGCCGGGCGCGCCACCGGCAGACGGCAGGGCAGGGCGGGGCAGGGAGCACGAAGCCACAGACCGGGAGTCTGTGCAAGGTGAAGCGGCCCGGCCGAAGCCGGGCCGCTCCGCCCTATGCGGAGGTTTGCACCAGGTGACTGATGTCGGCAAAGCCCTCAGCAATGGGCCACCAAGCCCTACCGGTAGTCAGCCAATTCGTGTCTCACTACCGACATGGACCACGTCACGAAATCCACCGGAACCCGATTGCCCAAAAGATCGATCAATAAATCGCCGGCCGGAGGCTGGTGATAGTGCATCATTTCTCCCCCAGTTTGGGGCGTCAAGTCCCACACCTCAGCCACCCACCCATCAGATTCCCTGTCGCTGAGCACAGTGATCTCGATGAGGGCGTCGCCGCCATATCGGTGAACGGCCATGACCTAGCTCTCCCTGTCAGGGTCCGCCATCGGATGTCGATGTCGGGATGGTGGCCGACCTCCTCGGCCACCGCCGCCACCCGGTCCACCACCGCGATGACGTCCGGGAAACTGCCGAGCTGAACCGTACGACCGATCCCGGTCGGATCACTCGACCAATCGGTCAACCCGCTCAACTCTTCTCGCACCGCGTCCACGCTGAGCAGGTCTGCCATGAGCAGACCCTACCGGTGGCGCGTCCGACGAGCCGGACGCGCCACCGGCGGAGGGCCGGGGCCTAGCCTCCCCTAGATCCCGGGCGCTCTCACGTCAAATCAGGCGCTACAGGCCCTTCGAGATCAAACACGGGCACCTGGCGTTCATCGTCGGGGCGCCACACCGAGAGGATCCACTCTCCGTACGGATAGTCACTAGTTATCTCGAAGATGTGGCCGGCGCGGGTCGTCAAACTTAGATCGAGCCCGACATTACGGGATTGCGCGCTTACTTGAACGATCTCATCTTCGATCAGGTCATCCAGACCAAGAGCCTGCGCGCCATCTCCTGACACCGGCGGAGATGTTGCATCAACTCCGCGTGCCAGCACGCGCCAGTTTGTGTTGACGCGTAGGCGCCACTGCCGTCCGCTCAGACATACGCCGTCAGCATCCGCCTCGACGGCAGTAACCGTAAGCGGGAGGAACGACGTGATTTCCGCTATCCATGGGAGCACTATGGGCCCAACTCGATGTGCGTCCGGGATCGGACGTATGGCTTCGGACTCACGCCCTTCGGCGGCTGCACCGGCTTACCCGTGAATGGACTGACCGGCGCATCGGCACTGTTGGTAAACGAGGCTCGAAGCCCCGCGTTTCCGTTGGCAGACGGCTGCATGATGCGGACCCTGCTGCCGTCCGGTAGTTGGAAGCCCCTACCTGCTGAACGCGTGGGGAAGGTGCTGAATCCGGCCTCTCCAGCGTCGACCGCCGCCTGCAATCCTGACTCCAGCCGTGAAGCACTAGTGGGCACTGTGGTTCCGCTTGCGTCCGCCACCATCGTCGCGCGGCCACAGTTGTGCACCAGCACGGGGGTAGTGCCACCGAGAACATAGTATGTGTGGATGTCCTCGACGGTGAGGTTGTAGACGGTCGTGTGCTGCGTCCACCGGCGGGTGCTCACCACCGACAACTCGCGGCCGTCCGAGCTGACCACCTGGTCGCCGGCGATCAGTTGCCCGGCCTCGATCCACCGCTGCTCGTCGTCCACCCAGAACGGGTGACCGGCGGTCGCGGTGATGTCGGCGGTCTCGGCATCGGCCGCGCCACCTACGGCGACGGTGACCTCCACCAGGTCCCGTTCACCCTCGCCACGGATCAGCCTGGTGACCGGTTTGGCCTCGGTCTCACCCGTCTCCGGAGAGCTGGCCAGCACCAGGTCACCGAGGTCGACCGCCTCGATGGGCTTGGTGCTGCCGTCGGCCATCAGCACGAGGGTGCCCGGCACGAAGCTGTTGGACAGGCAGTTCGCACCCGCCCGGGAACCGAGCTTCGAGCCGGCACCGGCCCCACCCTTGGCCCCCGTGGCCGCGGCCCCCTTCGCCGCGCCACCTCCACCGCCGCCGGCGGCGATGCTGAACGCGTCGAACAACAGGTGCCCGGCTGCCTTACCCGGGTGACCGGACTTGACGTCGTTGGTCAACCCGTCGGACCAGTCCTTCACGGCCTGACCCGGGTTGCTCAACGTCTTCTTCAGCGAGTCGCCGCGCTGCTTGTTGCGGCCCTTGGCCGCGTCGCTGGTCTCCTTGTCGACCGCGGGGCTGTCGGCGACCGCGGTGTCGTACGCGGCCTGCGCGATGCCCTGCCCGGCCTCCTTCACGTCGGAGCCGATCGCCGAAGCCGCGTCCTTCACGAAGTCACCGACCTCGCCGGCGGCGTCGGAGAGCCAGTTGTGACCGTCCAGCTCCACGTTGCTGATCGGGTTGCCGCCGGCGAACGCGTACCGGTTGCCGGTGTACGGATCGACGGCCAGGCCCAGGTCGTCCAGCGCTCCGTTGTACGAGTCCCGGGAGAGGAACTGGTTGATCCCCGGGTCGTAGTCCCGGAAGCCCATGTCGTAGTCGCCGGTCGACTGGTCGAACCGCTTGGACTGGAACCGGTACGCGTTGTAGGGCGCCTTGTCCGGGTTCTCGGGGTTGCCGGCGTCGGGCTTGTCCACACCGGTGAACTGGCCGGCGTCGTTCTTGCCGTAGGCGGAGTAGCCGTAGGTGGCCCGGCCGTCGCCCTTGTCGTCGGTGATCTGCCCGATGTCGGAGGACCCGTCGTAACCGACGTACGCGTCCTCCTGGGTGTCGTCGGTGTTGGTCTTCACCTGCGACAGCAGGTCTCCACCCGGACCGCGCTGGTAGGACTTGACGACCTTGGTGCCCTCCAGCTCGGCGGAGATGTCGCCGGTCAACCCGAGATAGGCGTACGTGGTGGTCTTGCCGCCGTAGGCGCGGGTCGCCTGCCGGTCCAGCGGGTCGTAGGTGTAGGTCGTGGTCTTGTTGCCCGGGTTCTTGACGTTGGTGACGACGTGGTCGAAGCCGTCGTAGGTGTAGCTCTCCAGAGTGGTTCCGAGCGAGGTCACCGTCTTGAGCCGGCCGTACGGGTCGTACGCGTAGCTCGCCTCGACACCGTCGATCTTGGCCGTCTTCAGGCGGTTCTTGTCGTACTCGTAATCGGTGGTGACACCGCCGACGGTCTGCTTGACGACGTTGCTGTTGGCGTCGTGCACGTAGCTCTCGGTGCCCGCACCGCTGCCGGTCTTGGTGACCGTACGGATCCGGTCCTGCGGGTCGTAGGCGAAGGTGCTCGTCGTGTCGACGTACGCGCTGCGATTGTCCGCGTTCTGCTTGTGCGAGACGTCCTTCGACTTCTGCCCGTTGGCCTCGTACTCGTAGGTGTGCTGGTTGACCACCGCGCCGCCGGACTTCTTCTCCACCTGGCTCTGCACCGAGCCGTTGAGGAAGTAGTCGGTGGTGACGACGTTGCTGTTGCCCTTGGTCTCGGTCGCCGTCTGCCCGCGCTTGTTGTAGGTGTAGCGCGTGTACTTCGGCTTCGGGTCCGTCGGCGACGTCGAGTTCTTGATATCGCTGGCCAGGTCCCGCTCGGCCTCGTAGGTGTACTCGGAGATCTGCGTGTCGTGGGTGCGCTTCTTGAGCAGATCGTTGGGCTCGTAGGTGAACGTGGTGGTGTTCTTGACCGCCGTGCTCTTCTTCTCCTCCACGCTGGCGACGCGGTTGAGCATGTCGTACGACACGGCGTAGGTGTCGATGGCCGCCCCGGTGCTGGTGTCCAGCATCTTGGCGAGATTGCTGTTCACGTCGTACTCGTAGGCGAAGTTCTTGCCCGGCGTGCCCGAACCGGCGCCGTTGTCGGACTGGCTCTTCTTCTTGCCGTCCGGGTAGTAGGTCCAGTCCATCTGACGTGGCGTGCCGCTGGCGCCGGCGACCGTCCGGGAGGTCTGCGCGCCGTTGTTGTCGTAGCCGTACGTGGTGGTGATGTTCCAGCCGACGTCCTTCGAGGTGCGGATCCAGCCGTTGTCGAAGAACGTCTGCACGGTGTCGTTGCGGGCCGACTGGTTGTTCGACGGCGGCGCGGAGATCATCTCCAGGTTGCCGACCGTGTCGTACTGGTACTTCGTGACCGGTGCCGTGGTGAACTGCGAGTCGTCCCGGTCGTACGGTTGCTGGACCTCACGGACCCGGTTCACCGCGTCGTAGAGCGTCACGGTCGCGAAGTCGTCCGGATCGTTCGTGGTCTCCACCCCGCGCGGGCTGATCTGCCGGCTGAGGTTGCCGACCCCGTCGTACTCGTACTTGGTGGTCCGGTAGGTGATCGTGCCGCCGGACGACTGGTACGGCACCTTCTGCTCGATCAGAGCCGAACGCTCGTCGTAGGTCATCAGCGACCGGTTGCCGTCCTGGTCGATCGCGACGGTCGGGTTGCCGTCCCGGTCGTACTCGACGCCGGTGCTGTTGCCCTTCGGGTCGATCGTCGTCTTGACCCGGCGGTTCAGGTCGTAGGTGAACTGCGCCGTCCAGTCGTTGGGGTCCGACGTCGCGTTCTTCCGCTGGTCGATCTGCTGCCGGACGTTGCCGGCCAGGTCGTAGTCGATGCTGAGTCGGCCGTTGAGCGCGTCGGTGACCTCCTTGGGCCGGTTCAGCTCGTCGTAGACGTACACGGTGGCGTAGTCCAACGTGTCGGCCGCGGTCAGCATGCCCTTCGGCTCGGTCACCTTGATGACGTTGCCCACCTGGTCGTAGTCGTACTTGGTGGTCGACGCCCCGGAGTTGGAGGTGTCCTTCGGCGTGGTGACCGTGCTCGGCCGGTCCAGCGCGTCGTAGACCGCGGTCGTCACCGCACCGGTCGGCGAGGTCTGCTGGGTGACGTTGTCGTTCTTGTCGTACACGGGAGCGGGGGTGGTGATGTACACGCCGTTCGCGACGTCCTTCGGGACCTTCTGCGTCAAGGGACGACCGAAGCCGTCGTACGTGTAGGTCGTGGTGCGCTGCTTCGGGTCCATCACGGTGAGCACGCTGCCGATCGACGAGTACGTGTAGTTCGTACCCTCGGTCAACGGGTTGGTGATCGTGCGCGGGTAACCGACCGGGTCGTAGTCGGCGTAGTCGGTGCTGTGCTTGTTGGCGTCCGTCGCCTTGGTCATCCGCCCGAACGGGTCGTACGCGTAGCTGGAGGTGTAGTCACCCTCGAGGCTCGTGGCGGTGCCCTTGGGGTCGGTCACCGAGGTGAGGTTGCCGACCGCGTCGTACCCGAACTTCCAGTGCCGGCCCTCCGGCGAGTACTTGTCGGTCAACTCGGCGGTGTGCCCGGCCAACCCGTACCGGTAGTCCATCCGCAGGCCGGGGGTGTTGTTCCGGTTGGCCTCGGGATCCTTGACCTCCAGCGGGTAGCCGGTCACCTGGTCGAACCGCCAGGTGCTGATCGCCCCGCCGGCCTCCTCCAACCGGCTGACGTTGTTGTCCGCGTCCCAGCCCAGGAGGGTGGCCTGGTTCATGGCGTTGGTGATGCGCGTGGCCCGACCGAAACCGTCGATCAAGCTCTCGGTGGCCCGGCCCTTGGGGTCGGTCACCGTGGTGAGCACCCCGTCGCTGGCGTCGCCGTCCGGATCCTGGTAGTCCACCAGGGTGTTCTTGAGCAACCGGTCGGTGACCATGTTCACCTTGCCCTGGAGGAACTGGTCACCTGCCTCGTTGTAGGCGATCTTCGACACGGCCGTCCGCGGGTCGACCACCCGGGTCAGGCGGGCGTTCTGCGGCCCCTGCGACTCGTCGTAGACGAAGCCGAAGGGCTTGGCGTCGGCGGTGCCGGACCCGTCGGTGACCTCCCGGAGCAGTCCACCGTCGCTGTAGACGAAGGACATCACCCGCCCGCTCACGTCGGTGATCGACTTGAGCTGGTTGATGATCCGCCGGTCCTGCAGGTTCGTCAGGCTCTGCTTGGTGCCGTTGACGAACGCGGTGTAGCTGTCCCCCGCGGCGTAGTAGTCCAGGGACAACGTGCGCCGGTTGTCCGGATCGGTCAGGTATCGCAGCACCGCGGTGTTGCGGTAGTCGACCTGCATCCGCTCGTAGGTGAACAGAAGCTGGTTGCCGTTGCGGTCCCGCACGGCACTCTGGTAGCCCTGCTCGTCGAAGACGAACTGGCTGCGGTCCGGTCGCGTCATCGTCCACGCCTGGCTGCTGTCGCCGCTGCCGGTGCGTTGCAGGTACAGGTGCACCCCGGCGGGCTGCACGTAGCGCCAGTCCGCGGTGTTCGCGCTGTTGTGCTTGTCCAGGTTGAACAGGTGGGTAGTGCCGTCACCGTCGGTCATCGCGACCTGCTGCGGCCACGTGCTGTCCCCGCCCCGGAACTGCAACGGCGAACCCAGCCGGACCGCGCTGGAGGTGGACAACGACCAGCCCAACCCCATCGACGAGGTGGACGTGTCCTGACTGTTGTAGGTCAGCCGGACGAATGTCGACACGCCCCGGCTCGGGTTGGCCACCGGGTTGTAGCCGAAGACGGCGTTACCCGAGAACTGGTTGACCATCAGCGACGAGCCGGAGCCCGCGCTGCCGCCGGCGTACTGGTAGAACTTCTCCAGCCCGAGCTGGTCGGAGGTGGGGTCCTCGACGGCCACCGCCTGGTCGAGGGGTTGGATCTGGGTGCCTGCCGACAACCACTGCCCGGAGTTCTTGTTACGCAGTTCCCACTTCAGGACGAGATCCTCGCGGCGATCACCGTCACCACCACCGCCGGCGGGGGCCTTCACTGTGGCGTTGATGGTGACCACACCGCCGGGCGCCTGCGCCGACGGCAGGGGCGTCTCGATCGGGTTGCCCGCGTTGGGCGCAGGGTCGCCGTTGGGACGCGTCCAGTGGTACGACAGCACCCAGTCCGACGGCGACCACACCGACGACGACGTCGTGTTGGTGACGGTGACCGGCACCAGGTACTGGTCGCCGGGGATCATCCGGCTCGGCGTGTTCGGCGCGTGGTAGGTGCTGGCGCTGTTCGGCACGGTGTAGATGACCCGCAGCCGGGGCCGCAGCGACGGCTCGGCCGCCTCGGCGGAGAGGAACAGCACCCGCTGCTCCGCGCCGGCCTCGTTGGCAAGCCGGATCTGCACACCCTTGTTGTTGCTCGCGCTGTCCACCCAGCGCTGCACCAGCGGGCCGGCCTCCCAGTTGACCCAGCCCGGGTCGCCGTTGAGCGAGCCGACAGTGGACTGCACGGTCGACTCGACGTCGCCACCCGCCGTGGTCCAGGGGATCCCGGAAAGGGCGTTCTTCCACGTCGACGTCGTCTCGCTGAAGTCGCGGGTCAGCCCACGGAGCTGGAACTGCTGCTGGCCGGCGCCGTCACCCTCGGTGTACCAGCCCCACAGGCCGACCTGCGCGTTGACGATCTTCGCCTGTGCGGGCAGCCCGGTGACGTTGGGGAACTTCAGCACCGCTCGACTGGTGCCGTAGATCGAGCCCTTGTTGCCGACCTGAAGCTCGCCGCCGGCATCCAACTTGTCCCAGTTGTTGTCTGGCTTGTCGCTTGTCAACGTGTTGTCGTCCGCGCCGGTGAAGAACCTGATCACCTGACCGGCCTTGGGCAGCCGCACCATCTGGGTCTGCGCCGGGATGACCGTGCCGTCGCGCAACCGCACGGCGACCATGTAGAAGTAGGCCTCGCCGAACTGGGTCGACGAGTTCGCCGGGGTGGGCGTCGCGTGGGTGTCCGAGTACGTGGTGCGGCCCGGTCGGATCGGGGCTACCAGGGTGGACGCGTTCGGCATGAAGTTCTGCGTCGTGCTGGAATGCACCTGGTACTCGACCAGGTCGTCATCCGGCGACGACGAGGGGTCGGTGTAGGACGACCAGGACAGGTCTGCGCCGGTGGCCCGGACGGTGGTCACCGGATTCAGCGCGACCCCGGGCTTGCCCCAGGTCAGCACCAGCTTCGGGCCGTGGTCGTCCTCGCCGCCGTAGGAGAAGTCGCCGGACTCGTACCGTGGGCCGCCGTTCTTGTTGGTCTCGTCCTTGCCCTTGAGCATGAAGCCGTAGTTCGTCGCGGGACTGTCCAGCCAGCCCTGCACGATCGAGCGGACGCTGTAGCTGTGCCAGGCGTTGGTCTGGTTCAGTGGCTTGGTCACCTCGGCCCGCTTGACCAGCCGCACCCCGTCGGCCACGACCTTCTTGTTGGCCACGTCGCCGAGCACCACCTTGTGCGTGGTGCCCGCCCTGAAGCCGTAGGTGCCGATCGACACCCAGTTCTGACTGCCGGAGCCGGTGGTCTGGTTGACCGTCTTGACCACCGAACCGCCGTCGTGGAACACGGTGTAGGGCGCGTTCGTGGCCCGGTCCGAGCCCGGCACGTAGTGCACGTACACCTCGTACTGACCGTCCTCGGTCAGGCGCGGCACCCAGGTGAACGTCTGACCGGTGGACGCGTCGGCGTTGTACCGGTACGCGCCGTTGTTCGCCAGGCTGCGGTCGGTGGCCGTGGCACCCACCCACTCACCGCTCGCGGACACCTTGGCGGTTTCCGCCTCGTCGACCTGCTCCCGGTTCTCCCCGACCTCGGCGAACTTGGCGCTCATGGTGCTCCACGTCGCGGTGGTCTCGTTCCACGCCGCGGTCACCCGACGCGCCTCGAACGCCAACGCGGTGTCGTCGGCGCCACCGTGGGTCTGGTCGAAATACATCTGTAGCTGCGCCGAGTCCAGCACGGTGTTGGCCGGCACCTTGGACAGGTCGAACTTGGTGAGCGAGCGGAACGTGCCCCCGGTGGAGGCGCCGGCGGACAGCTTCCAGGTGCTGTCGAAGTTCTCCGTCGGGCCACCGGAGGCGAGCATCACGTCCTGGGCCTGGCTCAACGTGGGTTGGACCTTGATGGTCGGGTCGATCACCACCGGGTACTTACGGGCGGGGTCGCGCAGCCAGGCGTCGTCCGCGCTGACCGTCACCACGGTGCGTCCGTCCTGCTGGCTGACCCGCTGGCTGACCTGGTAGCTCATCGCCTTGCCGACCACCGACGCCTGGTCGTCGGCACTGTCGTACATGTACGGCCGAGGCATCGTGAACAGCGCCGGACCCTGCCGGTCGGTGGCGAAGAACGACAGCGAGCCGTCGGCCTCGGGCACCGCGCGGACCGAGTCCACGTCCAGCGTGAACGTGTACGTGGCCGGCCCGCTCGGCGCGGCGGCCAGCACGATCTGCTCCTTGATCGCCGACGGGGTCACCTCGTAGACCAGGTCGGCGCCGCCGAGCGCGCCCGGGTAGGTGACCCGGGAACCCTTGGCGGTCGGGCGCAGGGCCTGCGGGCCGCCGGCGAGCCCGAGGGTCAACCCGTAACCCCCCATCGAGTACGACAGCACGCGGTCACTGCGGTCGCCGAACCTGCCGGCGAACGTGTTGCGGGTGGCGGCGAAGGGGTAGCCCGAGCTGTCCCCGGCGGACACGGTCGACTGGATGTCCTGCCAGCGGCCCTTGCCGTCGCGGTAGTGGACCGGCTCGCGGCTGGCCTCCGCCTGCATCCGTCCGTCGGCCAGCAGGTAGACCTTGGTGCTCGCCGTGCGGCGGTCGACCAGCTCCCGGACCCGGCGTGCCGGCGGTATCGCCTCGGCGGGTGTCGGCTGGGCCACCGAGGGCAGGACCTTCGCCGGACCCGGCGGGGTCTCCGGCACGTCCCGGCCCTGCGGCGTCGGCGGGCGCAACACCGTGCCCGGCCGGGGTGCCGACTCGGCGCCACCCGCCGGCCGCGCGTACGCGGGGCTGCCCGAGACCACCAGCACGAAGCCGACCAGGACCGCAATTAGGCGGCGTCCATTACCGACAATTTTCATTCGTTTCCTTCACGCGATGTCGACGGCGGAAAACAAATTCCCACGGCACGTGACGTGCCGGTCGAACTGCCGCGAAGAAGGATTCGGACGCACAGAAATGGCGCCGGACACCGCGACGAGGCTCAGACAATGAGTCAGATCAGCGCCCCCCGTGGGTGCCGCAGTGAACCTAGCAAGCTTTGATTGACCATGGCAACTATTGACCTGTAGCAATTTTTGGTCGGGTGGTGGCAATGGCGGGCGGGATATGACCAGTGGGAACATCCGGATCTACCGGATGGGTTCGCCCGAGAACGGATATGCCGGCCACAAACACACCGATGGGGCGGCATCATCAGATGCCGCCCCATCGGTCAGTACTCAGCACCCGCCGCGCAGCGGCCGTGCCGTTCAGCCGCGCAGCGGCTGGCCCACCTCGTGCAGGTGACCGAGCGCCTGCCGGTACGACTCGATCAGCCCGGTCTCGGCGTACGGGATGCCCTGCTCGACGCAGTAGGCGCGCACGATCGGCTGGGCCCGCCGCAGGTTGGCGCGGGGCATGTTCGGGAAGAGGTGGTGCTCGATCTGGTAATTGAGCCCGCCCAGCGTGGTGTCCACCAGTCGACTGCCCCGCACGTTGCGGGAGGTCAGCACCTGCTTACGCAGGAAGTCCAGGTCGTCCTCGGCGGTCGGCATCGGCATGCCCTTGTGGTTCGGTGCGAACGCGCAACCCATGTAGAGGCCCCACAGCGCCTGGTGCACGACCGCGAAGAGCAGCGCCTTGACCGGCGACATGACCGCCAACAGCAGCGCCACGTAGCCGACGGTGTGCGCGACGAGCAGCGCGGCCTCGACCGCCCGATGGCGCATCGGGACGGTGTACCTGCCGTCCTCCCGGCCGACAATCGCCCGGATGCTCGCCACGTGCAGGCTCAGACCCTCCAGCAGGAGCATCGGGAAGAAGAAGTACGCCTGCCGCTGCGCCAGCCAACGGCCAAACCCGCGGGTCTCCAGCGCCTGCTCGTGCGTCCACACCAGGGCGCCCGCGCCGACGTCCGGGTCCTCGTCCTCGTGGTTCGGGTTGGCGTGGTGCCGGTTGTGCTTGTCGACCCACCAGCCGTAGCTGAGCCCCACCGCCAGGTTGCCGGCAAGCAGCCCGATCAGCTCGCTGGGGCCACGCCGACGGAACATCTGCCGGTGACCGGCGTCGTGCCCGAGGAACGCGACCTGGGTGGTGGCCACCGCCAGCAGAGCCGCGAGCGGCAGTTGCCACCACGAGTCGCCGAGCAGGAAGACGGCGATCCAGCCGGCCACGAAGGCGCCGAGGGTGAGCGTGATGCGGGTGACGTACCAACCGGGGCGTCGCTCCAGCAATCCCGCCTGGGTGATCCGCCGGGACAACTGTGCGTAGTCACTGCCTCGCCGTCGTACCGGCGGTTCCGCCACCGCTCCGAGCGCCATTGCTGCTCCCGATCCGCTTCTGCCTGAACCGGGGCGGTTCGGGCTTATCGTCAAGTCTGTCGTCCGTGGTAGCGCTAAATAACCCAGACAACCCCCGAATCGGGGGTAGGGCGAGCACTACCCCCGATGGCGTGAATCAACCCAGCCGGGCCACCGTGGCCCGCAACCGAGCCAGGTCACGCCGCCGCCGCTCGTAGGTGGCGGCCAGTCCGACCAGCGCCAGCCCGCCCACACCGAGGTAGATCCACCGGGGCAGCAGGTCCCAGCCCCGGGCCACCTCGTGCAGGGCCAACAGCGCCAGCGCTCCCCCACCGAGCAGCACCGGTGCCTGCCATCGGCGGCTGGCGCCGGCCAGCACCGCGCCCAGCGCCGCCGCGCCGAGGAACAGTCGCCGCCACGGCTGCGGATCCGCCCCGGCCAGCACCGACACGAGGCTCGGGAGCAGCGCCGCGACCAGCCCCGGGCCGAGGGCCGGCCAGCTGGTCAGCCCCGGCCGGGTGCGCAGCGCCAGCAGACCCGCGCCGAGGGCGAGCGCCGCGGCCGGCAGGGTGTACGCCTCCAGCACTGTCACGCCGCCGGCGGCCAGCAGCACCCACGCCCCGAGCAACTCGCTGCCGGCGGCGATGCCGGCGAACGCCCACCGCCGACCGGCCGGCTCACCCCGTCGCAGCAGCCGCAGCGCGACGGCCACGCCCCAGAGCACACAGACGGTGGCGAGGTGCCGCGCCACCTCGACGGCGAGCACCGCCGCCACCAGCGCGACCGCCTGCGCGGCAGCGTCCAGCACCCGCCCGACCCGGTCTCGCGGCGAGGCCACCGCGGCGACGGCCAGCACCAGCGCGGCCACCCCCAGCAGCGGGTACGCCGCCGCCCGCAGCGGCAGCCCTCCGGCGAGCGGGGCGGTCACCGCCAGCGCCGACGCCGCCCCCACCGCGGCCAGGCACCCAGTGACACGTACCTCGACCACACGCGCCCCGACGGCGACGACCACCGCCGCCACCAGCAGCGCTCCCTGCGCGGCGAGCGTCCCGGCTCGGGTGGCCAGCAGCCCCGCCACACCGGACGCGGTCAGCACCACCCCCACCGGTACGAGGACCGGTGCGAGCGCCGGGCGCGCGGCAAGCGCCGCGAACAGCAGCGCGGCCAACCCGGCGAGCAGCACAGCCGCCGGCAGCACCGGCCACGGCGTGCCGATCGCGAGGAGCAGCACCGGCAGGGCGGCCGCGACGAACGGCAGCGCGAGCAGCACGCGTGGGCGGATCCCCCGACCGGCCAGCACGACGGCCGCCCCCAGCACGGCCAGCGCCAACCCGCGAGGGAGCGCCATCGGGTCGGCGACGATCGTGGGCACGCCCGACCACACCCGCTCCCGACTGCCGTACGGCGACACCAGCGCGGTCAACACCGTTGGCAGGGCCGCCAGGACCGTCACCACCACCAGCAGACCCCCCGCCGCCAGCAGCACGGCCCGCCGGACCGGTTCCTTCTCGCCGGCCGCCGGCCGCTCCCACCGGGCGACTAGCGCGACGCCGAACGCCGCCAGCGCGGCGTACGGCGGCAGTGGCTCGTTGCCCGCCACGACCAGCGGCGTGAGTCCGGGCACGGTCACCGCGACCACGGCGCCGATCACCGCGTACCCGGTCAGCTCCACCCGGTGGCGACGCGCCGCGAGCAGCGCGACCAGCGACAGCCCGGCGGCGACAAGTGCCAGCCGCGCCTGCCACCAGGGGGGCGCACCCGCGGCGAACAGCGCCACCGCGGCGACCCCGGGCAGCGCGAGCTGCGCGGCCAGCAGCCCCACGCCGGCCACCTGCCGGTACGGCCCGACGCCCCGTCGTACGGCAAGTGTCAGCCCGACCACGACGACGCTGCCGAGCGCCACCAGAGCACCGGTCGGGGTGGCCAGCGCGACGAGCAACCCGTGCCCGAGCAGGACGGCGGCACCGAGCGCGCTGGTGCGCAGCGAGGCGGCGCGTGCCGCCGGGCGGGCCAGCACGGCCACCAGCAGCGCGACCCCGCCGACCAGGTCGACGGCCACCACCGCCGGCCAGGGGGCCGCCCAGCCGGTGGGCAGGGCGAGCAGCACCGCCACCGCGCCGGCCGGGGCGAGCACCGCCCGCGCCCTCCCGGGCAGCAGCAGGACCGTCGCGCCGAGCGCCAACGCGACGGCGGGTGCGAGCTGCCAACCCCAGTCCAGGTCCGGCCCCGTGCCGGCCCCGCGCCACGGCGGCAGCGACCGGCCCACCGCCGCCACCGCGAGCACGGCGGTGATCAGCGCGGCCACCTGGGCCGTGCCGGCCGCGACCAGCAGCGCACCGGCGCGCGGGCCGGTCCGCCAATCCCACGCACCCGGCAGCAACCGCACCGCAGCGGCCAGCACGAGGGCCACCGTCCCCGCCGCGATCAGCAACAGCGCCGGCCGCAGCTCGGCCACCGGGCGCAGCAGCGCGGCGGCGAGCACCGGCACCAGCACAGCGCCGGCCACCGCCCGCAGCGCCGGTCCGCCGACCAACCAGGCCGCACCGAGCCCGGTCAACGCGACAAGCAACAGCGGCAACCCGGCCAGCAGCGGCGAATCCGCCGCCCGTCCGAGGACCAGCGGCACCAGGGCGCAACTCGCGGCGCCGACGAGCGCGGCCACGTGACCGACCGCCGCCGACACCCGACCGACCAGCACCGCCACACCGTTCCGGCCGCGCAGCGCGACAAGCACGCCCAGGTCCAGCAACGCCACGGCGAGCAGGACCAGCGCCCATCCGGCCGCACCCGGTTCGACCGCGACGGCGAGCAGCGGCAGCACCGGCTGGGCGGCCAGCAGGGCGGCGAACCACGGCCCGGTCAACCCGCTCCACCTGCCGTACGCCACGGCTACCGCCGCGCTGGCCCCCCCGACCAGCGCGGCGTACCGGCTGCCCGGCCAGCCGGCCACCCCGGCCAGGTCTACCGACCAGGCCGCGTAACCGTCGAGCACCACGAGCAGCAACCCGACCGCGGCGAACGTCTCCGCCGTGCCGCGCAGCCTCCGACGGACCGCCAGCAGCGGTACGGCCAGCAGCAGCGCGGTGAACGCGGTCAGGATCGACGCCCGCCCACCGACGCCCACCGACGCCCAGGCCACCGCGGTGAACACCACCGCCGCGGTGCCCAGCAGCAGTCCACCGAGGACGAAGAGCAGACCCTGGATCGTCCGGCTGGACGTCTCGGCAGCACCCGGCGCCGCATCCCCCGCAGCGCCGGGGCCGCCGATCGGCACCGGCCCGACGGCAGGCGTCGGGCTCGTCACCACCGGAACAGCCAACCCCGCGCGGACGACCGCCGCCAGCTCGGCCCGCCGCCGCGACAGGACCGAGAGGCGTCCAGCAAGCTCGGTGTACGCACGGCGGGCGCGCTCCACCTCCGGCTCGAGCTGGGCGACCTCCCGGCCCAGCCGGAACACCTCGGCGGCGATCGGATCGGGTGCGCGCCGGCAGCCGCTGCAGCCGGTGCTCAGGCCGGCCGGGGCAGCGCAGGCCGGGCAGGGATAGCGGGTGTCATCCACCCGGTCATCATCGGGAGCAGACCGGGTCGCGGCCCAGAGTCCGCGTACTCAGGGTCGGGTGTGTTCGAAGACCCAGGTCGCGTACGCGGGATCGCCGCTGTCCACCCTGGACACCAGGATCTCCGGCACCTCGTACGGATGACTGACCCGGATCTGATCCACCAACGCGGCCAGCCGGTCCGGTGCGGTCTTGAACTGCACCGACCACTCGGAGCTGGTCTCCACTCCGGACCGCCACCAGTAGGTGCTGTCCACCTGACCGCCCACCTGTGCACAGGCGGCCAGCCGACCGGCAACGGCCGCGGCCGCCAGCACGTCGGCGACCGAACGCGCATCCACCACCGTCGTCACCACGCAGATCTGATCCACGCCCGCACCCTACGCGGCGCCATCCCGTCGAGCCGGCTTTTCGCTCCCGACCGCGAGGCCGCGCGGCGCACGCTCATCGATTGGCCGCGATCCAGGCGTCGATCCGTGCCCACCAGTCGAACAGCCAGTCGATGCGTTGCTGCCGTCCGACCGGCACGTCCTCCGGCGGCACCGACCAGAACCGCATCACGATCTGCTTGTCCATCGGCAGTTCCCGCCACACGTCGGCGACGGTGAGCATCCGGTCCAGTCCGGTGTGGGCGACGAAGATGACCCCGGCGTCCGGGGCGGCGTCCAGCGCGGCGAGCATCCCGCCAGGCTGCGGGGCGAGGACGTGGCGCATCCGCTCGGCGCGCAGGGCCATCCGTTCCAGGCCGAGGGAGCGCAGCCGGGCGATGGCGCGCAGCCGCCGCTTGGGGGTGAAGTTACCGCCCTCGGGGAAGATGACGAACGCGTCGTTGTCGTCCAGGCCCGCGGCCAGGTTGCCGACCTGGCGTACCGTCTCCTCGCCGCGCTCCGGCGTCGGCGCGATGAAGCGGTTGGGCAGCCGGTTGAGCAGTACATCGATCGCCGGGTCCCACTGGAGGCTGTCCTTCAGGACGATCCGTGGCTCCCGCTTGAACCAGTTGACCAGGCCGTGGATCAGGATGAACGAGTCACCCGGCCCGGCGTGCCGGCAGAGCACCAGCTCGGGCCGGCCGGGCAGCGCGGTGTCCGGGTCGGTGCCCACCACGTCGATGCGCAACCGCAGGGTCCAGCGGGCCTGCCAGAACAGCACCCGCAGGAACCAGCCGGCCAGCACGTAGTGCGCACGCTGGAAGGCCGGGGACCGGACCCGCCAGCCGAAGCCGGAGACCACCCAGAGCACGAAGAGCGCGAGCAGCGCGGCGGCGTTCCAGACCAGGTAGACGCAGCCGATCCAGAGCAGCCGCAGCGGGCGCAGGCGACCCGGGACCAGCGGCGACGCGGCTGCGGCGAGGAGCGCCCAGACCGGCAACGTGGTGACCACGACGAAGGCGAGCACCACCACGGCGGGAGCGAACAGCAACCGGCGTAGCCACCTGGGGGGCAACGGCATCACCGCTCCAGGTGGGTGTCGAGGTAACGCCGGGAGGCGGTGTACGCCCGGCTGATCCGCCGCCCCACCGCCGCCATGTCCCGGTACGCCCACGGGGTGTCGTCTCGTGGGTTCAGCCCTCCGGTGGGCAGGACGTGCACCTCCACCCCCTCGGGCAGCGCGGCCATCTCTCGGAAGAAGCGGTGCCGGCGGGAGATCTCGAAGGCGACCTGCGCGATCTCCCACGGCCGTCGGGGCGGCGTCAACTCGCGTTCGATCCGACCCACCTGGAGGACGTAGATCCGGCGCGCGCCGACGGCCACCGCCTCGCCGATCGGGATGGAGTTGACGATGCCGCCGTCCACGTAGTGCGCGCCGTCGATCTCCATGGGCGGAAGTAGGCCCGGCACCGAGGCCGAGGCCAGCACCGCCGGCACGACCGGACCGGTGTCGAACCAGTGCTCGGCGGCCCGCTCGATGTGCGCGGCGCAGCAGCGGAACGGCACCCGCAGGTCGGCGAAGGTGGTGTCCACGCCCAGCTCGGTTTCGAGCAGGCGGCGCAGCGGCCGGGGCGAGTGCAGGTGGGTGCGGGCGGCGAAGCGACGCAACTGCCGGGCGACCGAGTCGCCGTACACCTCGCTCGCCTCCGGCGAGGCCCACAGCCGGACCAGCCGGTCGGTCACCGCCTCCGTCGGGTCGGCGGCGACGAGCGCCCCGTTCACCGCGCCGATCGAGGTGCCGAGCACCATGTCGGGCTGGATGCCGGCGCGGAACAGCGCGCGCAGCATGCCCACCTCGACCGCGCCGAGCACTCCCCCGCCGCCGAGCACGAACGCCACAGGTCCCGCCGCCATGCCCCTCATCCTGGCACGGGTCCGCAGCCGACCGGCCAGCCGTCGTCGCCGGACGGTCGGCGCACGCCAGACACCGCCCGGCGACCGGAGCCGGTGACAGCGTTGACAGGCCGAACACATTCGCGCAACCTGATACCGCTCCCACCCCTGAGGCAGGTGCGATCCGTGAAGGCAGCGCTGCATCCGGGCCGATTGCTGGCTCGCAGATACCGACTTCTGGACCAGATCGGCGCCGGTGGCATGTCCGTGATCTGGCGTGCCCGCGACGAGGTGCTGGACCGGGTCGTCGCGCTCAAGGTGCTCGCTCCCTCGCTGGCCGCCGACGCGCGATTCCGGGGCATGGTGCGCGAGGAGGCCCGCGCTGCCGCCCAGTTGGTACACCCCCACGTGACCTCGGTGCACGACTACGGGGAGACGGTCGCCCCGGACGGCTCGATCACCTCGTTCGTGGTGATGGAGCTGCTCAACGGCGAGGAGTTGGAGCTGCGGCTCACCGAGGGGCCGTTGCCGTGGGCCGAGGCGGTCCAGGTGGGCGCGCAGGTCGCGGACGCGCTGGCCGCCGCGCACCGACTCGGCATCGTGCATCGGGACATCACTCCGGCCAACGTGATGATGACCGGTTCGGGGGTCAAGGTCCTCGACTTCGGCATCGCCACCCGGATCGGCGCGCCCGACGAGGACGAGGACGGCGGCACCTTCGGCACTCCGGCGTACGTCGCTCCGGAACGGCTCGACGGCGCACCGGCCCAGCCGTCCACCGACGTGTACTCGCTCGGCGTCCTGCTGCACGAGGCACTCACCGGCCGGGTTCCGTACCCGGCGGAGACCTGGGAGCAGCTCAGCGCCGCGCTGGCCAACGGTCCGGCGCCGACCCTCGCCGAGCTGCCGGACCTGCCCCCGGCGGTGGCCCGGATCTGCCTGCGCAGCCTCGCCCGCAACCCGGCGGACCGGCCGACCGCCCGCCAGGTCGCCACCACGCTTCGCGACCAACTCGTGCCGGCCGACCCGCCACCCACGACCGTCCCGGTGCCCACTCAGCCCCTTGCGCCGCAGCCGGTGACCGTTGCGGCGGCGCACGGCGAGACGGCCCCCGGAGGGACGGCCGCCGTCGGAACAGCCGCCGCCAGCGGAACGGCCGTCGTTGGGACCGACGCGGGCGAGACCGACGCGGGGTCGCGGTGGTCGCGACGGCGACTGGCGCTGCTGCTGGTGCCCGTGGTCCTGGTGGTCGCGGCGGTGCTGATCGGCGTGGCCCTGCGGCCCGACCAGCAGCCCACCCGGCAGGCGCAACCCTCGGCCGGCCCGGTGACGACTCCGACGACCGCCGCGCCGACCGCCGCGCCGACCGGGCCGACGACGGCACCGCCGGCCGGGCCGAGGGCCACGTCGCCCCGCTCCGATCCCGGCACCCTCGTGGAGGCCGCCAACCGGGTCGACGAGCTGATCACGGCGGGGCTGAGCGCCGGGGAGATCCGCAGCGACGTCGGCCTCGACCTGCGCAACGAGCTGCGCAACCTGACCGCCGCGGTCGGCTCCGGCCGCGACGAGCTGGCACCACCGGTGGCCCGGCTGCGCAACAAGGTCGCGGTCCGCCTCGGTGAGGGTGGCATCAGTCCGGCGTACGCGGAGCAACTCGACGTCGCCGTCGCGGAGCTGGGCATGGCCCGGGTCTGACCGCACGGCGACGCCCAGGCGGGCCGGGTCAGCGGGCCGACACGTGGGCCGACTCGCGCACGTCGTGGCCGCCGGCGGCGAAGCGCCGGTAGATCTCCGCGTACCCGTACGCCATCCGCTCGACCGAGAAGTTCCGCGCGACGTGCGCCACGCAGTCCTCCGGGTCGAGTTGCTCCGCCGCGCGCAGGGCCGCGGGCAGCTCGTCGGCGTGCGCGCAGGCCAGCCCGGTCACCCCGGGCCGGACCAGCTCCGGCACCGCACCCCGGTTGAGCGCGACCACGGGTGTCCCGGTCGCCATCGCCTCCAACATGACCATACCGAACGGCTCGTCCCACTGGATCGGCATGATCAGGCAACGGGCGTCGACGAGCATCCGCAGCGTCGCCGCGCGATCGGCGTTGAGGACGACTGTCACGTCCTCGTCGACGAGCGGGGCGACGACCTGCTCGTAGTAGCGGCGCTCGGCCGGCTCGTTGCACTTGCCGGCGAGCAGCAGGGGCAACCCCGCCTCCCGGCAGGCCCGGATGGCGACGTCGGGACCCTTGTCCGGGCTGAACCGGGCCAACCACAGCACCGGCCCCCGGCCGGGCACGGTCTTACGCGGGAAGCCGCGGACGTCCAGCGCGTTGTGCACCGTGCCGGCCCAGGGCAGGCTCGGATTCAGCCGACGCTGGGCGTGCGAGATCGCCACCAGGGCGACCCCCGAGTCGATCTCGTCGAGCACATCGCCGTACTCACCCACGGGGTTGCCGTGCACGGTCGCGACCGTCGGCACGGCCCGGCGGCCGGCGATCAACGGGCCGATCGTGGTGTGGTCGTGGATCACGTCGAAGTCGGCTGCCGTGATCAGTCGGTTCACCCGGGCCAGGTGGGCCAGTTCGGGCAGTGACTCGCCGAGCCGCTCGTACTGGACATCGGGCACGGTCGAGACGAAGCCGTCGGCATCGGTGCCGTGATGGCTGCCGGCGCCGAACAGGGTGACCGCGTGGCCGTGGCTGCTCAACGCGTCCACCAGTGCGGCGACGACCTGCTCGAGGCCGCCGTAACCGGGCGGCGGCACGGACAACCACGGCGGAACCACCATCGCGATGCGCAGCGACCGCTCCGGGGGGCGGCCCGCGGGCGGGTGGGTCACGGCCACGAGTCCTCCCCGTTGATCCCCGGTACGGCGCGACCACCGACCGGCGTGGTCGGCGGCGGGTTCCCGGTGGCGTCCCGGGTAAACCGGACAAGGCGGACGCTCACCCGCCGACCAGGAGTTGGTCGTGCACCAGCCGCACTCCCGGCGCGCTCCAGGCGACCCGCTGGACCTGGTCGCGTTCCCACCAGGAACGGACCACCCCGGCGAGGACCAGCGTGTCGCCGTCCACCTCGACGGTCACCCGATCGCCACCGATCGTGCGGGCCAGCGCCCGCTGGACGTCGCGACGCAGTCGCTCGGCGACCGGCGGGGCCAGCGGCCGTACCTCGATCAGGTTGGTGATCCCCCGTACGCCGTCGAGCCGGCGCACCTCCCCCTCGGCGGCCCGCCGCTGCCACCCGAACTCGACCTCGCCGCGCAGCATCAGCCAGCCGTTGGCCACCGTCACGTCGAGCCGCTCGGCGGGCACGAAGCTGTCCCACTCCAGAGCCCGGGAGGCGGCGATGGCGACCTCGGCGTCGGTCCGTCCCGGCGTGCCGGGCAGCCGCACCTCGATCTCGTCGGCCACCGCCCGTACGCCGCGGACCCGCTGGGCGCATCGGGTCGCGGCCCAACCGCGGGCGGCACCGTCCACGTACCCGGTCAGGGTGACCACGCCCTGGTCGACGGTCACACCGATCTCGTTCGGTTGCAGTTGGGCGTCCCAGGCCAGCTCCGCCAGGACGTCGCGTTGGATCCGCTGGTCGTCGCGGACGTCCACCACCTCGGTCATGGCACCCACCCCCGGTTTCGGTCGCCGAGACTCGCGCACCGAAATCTGCCGGGCACACGGGTGACGGCGGCTCACCCGATCCGGGTGAACCGCCGTCCTGGCCGGCCGAAAAAGCGCGGCGGGTGACGGAGCCGACCCCCTCGGCCCCGCCACCCGCCGCCGGCGGGAGGAAGCAGGTTCAGATATCTGTCAGTTCGTCTCGGCGAGCGTCACGGACACCGACTTCTCGGCGCCGTTCCGCTTGAACTGCACCTCGACCCGATCGCCGACCTTGCCGGCCTGGACCGCGCCGACCAGGTCGTCCGAGTCGTTGACCGGCTTGTCGCCGAACCGGGTGACGACGTCGCCGCGTTGCAGGCCGGCCTTCTCGGCCGGGCTGCCCGGGGCGATCGACGCGACCAGCGCGCCGCCGCCCTCGGCCTGGTTGACGCCCACTCCGAGCGACGGGTGACTGACCTTCTCGCCGCGCTGGAGCTTGCCGGCGACGTCCTTCGCCTTGTTGCTGGGGATGGCGAACCCGACCCCGATGTTGCCGGTGCTCTGCCCGGAGGTCGCGATGGCGGTGTTGACGCCGATCACCTCACCCCGGGTGTTGACAAGCGCACCGCCCGAGTTGCCCGGGTTGATCGGCGCGTCGGTCTGGAGCAGACCGGAGATCGAGCTGACGGGCTGGCTCTGCTGGGTCGGGTCCTGCTGCTGGCCCTCGCCGGCCCGGATGGTGCGGTCCCGGGCGCTGAGGATGCCCGAGGTCACCGAACCCTGCAGACCGAGCGGGCTGCCCAGGGCGAGCACCTGGTCGCCGACCTGCATGGCGTCGCTGTCGCCGAACTTGGCCGGCTTGAGGTCGGTGACCCCGTCGGCCTTGACCACGGCCAGGTCGGTCTTCGGGTCGGTGCCAATGATCTTCGCCGGTGCCTTCGTGCCGTCGGCGAAGACCACCTGGACGGTGTCACCGCTGGCCGAGGCGACCACGTGGTTGTTGGTCAGCACGTAACCGTCGGCGGTGAGCACCACGCCGGAGCCCTCGCCGCTGCCGGTGGTGATCGAGACGACGCTGTCCTGCACGGACGCGGCGATCTTCGGCAGGTCGGCGCTGTTGAGCACCGGTGCCGCGGTGTAGGTGCGGGTGACGCCACCGCCGTCGCCGTCGAGAGCGAGGGCGAGCGCCCCTCCGGCCACGCCGGAGCCGAGCATCAGCGCGAACACCGCGACGCCGGCGCCGGCGAACTTGGCGATCCGGCCGGGCCGGGGACCGCTACCGGGCGGTGCGACCTGCGGACCCCACGGCGGGACCGGCTGACCCGGGTGCTGGGCGTGCTGCCCGGGGTGCTGCTGCTGGTGCGGGGCGTGCTGCTGCTGGTGCGGCGGGTACGCCATGCCCGGCTGTCCCCCACCGGCCCAGCCGGACTGCTGGCCCGCGTACCAGGGGGCACCGGGGTACCGGCCGGCGTTCGGCTGCGGGTAGCCGGACTGGCCGGGCGTGGGATAGCCGGACTGGCCGGGCGCCGGGTAGCCGGAGACCGGGTACGGCGGCGCGGATCCAGCGGTGGCCGGCGGCTCGTATCCGGTCGGCTGCGCGGCCGGCGGCGTGCTGGCCGGCTGTGCGCCGTAGGCGGCGGGTGCGGCCTCGGTGACGGCGGTGGTCGAGGTGTCGCCGGTGGTCGGCGCGTCACCGGCGGCCGGCGCGTCACCCGTGGTCGAAACGACCTGGACGGGAGTGGTCGGGGAGTCGGACTGCGCGCGCTCGTCGCGTGGCAGCTCGGCGGTGGGGTGCGACGGCTCGGCGTCGGTGGGGGCCGGCCGGCGCTGCGGGTCGGACTCGTACTCGGTCATGGCACTACCTTCTCCCTTGGCACTGCAATCAACCTGGAACCGTCCTGGAAGTTGGCTGAAAGTCACTCGCCGACGTCGTCGACCTGCGGCAGCAGCGGCAACCGGACCCGGAAGGTGGCCCCGCCGCCGGGTGTCTCGACCGCCTCGACCGAGCCGCCGTGCGCGGCGACGAGCGCCGCCACGATCGCCAGGCCGAGGCCGGTGCCGGTGTTGCCGTCGGCCCGCCGCGTGCGTGCCGCGTCGGCCCGGTAGAACCGCTCGAAGACCCGTTCTGCCTGCTCCGGCGACAGGCCCGGACCGCTGTCGGCCACCTCGATGACGGCCTGGCCTCCCGGTTCGGCCCGCAACCGCACCCGGATCTCGGCGTCCGGCGGGGTGTGGGTGAGCGCGTTGGTGACCAGGTTGCCGATCACCTGACGCAGCCGCGGGTCGTCGGCGGAGACGACGAGCGGACCCGATCCGGGCTCGATCTCCAACTCGATTCGGCGGTCCGGAGCGATCACCCGGGCGGCCTGTACGGCGTCGGAGGCGAGCACCGGCAGTTCCACCGGACTCAGTGCGAGTGGCCGTTCCCGGTCCAGCCGGGCGAGTAGCAGCAGGTCCTCCACCAGCAGCCCCATCCGGGCCGCCTCGTCCTCGATGCGGCGCAGCAGGCCGGCGGTCTGCTCGGGCTCGCGGGCCGCGCCCTGCCGGTACAGCTCGGCGAAACCGCGGATGGTGGTCAGCGGGGTCCGTAGTTCGTGCGAGGCATCCGCGACGAAGCGGCGCATCCGCTCCTCGGAGCGGATGGCCCGCGCCTCGGATGCCTGAGCGGCGTAGGCGGCGTCCCGGGCGGAGCTCTCCGCCGAGCGCGCCGACATCTCCGAGGCGGCCCTGGCGGTGAACGCCGCCTCGATCTGGGTGAGCATCGCGTTCAACGCGCGGGAGAGGCGGCCCAGTTCGGAGGTGGGCTCGACCTGCCCCTCCTCCGGGTCGGGCACACGCCGGGTCAGGTCGCCGCCGGCGATGGCGGCAGCCGTTCGTTCGATCTCCACGAGCGGTTTGAGGCTGGTCCGGACGATCGCCGCACCCACCGAGGCCAGCATGATCAGCACCGCACCACCGACCAGCAGGTCGATCCAGACCAGCCGCTTCACCGCCAGGTCGACGTCGGTGAGGTGCTGACCGATGGCCAGGGGCTGACCGTTGGGCAACTGGGTGTAGAGCATCCGCCAGCGCACCTTGCTGTCCCGGGCCCGGACGGTGAAGGGTTTACCCTCCAGCTTCTCGAAGCCGGCGGCGTCCGACGGAAACGGTGGCAGGTCGCCCAGCACGAAACGCTTGTTGTCGTAGACCAGGTCCCGGCCGTTGCTCGAGTTGATGACCACCACCAGGTAGTCGGTCGGAAAGCCCACACCCACACTGCCCTGCCGGGCGGCGACGACCTCGTCGAGGCTGCGTGCCGAGCCACTCAACTCGCTGTCGACCTGGGTGACCAGGTAACTGCGCAGGAAGACAGTGGTCAGCGAACTGATCACCAGCAGCGCGGCGGCGACGAGCAGCAGCACCGCGGTCACCAGCTTGACCCGCAGCGGTACGCCCCGCAGCCGTCCCTTCGCCTGCTGGACCGCGTTCACGCCGCCGGCTTGCGCAGCACGTACCCGACCCCACGCAGCGTGTGGATCAACCGGGGTTGGGTGGTGTCGACCTTGCGGCGCAGGTAGGAGATGTAGGACTCGACGATGTTGTCGTCACCACGGAAGTCGTAGTTCCAGACGTGGTCGAGGATCTGCGCCTTGGACAGCACCCGGTTGGCGTTGAGCATCAGATAGCGCAACAGCTTGAACTCGGTCGGCGACAGCTGCACGCGCTGGCCGGCCCGGTGCACCTCGTGGGTCTCCTCGTCCAGCTCCAGGTCGGCGAAGGTGAGCCGGGAGGGCGCCTGCCCGCCGGTCGTGGTGCGGCGCAGCACGGCCCGGATCCGGGCGGTCAACTCCTCCAGGCTGAACGGCTTGGTGACGTAGTCGTCACCACCCAGGGTCAGCCCACGGATCTTGTCGTCGGTGGCGTCCCGAGCGGTCAGGAAGACCACCGGGGTACGCGTGCCGCCCTCGCGCAGCATCCGGATGACCTCGAAGCCGTCCAGGTCCGGCAGCATGACGTCGAGCACCACCAGGTCGGGCCGGTGGTCCTTGGCGGCGTTGAGCGCCGCGCTCCCACTGGTCGCGGTGGCCACGTCGAACCCCGCGAAGCGAAGGCTCGCGGAGAGCAGTTCGAGGATGTTGGGGTCGTCCTCGACGACGAGAAGTCGCGCCTCGGTCTGGGTAGCGGGCATGCGCCCATCATCGGTGACATCACTGCGCCAGCGCTGGACACTTCCTGCAAAAAACCTGTGAGTCACCGCCGTACGGCGACTCCGGTCAACGCAGCAGGCGGCGCAGCCCGTCCAGGGCGCCGTCGAGCAGCCGGATCGCGGTGCGCAGCTGGGTGTCGCTGAACTGCCGGGCGCGCGTCAACCGGCCCACCTCGGCGCTGAACGCGAGCAGCCGCTTGTCGAGCTCGTCGAGCAGCTCGGTCTGCGGCCCGACGGTTGACGCCGGCCGGGGCGGCGGCGCCGGCGCGTCCCAGCGGGTGCGTCGGGTCTGCCGGGTGGCCTCGCTCAGCTCCCGCTTGAGGTCGCGAACCGAGCCTCGTACCTCGCTGCGGATCTCACCGGCCAGGGTGGAGAGGTCGGCCACCGAGGCCGCGATGTCCGCCTCGAGGGCTTCCAACTCGCCGGCCCGTTGGCGCAGCTCCGCCCGGCCGGCGTCGGTGATGTCGTACGTCTTGCGGCCGCCGGCCGCGGTGTGGCTGACCAGGCCCTCGACCTCCAGCCGTTGCAGGCGGGGGTAGATGGTGCCGGCACTGGGCGCGTAGAGCCCGAGGAAACGGTCCTCCAGCAGGCGGATCAGCTCGTAACCGTGCTTCGGGCCGTCGTCGAGCAGCTTGAGCAGGTAGAGCCGGAGCCGCCCGTGGCTGAACACGGCGGTCACGGCAGCTCCTCCCCATCATGGTCGACGGCTCGGGCGAGCAGGGCGATGCTCCCCGAGGTCGCGGAAGCCCAGAGCTTACCGTTGCCGGCGCCGATCACTCCCTCGCTGTTGCGCACCGGGAACGTCGAGCTGCGCAGCTGCGGAAAGCCGCTGGTGATGCGCCCGGAGGCGGTGTTCAGCTGGACGGCGAGGTCGCTGTCCGCGCGGACCCGGACGGTGATGCCGCCCGAGATCGTGGTCAGCCGGATCTCGCTGCCCCGAGGATTGTCCAGGTCACAGGTGATGGCCCCGGAGACGGTCTGCGCCCGTACCCGGTCGGCGGCGCTGTCGGCGAGGATCACCTCACCGGAGACCGTCTCCAGGGTGAGGTCGCCGCGGACGCCGAGCGCCTCCACCGGGCCGGAGGTGATGTGCGCCGTGGTGTTGCCACGCAGCCCCATCAGGGTGATCTGGCCGGCGGTGACGTGGACCCTGGTCTGCCGGCGCAGGCCGGAGACGACGAGCGAGCCCGCGACCAGGCCGAGGTCGGCGAGGACGTCGGCGGACACGGCGATGGAGACGTCCACCCGGGGGTAGCGGTGGATCATCCGGAACCACCGCAGGAGGTCCGACCAGCCGTGGCCGCGCTCCTGACGGATGGTGAGCCGACCGTCGGCATTGTCGATCAGGACCGGCCGACGGCCGACCTGGGTCACGTCGATCCGGGTCGGGCCTTCGGCGGCGACCACGTTGAGCCGCCCACTGACCAGGCGGACGTCCAACCGGGTGACCGGTCCGTCCACGGTGAGCCGCCGCGGGCTCTCGACCGTCCATCCGGCCATGGCGCGTCCTCCTCTCGACGGCGCGCGGAAACGCGCCTGACAGGGAACACAGTAACGCGATACATCGCGACACCACAAGACAGGTCGCGAGTTGGCGGCCATCCCGCGTGCGCCAAGATCCGCACCAAGATCCGCGCACTTTCCCGGATGTTGCTGCCTCAGACGGGACCCCAGGCAGCAACATCACCGAAGTTGCGAAGATCGCGCTCCGCGAACCCCGCCCCATCACCCAAGATCGCGCTCAATCCTGGATGTCAACGCCGTTGCCTTACGGCTGTGGCCGACGGTTCAACCGCGCTGCTGACCGTCGGGGCTTGTAGATCAAGCCACGTCGAGCAGGAGAACCGCGCCGATCTTGCACTTTCTGTCGCCGATTTAAGCCGGAATACACCTTAATGTCGGGGCAGGAAGTGCAAGATCGCGGGGCGGGGCGGGGCGGGGCGGGGCGGGGCGGGGCGGGGCGGGGCGGGGCGGGGCGGGGGGCGGGGCGGGGCGGGGCGCGGGCGGGGGGCGGGGGGCGGGGCGGCCGTTCTCAGGCCGCCAGATCCAGCCCGCCGCCGACGGCCGGCGTCGGCACGGGCACCGCCGGGATCGCCGTGGGCACCGCGACCGCCGGGGTCGTCGTGGGCACCGGGTGCAGCCGGGCCCGCGTCACCGCACCCGCCGCAGGCACCAGGTGTACGGCCGACTCGGCAGCCCGAGCCAGCAACCGCCGGTCGGCGGTACGGGCCGGATGCAACGCGGCGGCGACCGTCACCGACACCACCAGATCCCGCGCCGTGACAACCCGGACGACCGACCGCAGCAACGTGTCCGCACCGAGGAAGGCAGCGGCGGTGGTGGTCGTACCGGTGGCCGCGCGGGCGTAGGCGAGCCGCAGTGGCACCACCGGGCTGCCCGTGTCGATGGCCGCCTGGAACGTCGCGGGCCGGAAGCCGCCGCCGGGGCGGCAGTCGGCCGCACCGGCACCGGCACACCAGGTCGTCCCCTCCGGAAAGACCGCCACCGACCGGCCGGCGCGCAGCGTGTCGGCGATCCGGCCGACCATGGCCGGTAGCGCGCGCGGCCGGGCGCGGTCCACGAAGACGGTCCCCGCCACCGCGGCCAGCAGGCCGAACACCGGCCAGGAGCGGATCTCCCGCTTCGCCACCATCCGGGTGGGCGCGACGGCCAGCACCGCGAGGATATCCAGCCACGAGACATGGTTGGCGACCAGCAGCGCCCGCCGCCGGGGCAGTCGACCCCGGATCACCAGCCGGACCCCGAAGGCCCGCGCGGTGGACCGGGCCCAACCGCGCACCGCCGCGTGCCGCTCCCGGACCGGCAGTACGGGCAGCAGCACCACCAGACCGACGCCGGCCAGCAGCATGCCGGACACGGCGACCAACCGCAGCACCCGACGGGCCACCGACACGGTGGGCACCGCGCCGCTCGGTGGCAGACAGTCGTCGTCGCAACCCGACGACGGCCGCCACAGGTCGTGCGACCCGGCGGTCATCGCTGCGCCTCGCCCAGGAAGTGCCGCAGGTAACGCGGATTCATCCGGTCCAGGCAGAACAGCACGTAGAAGTCCGCGCAGCCGAAGTCGGGGTCGTACGACGGCTCGCCGCAGATCCACGCGCCCAGCCGGAGGTAGCCGCGCAGCAGCGGCGGTACCGCGACGCGGCCCGCCGGATCGACGGCCACCGGTGCGGCGGCCGACTCGGCGAACCAGGGCCGCAGCGGGCGGACTCGCAGCGGCGGCGGCGACAGGTGCCGAGTCTGGGCCTGGGTCCACACCTCGGCGACCGTCCGACCACCGTCGGCCACCGGCACCGACGCGCAGCCGCCGAGCCAACGGGAGCCCCTCAGGTGCAGGTATCGGACGATGCCCGCCCACATCAGATTGATCACCGCACCGGAGCGGTGGTCCGGGTGCACACACGACCGGCCCGCCTCGACCAGGTCGTCGCGGAGCGGATCGAGCGCGCCGAGGTCGAACTCGTCCTCGGCGTACCGCCGGGTGCTGCGGCCCGGCGGCAGCAGCCGGTACGTGCCGACCACCTGGCCGGTGCTGTCCTCGCGGACGATCAGGTGGTCGCAGTGCGCGTCGAAGGGATCCACGTCCAGCCCGGCGGCATCGGGGAGGAGGGTGGCGCCGAGCTCGGTGGCGAACACCTCGTGGCGCAGGCGTTGCGCGGCCGCGACCTGGATGGGGTCGTCGGCGATCAGCAGGGTGTATCCGCTGGTCGTCAGGGGTGCGCCAGCGGCATGCAGAACGGCCATGGGATCTGTGTAGGTGCTCGGGTTGCCATTCACCCAGACCACCGGTGTCGGCAGGATGAACGCCGGCCGGCAGCTGCGTCCCACCGGTGGTCGTGCGACGCTGCGCGACGAACCGGCGACGACGCCGGCACGCCCCACCGGAGGTCGACGATGCGGATCGAGTCCCGCTACAACGGGCCGCCCGGCTCGGGCAACGGCGGCTGGAGCGCGGGAGTGTTCGCCGCCGAGACCGGCGGCACGGGCCCGGTCGAGGTGACGCTGCGCCGACCGCCACCACTGGACACCGAGCTGATCCTGACCGAGGGCGAGGTCCGTGACCCGGCCGGCGAACTGGTGGCCGAGGTGCGCCCGGCCGGCGTGGTCGACGTCGTCGTACCCCCGGTGGACCTGGACACCGCGGTGGCCGCGGCGACGCGCTACCCCGGCCTGGTCGAGCATCCGTTCCCCGGTTGTTTCGGCTGCGGGCCGCAGCGGACCGACGGGTTGCGGATCTTTCCCGGCCGGTTACCTGATGGGCGGACCGCCGCGCCGTTCCGGGCGCCCGAGCGGGTCAGCGCGCCCACGGTCTGGGCAGCGTTGGACTGCTCCGGCGGTTGGACGGTCCTCGCGCCGGGCCGCCCGTACCTGCTGGGTCGGATCGCCGCAGTGGTCAGGGCGCTGCCGGGGCCGGGCGACGACTGCGTGGTGACCGGGGCGTTGCTCGACGTCGATGGCCGCAAGGCGCTCGTGCACACCAGCCTGTACGGCCCGGACGGCGCGTTGCTCGGCGCGGCGCGGGCGACCTGGATCGCCCGCTGAGCCCGGTCTGTCGTCCGCAGGGCGGAGTCGCCTCCGCCCCGCGACGGAGACGAACATAGGAACCGAGCCTGATTGACCTTGGTGCCCCGGGCCGTCACGCTGTGCCACGGCGTACCTCGACGCCGTACACGGGAGGAGAACGATGACTGACGGGCAGCGAAGCCCCACCAGCGACGGTCAGATCGTGGTGTCCGGTCTGACGAAGCAGTACAAGAACGTGCGGGCGGTGAACAACCTGTCCTTCACCGTGGCACCGGGGCGGGTGACCGGCTTCCTCGGCCCGAACGGCGCTGGCAAGACCACCACCCTGCGCATGCTGCTGAACCTGGTCACGCCGACCGCGGGCGCGACCACCATCAGCGGCCACCGGTACGCCGATCTCACCGACCCGCTCCGGCACGTCGGCGCGGTGCTGGAAGCCTCCAGCGCGCACAAGGGCCGCACCGGCATCAACCACCTGCGGGTGATCTGCGCGGCGGCCGGGCTGCCGAAGCAGCGGGCCGACGAGGTGTTGGCCCTGGTCGGGCTGAGCCCGGCGGCGAAGCGCAAGTTCAAGGGTTACTCGCTGGGCATGAAGCAGCGGCTCGGCATCGCCGCGGCGATGCTCGGTGACCCCCGGGTGCTGATCCTGGACGAGCCGGCCAACGGGCTCGACCCGGAGGGCATCCGGTGGATGCGCGGGTTCCTCAAGAACCTGGCCCACGAGGGCCGGACCGTGCTGGTCTCCAGCCACCTGCTGTCGGAGATGCAGCTCCTCGCCGACGACGTGGTGATCATCGCGGCCGGGCAGCTGGTCCGGCAGGGACCTGTCGACCAGGTCCTCGGCTCGATGGCGCAGACCGCCCGGGTACGGGTCCGCACGCCGCAGGCCGAGGCGCTGGTCGCGGCGTTGAAGGCGCAGTCGGCGACCGTCGACACCGACGAGCAGGGCGTGCTGCTGGTCGCCGGGGTGGACGCCCCGACGATCGGCCGGACCGCCCTGGCCGCCGGCGTCGAGCTGCACGAACTGACCACCGAACGACCCGACCTGGAACGGGTCTTCCTGGAGCTGACGGCCGGAAAGGCGGGCATCCGATGAACCTGGTCCGAGCCGAACTGCTCAAGATCCGTACGACCAGCACCTGGTGGTGGCTGGCCCTCGGCGCGTTCCTCGCCCTGGTGCTGGCCTTCGTCGTCAACGCCTGGCTCGCCAGCCAGGTGCTCGGCGGCAACCAGGAGGACTTCGGCGTCAGCGGGGACCAGGCAACCCCCGCCGGCCAGGCGGCCAACCTGTACACCTCGGGGCAGTACCTGGGGCTGATGTTCGTGATGCTGATCGGCATCCTGATGGTCACCAACGAGGTCTTCCACCAGACCGCGACCACGACGTACCTGACCACGCCGCGTCGCACCTCGGTGATCCTGGCCAAGCTCGGCGCCGCCTCGCTGCTGGGCTTCGGCTTCTGGCTGGCCACCACGGCGATCGACCTGGCCGCTGGATCGGTCTTCCTGAGCCTGAACGACCACGGCGCGCAGCTCGGCGAGTGGACGGTGCACCGGGCACTGCTGCTGAATCTGCTGGCGTACATGATCTGGACGGTCCTCGGGGTGGGCATCGGCACGCTGATCCCCAACCAGCTCGGCGCGGTGATCACCGCCTCGGTGCTGTACCTGATCGGCACCCAGGTGGCGCAGCTGCTCTTCTTCCTCCTCTCCAGCTGGCTGGACAACGAGGCGGTGATGAAGTGGCAGGTGGTCTGGCCCGCGGTGGCATCCCAGGTCATGATCAGCGGGAGCAGCACCGACCTGACCCCCGACTGGTGGGTCGGCGCCCTGGTGCTGGTGGGCTATGCGCTGGTCAGTGGCATCGTCGGAATCCTGATCACTCGACGTCGCGACATCGCCTGACGGCGTTTCCGACCCCGGGGCGGCGAGTGGCCGCTCCGGGGTCGGCACCACGCCGGGAGCTGGCCGCGCGTCGCCGGCGATCTGCCGCGCGTCAGCAACCTCGATCTGCCGCGCTCTACCAGCCCTCGGCTGGCCGCGCAGCGGTTGCTGAACTTCTGGCATCTTCTGTGAAACCGGCCACGGGGCCGAGGCTGAAATGCCTAAGGGATCCGTACGGCGTAGCCTGGGAGCCGTCCAGTCCGTGCTCCTAATCGGGCACGAGGGACACACCGCGTGCCACACAAACCCGCGTGAAAGAGGCGATTACCGGCCGTGTCGACCCAGCAGACTTCGCAGGAGAACCCACTGGCGGGTTTCGGCCCGAATGAGTGGATCGTCGAGGAGATGTACCAGCGGTACCTCGCCGACCCATCGAGCGTCGATTCGGCCTGGCACGACTTCTTCGCCGACTACCGGCCGGCACCCGGCGCGGCCACGCCACGCGGGGCTGAGGCGTCGGAGAAGCCGGCCGCCGCGCCGGAGCCGGACGGCCAGCCGGAGGCAGCCGCCACGGTCAGCCAGCCGAGCGCCACGGCGAAGCCGGCGACCGCGAGCAAGCCGTCCGCCGCACAGTCGTCGCCGGCCAAGCCCGCTGCCGCGCCGGCCAAGCCCGCTGCCGCGCCGGCCACGACCAAGGCCACCCCGGCGAAGGCGGCCCCGGCCAAACCGGCCGCCGCGCCGAGCGCCGACGGCCCACAGACGACGCCTTTGCGGGGCGTCGCCGCGAAGATCGTCCAGAACATGGACGCCTCGCTGAGCGTGCCCACCGCGACCAGCGTGCGCGCGGTCCCGGCGAAGCTGCTCGTCGACAACCGCATCGTGATCAACAACCACCTCGCCCGGGGGCGCGGTGGGAAGGTCAGTTTCACCCACCTGGTCGGGTACGCGCTGGTCCGGGCGCTGGTCCAGCACCCGGAGATGAACAACTCCTTCGCCGAGGCCAACGGCAAACCGGCGATGGTCCGCCCCGCCCACGTCAACCTCGGCATCGCGATCGACCTGGCCAAGCCGGACGGCAGCCGCAACCTGGTGGTTCCCTCCATCAAGGGCTGCGAGACGATGGACTTCCGGCAGTTCTGGCAGGCGTACGAGGACGTGGTCCGGCGGGCGCGGCGCAACGAGCTGACCATGGACGACTACAGCGGCACCACGATCTCGCTGACCAACCCGGGCGGCATCGGCACCGTGCACTCGATGCCCCGCCTGATGCAGGGGCAGAGCGCGATCATCGGCGTCGGTGCGATGGAGTACCCGGCCCCCTACCAGGGCATGTCCGAGGCAACCCTGGCCGAGCTGGCCGTCAGCAAGATCATCACGCTGACCAGCACGTACGACCACCGGATCATCCAGGGCGCGCAGTCCGGCGAGTTCCTCAAGGTGATGCACGAGCTGATCCTCGGCGAGCACGGCTTCTACGACCAGATCTTCACCGCGCTGCGCATCCCGTACGAGCCGGTGCGCTGGATGCGCGACGTCGCGGTCAACTCCGAGGGGCAGATCAACAAGACCGCCCGGGTGCACGAGCTGATCCACGCGTACCGGGTGCGCGGTCACCTGATGGCCGACACCGACCCGCTGGAATTCACGATCCGCAAGCACCCCGACCTGGACGTCCTCCAGCACGGGCTCACCCTCTGGGACCTGGACCGCGAGTTCCCGGTCAACGGCTTCGCCGGTCGGCAGCGGATGAAGCTGCGCTCGATCCTCGGCGTGCTGCGCGACTCGTACTGCCGCCGCGTCGGCATCGAGTACATGCACATCCAGGACCCGGAGGAGCGTCGCTGGGTGCAGGAACGGATCGAGCGCAAGTACGAGAAGCCGGCCGCCGACGAGCAGAAGCACGTGCTCAACCGGCTCAACGCCGCCGAGGCCTTCGAGACCTTCCTACAGACCAAGTACGTGGGCCAGAAGCGCTTCTCGCTGGAGGGCGGCGAGTCGCTGATCCCGCTGCTCGGTGAGGTGCTGGAGTCCTCCGCCGAGAACGGGCTGGACGAGGTCGTCATCGGCATGGCGCACCGGGGTCGGCTCAACGTGCTGGCCAACATCGTCGGCAAGCCGTACGAGAAGATCTTCTCGGAGTTCGAGGGTCACCTGGACCCGCGCTCGACGCAGGGCTCCGGCGACGTGAAATACCACCTGGGCCAGAACGGCAAGTTCACCACCCCGGACGGCGCGCACTCGGTGAAGGTGTCGGTGGTGGCCAACCCGTCGCACCTGGAGGCCGTCGACCCGGTGCTGGAAGGCATCGTCCGCGCCAAGCAGGACCGGATCGACCTCAAGCTGGAGGGCTACACCGTGCTGCCGCTGGCGGTGCACGGTGACGCGGCGTTCGCCGGGCAGGGTGTGGTCGCCGAGACGCTCAACCTGTCGCAGCTGCGCGGCTACCGCACCGGCGGCACCGTGCACGTGGTGGTCAACAACCAGGTCGGCTTCACCACCGCCCCGGAATACAGCCGGTCCAGCCTCTACAGCACCGACGTGGCCCGCATGATCCAGGCGCCGATCTTCCATGTGAACGGCGACGACCCGGAGGCCGTGGTCCGGGTGGCTCGGCTGGCCTTCGAATACCGGCAGACGTTCAACAAGGACGTCGTGATCGACATGGTCTGCTACCGCCGGCGCGGGCACAACGAGGGCGACGACCCGTCGATGTCCAACCCCCAGATGTACAAGATCATTGACTCGAAGCGCTCGGTGCGCAAGCTCTACACCGAGGAGCTGATCGGTCGCGGTGACATCACCGTGGAGGACGCGGAAGAGCTGCTGCGCGACTACCAGGCGCAGTTGGAGAAGGTCTTCAAGGCCACCCGGGACGCCGCCTCGGCGCCCCGCCAGCTCAACCGGCCGCGCCGCGAGGAGGAACCGGAGCCGCAGGTCGACACCGCCACCGACGCGTCGGTCGTGAAGGCGATCGGCGAGGCGCACATCAACCTCCCCGAGGGCTTCACCCCGCACAAGCGGATCCAGCAACTGCTGGACCGGCGGGCCAAGATGTCCGTCGAGGGCAACATCGACTGGGGCTTCGGCGAGATCATCGCGCTCGGGGCGCTGCTGCACGACGGGGTCACGGTCCGGCTCGCCGGCCAGGATTCGCGTCGCGGCACGTTCGTCCAGCGGCACGCCTCGGTGGTCGACTCCCGCACCGGCGACGACTACCTGCCGCTGAAGTCGCTCACCGGCGACGGCGAGCGCTCCCGGTTCTTCGTGCACGACTCGCTGCTCAGCGAGTACGCGGCGATGGGCTTCGAGTACGGCTACTCGGTGGAGAACATCAACGCCCTGGTCGCCTGGGAGGCCCAGTTCGGCGACTTCGTCAACGGCGCCCAGTCGGTGATCGACGAGTTCATCTCGTCCGGCGAGGTGAAGTGGGGTCAGCGCTCCGCCGTCACCCTGCTGCTCCCCCACGGGCACGAGGGCCAGGGGCCGGACCACACCTCCGGTCGGCCGGAGCGGTTCCTGCAGATGTGCGCCGAGGACAACATGCGGGTGTCCATCCCGACCACCCCGGCGAACTACTTCCACCTGCTGCGCCGCCAGGCCCTGTCGCCCAAGCGCAAGCCACTCGTGGTGTTCACGCCGAAGTCGCTGCTGCGGCACAAGCTCTGCGTCTCCTCGGTCGAGGACTTCACCACCGGCACCTTCCAGCCGGTGCTGCGCGACACGGCGGCACCAGCCCCGGAGTCGGTGAAGCGGGTGCTGCTCTGCTCCGGCAAGGTCTACTACGACCTGTTCCAGGCCCGGCAGGATCGCGGCGTCACCGACACCGCGATCCTCCGGATCGAGCAGCTGTACCCGCTGCCGGTGGAGGAGATCCGCGCCGCCCTCGCGCAGTTCCCGAACGCGGGGGACTTCGCCTGGGTGCAGGAGGAGCCGGCCAACCAGGGTGCCTGGTCGTTCGTCGCGCTCAACCTGCTGGAGCACCTCACGGACGTCCGGCTGCGGCGGATCTCCCGCCCGGCCGCGGCAGCCCCGGCGGTCGGCTCGGCCAAGACCCACGAGGTCGAGCAGAACGCGCTGATCGAGGCGGCTCTCCCCCGCCCGTGACCTGAGCGCACCACGCGAGCCGGGGCAGGGCCGTTACCCACGGTCCTGCCCCGGCTCGCGTCGGTCCACGGACCCACCGACCCACCGACCCACCCGCCCATCCGCCCGGCCCGCGCCGGGCCGAGCACGAGGACGTACCCGATGTACTTCACGGACCGCGGCATCGAGGAGCTGGTCGAGCGCCGAGGCGCCGAGCAGGTGACCCTGGAGTGGCTGGGCGAGCGCCTGCGCGACTTCGTCGACCTCAACCCCGACTTCGAAACCCCCATCGAGCGCCTGGCAACGTACCTGGCCCGCCTGGACGACCCCGACGACGAAGACGCCTGACAGTCCGCCCGCACGTCGTGACCCTCCGGCCCGGACGGGCTTGACGCTGATGGCGCGGGGTCGGCACCTCTGCGTCGTCTCCCTTGCTCTGCTTCAACGGACGCAACGGCGAGCGTCCGATAGTCGGACATCGGCTGTTGCGCGGGTTGAAGCAGAGCAAAGGAGGACCTGGACACCTCGCCGACCGGCCGACGACACGCCCAATCCCGGGGTCGCCTTCTCAGCCCACCAGGCTCGTCACACTCACGATCTTCTAGGGTTGGCGTGTGGCTCGCAGTGTGTATCTGACCAGCGTTGGCTCGGGCGGGGGCAAGTCGACGATCGCTCTCGGGTTGGCGGAGTTGCTGTCCCGCCAGGTGGGGCGGATCGGCGTGTTCCGGCCGTTGGTCGCCGACACCGTTCCGGATCCGATCCTCGCCCTGCTCAGTGAGCGTTACCGGGTCGAGCTGCCGCTGTCGGAGCTGGCCGGGGCGACCTACACCCAGGCGGCGGCGCTGGTCGCGGACGGCCGACGTGAGCAACTGATCGCCACGGTCGTCGAGCGGTACCGGGCGGTGGAGCGGCAGTGCCCGGCAGTGGTCGTGGTGGGCAGCGACTTCGACGACCCGGGCGATCCGGCCCATCCTCGCGAGTTGGCCTTCAACGCCCGGCTGGCCACCGAGTTCGGCAGCGTGGTGGTGCCGGTGGTGGACGGCCTCGGGCAGGAGCCGGCGGCGGTCGCGTCGGCGGTGCGCGGGGCGTACCACGATCTGACCGACCTGGGCGCGACGGTGCTCGCGGTGATCGCCAACCGGGTGACCGAGCCGATGACGCTGCCCGACCTGCCGGTCCCCGCGTACGCCATCCCGGAGGTGCCGAGCGTGTCGGCGCCGACGGTGGCCGAGGTGGCGGCGGCGCTCGGCGCCACCCTGCTGGCCGGGGACGACGCCGCGCTCAGCCGCGACGTGCTGGATTTCGTGGTCGGCGCGGCGCACGTACCGACCCTGCTGGACCACCTCACCGAGGGCGCCCTGGTGATCACCCCCGGGGACCGGGCCGACCTGCTCGTGGCGGCGAGTGCCGCGCACGTGGCCGGTCAGGCGTCGGTGGCCGGGCTCGTGCTCACGCTCGGTGAGCAGCCGGACCCCCGGGTGATGCGGTTGGTGCAGGGGCTGAACACCGGGTTGGCGGTGCTGTCGGTGGGCAGCGACAGCTACGACACGGTCGCCGCGTCCAGCCGGATCGAGGGTCGACCCAGCACGGCCAACCCGCGCAAGGTGGAGGCCGCGCTGGGCGCGTTCGAGCGCTGTGTGGATACCGACGACCTGGCTCGCCGACTGCGGGTCAGCCGGTCGACGCGGGTCACCCCGCTGATGTTCGAGAACGAGCTGATCGACCGGGCCCGTTCGAAGCCCCGGCACCTCGTGCTGCCGGAGGGCACCGACGAGCGGATCCTGCGTGCGGCAGAGATCCTGCTGCGCCGGGGCGTGGCCGAGCTGACGCTGCTCGGCCGACCGGACGACATCGCCCGGCGGACCCGCGAACTGGGCATCGACCTCGGCGACGCGAACGTCGTCGACCCGGCCACCAGTGAATGGCGCGACGACTTCGCCACCGAGTACGCGCGGCTGCGCGCCCACCGGGGCGTCACCGCCGAGCTGGCGCACGACATCGTGGCCCAGCCGAACTACTTCGGCACGCTGATGGTGTCGACCGGACGGGCCGACGGCATGATCTCCGGCGCCACGCACACCACCGCCGCGACGATCCGACCCGCGTTCGAGATCATCCGTACCGTGCCGGAGGTCTCGGTGGCCTCCAGCGTCTTCTTCATGCTGCTCGCCGACCGGGTGCTGGTCTACGGCGACTGCGCGGTCAACCGCGACCCGGACGCCGCGCAGCTCGCCGACATCGCGATCTCGTCGGCCGACACCGCCGCCCGGTTCGGCATCGAACCCCGGGTGGCCATGCTGTCGTACTCCACCGGCAGCTCCGGCGCGGGCGCGGACGTGGAGAAGGTCGCCACGGCCACCGCCCTGGTCCGCGAGCGCCGGCCCGACCTGCTGGTCGAGGGGCCCATCCAGTACGACGCGGCGATCGACCCGGCGGTGGCGGCGACGAAGTTGCCGGGCAGCCCGGTCGCCGGCCAGGCAACCGTCTTCATCTTTCCGGACCTGAACACGGGCAACAACACGTACAAGGCGGTGCAGCGCTCGGCCGGGGCGGTCGCCGTCGGCCCGGTCATGCAGGGTCTGCGCCGGCCGGTGAACGACCTGTCCCGCGGCGCGACCGTGCCGGACATCGTCAACACGGTGGCGATCACCGCCATCCAGGCGGCCACCGAGGAGGTTTCATGAGTCGGGTGCTGGTGCTCAACTGCGGGTCGTCGTCGGTGAAGTGGCGCCACTACGACGGGGACCGGGTGCTCGACCACGGCACCGTCGAACGGATCGGTGAGCCCGGTGGCGGCCCGGCGAACCACGCCAGCGCGGTCCGGCAGATCCTGGCCGAGCAGGACCTCACCGGGCTGGCGGCGATCGGGCACCGGGTGGTGCACGGTGGCCGGACGTTCAGCGCGCCGGTGCTCGTCGACGACGCGGTGCTGGCCGCGATCAAGGACCTGGTGCCGCTGGCCCCGCTGCACAATCCGGCCAACCTGGCCGGCATCGAGGTGGCCCGCGCGGCGCTCCCGGACGTCGCGCAGGTCGCCGTCTTCGACACCGCGTTCCACCACACCCTGCCGGAGGCCGCCGCGACGTACGCGATCGACCGGGACACCGCCGAGCGGTACGACATCCGCCGGTACGGCTTCCACGGCACCTCGCACGCGTACGTGTCCCGGCGTACCGCCGAACTGCTCGGCCGCCCGTACGACCAGGTCAACACGATCACCCTGCACCTGGGCAACGGGGCCAGCGCCTGCGCGGTGGCCAACGGTCGCAGCGTCGCCACCTCGATGGGCATGTCCCCGTTGCAGGGGCTGGTGATGGGCACCCGCAGCGGCGACCTCGACCCCACGGTGATCTTCCACCTGCGCCGGGAGGCCGGGCTGTCGGTCGACGAGATCGACGACCTGCTCAACCACCGCAGCGGGCTGCTCGGGCTGACCGGGGCCAACGACATGCGCGAGGTGCTTGCGCGCCGGGCGGCCGGGGACCGGGCGGCGGCGCTGGCGTTCGACGTGTACTGCCGGCGGATCACCGAGTACGTCGGGGCGTACTACGCGCTGCTCGGCCACGTCGATGCGATCGCCTTCACCGCCGGGGTCGGCGAGCACGCCGCGCCCGTCCGGGCAGCCGCGCTGACCGGCCTGGACCGGCTCGGTATCGCCGTCGACGATGCGCGCAACGACGGCGCGGGCGACCGCGTCATCTCACCCGACGGCGCCGAGGTGAGCGTCTGTGTCATCCGCACCGACGAGGAACGGGAGATCGCCCGGCAGACCCGGGACGTGGTCGCCCGCCACTGACGACCCGTTCGAGGCGATGCGATCAGTGGTGGTGGCCCGCCGGTGGGCTGTGCGGGTCGACCCGGCCCGGTCCGGTCAGCTCGCGAGCCAGACGACGAGGACGACGAGCAGGACCACCACGACCGCCGCGCCGATGATCAGCGGCAGGCGGGACGGCGACTCCACCGGCGCGGCGGCCTCCGGTGTCTGGCTGAACGCGCGGAACGCCTCGGTGTTGCCACTGGGGTCGGTGTAGTTCTCAGGCATGCCGGTGACCCTAGCGAAGCCGCTCGCGAAGCACCGCCCCTGGGCCGGCCTCCGGGGGCACGGCACCGGGTGACCGGAAGGGCACAACGCGTCAATGCCCGCCGGGCACCCCAGCCGGTCGGGGCACAATCGGATTCATGTCGCGTCGCGTCACTCCCGCGCTGCTGGTCAGCGCCGTGCTCATGGCCGGTCTGGCCGGCTGCTCAACGGACACCCGCCCGAGTCAGAGCGGTCCGGTTCCGCCGGTCGAACCGAAGGCCGCCGCCACGCCGACACCGCAGGTCCCCGCCGGGAAGGCCCCGCAGCGCGCCTTCTCGGTCGGCGTACGCCAACTGAAGCTGAACCGGGACGGCCGCGCGCTGCCGACGACGCTCTGGTACCCGGCGGCCGGGCAGTCCGGCGGCGCGGCCAAGCGGTCGGCGACGGCGGCCGAGGGCCGGTTTCCGGTGGTGATGTTCAGTCACGGGCTGGGTGGGCGTCCGGACGACTACGCCACGCTGCTGACGCGGTGGGCGGCGGCGGGTTTCGTGGTGGCCGCGCCGACGTTCCCGCACACCTCCTCCGGCGGCGACAAGAACGTCCTCGACGTGCTCAACCAGCCGGCGGACGTCTCGTACGCGTTGGACCAGGTGCTCGCGCTGGACAGCAGGGCCGGCGACGCGTTGCGGGGCCGGTTGGACGGTGAACGGGTGGCCGCGGCCGGGCACTCGGCGGGCGGGGTGACCACGATCGGGCTGTTCACCGCCAACCGGGACGAGCGGCTGGACGCGGGCGTGGTGTTCGCGGGCACCGCGCTCGGCGTGGGCACCGCGTTCGCCGGCGCGGCCGCGCCGCAGCTGTTCGTGCACGGTGAGCTGGACGAGGTGGTCGAGTACGCGGCGGGCAAGGCCGCGTACGACAAGGTGCCCTGGCCCAAGGCGATGTTGAGCCTGCCCAAGGGCGATCACGGGCGGGCGCTGCTCAGCGACGGCGCGACGCTGCGTGTCGTCTCGGACACGTCCGTCGAGTTTCTGCGCTGGTCGCTCTACGGCGACGCCGACGCCAGGAAGCGCATCCCCACCGACGCGACCCGCGGCGACGTCGCCACCTTCGACGACCACCTGTAACCCGCCCCACCCGGCCCGGCCCCGCCCCGCCCCGCCCGGCCGCGTCCCGCCCTGCCCCGCCCGCCCGCGCCGACCCGCAAGATCGCGCAGTAACGAGGAAATAGTGGCCTCCCACCAGGCGGAGGCCACTATTTCCATGATGTTGCGCGATCTCGCGGTCGGCGGGCGCGGGCGCGGGCAGCGCGTCAGGCGGTGTGGTCGATGACGACCTTGCCGAAGGCGTCGCCGGAATGCAGGCGGGCGAAGGCGCCCTCGACCCGGCCGAACGGCACCACGCTGTCCACCACCGGGCGCACCTCGTTGTCCGAGCAGAACGCCAGCAGCTCGTACAGCTCCCCCGGCGTGCCCATGGAGGTGCCCAGGATCTCCAACTGCATCGCGAAGAGCCGGCGCAGGTTGACCGCCGGTTCGTGCCCGGCGGTCGCGCCGGAGACCACGATCCGGGCCATCGGCGCGGCCGACTTCAGCGAGTGGTCGAAGGTGGCCGCGCCCACTGTCTCGATCACCACGTCGACGCGTTCCGGCAGCCGGGCGCCGGGTTCCACGGCGGTGGCGCCGAGAGCCGAGATCCGGTCCCGCTTGCCGGCGTCGCGGCTGGTCGCGTACACCCGCTTGCCCATCGCGACGGCGAGCGCGACGGCCGCGGTGGCGACGCCGCCGCCCGCGCCCTGGACCAACACGCTGTCGGCGTCCGCGACGCGGCCCTTGGTGGTCAGCATCCGCCACGCGGTCAGCCAGGCCGTGGGCAGGCACGCCGCGTCGGTCGCCGCCATGCCGTCGGGCAGGGGGATCAGGTTCGATCGGGGTACGGCCACCCGCTCGGCGAGGGTCCCGGCGAAGTGCTCGGAGAGGATGGAGACCCCGCGCGGGTCGCCCGGAGTGACCACCACCGGGTACACGACCACCGGGCGGCCCTCCGGGTCGAGCCCCACCGCGTCGCAGCCGAGGATCATCGGCAGCTGTGCCTCGGCGAGCCCCACGCCGCGCAGCGACCAGAGGTCGTGGTGGTTGAGCGAGGTGGCTTGCACCTGCACGGTCACCCAGTCGTCGGCCGGGTGGGTCGGCTCGGGCCGCTCACCGACGGTGAGCGCGGCGAGCGGGTCGGCGTCATTGAAGCGGGAGGCAAAGGCGGCACGCATGATCGGCACGGTAACAAGCCGAGCGCCCGTCAAGAAGACGCCCGGCGCATGCTGTGCCGAGAGCGTCACGGTGCAGGCCAGCGCGGCCGACGCAAGCCAGCGCGGCCGACGCACAGGCCAGAGCGTCACGGTGCAGGCCAGCGCGGCCGACGCACAGGCCAGCGCGGCCGACGGCGCATGCTGCGCCGGAGCGCGCCAGCGCCTGTGCGGGCGCGCAGACCCTAGCGGCGGGCGACGCCGTCGCGGCGGGCCGCCTCGGCGACAGCCTCGGCGACAGCCGGCGCGACGCGCGGGTCCAGCGGCGACGGGACGATCGCGTCGGCGGTCAGCGACTCGGCCACCACGCCGGCGATGGCGTCCGCGGCGGCGACCTTCATCGCCTCGGTGATCCGGGTCGCGCCGGCATCCAACGCCCCGCGGAACACCCCGGGGAAGGCCAGCACGTTGTTGATCTGGTTGGGGTAGTCACTGCGTCCGGTGGCGACCACCGCGACGTGCCGGGCGGCGACCTCGGGATGCACCTCCGGGGTGGGGTTGGCCAGCGCGAACACGATCCCGCCGGGTGCCATCCGCGCCACCGCGGCCTCGGGGATCTGCCCGCCGGAAACCCCGATCAGCACGTCGGCGTCGCGCAGCGCCTCGGTGATGTCGCCGTGTCGGCCCTCCGCGTTCGTGGTCGCCGCCAACTCGGCCTTGGTGCCGGTCAGCTCGGTGCGGTGCCGGCCGATGATGCCCTTGGAGTCGCAGACGACCACCTGGTCGGGGTTGACGCCCCCGGCGATCAGCATCTTCGTCACGGCCACCCCGGCCGCACCCGCACCGCTCACCGTGACCCGCAGGTCGCCGAGCTTGCGGTCGAGCAGGGTGGCGGCGTTGCGCAGCGCGGCGAGCACCACGATCGCGGTGCCGTGCTGGTCGTCGTGGAAGACCGGAATGTCCAGCGCCTCGTCGAGCCGGCGCTCGATCTCGAAGCAGCGCGGGGCGCTGATGTCCTCCAGGTTGATCCCGCCGAACGAGGGGGCCAGCGCCCGGACCACGGCGACGATCTCGTCGGCGTCCTGCGTGTCCAGGCAGACCGGGACGGCGTCCACCCCACCGAACTGCTTGAACAACACCGCCTTGCCCTCCATCACCGGCAGCGCGGCACGTGGGCCGATGTTGCCGAGCCCCAGCACCGCCGAACCGTCGGTGACCACCGCGACGGTGTGCGACACCCAGGTGTAGTCGTCCACCAGGGCCGGGTCGGCGGCAATCGCCTCACACACCCGGGCCACCCCCGGGGTGTACGCCAGGGAGAGGTCCTCCCGGCTGGTCAGCGGCACGGTCGAGGTGACGGCCATTTTGCCGCCCCGGTGCAGCAGGAAGACGGGATCAGCGGGGTCCACGGTGGACGAAGACATGGTGGTGACTCCAGGATCTGTCGAGCAGATGTGAGGCGGCCGGGCCTGGCCGCGAGGTGGGCGGCGAGCGGTGGCACGCGTACGGGGGTCACCCGGGCACTTCCGAGCATAGTGTCGACGCCCACACCCGGATGTGAGCGGGGTCATAACCGCCGGCGATGTACCCGACCGGGGCGCGGCCAGTAGCGGACCAGCACCCGCCCTCGTACGTCGGCGACCCCGTACGCCCGGGAGTCGTCGGTGACCAGTTCGTTGTCGCCGCGCAGCCACCAGCCGCCGTCCTGTTGCCGGACCGCCCGCTTCACCACCAGCAGGTCGGGTCGAGTGCGGAAGACCGCGACCACCACGTCCCCGGGTCGGATCCGACGGTCGCCGGGGCGGACCAGCACCGAGTCGCCGTGCCGCAGCGTCGGTGCCATGGACGGGCCGACCACCAGGACGGCGGTCAACGGCCCGCGCAACCGGGCCACCTCAGGCGGGTGATCGGTGCCCACTGGTTTCACCTCCGTCCGTTCGGAAAGCATCCCCCAGGAGTAATGTCGCCTTTGATCATCGCAAACTTCCCATGGAGGATCCTGATGCGATTTCCGCGCATCCTCGCGCCCCGCGTCACCGCGAGCGCACACTGCGACCTGCCGTGTGGTGTCTACGATCCGGCTCAGGCTCGGATCGAGGCCGAATCGGTCAAAATGATCTGCGAGAAGTACCAGGCGAACACCGACCCGGAGTTCCGCACCCGCGCCATCATCATCAAGGAGCAGCGCGCCGAGCTGGTCAAGCACCACCTCTGGGTGCTGTGGACCGACTACTTCAAGCCGCCGCACTTTGAGAAGTACCCGAACCTGCACAGCCTGTTCAACGAGGCCACCAAGCTCGCCGGCGCCGGTGGCGTCAAGGGCAGCCTCGACCCGGCCACCGCCGACAAGCTCCTCTCGAAGATCGACGAGATCTCGAAGATCTTCTGGGAGACCAAGAAGGCGTGACCGCACCGGTCATCCTGACGATCCGGCCGGCACGTCCCGAGGACGTGCCGGCCGTCGTCGCCATGGTGCACGAGCTGGCGGAGTACGAACGGGCATCCGAGCAGTGCCACCTCACCGCCGAGCAGTTGACCTCGGCCCTGTTTCCGGCGACTCCAGCCAGCGGCGCGGCCACGCACGTGTCCAGCCCCGCGCCGGCTCCCGCGCTCTTCGGGCACGTCGCGGTGGACGAGCAGGACGAGCCGATCGGCTTCGCGCTGTGGTTCCTCAACTTCTCCACCTGGGCCGGTGTGCACGGCATCTACCTGGAGGATCTCTACGTTCGGCCGACCGCCCGGGGGTCCGGTGCGGGTCGACTGCTGCTCGCCGCCCTGGCCGAGATCTGCGTACGACGCGGATACCGGCGACTGGAGTGGTGGATGATCGACTGGAACCCGGCCGCCGGGTTCTACGCGTCGATCGGCGCGGAGCAGATGAGCGAATGGGTCCCCTATCGGCTCAGTGGCGACGCGCTGCGCGAGCTGGCCGACCATCCCGCCACCGCTGGCAGGCGTACGGGCGACCGACCGGGTAGAGTCCCCGACCGGGGGGATGAGGCGTGACTCAACTGACTGGCCAGCCAGCGACCGACGACGACGTGGTGCACCTCACGGTGCCCGCCGACGGCGGTTACCTCGGCGTGCTCCGCACCGCCACCGCCGGCCTCGCGGCCCGGTTGCAGTTCGCGCTGGACGAGATCGAGGATCTGCGGATCGCGGTCGACGAGGCGTGCGCCATGCTGCTCGCCATCGCCACCCGCGACGCCGAGTTGGAGTGCCGCTTCGCGGTCACCGAGGACGCGTTGACCGTCGAGGTGACCGTGCCGACCGTGCGGGGTGCCACGCTGCCGGCCGAGTCGTCCTTCGCCTGGAAGGTGCTCACCGCGTTGACGACGTCGGCGTCCGCCACGGCCGTCGACGGTCGGGCCACGATCGCGCTGCTCACGCGCCGCTCCGGCAGCTACTGACCGGCGCCGCTCCGGCGGGCTACTGATCTCGGCGCGCCGGGTCCGTCACGCCACGCCCAGTGCCCGGGTCGTCGGAGGGCTGACCAGCAGCCAGGTCACGCCCAGGCCGAGCGCCATCAGCGGCACCCCCAGCCAGCCCAACCCGCCCTGGATCATGAACCATCCGATCGGCAGCAGCATCAGCTGAAGCACGATCGCCGGCGCGCGGGCGCCCGCCTTACGGCGGGACAGGGCCCGGCCCAGCGCCCAGAGCGCGACCGCGGCCCCGACGGCGAACGCGGTCACCAGCAACGCCGACGCCAGATCGGTGGTGGTGGCCGTGAGGTCGGCCCAGATCAGCCATGCCGCGATGAGCCCGACGGCGGCCGCCTCCGCCCAGAGCAGCCGGACCGCCCAGCGGAGCGTGACGGGAGCCGAGTCGATGGTCACGCGCGCCACGATACCCGGGCTACCGAGAGGTACAGTGCCGCCCATGCACGCCGTCCTGGTGGTCAATCCAAAGGCCACCACCACCAGCGAACGCAGCCGGGACGTGCTCGTCCGGGCGCTGCGCAGCGAAGTCGACCTCAGTGTGCGCTACACCCGGCGGCGCGGACACGCGATGGCGCTGGCCCGGGAGGCCGCGGCCGAGGGTGTCGACCTGGTCGTCACTCTGGGTGGCGACGGCACCGTGAACGAGGTGGTGAACGGCCTCATGACGGCCGACCCGCCGCCCCGCGCCGACGACGCGCCGATGGCCGAGCGGTTGCCCGCGCTGGCGACCGTGCCGGGTGGGTCGACAAACGTGTTCGCCCGCGCGCTGGGCCTGCCCCGGGAGTGGCCGGAGGCGACCAGCATGATCCTCGAAGGGTTGCGCCTGGGCCGGAGCCGGACGGTGGGGCTGGGCCTCGCCGACGACCGCTACTTCACCTTCTGCGCGGGGTTCGGCCTGGACGCCGCGGTCATCCACCGGGTGGAGCAGGCCCGGCGCAAGGGTCGGGTGTCCACGCCGACGCTCTATCTGCGCTCGATCATGAGTCAGTACTTCTTCGCCTCGGACCGGCGGCATCCGGCGATCGTGCTGGAGCGTCCGGGCGAGCCGTCCGAGGCCGAGCTGGCCACGGTCATCATCCAGAACACGGCACCGTGGACGTACCTGGGCGACCGGGAGGTCAACCCGAACCCGGCGGCGTCGTTCGATCTCGGGCTGGATGTGCTGGCGCTACGTCAGCTCCGGGTGGCTAGCACAACACGGACAGTGACTCAGTTCCTGTCCCGGCAATCGGATCCACGCGGTCGGCAGGTGTTACGACTCCATGACACGGCGGAGTTCACGCTGGTCTCCAGCCGTCCGCAGGCGTTTCAGCTCGACGGCGACTATCTCGGCGAGCGGGAGAAAGTCAGATTCACCTCCGTTCCGGCCGCACTGAGAGTAATCTGCTAGGTCTCGGGTACTGCCCCTGGTCGACACGGTGGCCACAACCGATCGACTTGGTCGCCGCCACACCGAGGGGCAGGTGCCGGAAATGTCAGCAATGTCACGCGGACTGTACTATATTGATCCTCGACTGTGGCACGGCGGGTAATCGGGAAAGCTCCGAAAACCGGACAAAGGGGCTGTGGGCTTGCTCACCGCCCGGAGTTTTTCCGAGCGTCACCCTTGACATCACGACTGTTCGTGAAAGTATTCACAAGCGAACTTGAGTTACCGGGACATTGCCTGGATATGCTCGTCAGGTTGAGCTGTTCCAGCAGGTCCCCGGCGCTGAACGCCTGCTCACGCACTGCCGAATGGACGGACGCTAACCGTCACCATCGGCACTGCGGATGCATATAGGAAAAGCACGACAAAGCAATTGTTCGCCACCCATCCAGAATGAGGAGTGTTGCCGCCATGGACTGGCGTCACCATAGTGTCTGCCGCGACGAGGACCCAGAGCTGTTCTTCCCGATCGGGACGTCTGGACCGGCTCTGCTACAGGTCGAGCAGGCCAAGGCCGTCTGCAGGCGCTGCTCCGTGACCGACCAGTGCCTGCAGTGGGCACTCGAGTCGGGTCAGGACGCCGGCGTCTGGGGCGGAATGAGTGAAGAGGAGCGGCGGGCCGTCAAGCGGCGCGGCGGCCTCCGCGTGCTGCGCGCTCACTCCGCCTGATCCCAACGACACCGCTGTACGCCCCGGTGGGTCCGCCCACCGGGGCGTTCCGCTGTCCGCCCCAGCCTCAGCCGGCCGGAGCCACGACGTGGCCAGACGACGGGTCATCGACCCGGCGCAGCACCACCTCGACCAGCTCCGGCGCGTCGCTCAACGGGGCGGACACCGCCACCGCGCCGGCCGCCCGAGCCGCCTCGGTCACCGCGTCGTGGAACAGGCCCGGCGCCAGGAAGTACGCGGACACCGCGACCCGCCGTGCGCCGGCCTCCCGCAGCCGGGACACCGCCACACCGGCCGCCGGTGGCGCCGCCGAGGCGTACGCCACCCGACAGGGCACCCCGAACTCGGCACCGAGCGCCTCCGCGGCCTGACCCACGGACCGGCGGGCGCGCGCGTCCCGGGTGCCCGCCGCGGCCAACACCAGCGCGTCGAAGCGGCCCGGCCGCACCTCGGTGAGCCGTCGACGCAGCCCGGCCAGCAGCCCCGGGTCGACGGTGCCGTCCGCCGGGCCGAGCACGTCGGTCACCCGCACCGCCAGTGGCCGCTCGGCCCGCACCGCCGCGCTGACCGCCGCCGGGATGTCCACCCGATGGTGGTACGCGGCGGTCAGCAGCAGGGGCACCAGCACCGCCCGTTGGTGACCGGCCGCCGCCAGGCCACGCAGCACCTCGGTCGGCCCCGGCTCGGTGTGGTCCAGCCAACTCGCCCAGACCTGTGTTCCGGGCCGGGCCGCCGACACGGCTCGGGCGAGTGCCCGGGTGGCATCGGCCGCTCGTGGATCCCGGCTGCCGTGGGCGACGAGCACCACCGGGGCCACCCCGCCGGCCACATCCGGGCCGGTCGGGGTGGTCGCCGGCGAGGTCAGACGTGCAGCCCGCACTCGGTCTTCTCGAACATGGCCCACCGGCCGGCCCGCGCGTCCTCGCCGACCTTCGTCCGGCGGGTGCACGGCCAGCAGCCAATCGACCCGTAACCCTGCTTGAACAGCTCGTTCACCGGCACGTTGAAGCGGGCGATGTAGGCGTCCACATCCTTCTGCGACCAGGCCGCGATCGGGTTGACCTTGACCCTGCCGCGCCGCGCGTCGAACGTCACCACAGGCGTGTTGGCCCGGGTCGGCGACTCGTCCCGGCGCAGGCCCGCAGCCCAGGCGTCGTACCCGGACAGCGCCCGCTCCAGCGGCTCCACCTTGCGCAGCTGGCAGCAGTCGTCCGGTGACTTGTTGAACAGCCGGGGGCCGTACTGGCCATCCTGCTGGCCGACCGTGAGTCGGGGCCGGATCGACCGGACGTTCACCGGAAGCGTGCGGGCCACCTCGTCGCGCACCCGCAGCGTCTCGGGGAAGTGCAGGCCGGTGTCGAGGAAGACCACGTCCACGCCCGGGGCCACCCGGGACACCAGGTGCGCCAGCACGGCGTCGGCCATCGAGCTGGTGACGCAGAACCGGTCGCCGAAGGTCTGCGTGGCCCAGCGGGCGATCTCCAGCGCCGGGGCGCCCTCCAGGTCCTGGGCCGCCTGCTCGGCGAGGGCGCGCAGCTCGGCGGGGTCGCGTCGGGCCGGGTCGGCCGATGTCGAGGCGCCCGGACCGACCAGGCGCAGGTTCGCTGCGGAGACGAGGCTCATCGGGTCACCGCCCGGGAGAGCAGGCCGGTGAACTTCACCGAGAAGACCCGGGTGCAGGCGTGGCACTCCCAGGCACCGTGCCCCGCCTCGTGCGGCCGCAGGTCCTCCTCACCGCAGTACGGGCAGTACAGAGGTGCCGCTCGGTTCTCGCTGCTCACCGCAGTGCCTCCTCGTCGACTCTGATCACCCAGTTGGCGAACGTCTCGCCCTCGCTCCGACCGGCCAGGTAGCGGCGGGCCAGCCGTTCCACGTACTCCGGAAGCTCCTCGGCGGTGGTCTTCAGGCCACGCAGCTTGCGGCCGAAACCGGCCGTCTGCCCCTGGGCCATGCCCAGCCCGCCGCCCAGGTGCACCTGGAAGCCCTCGACCTGTCGGCCGTCCGGGCCGACCACCAGCTGGCCCTTGAGCCCGATGTCGGCCACCTGGGTGCGGGCGCAGGCGTTCGGGCAGCCGTTGATGTGGATGGAGATGTCCGCGTCGAAGTCGCGCAGCCGCTGCTCCAGCCGGGCCACCAACTCCTCGCCGCGGGCCTTCGTCTCGACGATGGCGAGCTTGCAGTACTCGATGCCGGTGCACGCCATCGTGCCGCGCCGCCAGGCCGACGGCCGGGCCTCCAGGCCAATGCCACGCAGCGCGTCGACAAGCGACTCCGTCCGCTCCGACGGCACGTCGAGCACCAGCAGCTTCTGGTACGGGGTGAGCCGCACCCGGTCGCTGCCGTGCGCCTCGACCACGTCGGCCAGTTGGGCGAGCTGCCCGCCGGAGACCCGCCCGACCACCGGCGCGGCGCCCACGTAGTGCCGCCCGTCGGCCTGCTCGTGCACGCCCACGTGGTCGACCGGCTTCGACGGCAGGGTCGGCGCCGGGCCGTCGAGCAGCGTACGACCGAGGTAGTCCTTCTCCAGGACCTCGCGGAAACGCTCCACACCCCAGTCGGCCACCAGGAACTTCAGCCGGGCCCGGTTGCGCAGCCGCCGGTAGCCGTAGTCACGGAAGATCCCGACCACCCCGGCCCACACGTCCGGAATCTCGGCCATCGGCACCCAGACGCCGAGCCGCTGGGCGAGCATCGGGTTGGTGGAGAGACCGCCGCCGACCCAGACGTCGAAGCCGGGGCCGTACTCGGGGTGGTCGACACCGAGGAAGGCGATGTCGTTCGACTCGTACGGGGTGTCGACCAGCCAGGAGATCGACGTCTTGAACTTGCGGGGCAGGTTGGAGAACTGCTTGTCGCCGACGTACCGGGCGACGATCTCGTCGATCGCCGGGGTCGGGTCGAGCACCTCGTCACGGGCCACGCCGGCGACCGGGCTGCCCAGCACGATCCGGGGGCAGTCGCCGCACGCCTCGGTGGTCTGCAGGCCGACCGACTCCAGCCGACGCCAGATCTCCGGCATGTCCTCGACCCGGATCCAGTGGTACTGGATGTTCTGCCGGTCGGTGATGTCGGCGGTGTCCCGGGCGAACTCCCGGGAGATGTCCGCGATCACCCGCAACTGGGCCAGGCTGAGCTGGCCACCGTCGATGCGGACCCGCAGCATGAAGAACTCGTCCTCCAGCTCGTGCGGCTCCAGCACGGCGGTGCGCCCGCCGTCGATGCCCGCCTTGCGCTGGGTGTAGAGGCCCCACCAGCGGAACCGGCCCCGCAGATCCTGCGGATCGATGGAGGCGAAGCCGCGGTGCGCGTAGATGGTCTCGATGCGGGCCCGGACGTTGAGCGGGTCGTCGTCCTTCTTGATCCGCTCGTTGGGGTTGAGCGGTTCACGGTGGCCGAGCGCCCACTGACCCTCACCCCGTGGCCGGCGCGGCGCTCGGGTCGGGCGAGCCGGCGGGTCCTCGGAACGGGCCGGGATGCTGCTGACCGCCATCGCGGCGTCCTCCGTTGTCTGCTGTGCCTCGGGGTACGCGGGGCGCGGCGGCCGGCCCGGCGAAGCGGGCGGGACAACGGTGTCTTCAGACAGCCGGCGCGGAGCGCGCCCGAGACAGATTGATCGGGCGTCGTCAGTAGGCCGGACAGATCGCGCTGCGCACGCGGCCGTAATCGACGTGGCGACGTGCCACGAAGCGGCGGACGACTGCGGCGGTCATGCGCCCCATGCTGCCACACCCCGAGGGGGTCGGCCAATGTCCACGTGCTGGATCCCACATCACGGGCGAGTGCGGCCGAACGACGTGATGCCCGCCTGGCGCCCACCGCCTGCGGCCGGCTGACACCACGAACGGCGAGACCGTGGCAGGCTCGGACCGTGGGCAGATTGTCCGAGTCGACCGGCGCGGTGTGGGACCACCTGCGCCGCGTACCGGTCTGGCTGGCCCCGGCACTGCTGACCCTGGTGGTGACCCTGACCGGGCTGGGTTCCGCCCAGCTCTGGCGCGACGAACTGGCGACCTGGAGCGCGGCCAACCGATCGCCCGCGGACCTGGCCCGGTTGGCCGGCACCATCGACGCCGCCACCGGGCCGTACTACCTGCTGATGCACGGCTGGACCGCGATCGTCGGCGACTCCACGGTCGCCCTGCGCGTGCCGGCCGTGCTGGCGATGACAGTGGCGGCCGGGTTGCTCGCCGTGCTCGGCGCGCGGCTGGTCGACCGGCGCACCGGCCTGTTCGCCGGGCTGCTGTTCGCGGTCCTCCCCGGCACGTCCCGCTACGGGCAGGAGGCCCGCCCGTACGCGTTGGCCACCATGCTCGCGGTGCTCGCCACCCTGCTGCTGGTGGCCGCACTGCGCGGACCGAGCTGGACCCGCTGGGCCGGGTACGCCGCCGCCGTCGCCGCTCTCGGGCTCATCCACCTGATCGCGCTCACCCTGCTCGCCGCGCACGGCCTGGTCGTCCTGCTCGCCTGGTGGCGCGGCCCAGCCACGGCCGGCGTAGGCAGCGGGGACCAGCACGACGCCGCGCGGGACAAGCACGACGCCGCGCGGGACAAGCACGACGCCGCGCGGGACCGGCGGGTGTGGCGCTGGGTGGTCTCCGTGGTGCCGGCCGCTCTGCTTGTCACCCCCCTGCTGCTCAAGGCCCGCTCCCAGCGGTCCCGGCAGCTCAACTGGGTCCACCTGGTCCGCCTGGACGACCTGACCGCTCTGCCCGGCGGGGTGGCGCAGAGCAGCGTGGTGGGTGGACTGCTGGTCGGGGTCGCCGCGCTGGGCGCGGCCCGGCTCGGGCGACGCGCCCTGCTGCCGGTGAGCGCGGTGTTGCTGCCCGTGCTGCTGCTCTTCGCCGCCGGCGAGGTCGTACCGCTGTGGGTGCCCCGGTACCTGGTCTTCGTGGTGCCCTTCGCCTGCCTGCTGGCCGGCGCGGCGGTGGCCGCGGTGGCGGTGCCCGCCGCGCTCGCCGTGGTGGTCCTGGCCGGGTTGCTCGGCCTTCCCGACCAGGCGGCGTTGCGGCGCACCCACGAGTGGCCGCGCAGCGCGCCGGTGGACTACGCGGGCGTGGCGCGCGTGATCGCCGACGGTCAGCGGCCGGGCGACGCGATCGTCTACTCGCCCCGGCAGAGCTGGCTCTTCCTCGACCTCGGCATCGAGTACCACCTCGACGACCCACCCCGGGACGTCCTGGTCACCGAGGACGAGGTCCGCCGGGGCGACCTGTGGGCGGCCGAGTGCCCCCAGCCGGCGCAGTGCCTGGCCGGTACGACACGGGTGTGGCTGGTGCTCTCCGGTCGGCACGCCGAGCCGTTGGCCGCGGTGACCGGCGCCAAGGGTGACGCGCTACGCGCGGACTTCACCGTCGCCCAGGTCTGGCCGCGCCCCGGCCTGACCGTAGCCCTGCTGACCGACCGCCCCGACCGCTGACCCGACCGACCCCGGGCCGGCCGACTCCGGGCCGGCCGACTCCCGGCCGACCGACTCCCGGCCCACTCGCCTCGATCAGTGTGATGCCGGTGAGTCATCTTGATGACTCACCGGCATCAGGCTCGTTCTGGTGCCCGCTCCCCTCAAGCGGTCCCGCCCGGCACAAGACGGTCCCGCCCGGCACAAGACGGACCCGCCCGGCAGGAGCGGCTCAGCCCTGTGCGCGGCCCTCGGGGGCGTTGCGGGCCAGCGGGACGACGAGCACGGCCTCGGTGCCGCCGGTGGCACCGGCTCGCAGCTCGATGGTGCCGCGCAGCTCCCCGGTGACCAGGGCACGGACGATCTGGAGGCCGAGCCGGCTGGCTCGCTCCGCGTCGAAGTTCGGCGGCAGCCCGCGCCCGTTGTCGGTCACCGAGACGTGCAGCATCTTGCGGAACCGGTGCGCCGAGACCACCACCTCGGGTCGCAGCGACGGGTCGACCTCGGGAGCGGCGACCGGCACCATGCCCGAGGCGGCAGGCGGGCGGTGCTCGTCCGCCTCGTCGGCCGGCGGGAAGCCGTGCTCGACGGCGTTGAGCAGCAACTCGTTGAGGACCATCACCAGCGACGTGGCAATCTCCGCCGGCAGCACGCCGAAGCTGCCCCGTCGACGCATGCCGACGCTCACCTCGGTCGCCGCGACCTCGGTCGCGGCGCTGGCCACCCGGTCGACGATGCCGTCGAACTCGACCGCCTCGTCGCTGGACATGGAGAGCGTCTCGTGCACCAGGGCGATCGAGGCGACCCGGCGGACCGATTCCTCCAGCGCGACGCGCGCCTCCGGCATGGACACCCGGCGGGCTTGCAACCGCAGCAGCGCGGCGACGGTCTGGAGGTTGTTCTTGACCCGGTGGTGGATCTCCCGAATCGTGGCGTCCTTGGTGATCAGTGCCCGATCCCGGCGGCGAACCTCGGTGATGTCCCGCACCAGCACGAGCGCGCCGATCGGCACCCCGGCGGGCATCAGCGGCAGCGCCCGGGTGAGCATCGTGGCGCCGCGGGCGTCGATCTCCCGGCGCGGGGGCGCCTCGCCGCGCAGGGCGGCCAGGATGCCGTTCGAGGCCTCGGTGCCGTCCAGCGGGTCGCCGGCGAGCCGGCGGTGCAGCGCGGCCAGGTCCTCGCCCACCAGGTGCGAGGCGTAGCCCAGCCGCCGGTACGCGGACTGCGCGTTCGGGCTGGCGTAGGTGACCTTGCCGCCGGCGTCGAGCCGGACCAGGCCGTCGCCGACCCGGGGCGCGGAGGTGGTCTCGCCCGGGTGCCGCGGTGGCGGGAAGGTGCCGTCCGCGATCATCTGCGCCAGGTCGTCGGCCGTGGTCAGGTAATTGAGCTCCAGTTGGCTCGGGGTGCGCGCGGTGGAGAGGTTGGTGTCCCGTCCCACCACGGCGATCACCTCGCCGGCCTCCCCCTCGGCGGTGCGCAGCCGGACCGGGATCGCCTCGTGCCGGGCCGGCACGTCGCCATACCAGACCGGGTCGCCCTCGCGCCAGATCCGGCCCTGGGAGTACGCCACCCCCAGGTGGGCCACCTCCGGCCCGCCGACGATCCGCCCCACCTGGTCATCCTGGTACGCGGTGGGTGCGGTGGTCGGGCGGACCTGGGCGACGCACAGGAACGTGCCGTCGGCGTCAACCGGCACCCAGAGCAGCAGGTCAGCGAAGGAGAGATCGGAGAGCAGTTGCCAGTCGCCGGCGATGCGGTGCAGGTGGTCGATGTCGGCCGGACGGAGATGGGTGTGCTCCTCGGCGAGGTCGCGCAGCGTGGACACGGTGACCAGGGTGCCACGCCACGCCTCACATCGTCGCGGTGACCTTCTTCAACCCGCGCGGCGCGTCCGGATCCTCGCCTCGGGTGAGCGCCAGGGCCAGCGCCAACCGCTGCAACGGCAGGATGTCCAACAGCGGGGCGTACCGCTCGTCGACCTCGGGGACGGCCAGCCGGGTGGCGCCCGGCACGTCGGCGGAGCCGACCACCACCACGTCGGCGCGGCGTTCGCCGAGGCGGGGCAGCACCTCGCCCATCGAGCGGCCACCGGGGCCGGAGCCGACCACGGCGAGCACCGGGACCTCCGGGTCGGTCATCGCGAGTGGGCCGTGCAGCAAATCGGCGCCGGAGAAGGCGAGGGCCGGCAGGTACGAGGTCTCCATCAGCTTCAGCGCGGCCTCCCGGGCGGTCGGGTAGGCGTACCCCCGGCCGGTGGTGACCAACTGGCGGGCGAACCGGTAGCGCGGGGCGAGCTGGGCCGGGGTGCCGTCGGCCAGGGTGCGGGCGGCCAGCTCGGGCAGCGCGTCCAGCGCCTCCCGTTCGGCCGCCGGGAGCACGCCGTCGCCGGCCCGGATCCCCTCCACGAGCATCAGCAGGGCGAGCAGCTCGGCGGTATACGTCTTGGTGGCGGCGACCGCCCGCTCGTGCCCGGCGGCGATGTCGACGCTCAGCTCGGCCACGTCGACGAGCGGCGAGTCGGGGGCGTTGGTCACCGCGAGGGTCAGCGCCCCGGAGGCTCGGGCGGCGCGCAGCACCTCGGCCAGGTCGGGCGAGCCGCCGCTCTGGCTGACCCCGACGACAAGCGCGTCGGACAGGTCGGGGCGTGCCCCGTACAGGGTGACGACGCTTGGCGAGGCGAGCCCGGCGGGCAGGCCGAGCCGGATCTCGGTCAGGTACGCCCCGTAGAGGGCCGCGTGGTCGGAGGTGCCCCGGGCGGTGAAGACCACGTGCCGTGGGCGACGTTCGGCGACGACCGCCGCCACCCGCGCGATCTCGGCGGCGTTGGCGGCCGAGAGCAGGCGGGCGTAGCCAGCCGGCTGCTCGTCGATGTCGGCGGCCATGCCGGAGCCTGCACGTGTCACGGAAACCCCTCCCCTGCGCGATTGCCGCGCAATTCTTGCTCAGTCTTGCACTTTTAACCGTAGCTCAGCAATCGAACGAGCAGGACTGCGCAGGTGATCACCAGTTGATCTCAATATCAACTAAGCTTGCGGTGCACCCGGCCCAGCCCCAGCGACGAGAGGACGACGTGCCCGAGGGAACGGACGACCCCGCGCTCTCCCCGACGGAGGAGCTGGCTCTGGCCCGGCTGGCACTCGACGAGGGTGACCTGCACCACGCCGCCGGCCACCTCGCCGGCGCGCTGGCGCAGGCCCCCACGCTCCCGGAGGTGCACGAGACGCTGGCCCGGCTCGCCGCGGCCAGCGGCGGTGGCCTCGGCCTCTTTCCGATCAACCACCACACCTTCGTGGGCGCGGTCGTCGCCCGCGCCCACCTGCTCGCCACCGCCGGCCGTCCCGCCGAGGGACTGGAACTGCTGGCCGCGGCGACCGCGTACGCGCCCGGCACCGAGTGGGCCGGCGTTCCCTGGGTCACCGCGCCCGAACTGGCCGAACGGCTGGACCCGGAGCACATCGCCCGGATCCTCATGCAGGTCTGCGCCGCGCTGCCGGACCCGGTGCCGCGGGTCGACCGGGGTGCCCTCGCGCCGTACCTCACGCTGGCCCGCAACGCCGCCACCGTCCACCCCGACCACGGTCTGCTGCTGGGCGCGGCGTCCGCGCTGGCCCGGCGTCTCGGCGAGGCCGCGCTCGCGGTGCGCTGGGCCACCCGAGGGGTACGCACACAGCCCTCGAAGATGGGCGAGGTCTGGCTCGGGTACGCGTACCGCAGCGCGGGCCGGACCCGCGAGGGCCTCGCAGCCCTCGGTCGGGCCGTCGAGCTGGACCCCGACGACCTGGCGATCTACGCGGACATCGCCGGCACCCTGGCCGAGATCGGCCGGCTGGACGAGGCGCTGGAGTGGACCGAGCGGGCGCTGGCGCGCGACCCGTCCTTCGACTGCGCGGTGCACACCGCCCACCGGCTGCGGCACCTGCGCGACGGCGACCTGGCCCACCTGGTCGCGCTCGCCGACTTCGTCCGCGACCACCCCAACGACAGCCACGAGCATGGTGACCTGGCCCAGTGCTGCCGGGGCCGACCCTGGCTCGGCCAGCTGACCCCGGCCGGCGGCCCACTTGTCGACGCGCTGCGCCAGGCGGTGGCCGATGACGACAACGGTTCCGGCAGCGCCGTACGCCTGCCCGCCGCAGCCCCGCCGAGCGCCGTCCGGACGGCGACGTCCACCGCCCCCGGGCTGCGGATCGACGTCGTCGGCTCCCTGGAGCCGGACCCGCGCGAGCCCCGGCGGGCGTCGGCCCAACGGTTGTGGCACTACGCGGACAACATCCCCATGCCCGCCCTGCCGGCGCCCTCGGCGACGGCTGTCGAACGGATCGGTCAGCTCGCCCACCCGGCGTGGCCGCACCCACCGGCGGCGTACGACGCGGCGGTGGGCCTCGCCGGCCTCGACCTGGCGGATCTGCTCGGCCTGCTGGTGCACCCACCGGCGGCACCGGCCAACGCGGTGGGTCGCCTGTTGGCCGCCCACGACCCGTCGATCTGGGTCCGTGGGGTGCAGGTATGGGCGTGCCTGGGGCTGCTGCACCACCGCACCGACGAGCCGTGGGAGGGCTCGACCCGGCGCCGGGTGCTGCTCGACCTGATCTGGGACGTCGAGGACTGGGTCACCGAGGCGGCGCTGTTCGCCCTGGTCACAGCCGCCTGGGTGGATCCCTCGGTACGGTCGGACGTGGCGCGGGTGGTGGCGGAACGGCTCGCCGACGCAGCCGCCGTCGCTCGGGTCCGACCGGTCCCGATCGCCGTCTCGCTGGCCCACCTGGCGCTCGCCGTCCCGGAGCTGGACAAGGCCGCCGCGGCGCTCGCCACCGAAATGCTCGACAGCCGGTCCGCCACACTCCCCCGCCCCCGCAACCCCCTCCGTCGCCTCTGGCGACGCCTGACCCGCCAGTCCTGACCCCAGCGCGCCGCGCCGGCCCGGATGGGCTGACGCGGCGCGGCGCGGGGGGAAGGGTGCGGGTCAGGCGACCGGGGCTGCCTTGCCGAGGGCGATCTCGGCCTCCTCCTCCGGAGTGGCCTGCGGCGGCGCCTCGTTGGCGGTGCGCAGCGGGATCTCCTTGATGAACCAGGCGAGCACCGGGATCGCGACGGTGAACACCACCGCCCAGAGGAACACGTGCGAGATCGCGTCGGAGAGGCCACTGAGCACCAGCTCACGCGCCTGGGCGGGCAGGTCCTTGAGCTTCTCCAGGTCCATCCCGGCACCACCGGACTCGCCACCGAAGGCTCGACCGCCCTCGGAGCTGGCCAGCCGGTTGGCGAAGATCGCGCCGAACAGCGAGATGCCGAACGAGCCGCCGATCGACCGGAAGAAGGTCGCCGCGCCACTGGCCGCGCCGAGGTCCTTCTGCTCCACGCTGTTCTGCGCGATCAGCATGGTCGTCTGCATGAGGAAGCCCATGCCGACGCCGAGGACGACCATGTACAGCGAGGACATCAGTTTGCTGGTGTTGGTGTCGAGCATCGACAGCAGCGCCATCCCCGCGGTCATTCCGACGCCACCGATGATCGGGTACGCCCGGTACCTGCCGTTCTTGGTGATCGCCCGGCCGATGACAAGCGAGACGACCAGCATGCCGAACATCAGGGGCAGCAGCAGCAGACCGCTGTTGGTCGCCGACGCCCCCTGCACGGTCTGCTGGTAGAGCGGCAGGAAGTTCATCGCGCCGAACATCGCGAAGCCGAGCAGGAAGCCGATCACCGAGATCAGCGCGAAGTTGCGGTTCGCGAAGAGCGCCAACGGCAGGATGGGCTCCTGGACCCGGCGCTCCACCAGGCCGAACGCCGCCAACGCGAGCACGCTCAGCACGGCCAGGCCGAGGATCTGCGGCGACGTCCAGTCGTACTCGTTGCCGCCCCACGTGGTGATGAGCACGATCGCGGTGATGCCGACGGAGAGCAGTCCGGCCCCGAGCCAGTCGATCCGGTGCTCGGTGCGGTACTTCGGCAGGTGCATCGTGGTGATCAACACGAGCAGCGCGATCCCGCCCAGCGGCAGGTTCACGTAGAACGCCCACCGCCAGGAGAGGTGGTCGGTGATGAAGCCACCGGCCAGCGGACCGGCGACCATGGCGATGGCCATGATGCCGGCGATCATGCCCTGGTAGCGCCCACGCTCGCGGGGCGGGACCAGGTCACCGATGATCGCCATCACGCCGACCATGAGCCCACCGGCGCCGAGGCCCTGCACGGCACGGAAGGCGATGAGCTGGACCATGCCGTCCTGCGGGCCGCCGAGCATCCCGGAGCCGGCCATGCCGCAGAGGGCGGAGCCGACGAGGAAGATGATGACCGAGGTCAGGAAGACCGACTTGCGGCCGTAGAGGTCACCGAGCTTGCCCCAGATCGGGGTGGACACGGTGGTGCCCAGGACGTACGCGGTAACCACCCAGGTGAAGTGGTTGAGGCCGCCGAACTCGCCGACGATCCGCGGTAACGCGGTGCTGACGATCATGTTGTCGAGCATCGCGAGCATCATCGCGATCATCAGCCCGAACAACACGACCCGGATGTTGTTGGGTCGTACGCCGGTCTGTGTTGCTTGAGTCATAGGTAAGCTCCCCCCGAGGAATGCCGTACTTACTTGCCGCCCGGCTAGTCACCTTACTAGCCGCACGGTAAGTTGGGTAGGAAGCCACGGTCAAGCGATGAGGAGTGCGTGAGTGAGGGAGAGCACAGGCGGAACGCGAGAGCGGATCAAGGCCGTCGCGCTCGAACTCTTCACCGAGCAGGGGTACGAGAAGACCTCGCTGCGGGAGATCGCCGAGCGCCTCAACGTCACCAAGGCCGCGCTCTACTACCACTTCAAGAGCAAGGACGACATCGTCGCCAGCTTCGTCGAGGACCGGCTGGACCGGATGGACGAGCTGAACGCCTGGGCCGCGACGCAGCCCGCCACGCTGGCCACCCGCCGCGAGCTGATCTCCCGGTACGCGGACACGATGTTCGACGGCGCGCAGCCGTCGGTGATGCGTTTCTTCGAGCAGAACCAGACGGCGCTGAAGAGTCTCTCCGCCGGCCAACAGATGCGCGGTCGGATGTTGGACCTGGCCGACGCGCTGTGCCGGGGCGACGAGTCCCCCGCCGCCCAACTGCGCGCCGCACTGTCGATCTTCGCGGTGCACACGAGCTGGTTCGCGGTCCGCGCACCGCACATCAGCGACGACGAACGCCGCAAGCTCGCCCTGGAGGTGGCCGACGAGTTGCTCGCCGCCATCGGCACCGACCCCGACGCGAGCGACCACGACGGACCCGCCGCCGGCCAGGCCTGACCGCTCGGGCGACTCAGCCGCGCGTCAGGACCAGCCGCAGACCGAGCAGGTCAACGCCCACCGCCGGAGCCCAGTCCTTCTCCGGTGCCCGGACGAACCCGAGCCGCGAGTAGAGCCGGTGCGCCGAATCGGCCATCCCGGCCCGGACGCAGATCACCACCGCCGTGCAACCCAACTCGACGGCGCGTGCCACGCACGCCTGCGCGAGTGCCGCGCCGACACCCCGACCCTGAGCGCCCGGGTCGACCGCGAGCATCCGGAACTCCGCCTCGCCCGGCCCGGACAGCTCGGCGAACGGAGTACCCGGCAGCACGAAGGTCACCGACCCGAGCACCGCCTCGGTCACCTCGTCGACCGCGACCAGCACCTCACCGCTGACGGCCCGGGTCGACACGTCGGCCAGCACCTCGCCGTACCCGTGTTCGCCCTTGAGCTGGCCGTCCGCCTCGTACGCGGCCACGGTCAACCGCGCGACCGCCGGAAAGTCGGCCGGCTCGGCCGAACGGACCCGCACCCCGCTCAAGCAATCACCGCGATCAGGTCACCGTCCTGCACGACGTCACCCTCGTGCACCGCGAGCTGCTCGAGCACACCGTCGGACTCGGCGAGGACGGGGATCTCCATCTTCATCGACTCGAGGATCACCAGGGTGTCGCCCTCGGCCACGGTGTCACCTGCCGAGGCGACGACCTTCCAGACGTTCGCCACCATCTCGGCGCGGATCTCCTCGGCCATGTCCGGGCCCTCCCTTTTCGCGATGTGCCTGCCGACGTATCCAATCATGCGACGTCCGCCGGTGGGCGCGCAGCGGCACGGCCGGGATGACGCACCCGCCCCGGGGAAAGGCGGCAGGTGTCGACCGCACTACCATCAGCGGGTCGGACCCGATGCCGGGCCGTCGGTGGGTGCACCGACGCCGAGGTCGTGGGCAGCACGGATCCGCCCCCATCACGAGGAGGTCAGCATGGCGAAGAAGTCCCGCAAGAAGAAGGCTCGTAAGAAGAGCGCCGCGAACCACGGCAAGCGTCCCAACTCCTGAACGGGTCGACGGGCCGGCGGCCCGTCACCGATCAGCTCGACCCGGCCGACGCCGGGTACACCGGTGGCCCGGGTCGACAACGACCCGGGCCACCGGTCTGACGCTGTGCTCTGCCGACGCTCAGTCGGCCAACTCGCGGGAATCACTGGTCTCGAAGACCACCAGCTCGGTGAGCTTGACCCGCAGCCGCTCGCGCAGCTCGTCCGGGGCGGTCTCGTTGCCGCAGCACCGAGCCACCAACGCCCGTACCTCCTGCTCGAGCCCGTACTCACGCAGGCACGGCCCACACTCGTCCAGGTGGTGCCGGATCAGCGAGCGCCGCTCGTCGGCGCACTCCAGATCCAGGTAGAGGTAGACCTCCGCGAGCACCTCGCGGCAATCCGTCTCGTGCGGCTCCCCACAGCTCACGTCACACCTCCCGGCCGGCGGCAGCGGTCGAGCCCTTGGACGAGCGGGCCGCACTGAAGCCCCGCTCCCCGGCGTAGCGCTCAAGCAGCTTGCGCAGATTACGACGGCCCCGGTGCAGACGCGACATCACCGTGCCGATCGGCGTACCCATGATGTCGGCGACCTCCTTGTAGGAGAAGCCCTCGACATCGGTGAGGTAGACAGCCAGGCGGAACTCCTCCGGCAACTGCTGGAGGGCCTCCTTGACGTCGCTGTCCGGCAGCCGGTCCAGTGCCTCGGTCTCGGCGGAGCGCAACCCACTGGAGGTGTGCGACTCGGCCTCGGCGAGCTGCCAGTCGGTGATCTCCTCGGTGGGCGCCTGGATCGGCTGGCGCTGCCGCTTGCGGTAGGAGTTGATGTAGGTGTTGGTCAGGATCCGGTAGAGCCAGGCCTTCAGGTTCGTGCCCTGCTCGAACTGGTGGAAGGCCGCGTACGCCTTCAGGTACGTCTCCTGGACCAGGTCTTCGGCATCCGCCGGGTTGCGTGTCATCCGCAGCCCAGCAGCGTAGAGCTGATCGACGAATGGCATCGCGTCCCGCTCGAATCGGGCCCTGCGCTCGTCCGTCTTCTCGGTGGTCAACCGCACATCCCCTCGCGTCGGATGCTTTCCCGCCGAGGATACGCGCACGGACCTACCCGCAGATCCACTTCCCGCCGGTGTGCCCGTGCTCACCGCACCCGCCCCGCCCGGTCCCGCCGTCGCGGGCCACTCCGGGCCATCCAGCAGCCGCTTCAGCTGCCGGGCGTCCCGCTCGTCCCGTTCCAGGCTTCGTGTCTCGGTCGGCACCGGTCACCCCCCTCGCAGAAAAGTCTTCCGGGGTTAGTAACGCGAGATGACCACTGGGGCATTCCGGCTGGCCTCCCGTTCCTGGTCCCGGCCCCGACGGCGGCCGGCGCTGGGACCAGGAAGGGCCTGGGAGGACTGGTGTCACCGGTCCGGATCGGGCCGGCGGCACCATCGGATGCAACGACCCGCGCCCGGCACCGGAAACGGTCGCGCGGGCGAGCCGGATCAGGTGGGCGCCCAGCCCTGGGCGTGCAACCAGAACCGGACGAGGTCAGCGGTGCCGGCCGGATCCCGCCGCAGGTCGTGCGTCTCCCCGGGACGACTCACCACCTGCACGGTCGGTCCCGGCTCCGGTGTCCCGAACGGGTCCCGGTCACCGTTGACGACAAGCGTCGGCAGGCCGGTGTCCAGTTCAGCGGCCCGCGAGCGCTCCGGCCGCCCGGGTGGGTGCAGCGGAAAGGCCAACGCGACCACACCGGCCGCACCCACCGCACGGGCCGTGCGGCAGGCCACCCGAGCGCCACTGGAACGGCCGCCGACCACAGTCGTCGGCACGTCGGCGTGCCGCTCCCGCAGCACGGCGAGCACCGCCGTCCAGGCCTCGTCGAGATGACCTGCCGGCGCCGGCGCACGTCGACCGGCGACCCGGTAGGGCTGGGTCACCCGCGCCACCACCAGGCCGGCCGCGACCGCCGCGTCCCGGACCGCGAGCAGGTCGGGGGCATCGACGCTGCCGCCCGCGCCGTGCCCGAGCACGAGCAGGGCGGTGGCCGGACGGGACGGCAGGTCGGTGTCGATCCGCGCCGAACCGCGGGGTGTGTCGATCTCGTCGCTGGGCAGCACCGACCCATTCTGCGCCGCCGGACCGGCGACGGGTGCGGGCCGGGTGAGCCGATCAGCTCAACGGGACCAGAGTGAGTAGCCGATCCCGTACCGGCGGGCCGGCGTCATCGACGGCGTCCGGGTCCGGCTCGACCTCGCCACGCCAGGCGACAAGCATCGCCCGCCGCTCGCGAGGTGTCGTGGCACCCCACACGCCGTGGCAGTCACCGACGTCCAGAGCCCAGGCCAGGCAGGACCCCTGCACGTCGCAACTGCGGCACAGTGCGACGGCGGCGTCCGCCGGTTCGTTCGGTGCCGGAAAGAATGTCTCCGGATCGACGCTCTGGCATGTGCCTCTGGTGCGCCACGCGTCGTCCTGTCGCCGTTCCCGCACGGCCTTCAGCAGTCGCGGATCTCGCCGCGCCGCAGCCACCTCGTGCGGGCGAGGCATACGCGCCCGTGTCATCCACCCACCTCCCCCGTGGGACCGGCAAGATCGGTGGACGTCGTCCGCCCCGTGCGAATCGACAGCCACTACCGGCGCTGTGTTCTATCGCACTTGACGACACCGAGACAAGGGCCTGCCGGGAACATGACTGAACGGCCGGGAGACGAATCGCGCGCAACCCTGGCAAATCGGCGCTCGACGATGTGCGGCGGTCGGTCTCAGAACAGGGTCAGCTCCTGCGGTCGCACCGATGGCTCCACCGGCACCCGGGCGGTCAGTTGCGGCCCGTCGTTGCGGACGTCGCCCACCGCCGCCCCGACCGGCCGGATTTCCAACCCGGCGAGCCACTCCGCCGACGCCGGGGTCAGCAACCGCTCCGGCTCGTCGGTCGGCGCCAACCACGACGACCAGTGCTCGGACGACAGCAGCACCGGCATCCGGTCGTGCACCTCGGTCAGCTCGCCAAGCGCCGCGGTGGTCAGCACGCTGAAGGTGAGCCGGGTCTCGGCCTCGGACTGCCAGACCGACCAGATGCCGGCCAGGGCGAGCACGGAGCCGTCGGCGGGCGTCAGGTAGTAGGCCTGTCGCCCACCGTCGGGCCGACGGACCCACTCGTACCAGCCGTCCGCCGGGATCAGGCAGCGGCGACGGGCGAACGACCCGGCGTACGCCCGACTGGTGGCCACCGTCTCGGCCCGCGCGTTGATCATGCGGGCCGCCCCGGCGGGAGAGCGGGACCAGTGCGGCAGCAGACCCCAGCGACCGACGCAGAGGCTGCGGTGCCCCTCGGGGCTGACCCGGACCAGCGGCACCGGGTCGGTCGGCGCGACGTTGTGATCCGGTCGGAGCAGGCCGTCGGTGTCGTCGGACGACTCGAACAGCGCGCTCAGCTCCCCGGAACTCCTGGTCGTCGCGTACCTGCCGCACATGGACCACACGCTAACGCGTCGGCGCCCCGACGGCTGTCCCGCCAACCGGGAGTGCGACCACCGCCTCCCGCCACCGGGCGGTCGACGCGGCAGAATGTCACCGTGGGGAATCTGACCGCGACCCGGCCGCCACAGCCGTGGAGCGCACCGACCGCGTCCAACCCGGTGGCGGCGACGCTGCGCCTGCCCGGGTCCAAATCGATGACCGCGCGCGCCCTGGTGCTCAGCACGTTGGCCGCCGGACCGTCGACGCTTGCCGAGCCGCTGCGAGCCCGCGACACCGAGTTGATGGCCGCCGGCCTGCGCGCGATGGGCGCGCACGTGTCGATCAGCGACGACGAGCGCTGGCTGGTCCGGCCGCACCCGCTGAGCGGCCCCGCCCACGTCGACGTGGGCCTGGCCGGCACCGTGATGCGGTTCGTGCCGCCGGTGGCCGGGCTGGCCGACGGGCCGGTCACCTTCGACGGCGACCCCTACGTTCGCACCCGGCCGCTCGGCCCGCTGGTCGGCGCACTGCGCTCGCTGGGTGTCCGGATCGACGTCACCGGCACGGGCAGCCTGCCGCTGACCGTCTTCGGCACCGGTGGGGTCACCGGCGGCGAGGTGGTGATCGACGCGTCCGTCTCCAGCCAGTTCGTCTCCGCACTGTTGCTGGCCGCCCCTCGCTTCGACCGGGGTGTGGTGGTGCGCCACGTCGGCCCGCCGGTGCCCTCCGCGCCACACCTGCGGATGACGGTGCGGATGCTGCGGGCCGCCGGCGCGGCCGTCGACGACAGCACCCCCGACGTGTGGACCGTCGAGCCCGGCCCGCTCACCGGGCGCGGTTGGGAGATCGAACCGGACCTCTCCGGCGCGGTGCCGTTCTTCGCCGCCGCCCTGGTCACCGGCGGCGAGGTGACCCTGCAGGGCTGGCCGCACAGCAGCGCCCAACCGGTCGAGCAACTCCGCTCGTTGTTGCACCGGATGGGCGCCGAGGTCACCCTCTCCACCGCCGGGCTGACCGTGCGGGGCACCGGCGTGGTGCACGGGCTGACCGCCGACCTCTCCGACGTCAGCGAGCTGACCCCGGTGCTGACCGCGCTGGCCATGCTCGCCGACTCGCCGTCGGTACTCACCGGCGTCGGGCACATCCGGGGCCACGAGACCGACCGCCTGAGCGCGCTCGCGGCCGAGTTCACCGCCCTCGGGGCGGACATCACCGAAGCGCCGGACGGGCTGGAGATCCGACCCCGTCCACTGCGCGGGGGGACCTTCCGCACCTACCACGACCACCGCATGGCGCACGCCGCCGCGGTGGCCGGGCTGGCCGTTCCCGGCATCGAGGTGGACGACGTGGGGTGTACCTCCAAGACCATGCCCGAGTTCCCGGCACTATGGTCAGCGATGGTGACCGGCAAGAGCTGACGCGAGAAGAGGACAGGTCCTGGCGACCAAACGGCGGGAGTACGACGAGGACGACGTACGGGTCCGGCCCGGAAAGTCGTCGCGCCCGCGTACGCGCACCCGCCCCCAGCACAACGATGCGGTGGACGGCTTCGTCATCGCCGTCGACCGAGGGCGCTACCAGTGCGTGCTGGCCGGGGCCGAGCGCGGCGTGGTGGGGGCCGAGCTGCCCACGGTGACCGCGATGCGCGCCCGTGAGCTGGGCCGCAAGTCGGTGGTGGTGGGCGACCGGGTCAGCCTGGTCGGGGACACCTCCGGCGCGGAGGGCGCTCTCGCCCGGATCGTCCGGATCGCCGTGCGCCGCTCGGTGCTGCGCCGCACCGCCGACGACGACGAGACCACCGCCGAGGGCCGGCTGGAACGGGTGGTGGTGGCCAACGCCGACCAGCTCGTGATCGTCAGCGCGCTTGCCGACCCGCCGCCGCGCACCGGGTTCATCGACCGCTGCCTGGTGGCCGCGTACGACGCGGACGTCGAGCCGCTGCTCTGCCTCACCAAGGCCGACCTGGCCGGGCCGGAGGAGGTGCTCGGCTACTACACCGAGTTGGAGCTGCCGTACGTGCTCAACCGTCCCGACTCCGACCTGGGCGCGCTCCGCGCGCTACTCAGCGGCAAGGTGTCGGTGCTGGTCGGGCACTCCGGGGTGGGTAAGTCGACACTCGTCAACCGCCTCGTCCCGGACGCGCTGCGCGCGGTCGGCGTGGTCAGCGCGATCGGCCGGGGCCGGCATACCTCCACCAGCGCGGTGGCGCTGCGGTTGCCACCGGTGCCCGGCGTCGACACCGACCCCGGCTGGATCATCGACACCCCCGGGATCCGCAGTTTCGGGCTGGCGCACGTCTCGGCCGACAGCCTGCTGCACGGCTTCCCGGACCTGGTCGAGGGCACCGTCGACTGTCCGCCCAACTGCCAGCACACGGCTGACGAGGCCGCCTGCGGGCTGGACGCCTGGGTGACCGCCGGCAAGGCCGACCCGCGCCGGTTGGCCTCGTACCGCCGGTTGCTCGCCTCCCGGGCCGGCGAGGGTGACTCGCGCGGCGAGAGCGACCAGCGCGGGCCCGGCGAGGGTGACCGGCGCGGGCCCGACGAGTGAGCCGGGGGGCGTCGGCTAGGTTGCCGGCATGACCGGGTACGCCGACGACCTCGCCCTTGCCCACCTGCTCGCCGACCGGGCCGACGCCATCGCCATGGCCCGGTTCCGCGCGCTCGACCTGCGGGTGGAGGCGAAGCCCGACCTGACGCCGGTCTCAGACGCGGACACCGCCGTGGAGCGGGAGATCCGCGCCCTGCTGGCCGAGCACCGGCCGACCGACGGGCTGCTCGGCGAGGAGTACGGCGCGCAGCCGTCCGCCGACCCGAACGGCCGCCGGTGGATCATCGACCCGATCGACGGCACCAAGAACTTCGTCCGGGGGGTGCCGGTCTGGGCCTCCCTGATCGCGCTCTATGACGGTGACCGGCCGGCGGTCGGCGTGGTGTCCGCACCGGCGCTGGGCCGGCGCTGGTGGGCGAGCGCGGGCGCGGGCGCGTACGCCGGTCCCGGTGCCGCCGCCGGCGAGCGGATCGGGGTGTCCGCGGTGCACGGGATCGCGGACGCCAGCTTCTGCTACTCGTCGCTCGACGGGTGGGAGCGCGCCGGGCGGCTCGACGCGATGTTGGACCTGATGCGGGCGACGTGGCGCAGTCGGGCGTACGGCGACTTCTACGGCTACATGCTGCTGGCCGAGGGCGCTTTGGACGTGATGGTCGAACCGGAGCTGTCGCTGTGGGACGTGGCGGCGCTGGTGCCGATCATCACCGAGGCGGGTGGCACGGTCACGGATCTGTTCGGTCGACCGGCTCCGGCCGGCGCGCCGGGCACCGACAGCAGCGTGGTGGCCACCAACGGGGTGCTGCACGCCGACATCCTCAGCCGGCTCGATCGGCCAGCCGAGCGCTGACCCCCGCCAACCTCTATCCTCGCCAGGTGGTCTCCTCCGGTTGGTGTTTTCTCGCGGCGATGATCGTCGCGTACGGCTTCGCCAACCTCCTCCAGTCGGTGGCCGCGGCCCGCACCACGGTCCACCACACCTTCGATCCGGGCCTGCTGCTGCGTCTCGCCGGGCACCGGACGTACCTGATCGGCCTGGGCTGTCAGATCGGCGGGTTCGTGCTCGCCTTCCTGGCCCGCCGGGACCTGCCGCTGTTCCTGGTGCAGGCGAGCGTCGCGGCCGGGCTCGGGGTGACCGCCATCCTCGGCGTGCTGGTGTTGAAGTGGCGGCTGCCGGTGGCGGAGGTGGTGCTGCTGGTCCTGCTCTTCGCCGGGATCACCGCGCTGGTGCTGTCCGCCCGGCCGGCCCCGTCGAAGCAGCTCGGCACCGCCGGCTCGATTGCCCTGCTGGTGGCGCTCGGCGTCATCGCGGTACTCGGCGTCTTCGCGGTCCGGCTGCGCGGCGCACCCGGCTCGGTGGCCCTCGGCTCGCTGGCCGGGTTGGCGTTCAGCTCGGCGGCGGTCGCCGCCCGGCCCCTGGCGTCCGCGTCGTCCGCCGAGGCGTTCCTCTCCCACCCGCTGTTCTATCTGCTGATCGCCCACTCGATCGTCGGCCAGTTGCTGCTGGGGTTGGCCATGCAGCGCGGTTCGACGACCGCCGCGGTCGCCGCGATGGATGCCGCCGGTGCGGTGCCGGCCGCGATCGTCGGCCTGCTGCTGCTCAACGACAAGATCTGGCCGGGCCGGGAGTGGCTGGCCGCGGCCGGTTTCCTGGTCACCCTGGCCGCGGTGATCGGGCTGACCCGGTACGCCGAGCCGCAGCAGCAACGCGCGGTGGCACGGCGTCGCGACCAGGCCATGGTCGTCGTCGGGCGGTCCGGCTGATTCAGCGGGCCGCCCGACCTGCCCTCTTCAGGCCTCGACCGGCTTGCGGCGACTAACCACCCGTTCGTAGAGGCGCTCCAACGCGCCCGCGGTGCGCTCCCAGGTGTAGCTGCTGCGCACCCGGTCCACCGCGGCGTGCCCGTAGGCGAATCGGCCGGCGTTGTCGGCGAGCAGCCGGCGCATCGAGACGCCGAGCGCCCGCACGTCGCCGGGGGGCACCAGGCGGCCGGTGACCTCGTCGACGACGGCGTCCGCCAGGCCGCCCATCGCGTAGCCGATCACCGGCACCCCGCAGGCCATCGCCTCCAGCGAGACCCGCCCGGCGGAGGAGTAGTGCGGCGTGCAGGCGACCACGTCCGCCGAGCGGTACCAGGTGGCCATCTGGTCGTGCGGAACCGCGCCGACGAGCCGTACCTGGTCGACGACCCCGATCTGTTCGGCAAGCTCACGCAGTCGCCGCGCCTCGGCATGGTTGGCCAGTTGGTCGGCCGGCGGCCCACCGGCGATCACCAGCTCGGCGTCACCGACCAGTCGCATCGCCCGGATCAGGTCCTCCTGGCCGTGTCCGGGGGACAGCGAGCCGACCGAGAGGATGCGGGCCCGCTGTTCGCGCGGCGCCGCCTCGCCGTCGGGCTGGAACTGCTCGATGTCCACCCCGGCCGGCACCAACGCGACCGAGCTGCGTTGCAGACCCATCCGGGTCAGCTCGTCGACCTCGTCGTTCGACTGGGCGACGGCGATGTCGACGGCCCGGGTCAGGGCGCGTTCCAGCGTGATCCGCTCTCCCGGCCCGCCGTAGTGGCCGCCCAGGTGGCGTGCCTGCTCGACGCCGAGCGAGTGGAACGTCTGCACCACCGGGATGTCGGTCTCCCGAACGGCGTGTGCGGCGGCCAGGCCACCGACCCAGTAGTGCCCGTGCACCACCTCGGGCCGCCAGGCGCCGGACCACGAGTCGGCCAACCAGCGGCCGAACTCCGTCACGTGCGGGATGAGTTTCGCGGTGGGTAGCGGGGTGGGCGGGCCGGCCGGCACCTGGAGCACCTGGTAGCCGTCGACACCGACGGTCGCCGGGAGGCCGGGGTCGTCCCGGCGCTCGTACAGTCGTACGTCGTGGCCCCGCTCCGCCAACTCGGCGGCGACCCGTGCGATGTGTTGCCGGGTGCCGACCGGTGGGCCGTCGGCGTGGCGGTATGAGCTGGCGTGCGCGCAGACGAGGCCGACGCGCATGGGTCACCTCCCTGCGATCTTTCCTCGGCAGTGGTCCTCCCGTTCAGAGCGTCCCATTAACCTCAGGAGCGGGAGTCGAAACCTGGCAGATCGGGAAGAGTGCCCGCGAGTGCCACCGACACTTGCGCCACGACAATCACATTGACCACGCCGCACGCCGCCCCCCGAAGATCGACAATCGATGCCTGGCATGACCAGACCCGGGCGGGGGTACCGCCCAGGAATGCCGCTGACCCGCAGCCTCGACGATTCGACCGTGGTGATCACTGGCGCGTCCAGCGGGATCGGCACGGCGACCGCGTACGCGTTGGCCCGCCGGGGTGCGGCAGTCGTGCTGGCCGCCCGCAGCGAGGCGGCTCTCCGCCAGGTCGCGCGGCGCTGCCAGGAGTTGGGCGGCCGGGCGCTTGTCGTGCCGACCGACGTGACCGATCTGGATTCGGTGCAGCGGCTGGCCGATCGGGCGGCGGCCGAGTTCGGTCGCATCGACGCCTGGGTCAACAACGCCGGAGTGGGCGTGGTGGGCCTGTTCGACGAGATTCCGATCGCCGAGTTCCGTCGGGTGGTGGAGGTCAACCTGCTCGGCGCCGTGCACGGCATCAAGGCCGCCCTTCCGTACCTCGGCGCGGCCGGCGGCGGCGTCCTGGTCAACAACGCCTCGGTGCTGGCCGAGGTGGCCATGCCGTACCAGTCGGCGTACAACGCCACCAAGCACGGCATCCGCGGGCTGGCCGACACGGTCCGACAGGAGTTGCGGGTCACCGGTCGCGGTCAGATCTCCGTCTGCACGGTGCTACCGGCCACCATCGACACCCCGTTCTTCCGGCACGCGGCCAACCACAGCGGTCGGGAACTGATGCCGCCGCCCCCGATCTACCCACCGGAGGTGGTCGCGGAGACCATCGTCCGGGTGCTGCGTCGGCCCCGGCGCGAGGCGTACGCCGGCGGCGCGGGCCGCCTGCTCGGCCTGCAGTGGCGGCTGGCGCCCGCGCTCGTGGAGCGCGCCCTCGGCTGGTACGCCCACCGCGCGCAGTTCGGCCCGGGCGCGCGGGTGGACAGCAGCGGCAACGTCTTCGACACCGACGGGCAGGCCCACGCCGACGGCGGCTGGCACGGTCGCCGACGTCAGTTGGTGCGGATGACCGCCGCGTTCGGTCTCGCCGCCGCTGGCACCGCCGTCGGCACGATGGCGGCGATCAATCGTCGATCCCGGTTGGCGCCCTGATGACCGGCATCGAGCGCCCGAATGCGCGAACGGTCAACGACGCGCACAATGGGGCGATCATGTCCAGCTGTCTGGTGGAGATCGACGATTCGTCACCGGTGGTCCGGCTGAGCGGGACGCTTGACGCCGCCGGAGCCGAGGCGGTACGCGGCGCGCTGCTCGCCTGTCTCTGGGACCGACCGGGCCCGGTGGTGGCGGACGTGACCGGGCTACGGGTCGCGGACCCGGTCGGGCGGGCCGTCTTCGCCGAGGTTCGCCGCGAGGTCGCCGACTGGCCCGCCGTGGATCTCCTGCTGTGCGACCCGGCGGTCGACCGTCCCGAGCAGGTGGAGGCCGGGGCACCGACCCGGCCGACGATGGTGGCCGGCGTGCCGGCCTGGCCGACGGTGGACGGGGCGTTGGCCTCGGTCGCGGTGGCGCCGATGGCGGCGGTGCTCACCGCCGAACTGGCCCCGGCGGTGGGAGCCGCCCGGGAGGCCCGCGAAGTGGTCACCACCGGCTGCCGACGCTGGGGCATGGAGATGCTGATCGACCCGGCCAGCATCGCGATCACCGAAATGGTGAACAACGTGGTGGCGCACGCACGGACCCCGATGACGGTCCGGCTGGCCCCCCAGGACGACACCCTGCACCTGGCGGTGCGCGACTACTCGGCGCGTCGGCCGATGTTCGCCGGGTTGTCCCCGCCGAACCGGGTCGGCGGCCGGGGGCTGCTGCTGATCGACACGGTGGCGCGACGCTGGGGCAGCAGCGCCCTACCGGATGGCAAGGTCGTGTGGTGCGTGCTGCACCCGGAGGACGAGGTCGCACACCTCAGCTGATGCGGCCTATCGCCTCCGGTGCCGCTTTCGACCACGGCACAGCCTCGGGTGCTCCGGTTACGGCGGGAGGGCAGCGGGTAGTGATCAGACATGCGCGACAACGAGTACCCGACCCCCGTGTCCGACACCGAGGCGCAAGGTCTGCCCGACACCGCCGATGACGACTCGACCGCCAACGACGACGTCCTCACCGGCCGCGAGGCGGACGGCCCGGACCCGGCCCAACTCCCCGGCGACCGGACGCCGGTGGCGGTGGACCGGTTCGGGACGACCGCCGAGGAGCAGCTCGACGGCGAGTCGTTGGACTACAAGCTCGACCGCGAGGTCTACGAGCGCCCGGCGGACGACCCGCTGGCCGGAACGATCGACCCGAAGATCGCCTTCGAGGCGGACAACCTGGAAGCCGCCGCGGAGGCACAGTTGGACGCCGACGTGATAAACCCGGGACCCACCTCGGATCCGAACTCGCCGGTCTCTCTCTACGACCACGGTCAGCTCGGCACGGTGGCCGACGCCACGGTGGGTCGGCTGGTCGAGCCGGACGAGGGGTCGCACACCGACCAGGAGACCGACTCGGTGGCGTACGACGCCGGTTCCGCCGGCGGCGGGGCGACCGCCGAGGAGTTGGCCATCCACGAGACGGAGCCGCCGCGCTCGGTCTGATCGTGGTCAGTCGTCCAGGCCCCGTTCGATGGCGTACCGGGTCAGCTCGACCCGGTTGTGCAGTTGCAGCTTGCCCAGGGTGTTCTGCACGTGGTTCTGCACCGTGCGGTGCGACAGTCCGAGTCGCTGCGCGATCTGCTTGTACGACATCCCCTTCGCCACCAGCCGCAGCACCTCGGTCTCCCGGTCGGTGAGCCGAGGCGTTGCCGGTTCCGCGCCGCCGGCCGCGTCGGTGCCCTGCCCCGGCCCGGCGGCCAGCCGGCGGTACTCGCCGAGGACGAGCCCGGCGAGGCCGGGGGTGAAGACCGCGTTGCCGGCCGCGGTCCGGCGAACCGCGTCGAGGAACTCCGCGGGGGCTGTCGACTTCACCAGGTAGCCGGTGGCCCCCGCCTTGACCGCGTCCAGCACGCTCTGCTGTTCGCCACTGGCGCTGAGCATCAGCACCCGCACGTCGGGCAGTGCCGCACGCAGCCCCAGGATCACCTCGACGCCGGAGATGTCCGGCAGTTGCAGGTCGAGGACGACGACGTCGGGCCGGGCGGCGGCGGCCACCCGGATGGCCTGTCGCCCCTCGCCGCTCGTCGCCACCACCAGGAATCCGGCCTCGGTCAGGTCGCGGGCCACACCCTCCCGCCACATCGGATGGTCGTCGACCACCATCACCCGGGTCGCGTTCACCGCTGCGCCCTCGGCACGGTCAGCTCGATCTCGGTGCCCGCCTCGGGGCCGGATGCGATTCGCACGGTCCCGCCCAACTCGATTACCCGACCCCGGATCGACTGGGTCACGCCGAGCCGGCCCTGAGCGGCGGCCTCGGCCAGTCGGCCGTCCGGGATGCCCGGCCCTTCGTCGCGGATCGACACCGTCACCGTCTCCCCCTCGTCCTCGATCAGCACCCAGGCCCGTCCGCCGGCGTGCCGCCCCACGTTGTCCAGCGCCGCGCCGGTCGCGGCGGCCAACTCTCCGGCCACCCGGCGTGGCAGCGGCACCGGGGTGGCCGGGGCGGAGAGCGCCACCGCCGACGAGGCGTACCGGCCGAGCAGGGTCCGCAGGTCCACTGCGGCGGCGTCGGGTCCGTCCAGGGCCACCCCGGGGGTCGGACCGGCGCCGGCGATCAGCGCCCGCAACGCGGCCTCCTGCTCGCCGGCCAGCCGGGCCAGCTCGCCGGCCTCGCCGGGCAGGTCAGCGCCCCTGCGCTGGACCAGCGCCAGCACCTGGAGCACCGAGTCGTGGATCCCCCGGGCCAGTCGTTCCCGCTCCCGGGTGGCGGCCTCCAGTTCCACCGCCCGTTGCAGTCGTTGCTCGGCGCCTGCCGCGAGACGGGCCACGTGCCCGACCACCACCCCGGCGAGCAGCATGAGGATCACCCCGGTGAACGAGGATTGGCCGATCCGCTCCCGGGTGGCCAAATCCGCGCCGGCAACCAGCAGTGCCGCGATCGTGCCCCGCCGTCGGCCGCCGGAGACGGCCCAGGCCAGCACCGGGCCGGCCATCCAGGCGACCCCCATGGTGGGTACGCCGTGGGTGAGCGCCGTTCGCCCGACCACCCACGGGGTGGCCAGCACGACGGCCAGCACCACGCCGAGATCGGCCAGCAGCAGCGGCCAGCGCCGCCAGGCCGGTCGGGCGTACGCGAGCGCGGTCGCCCCGGTCCAGGTCATCATCACGAGGACCAGGGCACCGACGGCGTACGGCTGGGCGTAGCGGTCGGCGTCGCGTACCGCGAGCGCGCAGACGTACGCCAGGGACGCCAGCCTGAACACCGCGAGCGCACGCCACAGCGGCACCTCGAATCCACCTGGCGGCGACGGCATGGCCGTCACGATGCCACATCCGACAGGTAGCACGGCGAGCAGCGAGTGCGGTTCGGGAAACCCTGACGTACGGTGGAAAAGCCGCGAAATACTCCGAGATGCGCCGCCGGGACGGGCCCATGACGAACGCAGATCCGCACGCACCCCGTACGGTTGTGCCCATCGAACCTGCCCTCCTGATCGCCGACGCCTTCGACCAGGCCCAGGTGACCGAGATTCGACACTCGGCCACCTCCTGCGCGCACGCCTCCGGGCTCACCGGCCAACGGCTCGACGACTTCGTGCTCGCGATCAACGAGTTGATCACCAACGCGGTGCGGCACGGCGGCGGACGCGGCTGGCTCCGACTCTGGCACGAATCGGAGCTGCTGGTCTGCGAGGTCTCCGATCACGGGCACGGCATCAGCCAGCAGCGGCTGGGCGACCGCAGCCGGCCAGCCACGGACACCGCCGGCGGCTGGGGCCTCTGGCTGGCCCGCGAGCTGACCGACGCCATGGAGGTCGTCACCAGCACCGCCGGCACCACCGTCCGCGTCACCACGAGCCTCGTCCAGCACGACCACACCCCGAGCTGATCCCGCCCCCGCCGGGTCAGGCGAACAGCGCGGAGACGGACTCCCCGTTGTGGATGCGGCGCATCGCTTCGGCCAGGGCCGGGGCCACCGACAGCACCTGCAACTCGGGGATCCGCTTCGCGGCCGGGATGGGCACCGTGTTGGTGCAGACGATCTCCAGGACGCCCTCCTGGTCGCTGAGCCGCTGCAACGCGTCACCGGAGAAGAGCCCGTGCGTGCAGGCGAGCCGGATCGAACGGACCCTCAGGCCGCGCAGATGCTCCATCAACTCGATCACCGTGCTGCCCTTGGCGATCTCGTCATCCAGCACGATGACGTCCCGATCGGTCACCTCGCCGATCACCGCGCTGATCGTGACCAGGTCGTCGCTGAACCGCTGCTTCGCCCCGGCCGCGACCGGCGTGCCGAGCAGCCGGGCGAAGGCCGCCGCCTCCTTGGCGTTGCCCAGGTCGGGTGAGACCACCACGGTGTTGCTCAGGTCGTAGCGCCGGAAGTGGTTGGCCAGCTCCCGCAACGCGTGCAGGTGATCCACTGGAACGCTGAAGAAGCCGTGCACCTGCGGCGAGTGCAGCGTCATCGCGAGCACCCGGTCCGCACCGGCCGACACGAGCAGGTCCGCGACGAGCCGGGCGCCGATCGAGATGCGCGGCGCGTCCTTCTTGTCCGAACGGGCGTACGCGTAGTGCGGCAGCACCACGGTGATCCGGCCGGCCGAGGCGCCCCGGGCGGCGTCGATCATCAACAGCAGCTCGACCAGGTTCTCCTGCACGGGCGGCACCAGCGGCTGGATCAGGAAGACGTCCCGCTCCCGGCAGTTGGCCTGCAACTGCACTTCGAGACAGTCGTTCGCGAATCGGGACACCCGCACCGGGTGCAGCGGCACCCCGAGGTGGGCACAGATCTCGGCGGCCAGGTCGGGATGGGCGGTTCCACTGAAAACGGCGATGTCGCGCACGTTCGCACATCGTAGGCGAAGCGGCGGCCGGCGACCGGCGGTGGGCCGTAACCGCTCGTGACGCCTGCCGCACCACGCCGCTTTGGGTACGGTGCTGCGGTGACCCCCCAGTACATCGCCGCCATCGACCAGGGCACCACCTCCTCGCGGTGCATCGTCTTCGACTCCGCCGGGGACATCGTCGGCGTCGCCCAGCGGGAACACCGGCAGATCTTCCCCCGACCCGGCTGGGTGGAACACGACGCCGAGGAGATCTGGGACAACGTCCAGCAGGTCGTCGCAGAGGCACTGCGGGTCGCCGGCACCGACGCGGCCGGACTGGCCGCCGTCGGCATCACCAACCAGCGGGAGACCACTGTCGTCTGGGACCGGGCCACCGGCCGCCCGGTGGCCAATGCCATCGTCTGGCAGGACACCCGGACCGGGCCGCTGCTGCGCGAGCTGGCTTCGACCTACGGCGAGGAGCGGTTCCGGATTCGTACGGGCCTGCCGCTGGCCACCTACTTCGCCGGGCCGAAGCTGCGCTGGCTGCTCGACGAGGTCGACGGCCTGCGCGAGCGCGCGGAGCGCGGCGAGGTGCTCTTCGGCACCATGGACAGCTGGCTGATCTGGAAGTTGACCGGCGCGCACGTCACCGACGTGACAAACGCCAGCCGGACCATGCTGATGGATCTCACCACCCTGGACTGGGCGCCGGACCTGCTGGACGCGATGGGTGTGCCGGCGGCGATGCTGCCGGAGATCCGCTGCTCCGCCGAGGTGTACGGCACCGCCCGCGGCGTGCTCGCCGGGGTGCCGGTGGCCAGCGCGCTCGGCGACCAGCAGGCCGCCCTGTTCGGGCAGACCTGCTTCCAGCCGGGCGAGGCGAAGTGCACCTACGGCACCGGTAGCTTCCTGCTGCTCAACACCGGGGCCACCCCGGTCCCGTCGACACACGGCCTGCTCACCACCGTCGCCTACCGGATCAAGGACCAACCCCCGGCGTACGCCCTGGAGGGCGCGATCGCCGTCACCGGCTCGCTGGTGCAGTGGCTACGGGACAACCTCGGGCTGATCTCCACGGCTGCCGAGGTGGAGGACCTGGCCCGTACCGTGGACGACAACGGTGGCTGCTACGTGGTGCCGGCGTTCTCCGGGCTGTTCGCCCCGCACTGGCGCAGCGACGCGCGGGGCGTCATCGCCGGCCTGACCGGCTACATCACCAAGGGGCACCTGGCGCGGGCGGTGCTGGAGGCGTCGGCGTGGCAGACCCGCGAGGTGGTCGACGCGATGGACGCCGACTCCGACGTGGCGCTGCGCCGACTCCGGGTGGACGGTGGGATGACCGCCAACGGCCTGCTCATGCAGTTCCTCGCGGACGTGCTCGACGTGCCGGTGGTCCGGTCCCGGATCACCGAGACCACTGCCTGGGCGCCGCGTACGCGGCCGGTCTGGCGGTCGGCTTCTGGCCGGATCTGGCCACCCTGCGGGCGCAGTGGCGCTCCGACGCGCAGTGGGAGCCGGCGATGGCCCCGGAGCTGCGCGAGCAGGAGCTGGGCCAGTGGCGCAAGGCCGTGCAGCGCACCCTGGACTGGGTGGAGTAGGTCCCGTGTCGACGTCCTGACTGTCGCCGGCCGTCGTGAGGACCGGGCCAGGGGCGGGCCAGGCGTGCGCCCTTTGCTCTGCTTCAACGGGCGCACCGAAAACATGCCGTCAGTGTTGCCTTGGTTGAAGCAGAGCAGAGGGCGTCCAACAGTGACGCAGGGGGCGGCGGACGGCGGTAACGCGCTCAGCTCCAGCGGTTGCCGGTGAGCTTCTCGTACACCTCGACGTAGCGGGCACGCGTCGCCTCGACCACCTCGTCGGGCACGTCCGGTGCCGGGGGCTGCTTGTTCCAGCCGCCGCCGGTGGCCCAGTCCCGCACGTACTGCTTGTCGTAGGAGAACTGCACGCGGCCCGGCTGGTACGACTCAGCCGGCCAGAACCGCGACGAGTCGGAGGTGAGCAGCTCGTCGCCCAGGACCAGGGTGCCGTCCGGCGCCCAGCCCAACTCGATCTTGGTGTCGGCGATCAGGATGCCCCGGTCGGCGGCCAGCTCCGCGCCGCGCCGGTAGACGTCGATGGTGATCTGCCGCAGTCGCTCGGCGGTGGCCTGGCCTACCTTGTCCACCACGTCGGCGTACGTGATGGGTTCGTCGTGTTCGCCCATCGGGGCCTTGCTCGACGGCGTGAAGATCGGCTCGGGGAGGATCGACGCCTCACCCAGCCCTCGGGGCAGCGCCACGCCGGAGACGGTGCCGGTCTGCTCGTACTCCCGCAGGCCGCCGCCGGTGAGATAGCCGCGCGCCACGCACTCGACCGGGAGCATGTCCAGCCGCTGGCAGCGGATCGCCCGCCCGGCGAACTCGGCGGGCACGTCGGTGGCCGAGATGACGTGGTTCGGCACCAGGTCGGCGAGCTGCTCGAACCACCACAGCGAGAGCGCGGTGAGCAGGCGACCCTTGTCCGGGATCGGCGTCGGCAGCGCCACGTCGTAGATCGAGATGCGGTCCGAGGCGACCAGGATCAGGTCGTCGCCGTCGGCGTACACGTCCCGAACCTTGCCCGAGTGCAGAAGTTCCACACGCCCTAGTACACCACGCGGCATCGGGAGGCCTGATTCGACCACCCGTGCCGGGGGGTGACCGGACGGACGTTGACACCTTCGTGCGCTCCCTGCGTGAATGGTCCGACCGCCGCCCTCGCAGGTCCAGGAGACCCCCGTGCCCGTTGTTCCACAGCCGATCGACCGCCTCGGCGCCGACCCGGGCCGGCGCCGACTGCTCGCCGCGCTGCTCGGTGCTCCCCTGCTCGCGTCCGGCGGGCTGGCCGGATGCAGCGACGGCGCCGCCACCTCGACCGACGACGGGCCGGTCGAGCTGTCGGTCTTCTGGTGGGGTGGCACCAGGCGTGCCGAACTCACCGAGAAGGTGCTGCGGCTCTACTCGGAGCGCAACCCCCGGGTGACGTTCCGGGTGACCTGGCAGGGCGCCGATGGCTACTACGAGCGACTGGCCACCCAGGCGGCCGGCGGCAACGTACCGGACCTGATCCAGGTCGACGACACGGTGCTGACCGATTACGCGCAACGCCAGATCATTCTCGACCTCACCGACCGGGTCAGCGACCATCGCCTCGATCTGCGGGGCCTGCCGGAGGGCCTGATCCGCTACGGCACGGTGGAGGGGCGGACGATGGCGGTGGCCGCCGGGCAGACCCACCCGGGTGTGGTCTTCAACCGGGACCTGCTGCGGGAACTGCGGGTGCCGGAGCCGCGCGCCGCAATGAGCTGGGCCGAGTACATCTCCTGGGCGGAACAGGTCACCGAAGCCAGCGACGGCCAGGTGGCCGGCGCCATGGACGGGTCCGGTGACTACCGGGCGCTCTGGCTCTGGCTGCGGTCGCAGGGCGGCGAACTCTACCGGGGCAAGCAGCTCGGTTTCGGCGTGGAACAACTGATCGCCTGGTTCGAGCTGTGGCAGCGGGCCCGCAAGGGGCGGGCCACCCCGGGTGCGGCGCTTGTCGAGCAGGCCGACAGCGGCGAGCCGTCCCGGCAACTGGTGGTGACCGGGTTGACCGCCGCGTCGTTCGCGTGGTCCCACCAACTGCCCGAGTTGCAGCGGCTCACCGAGGCCGAGCTGGGCATTGTCGGCTTGCCGGGGCCGACCGGCGCGCAGTGGGCGCGCGCGTCGATGTTCTGGGCAGCGTTCCGGGGCACCCGCCACCCGGACACCGTCACCGACGTGATCAACTTCCTGACCACGAACGGCGAGGCCGGCACCGTCCTCGGCCACGAACGTGGCCTGAACGCCAGTCTCGCCGTCCGCCGCTACGCCGAGGGCAGCATCACCGAGCCGGCCCAGCAGCGGGCCGCCGCGTTCGGCGCGGCCATCGCCGACCAGCTCGGCCCGGCCCCGGCGCCACCCCCGAAGGGGCACGCCAGGGTGCGGACCCTGCTGGTCACCACCGCGGAGAGCATCCGCGTCAAGCGGGCCGGCACCCGGGCGGCCGCCTCCCGTTTCATCGCCCAGGCCAACGCCGCACTGGCGGCGTGACCACCGGCGGCCGGCCCACGGCCCGCCGCCGTCGACCAACCGATCGGGACGGGCCGCCAGCGGTCAGCGCGGCGGGCCGTTCCGACGGTTGCGGGTCAGACGCAGGACCAGGAACACGATGATCCCGACCACCACCAGGCAGCAGAGCAGGCCGAGAATTCCGAAGCCGCCGCCGCCGCGGGACCGCCGCCGGGCGGCCTCGACCACCACCTCGCCGGCGCCCGTGGACGCCCAGGCCGCGACGGGCACGAAGACCGCCAGTACGGCCGCACCGAGGACCGCGCTGAGCCGGCCCCACCACTTACCGAATGAAGACATGTGCCCATCCTCGCCGACCGACGCAAACTCGGCACGTCGGTCCGCGCCGAGCCTGGTACCGAAGCCGTTCGGAGAGCATCCCGACCGGACGCAACATCCCCGCAACCTCCAGCACCCGGCGACCTTACTCAGGTCGGCGGCCACAAAAACAGGTCCGGCCCCCACGGATGGGGGCCGGACCTGTTGCACTGCCGTTGGTAGCGGGGACAGGATTTGAACCTGCGACCTCTGGGTTATGAGCCCAGCGAGCTACCGAGCTGCTCCACCCCGCGTCGACTGCTTAACCTTAACCCATCCCGTTCGGCGATGATCAGCGGGGTCACCGCTGACGCCAGCGAGCGGGCGAACGCTCGAGCTTCCGAGCAGCCGCACACGTCGGGAAAGTCGAAAGCCCGCCTCCGGCGAACCGGAAACGGGCTTTCGATGTTTCTCGTAGCGGGGACAGGATTTGAACCTGCGACCTCTGGGTTATGAGCCCAGCGAGCTACCGAGCTGCTCCACCCCGCGTCGACTCGCTAACCGTAGCGCACCACCCCCGGCCGCCGCAAAACGACATCCGAATCCGCCGGATCGCGGTCCGGCACCTATCAGTCAAGCCAGGCCCGGATGCGCAACGACAGCGGAGCCCCCGTCGCCAGGACCGGGTGGTCCGACGACGAGGGCTCCGCGAGTTACACCCGGTGAGTGCGGTCAGCCGCCCGCGCTCGGGCTGCCACCCGCCGACGGTGTGGCGCTGCCGCTGGGTGCTCCGGCGGCCCGCTGCGCCTGCTGGAACGCGGTAAGCGCCTCGTCCAGCGTCTTGAGCGCACGACCGTACCGCTCGAAGTCACCCGAGGTCTGTGCGGACCGCACCTCCGTGATCGCGGTCTGCACCCGGTCCGCGGCGACGGCCAGGTCACCGGTCGGCGGCGTGATGCTGGCGCTCGGCGTCGGCGTCGGCGTGGCGGTCCCGCTCGGCGTCGGCGTGGGCGTGGGCGTCGTCGGATTGCCCCCGGTGGTCGGGGGCGGTGACGTGCCGCCCCCGGCCTTCTTACCCTGCTCGACCAGCTGCTTGATGCCGTCGTTGATGTTGTCGGCGAGCGCCACGAAGGAGCCACCGTCACCGTAGGAGACCAACACCTTCTGCAACAGCGGGTACGCGTCCTGCTGGTTGCTCTTCACGTAGACCGGCTCGACGTAGAGCATGCCGTCGGCGAAGGGCAACGAGAGCAGGTTGCCGAACTGCACCTGCGCCTGGTTGCTGGAGAGCAGGGTGAGCTGCTGGCGAATGTTGGCGTTGTTGGTCATCTGTTGGTGCACCTGCACCGGGCCGGAGATCCGGGTCTGATCCGGCAGCTCCAGCACCTCCAGCCGGGGCTGCCCGTTGACGTAGGACCCGGAGATCAGCGCGGCCAGGTTCTGCCGGCCGTTCGGGGTGACCGCGGCGGTGAGCTGGAACCGCGGGCTGTTCTGCCCCGGGAACTGGGTGAACAGGTAGTACGGAGGCTGCTTCTGGCCGCTGTCCGGGGAGTCCGGCACGTTGGGCACCTGCCAGAAGTCCTGTGCGGAGTAGAAGTCGCCGGGGTTCGTCACGTGGAACTTGGTGAGCAGGTTGCGCTGCACCTTGAACATGTCCGCGGGGTAGCGCAGGTGCTCGGTCAGCGCGGCCGGGATGTCCGCCTTCGGCTGGATCAGGTCACCGCCGAACGCCTTGTTCCAGGCCTTGAGCACGGGGTCGGTGTCGTCGTACTCGTAGAGCTTCACGGTGCCGTCGTACGCGTCGACGGTGGCCTTCACCGAGTTGCGCATGTAGTTGACGTTCTCCCGGGCCAGCTGGAAGGTGCCCCGGTTGGTCAGCTCGTCGGTGGTCTCGGTCTGCAGGTTGACCCGCTCGGCGTACGGGTAGGTGGCCGCCGTGGTGTAGCCGTCGACGATCCACTGCACCCGACCGTCGACCACCGCCGGGTACGGGTCGCCGTCCAGGGTCAGGAACGGCGCGACCTTCTCCACCCGGTCCCGCGGGTTGCGCACGTAGAGGAGCTTGGAGTCCTTGTTGACCGCCTCGGAGAGCAGGAAGTTCGACTCCTGTTCCTTGATGGCGTACAGCAACCGCCGCGTGAAGGAGCCGATCTCGACGCCGCCCTCGCCGGTGTAGGTGTAGGACTCGCCGCCACCCTCACCGACCGGCCTGTCGAACTCGGCCTTCTTGTTCGGGTCGGCCTGACCGACGATCGCGTAGTCGTCGGCCGCCATCCGCTCGCCGTAGTAGATCCGCGGCTGCGTGGCCGGGATCTGCTCGGTCTGCGAGGAGCACGCCTCCTGGGTCTTCTCGCCGAGGAAGCCGGACACGAAGAACGGCTGCCCGCCGCAGACCACCTGGTTGGCCGGGGCGGCGACCAGCCCGTACCCGTGGGTGTAGACGGTGTGCCGGTTGATCCAGGTGTTCTGCTGGTCGGTCAACTCGCCGTAGTTGATCTCCCGGACGCCGACCACGTAGTCGGAGACCTTCCCGTTCACCCCATAGCGATCGATGTCCAGCTTGGGGCCGAAGTCGTAGAAGCCACGCACCTGCTGGAGCTGGGTGTACGTCTCGCTGACCAACTGCGGGTCGAGCAGCCGCACGTTCGACACCACCGAGGTGTCGGTGGCCAGGTTCGCCGGTGGGGTGGAGTTGTTCGCCGCGAACGCGGTCGTCTCGGTGGCCCCCAGCCCGAACGCCGCTCGCGTCGCGTCGATGCTGCGCTGGATGTACGGCGCTTCCTTGTCCTTGGCGCTCGGCTTGACCTCGAAGGTCTGCACCGCCCAGGGGTAGATGCCGCCGATGGCCACCGCGGACACACCGAGCAGCGCCAGCGAGATCCCCGGCCAGACCAGGTTCCGCATCCAGGCGTTGGAGAACACGACGATCGCGATCGCCACCACGATCGAGATGTACGCCAGGATCTCCTTCGCCGGCAGCAGCGCGTTGACGTCGGCGTAGCCGGCGCCGTACAACTTGGCGCCCTCGTTGTACTCCAGCAACATCGCCCGCCGGTCCAGCACGTACGCGACGGCCTTCAACAGCACGAAGACCGCGACCAGGCTGCTCAGGTGCGCGCGGGCCGCGTTGCTCATCCGGTCCCCGACGCCCTGCAGGCGGACCCCACCGAAGAGGTAGTGCACCGCCAGCGCGCCGATCACGGCTAGCACCACAGCGGTGAAGGCGACCCCGAGCAGGTAACGCCAGAACGGCAACTGGAAGACGTAGAAGCCGATGTCCACCCCGAACTCCGGGTCCTTCACCCCGAAGTCACCGCCGTTGCGGAAGAGCAGCCACTGGCTCCACCGGTTCTGCGCGGAGAGACCGGCGAAGAGCCCGACCACCACGGCGGTCAGCGCGATCCAGGTGCCCAGTCGCGGGCTGAGCGCCATCCGATAACGCTCGAGCGTCGCCTGCTCCACCGAGTGCGGACGCAGCCGCGGACGCAACCGGTGCGCCAGCCACAGGTTGCCACCGACGACCACCGCCATGCCGAGACCGACGGCGAGGAAGAGCAACAGTCGGGTCACCAGCACGCCGGTGAAGACCTCGGTGTAGCGGACCTCGTCGAACCACAGCCAGTCCGTCCACGCCTGGACACCCCAGCCGAGCAGGGTGAAGAGCACGAACACCCCGACCAGGACCGCGATGGTGACGCGCCCGCGCCGACTCATCCTCGGAAGGGGGCTGCTGCTACGCATGACCACTGTTGGCTCCGCACGCTCGATGTGATCGGCTCCGACCAGGCACCCAGAGTACGGGGTGTTCCTGAGCGTGTCGGGGCACGGTCACACCGGTCAGCAACGAGTCGGCTGACCCCCTGCGCGCAACGTCTCCAGGGCGGTCATCGCCTCGTCCAACGAACCCACCCGCAACAGCGGCAGACCGGGCTGTGGATTGCGGACCGCCTCGGCGCAGTTGTCCGCCGGCACCAGAAAGACCTTCGCGCCAGCGCGCTTCGCCCCGACCAACTTCTGGGCGATGCCGCCGATCGGGCCGACGGCGCCCTCGTCGTCGATGGTGCCGGTACCGGCGATGATCTGGCCGCCGGTGAGGTCGGCCGGGGTCAACTTGTCGACGATCCCCAGGGCGAACATGAGACCGGCGCTCGGCCCGCCGATGTCCCCCAGGTCGATGCCGAGGGTGAACGGGTGCGGCTGCTGCTGATCGATCTCCACACCGATCCGCGGCCGGCCATCCTGCTCACGACTGGTGATCGTCGCCGTGGCCGGCGCGCCGTCGCGGGTGTAGGAGATGGACAACGCCGTACCCGCCGGCTTGGCCCGGATCAGTTCGGTGACCTTCGCGGCCACCGGCACCGGCTGACCGTCGACGGAGGTGATCACGTCACCGGCCTTCAACGCCCCGGCCGCCGGCCCGTCCCCGGCCACCGTCTTGATCACCACCTGCACGGGAAAACCCAACTCGCGCAGCGCGGCCGTCTCCGCGCTGGTCTGCGACGCCTTGAAGTCCTCCGCGTTGCGCTGCTCGACCTGCTCGGTCGACTCCCCCGGCGGGTAGACCAACTCACGCGGCACGACGGCCTCGTCGTCGGAGAACCAGCCCGCAATCGCCCCCCGCAACCGCACCGTGGGCTGCACACCCACCGTGGTCAGCCGCAACTGGCCGGCGGAGGTCGAGGTCTCCCGCCCGGAGACCTGGATGACCTCCTTGCCATCCTCCGTGCCGAGGGTGTTGACCGTCGGGCCGGGGCCGAGCACCACGTACGGGATCGGCACCCGCAGCACCCCGATGCTCAGCAGGGCGGTGAACAGGGCACCGAGCAGGACCGTCAGGCCACGACGTCTCATGCCGCAGAGCGTACCGACCGGCCGGGCGCCTCCCGTCGGATGCGCCACGCGACTTCGCCCTCAGCGCAACACCAGCGGCGGCGACCTGGGGCGCGGTCCGCGTACCGTAGACGTCGTGCCTGATATTCCGTTCGGCTTCGCGCTCCCGGGTGGGCAACCACCAGACCCCAACGATCCCGCGCAGATGCAGCAGTTCATGTCGCAGTTGCAGCACCTGCTCTCCGCGCCGGGCAGCGGTCCGGTCAACTGGGACCTGGCCCGGCAGGTAGCGGCCAGCCAGCTCGCGGCCGCCGGCGACCCGGCGGTGTCACCGTTTGAGCGCAACGCGGTCGAGGAAGCGCTGCGCCTGGCCGACCTGTGGTTGGAGCCGGCCTCGTCCTGGCCGTCGGGCATCCAGTCACCGGTGGCCTGGAACCGCAACGAGTGGATCTTCAAGACGCTCGACGTGTGGCGCAAGCTCTGCGACCCGGTCGCCAGCCGGATGGTCGGCGCGATGGGCGACCTGGTGCCACCGGAGGCGCGCGCCCAGCTCGGCCCGATGCAGTCGATGGTGGCCTCCCTCGGCGGCGCGCTCTTCGGCGGCCAACTCGGCCAGGCGCTCGGCTCGCTCGCCGCGGAGGTGCTCTCCGCCGGCGACATCGGGCTGCCACTCGGCCCGGCCGGCACGGCCGCCCTCATCCCGGCCAACATCCGGGCGTACGGCGAGGGCCTGGAACTTCCCGAGGACGAGGTCCGCCTCTACGTGGCGCTGCGCGAGGCGGCTCACCAGCGGCTGTTCCAGCACGTCCCGTGGCTGCGCGGGCATGTGCTCAGCGCGGTCGAGATGTACGCCTCGGGCATCCGCGTCAACCGGGAGGCGATCGAGGAGGCGATGGGTCGGGTCGACCCGACCGACCCGGAGTCGATGCAGGCGATCGCCCTGGAGGGCATCTTCACCCCGGAGGACACTCCGGCGCAGAAGGCCTCCCTGGCCCGACTGGAGACCGCACTAGCCCTGGTCGAGGGCTGGGTCTGCCACGTCGTGGACAGCGCCGCCAGCGACCGGCTGCCCAACGTCGTCCGGCTGGGCGAGGCGTTCCGCCGCCGCCGGGCCGCCGGTGGCCCCGCCGAGCAGACCTTCGCCGCACTGGTCGGCCTGGAACTGCGCCCGCGCCGCCTCCGCGAGGCCGCGGCACTCTGGGCCGCGCTCACCGAGCACCGCGGCATCGAGGGTCGCGACGCCGTCTGGGGTCACCCGGACCTGCTCCCCTCGGACGACGACTTCGCCGACCCGGTCGCCTTCGCGATGAACGACACGGACCTGAGCGAGCTGGACAGCTTCGACTTCACCGCGCCCGGCGGGGTGGAGGAGAAGGCCCCCGGTCAGCCCGACGAGACCGACGACGAGGGCGACGTCAAGCCCTGAAACCTGGGTCGTGCCGCCGGAGCCCGTGGCCCCTGGGTCCGGGGCGCGTGCAACCGGGTGCCCGTGCTGCTCGACGGCGGGCACCCGACGTGCGGGTGGCCGTGGCTGGGCAGGTCGGTAACCGTTCCGGTCAGGCGGGGCGGCCCGAGCCGGAGAGCAGGGCGCGGGTCGCTTCCCAACCCTCGAAGGCCGGGTCCAGCGTGGCCAGGTCAGCCGGGCCGCGCAGTCGACGCCAGCCCGCGGTGACCGCCACGTCAGCGGGGCGCGGTGCGTTGGCGCGCGCCTCGGCCGGCCTCGCCGTGTCCAGGTGCAGCGTCGGTAGCCAGTCCGGCGCGGGCAGTCGTACCGCCACCCCGAGCAGGCCCGGCCCGCCACCCTCGACCGGAGCCACCGCGACCGGTCGGGTGGTGAGTGGACGCAGCAGCTTACCGACGGTCAACGCGGGCAGGTCAGGCACATCCGCGACCAGCACCGCCGCCTGGTCGTAGCCCTCCAGCGCGGCGAACACGGCGTTCGGCGTGGCCTCGGCCACCTCGTACACCGTCGTGCCGGGCCACACCAGCGCATCGGCCAGCGCCCGGTCGGCCGGGGTCACCGCGACCGCGACCTCCACCTCGTTGAGCGTGGCGAACAGGTCGATGACGTCTTCCGCGAGAGCCGCTCGCCATTCGGCCAGGTCGACGCCCGGAGGCGACCAGGAGACCGACCCGAGCAACGCCACTACCACCCGTCGCGCCATCCCCCGACCCTAGCGCCCCACCCCACCCGCCCCGACCCACCCGCCCGCCCTGCCGCAGGACACGCCCCGCACGGCCGCCCCGCACGGCCACTCCGCACGGCCGCCCCGTACGGCCGCCCCGTACGGCCGCCCCGCACGGCCGCCCCGTACGGCCGCCCCGTACGGCCGCCCCGCACGGCCGCCCCGCACGGCCGCCCCGCACGGCCGCCCCGCACGGCCGCCCCGCACGGCCGCCCCGCACGGCCGCCCCGCACGGCCGACACCGCGCCGCGCCCGCCGGCATGATCGACTCGATTTCATTGAAAGCGCGGCCTCCGTATGGCGTCGACAGCGCGGTTTTCAGGAGACCGAGTCGATCTAGGCCAATCAGGTTGAGGCCCGGGAAGAAGGGGTGTCCGAGGGGCGTCGACAGCGCCCCTTTCAGGAAGCCGAGTGGATCTAGGCCGATCAGGCGGGCAGCGGAGCGCCGGAGGCGGCAGCAACACCTTCGAGGTAGCCGCGGGCGCGTTCGGCTTTGGGGTAGCGGCCGACCAACGCCCAGAACCGGGCGTTGTGGCTGGGCACGATCAGGTGTGCCAGCTCGTGCAGCAACACGTAGTCGATCACCCAGTCCGGCATTTCCCGAACGCGGTGTGAGATCCGGATGCTGCGGTCGGCAGGGGTGCACGAGCCCCATCGGCCGTTCTGGTTGGTGACCCATCGGACGCTGGCGGGCACCGCCTTCGTGGCGTACCCGGCGAGGTAGAGATCGATGAGCCGGGTGGCACGGGCCAGCAGCTCCGTGTCGGATCGGGCCAGGCGGCCCTCGCGGGCGGCGAGCCGGGCGAGCATCCGGTCGACCCACTCGCTCTCCTCGGCCCGGGAGAACTGATCCGGGATGAGAACGACGACTCGCTCACCGTCACGGTACGCGGACACCGTACGTCGCCGACGCTGGCTGCGCCGCACCTCGACGACCGGCTTGCGCGTCCCCGCCATCACTGGCCCGCGCAGCCTCGGCTACGTGTCACGAAGGAAAGCTAATGCCCACTGACCAGGGGTCCGCAAGAGTCAACCACTCGGCACGCGCCCGGAAAGTGGTAATTAGTCGACAGGCGTCCCGAAAATTTCTTGACCGCAACGGCACCGCACCACCTCGTCACCCTTGGTGAACACCGATGGTGCCCCTACGTGGCACCTCCCCACCGTAAGTGATCACGGTGCCGATTGCCCCCTCGGGGGCACTCGCACGGGTATCTGTGGGGGTTTGGTCGGCGTGTCCCCGCCAAACTGACTTATCCGACCTATTTCGCCATGCACACTCTCGACGTCGACTAGCTCACAGTGTCGATGCACAGCTGACATGGAACCGCCCAGACCTGGGTAGGGTCCGCGGACCAGCGGTCACGTAGGTGGCCGTGGAGTGAGACCCAGCGCCGGCGCCCCGTGTGGCCCGCCGCCGGGCACCCCGCCGGGACGGCATCGACCGGCGGACGAGACGAGGAGGGCACCGTGGCCGACCAGGCCCAGACGACCTACAACGGTTACTGCGTGAAGTGCAAGGAGAAGCGGGACTTCGAGGGGCACGTCGAGGTCTCGAAGACCGGAATGAACATGGCAAAGGGCAAGTGTCCGGTATGCGGCACAACAGTGAACCGCATCCTGGGCAAGGCCAAGGTCTGACCCGTACGAGTGGCGGGGGCGGGGTGGCCACCGGTCACCCCGCCCCGTTGCCGTCTCCGCGGTCGGTGGGTCGCCGGTGCCCTGTCGGGTGGCCGACAGCCTCGCCGGCGGGCTGTGGATAACCCGGCAAAGCCTGTGGACAACGCTGGACAGCGGCCTGAGAACCTGTGGACAACGATCGACCGAGCGCGAAGAAGCGCTCACGATTGGTGACCATGAGCCGCATCGTTCTGCCCCGCCCCACCTTGCTGCCCGGCCTCAACCGGCTGTGGCGAGACCGCCACACCCTCTAGCTCGGCGTCGGCCCCGGGCCGGCGGTGCTGCTGGAGCTGGCCAACCCGCGTGCTGCCCACCTGCTCGACCTGCTCGACGGCACCCACAGCGAGCGCGCCGTGCTGGCCCGGGCGGCCGCCGCGCAGGTCACCAACGACGACGCGCGTACCCTGCTCGACGCCCTGCGTGCGGCCGGCCTCCTGGTGCCCGCCCACAGCCTGCTCCCCCGTGACCTGGCCGGCCCCGCCCGCGCCCGGCTCACCGCGGAGGCCGGCGCGCTGGCCCTCGCCGCCGCTCGACTACCCGGCACCCCCGCCCAGGTCCTGCGTCGACGACGGGTCGCCCGAGTCGTGCTCACCGGCACCGGGGCGCTCGGCGGGCCGCTGACGGTGGCGTTGGCGCAGGCCGGCGTCGGGCAGGTGGTCCCTCTCCTCACCGGCCCGGTGCGCCCCGTGGACCTGGTCGGCACCGGCATTCCCGCCAGCGAGCTGGGTCATCCGCTGTCGCCGGCGGTACGGGCCGCGGTCGACCGCTCCGCGCCCGGCACCAACACCCAGCCGGTCCGAGCCGGCCGGGTGGACCTGGTGATCCAACTCGGCACGGACCGGCCGCCCGCGCTGCTCGCCGCCGGTCTCGCCCAGCGTCGGCAGCCACACCTGCTGGTCACCCTGCGCGAGGGCGTACCGGTAATCGGGCCGCTGGTCTGCCCGCCCGCCGGCCCGTGCCTGCACTGCGTTGAGCTACACCGGGCCGACCGCGACCCGGACTGGCCGCGGCTCGCCGCCCAACTCGCCGCAGCGGAGCCAGTGGCCGCCGGCGCGACCGGCACGCTGCTCGCGGCCATCGGGTACGCGCTGGCCGAGGCACTGATACAGCTCGACGGCGGGCAGCCGGAGACGCTGGGCGCGGCCGTGGAGATCGCTGGCGCGGGTCGTTTCCGACGCCGAGGTTGGCCGCCGCACCCGGCGTGTGAGTGCTCGCGGGGGCGAGTGTCCGCACCAGCCCGGCCGCAGAGCAGCAGCGGAGCCCTCCGGTCGGTAACAATGGCCGAGTGACCGACATCCCGCGCCGCGCCGTGTCCCGCACCGCCAAGCTCGCCGCCCTGCCGCTCGGCTTCGCCGGCCGGACCGTTCTCGGCATGGGAAAGCGCGTCACCGGGCTCGCCTCCGACGTGATCTCCGCGGAGATCCAGCAGCGCACCGCCGAGCAGCTGTTTAGCGTGTTGGGCCAGCTCAAGGGCGGGGCGATGAAGTTCGGCCAGGCGTTGTCGGTCTTCGAGGCCGCGTTGCCGGAGGAGATCGCCGCGCCCTACCGCCAGGCGCTGACCAAGCTCCAGGAGGCGGCGCCCCCGCTGCCGGTCGCGAGCGTGCACAAGGTGCTGGCCGAGCAGCTCGGCCCGGACTGGCGGGACCGGTTCGTCGAGTTCAACGACGTCCCGGCGGCCGCGGCCAGCATCGGCCAGGTGCACCGGGCACGGTGGCGTGAGCCGGGGTTCGACGAGTCGGGCGCGCCGAACAGCCGCGACGTGGCTGTCAAGATCCAGTATCCGGGGGCCGGTGAGGCGCTGCTCTCCGACCTGAAGCAGCTCTCCCGCCTGGGCGGGATGTTCCGGGCCATCCAGCCCGGCCTGGACGTCAAGCCACTCCTTGTCGAGTTGCGGGAGCGGATCACCGAGGAACTGGACTACGAGTTGGAGGCTGAGTCGCAGCGCGCCTTCGCGGAGGCGTACGCCGGCGACCCGGAGATCTACATCCCTCAGGTGATCAACGCGGCGCCCCGGGTGCTGGTCACCGAGTGGGTGACGGGCACTCCGCTGGCCGACATCATCCGGGAGGGCACCGAGGAGGAGCGGGACGAGGCGGGCCGGTTGATGGCCACCCTGCACCTCTCCGCCCCGCAGCGGGCCGGGCTGCTGCACGCCGACCCGCACCCGGGAAACTTCCGGATGCTGCCCGACGGCCGACTCGGGGTGATCGACTTCGGCGCGGTGGCCCGGATGCCGGAGGGCACACCGGAGCCGATCGGTCGCATCGCCGCGTTGGCCCTGCGCGGCGACGCCGACGAGGTGGTGGCCGGGCTGCGGTCAGAGGGGTTCATCGGCGCCACCGAAGAGATCGACGCCGAGGGGGTGCTCGACTTCGTCCGTCCGATGCTGGAGCCCATCGCGGCAGACGGGTTCCGGTTCACCCGGGCCTGGCTGCGGGGCGAGGCGGGCCGACTCGCCAGCCCCCGCTCCCCCACCTACCAGCTGAGCAGGCAGCTCAACCTGCCGCCGTCGTACCTGCTGATCCACCGGGTGACGCTCGGCTCGATCGGGGTGCTCTGCCAGTTGGAGGCGAAGGCTCCGTACCGCAGCATCCTGGAACGCTGGCTGCCCGGTTTCGCCCCGGCCGCCTGACCACGCGCGTCGGAAAGGGCGGGTGCCGGTCGGCACCCGCCCTTCCTCGCATCGGGGTGGTACTAGAGAACGCCCAGGTCGCGAGCCGTCTGGTTGCGGCTGTTCATAGCGACGGTACGGGCGGATCGGGTTGCCTCAGTGCGCGTGGTGGTACGACCGGCCTGAGGCCGACGCGTTCGAGCCCTGGACAACGCTTGGTGGAGTAGTTGCATCTCGAAGGATCCGGTCGAAAGGTTGAACATCGTCATCTCGCTCACTGCCGGTGTGCCACCGGCGTAGTTGGTACGGGTCGGGAACATGTCAGGCTGCCAGCCGGACCGCGCCACGCACCTCGGACAGCCCACTGGCCGCCAGGCGCGCCTCGGCCTCGACCCGAAGCTCGGCGTCACGCGCGACGTCCTCCTTGCGCGGACGGCCACGGGGCCGCTTACGCGGAACCACCGCGCCACGCTCGAAGATCTCGCCGCCCCAGACGCCCCACGGTTCCGCACGCTCCACCGCCCCGGCCAGGCACTCGACGCGCAGCGGGCAGTCCCCGCAGAGCGACTTGGCCAGCTCGAGCTCGGCAGGCGAGTCGGAGAACCACAGGTCGGGGTCGAACTTCCGGCAGGGCAGGTTCGCCTCCATCTCGACGCTCACGTCGAGGGGGGCCAACGCCAGACTCATCTCCCGCTCACCTCTCTCTCACTTCGATCTCGTGGATCGCATTCCGACGTACTGAGGACGGGCAAAAAACTGAGGCCGCGGATCCCGGTAAGCGGGTTCCGCGGCCTCGAGGTGAGCCGGTGTCTGATGGTCAGACCGGTTTACCTCGAGGCGGAACGCCGCGGACATCCGTGCGCTTGTTGGCGACCTGGATGCCATTGCCAGTGGACCCACTGGTCCCCTCGACTCCGACTGGTGCGACGGTCAGGATCAGCTCGGCCTTAACCTGGTGCACCTGCGGAACCGACGGCCGTGCAGCCGCAAGGGCCACCCGGACAGCCGACAGCGGAGCGTGGACAGACGGCATCGCCGCCAGACGCTCATAGGTGAAGATCTTCACGGGTGCCACCTCCCTCACGTTCCTCGAATCGACTGAACCAACCCCCGTGAGCAGCCGGAATAGCGCCGCTCGCGTGGTGTGTCCTGAGGCTATTCCTCGCGCCGGGGCGAGGGCAAACGAATTTACGACTGGATTTCGAAAGTTTTCTCCGGGCAGACGTCATCCACCCCCGCGCCGTCCACGAGGGCCAGCACCGACTCCCCATAGAGGCCCAGCTTGCGGGGGCCGATACCGGCGATGGCGATCAACTCCTCGGGCCGGCCGGGTCGCCGCTCGGCCAACGCGACAAGCGTCGCGTCGGTGAAGACCACGTAGGCCGGGACCTTCTGCGCCCCGGCCACCCGCTGCCGCCACTCGCGCAGCCGCTCGTGCAGCTCCTCGTCGATGTCGGACGGGCAGGTGGGGCAGCGGCCGAGCTTGCGGTCCGGGCCGGCGAGCAGGGTGGCACCGCAGATCCGGCAGGAGACGATCTGGGTGCGCCGCCGCTCGGGACGTTTGGCCACCGGACCGGTGCCGGCGCTCGCCCGTTCGGTGCCGCCCGAGCGGTCCAGTTGGGGCAGGAACCGCGACGGCCGCCGGGCTCGTCCGCCCGGCGAGCGCGCGGCGGCGTACGACAGCCAGAGCCACTGCCGAGCGCGGGTGATGCCGACGTAGAGCAGCCGGCGTTCCTCCTCGACCTGCTCGACGGTCTTGGCGTACGTGGTCGGCAGGGTGCCCTCGGCGAGGCCGACCAGGAAGACCGCGTCCCACTCCAGACCCTTGGCCGAGTGCAGCGAGGCGAGGGTCACCCCGTCCACCGTCGGTACGTGCTGCTGGGTGGCCCGCCGGGCCAACTCCTCGGTGAAGTCGGTGAGGGTGACGGGGCGTTCCACCGACGCGGCCTCGCCGATCGGCACCACCTCGGGGGTGGCCGCGTACTCCTCGGAGAGCTGGACCAGCGCGGACAGCGCCTCCCACCGCTCGCGGGCCGCACCGCCGGCCGGGGGCGCGTCCGGGGCCCAGCCGACCGCGCTGAGTGCCGCCACGACGGCGGCCGGCAGCGGTGTCTCCCCCGGGATGGAGCGGGTGGCGGCACGCAGCGCGACCATCGCCTGGCGCACCTCGGTCCGTTCGAAGAACCGCTCCGCGCCCTGCACGACGTACGGCACCTCGGCCTCGGTGAGCGCCTTCTCGTACGCCTCGGACTGCGCGTTGACCCGGAACAGCACGGCGATCTCCTTCGCCGGCGTACCCGAGTCGATGAGGGACCGGCAGCGCGCGGCCACCGCGTTGGCCTCGGCCGGCTCGTCGGTGAAGATCCGCAGGTCCGGTTCCGGGCCGGGTGGGCGTTGCCCGCTCAACTCCAGCCGCAGCCGCGCCTCGGTGCCCCGGGCCTGGGCGATCACCGCGTTGGCCAGCCCGACCACCTGCGGGGTGGACCGGTAGTCGCGGACCAGCCGGACCACCGTGGCGCCCCGGTGCCGGCGGGGGAAGTCGACCAGGTACGCCGAGGTCGCCCCGGTGAACGAGTAGATCGTCTGGCTGGCGTCGCCGACCACGGTGAGGTCGTTGCGGCCGGCCAGCCAGGCGTCGAGCAGGCGCTGCTGGAGGGGGTTGACGTCCTGGTACTCGTCGACCACGAAGTGCCGGTACTGGGTGCGGACCTGCTCGCCGACGTCCGAGTGCTCCTCGATCCCCCACACCGCGGCCCGCAGCATGTCCTCGAAGTCGATCACCCCGTTCGAGCGTTTGAGCTGTTCGTACGCGGTGAACACATCGGCGACCTTCGCCGGTTCGTGCGGTGTGTCGCGCAGCGCCCGGGCCGCGGACACCACGTAGTCCGTCGGCTCGACCAACGACGACTTCGCCCACTCGATCTCACCGGCCAGGTCCCGCGCCGCGGCCCGGTCGGTGCGCAGGCCGACCCGGGCGGCGGCGAGGGTGACCAGCCGCACCTTGCTGTCCAGCAGTTCGGGCATCGCCCGGCCGGACAGCAGCCGGGGCGCGAAGTACCGCACCTGGCGCAGCGCGGCGGCGTGGAACGTGCGCGCCTGCACACCGCCCACCCCGAGCACGGTGAGCCGACTCCGCATCTCGGCGGCGGCCCGGGCGGTGAAGGTGACCGCGAGCACGTGCCGGGGGGAGATCTCGCCGGAGAGCACCCGATGGGCGATCCGGGAGGTGATCGCCCGGGTCTTACCGGTGCCGGCGCCGGCCAGGATGCAGACCGGGCCGGCGGGTGCGGTCACGGCGGAGCGTTGCTCCGGGTCCAGCCCGGCGAGCACCCGTTCCGACGCTGAGTCAACCACCACAACCAGGAATCATCTCAGCTCCTCCCAGCGTTGCAGCGAACAGCCTCGGCTTGACCCGCAAGCCGCGGCCGGAGGAGTTGGAGGATCCGAGGATGCTGACGATGTATTCCACCCCCTGGTGCGGCTACTGCCACCGCCTGAAGTCGCAGCTCGACCGGGAGGGCATCGGGTACGAGGTGGTCGACATCGAGCAGGACCCGAAGGCCGCGGAGTTCGTGATGAGCGTCAACGGCGGCAACCAGACGGTGCCGACGCTGCGCTTCGCCGACGGCAGCGCCCTGACGAACCCCTCGATCACCCAGGTCAAGCAACACCTGGAGACCCTCGACGCCTGATCGGCCGGGTCGCTTTCCGAACGAGCGGTCGCCCCAGTCGGGGCGACCGCTCGTTCGTGTCCGGTATCCGTCACCCGGGGGGCCGCCGGGGCGTGCCCGTCGACACCGGCCGCTCGGCCTCCTCGACCGCTCGCCGGGGCGCCGGGACCGTCGGGCCGGTCGGACGGGTCGGCGGCGTGGGTGGGCGGGTGCCGGGCGGGGCGCTCAGGTGCCGACCCCGCCAGAGGTAACTGCCGGCCGCCAGGGCGGCCACCCCCACCAGCGCGAACAGCATCCGGTAGTCCAGGAAACCGACGAGCAACGCGCCCGCCCCGATGGAGAACGCCTGCGGTCCGCTGACCACCGCCTGGGTGGCCGCGGCGACCCGGCCGACAAGCGCCGGCGGGGTCCGGCGCTGGATCAGCGTGTGCAGACCCACCATCGTCAGGGGCAGGGAGACGCCGGCCAGCAGCACGGCCGCGAAGGCGAGCCGGAGATCGGGGTACGCGAGCACGAACGCGGCTGGCGAGAAGAAGGCCACCCCGGCGGCCAGGGTGCCGACCTCTCCGAACCGGCGGACCAGCGCCGGTGAGCAGAGTCCACCGAGCAGCCCGCCGACGCCCTGCACGGTGACCAGCACACCCACGAACGCGGCGTCGCGGTTGAGCCCCTGGTCGACGTAGGCGAAGATGAGCGACTCGCTGAAGCCCATCACCAGTGACCCGAGCCCGTAGCCGAGCAGCGCCCGACGCAGGGCCGGCTCGCCGGCCAAATGCCGCAGACCGGCGCCCAACTCGGCCGGCCAGCGCAGTCGCGTGGGCGAGGGCGCCTGTTGCGGGGTGGGTAGCGCGGTCACCACCGCCGCCGCGGTCAGAAATCCGACCATGCCGATCCCGGCCAACGCCCACCCGCCGAGCGCCGCGTAGAGCGCCGCGCCGGCCAGCGGACCGATCAACCGCATGCCCTGCCGTACGGTCTGCAGCACGCCGTTCGCCTCCGCGAGCAACTCGACCGGCACCAACTCCCGGATGAGCCCGCTGAGCGCCGCGCCGAGCGTGATCGACGACAACCCGTACAGGGCCGCCACCAGGTAGACGACCCAGACGTCACCAGCGTCCGCGACGGTGAACAGGGGGGTGAGCACTACGGCGGTGACCACGTTGGCGGCGACGAAGAACGGCCGGCGTGGGTAGCGGTCGACGAACCAGCCGATCACCGGTGCCAGCGTCATCGGGGCGACGACGGCGAAGATGGTGCCGCCGGCGAGCCCGTTGGAGCCGGTCAGGTCCTTGACCCAGATCGCGAGCGCGAGCAGCAGGATCGACTCGGCGGTCATGCTGGCCAGCAGACCGCCGAAGAGCAGACGGAAGTCGGGGCGGCGCAGGACGGTGCGCATGGGTCCCTCCGGCGGGATGGCGTGCCCGGGTGGGCGTGGTCGACGGGGCTGCGACCGCAGGTCCGTCGTCATCCGGCATTCCTGTGTTCCATTTTTGTCAGACACGCCCCCGTCGGAACCTCCGACGCCGGTCGCGCCGTCCATACTGGCCGTGGGGGGCGAATTTCATACAGTTACCGTCGCGTCTGCGGCGGTCGACGGGAAAGAGGACACTGTGCCTCCTGCCGCACCCAGCCCGATAATGCGTCGCCGACGGTTGGGCCTGGAACTGCGCCGCCTGCGCGAGACCGCGGGGCTCACCGGCGATCAGGTCATCGAGAGGATCGGTTGGGCGTCGGCGTCCAAACTGTCCCGTCTGGAGAACGGCCGCAGCCGACCGGACCCACAGGACGTCGGCGTACTGCTGGCCCTCTACGGGGCCGACGAGGCAACGCACGCGGAACTGCTCGGCATCGCCGGCGAGGCCGGCGACATGCGGGGCTGGTTGAAGAACTTTCCGGTGATGACGCAGCAGCAGCGTAGCTGGGCCGAGCTTGAGGCGGGCTGCGCGGAGATCTCCGAGTACAACCCGGTGTTGGTGCCGGGCCTGTTGCAGACCCCCGGGTACGCCAAGGTGCGGATCGTCTCGGCCCGCGAGGTGAGCGCGGGCGCCGGTGAACCGAAGCCGGGCGACGACCTCGACACCGAGGTGCAGGCGCGGATGGCCCGCCAGTCGCTGCTGACCCGGGAGCCGCACGCGCCGCGTTACACCGCGGTCCTGGAGGAGGCGGCCCTCGGTAACCGGGCCGGACCACCCGAGGTGCTGCACGAGCAACTGGTCCAGCTCTGCGAGCTGGCCCTGCTGCCCAACGTGACGCTGCACGTCCTGTTGCGGGACACCCCGGTCGGCAATTGGTACCTTCCGCCGACCGCGTTCTCCGTCTACCGGTTCGCCGATCCGCTCGATCCGGAGACATTGGCCATCGAAGGGGGGTTCACCGACGTCATGTCGACCGAGGTAATCCCACTAAATAGCTATAAAGTGGTGTTCGAGTGGCTATGCACGGCGGCACTAACCGCCTCGGAAACCCTCTCCTGGCTGATCGAGTCGACGGGACGGCTGACCGAGGCGGTGCCCCCATCCACAGTGGCGTTCGGGCCGGCAACGGCGCCGACCCAACGCCGCAGGGACTCGGGGCGGCTGACGGAACGGTGATCCACGGGGGTCCATCCGTCGGACGTGCGACACCACTCGTCCCATCGGATCGGTTCACACCAGGAGCAGAACCATGAACGACATCCGCAACACGCCGTCCGCCTCCGCCCGCTCGTTGGCGGACGCCCCGTGGCGTACCAGCACACGAAGCCAGACCTCCAACTGCGTCGAGGTCGCCCCCCTGGGCACCGGCCCGTCCGCTGTCGCGCTGCGCGACAGCAAGGACCGAGGCGGCCCGGTGCTGCAGTTCAATCGGGCCGGATGGCTCGGTTTCATCGCCGGAGCCAAGGGCGGCCAGTTTGATCTGAACTGACCCGGTGACCGGGACGGGGCCGTCGGCACACTGCCGGCGGCCCCGTCTCGTTCCGGGCGCAAGCCCGCTGAGCAGGCATCGGATGATCGGACGAGGCTCAGAATCAATAGGCGAGTTTGCGTTGCCGGGATGTTCACGCGGCGTAACATGGCCATCGAGTTCGTGGAACTTCCACACTGGCTCATCCGTCGCGGTTCATCCGGAGACCCTCATGCGGTTCCTGATCGTTCGCACCGACATCCGCACCGTCGCCGACGGGGACATCGCCGCCGCCTGGGCGGACGGCCACCGACTCCGCGACGAGACGACCGCGCCCGAGCCGCGACGGCAGATTGTGCACGCCGAGGACCGGGACGCCGCGCTGCTGCTGGCTCGCGCCCTGGCCGCGGTCGGCGCGGTCCGCGCCGGCCGGCAACGGGTCAAGGTCCTGCCGCTGAGCGAGCCCCGACCCGCCTTCCGCAACAGATCCCACCGCACCAGCACCTGACTCAGACGTCCGTCGTGGTCGGACCGGCTCCCCCGCCGCGTTCTACGCACCGCCGACCACGACGGCCCGTGTTCCCGGCCTGTGACCGCCGCGGCAACGGCGGCCACGGGCCGGGACCGTGCTCACCGGTCGGCGTCCACCCAACCGTCCAGCCAACGGTGGATGAGGAACAGCGCGATCGACGACGGTGGGGGCAGGATCAGCCGAGCCCCGTCACCCACGTCGACGGTCTGCCCGGCCAGCGCCGCCCCGATCTCCCGGCGCGTGAACCACCTCGCATACGCGATCTCGGACGGATCGACCCGCACCGGATCGGTCGGGTCGGCGGTGGCCAGGAAGCCCAACATCAGCGAGCCGGGGAACGGCCAGGCCTGACTGCCCACGTACCCGATGCGCTCGATCCCGATGCCCACCTCCTCGCGGACCTCGCGCAGCACGGCGGCCTCCGCCGACTCGCCCGGCTCGACGTAGCCGGCCAGACACGAGTAGCGCCGCCCGTCCGGGGTGCCCGCCCAGCCGGCGTTGTTGCCGAGCAGGCAGCGCCCGTCCGGGCCGTCCACGCCGTCGTGCACCAGCACGATCATCGCCGGGTCGGTCCGCGGCCAGATCCGCCCACCGTTGCGGTCCACCCGGGACCAGCCCGCCTCGTCCATGGCGGTCGGTGCCCCGGTGCTCGACGCGTAGCCGTGCCGGCTGTGCCAGTTGATCAGGGCCAGCGCGGTCGTGAAGATACCGGCCTCCCGGTCGGCGAGCAGGTGACCCACGTCGCGCAGGTTGACCGCCCGGGTCCCCGGCAGCTCCGGCAGCGGTGCGTCGACCGCGAAGACCGGCACCCCGTCCGGCTCGACACCGAGGAACATCGCCGTCGACTCCGACCCGGCCGGTATGTCGGCCGCGGCGAGCAGCACGAGCGCCGGCGGCGACGTGTCGGCGCGGGCCAGCGTGCGGCCCTCGGCGGACGAGTCGAGCACCAACACCCGGGCGCGCAGCCACGCCTCGGTCAACCACTGCGAGTCGCCCCGCCGGTGTGCCGCCCGATCCAGGGTGGACCGGGCCAACGGCGGCGCGGCCTCCCCGCTCACGCGCGCGCTCCGCTACGCGCCGCGCCGGCGCGAGACGGCTCGCTGCTGAGCCTCAGGGTTCGCTCACCACGCTCGCTCACTGCACCGGCTCGGTACGGATCGTGGTGAGCGCGGCCAGCCCCGGCGTGACCCGCTCGGCGTCGCCGAGCACCACGACCGCAGCCCGGGCAGGTGCCAGGTACCGGGCCGCCGCCCGCGCGACATCGTCGATGCTCGCCTTCGCCAACCTGGCCGAGTACTCGGCGAGGAAGTCCAGGCGCAGGCCGTTGCCGGCGTACGCGCTCGTCAACGCGGCCAACCCCGCCTGGGTGGACATGCCGAGCTGAAGGGTGCCCAGGGCGTACTGACGGGCCTGCTCCAACTCCTCGGGCTTCGGCGGCAGCGACGCCAGCCGACCCAGCTCGTACGTCGTCTCGAGCAACGCCGGACCGGTGACCTCGGTGGCCACCTCGGCGGCGGCGACAAGCACCGACCCGGCCACGGAGTGCTCGATCCCCGAGTGCGGGCCGTACGTGTAGCCCTTGTCCTCGCGGATGTTCTCCACCCAACGGGAGGAGAAGTAGCCGCCGAAGATCAGGTTGGCCAGTTGCAGCGGAGCGTGGTCCGGATCGGTGCGGGACACCGCCGGAAGCGCGATCCGCAACGAGGACTGCACCGATCCGGGTCGGTCGACGAGCAACAGCGGCCCCGGCTCCAGCGGCGGCGTCGCCGGCAACTCCGCGACCCGCCCGGCGCCGGCCCAGCCGCCGAGCGCCCGCTCGGCCGCGTCCAGGGCCTTCTCCGGCTGCACATCGCCGACCAGCACCAACTGCGCGCCGGCCGGGTGGACCCGCTCCGCGTGCAGGGTGCGCAGCGCCGCCGGCCGAACGGCGCGGATCTGGCCGGGCTCCGGGGTCTGCGTCGCGTACGGGTGCCGGCCGTAGATCCGCTTCAGCAGCGCCTCCCGGGCCAGGTGCGACGGTTGGCTCTGCGCCACCTGGATCCGGTCGACGAGCCGGTCCCGTTCGGTGGCCACCTCGTCGCCGGGGTAGCTGGCGCTGGTCAGCACCTCGGCCAGCAGTTCCAGCATCCGGTCCAGGCCGGTGACCAGGCCCGCGCCGGAGAGCATCAGCCGGTCCGGGTCGACACCCGCGGAGAGTCCGCCGCCCACCTTCTGCAACTCGGCGGCGATCTGCACACTCGTCATCGACTCGGTGCCGGACAGCATGGTCTGCGAGAGCATCGCGCCGCGGGCCAGGTGGACCCGGCCGAACGGCACCCAGAGCCGCAGCTCGACGAGCGGCACGGCGGGCCGGCGTACGGCGATCACCGTGAGGCCGTTGCGCAGCGTGCGCTCGGCCTGCTTGGGCACCTTGAGCTTGCGGGTCGGGCCGAGCGGAGGCAGCGTACGCGGTCCGGCAGGAATTGTTGTCGTGCTCACTGTGCCACCTTCGTTCGCGACTGCGGGGCTCGCAAAACCGGCTCACTCCTCGCGCTCACCGAGTCACCTTCGTTCGCGACTGCGGGGCTCGCAAAACCGGCTCACTCCTCGCGCTCACCGAGCACCTCCGGCGATGACCTCGATCGCGGCGCGGCGTTCCGGGCGCACGGTGGCCGCGGCGGCCCGGACCTGCTCCTCGGTGACCTCGCCGACCAGCCGGGGCAGCTCGTTGAGCAGGCCCGGTTCGCCGCGTTGCTGCTCCAGCACGGCCATCCGCAGCGCCCGGCCGAGCACCGCGTCGGTGTCGCGCAGCAGGTGGGTCGCCATCCGGGCCTGGGTGCGGGCCAGCTCACCGTCGGTCAGCCCGTCGGTGGCCAGCCGGTCCAACTCCTCGTCGATGGTGCGCAGCACCTTGTCCACGTCGCCCCCGGGCGGCAGGTGCGCCTGCAACAGCAACGCGGTGGGATCACGGACGTCGAAGGGATCGCCCATGAAGCCGAGGTATCCGCCGAGGCTGGTAACCGTGCGGTCCCGTTGCACCAGGCGTTCGACGAGCCGCGACGCGTCACCGTCGGTGAGCACCTCGGCCAGCACCACGAAGGGCAGGTAGCCGGCGAAATCGGTGATCGGGTCGGGTACCCGCCAAGCCCCGGCGACCGCCGGCAGCGGCGCCAGGGCATCGGTGTACGAGGTGCGCCGCTCGGCGGTCAGGTCGGGCTCGGTGAAGTCGGGCCGAACCGGCGCCGGGCGGGCCGGCACGTCGCCGAAGTGCCGGTTGACCAGCTCGGTCGCCTCGGCCACGTCGATGTCGCCGCTGACCGCGAGGACGGCGTTGCCGCTGGCGTAGTAGCGGCGGAAGAAGTCCGCGGCGTCGGCGACGGTCGCCGACTCCAGGTCGTCGAAGGAGCCGTAGCCGTCGTGCGCGTTCGGGAAGGTGTCGAACATGACCGGGGGCAGGGTCAACCAGGGGAAACCGCCGTACGGTCGGTTGAGCACGTTGACCCGGATCTCCTCCTTGACCACGTCGACCTGGTTACGCAGGTTCTCCTCGGTCAGTCGGGGGCCGCGCATCCGGTCCGCCTCCAGGAACAGCGCGCGTTCCAGCGCGTTGCTCGGCAGCGTCTCGAAGTAGTCGGTGTAGTCCAGGTGGGTGGAGCCGTTGAACGTCCCACCCGCCCCCTGCACATGCCGGAAGTGGGCCAGCTTCTCCAGATTTTCCGAGCCCTGGAACATCAGGTGCTCGAAGAGGTGGGCGAAGCCGGTGCGCCCCTCCGGTTCCGAGCGGATGCCGACGTCGTAGACCACCGCCACCCCGATCACCGGGGCGCTGCGATCAGGGGTGAGCACCACCCGCAGGCCGTTGTCGAGGGTGAACCGCTCGACCGGATACTTCGTCGCTGGAATTCTGGATCTCCGCGCAGGCACGGAGTCGACCCTAGCGCGTCGACACCCCCACCACCCGCGACCTCAGCGGAGCCGCCGAAACCGAGGCGCTGACGAGGGGCAGCACCTCGGCGCCGACCCGCTCGGCCTCCTCCCGGTGCGGCCAGCCGGAGAGGATGAACTCGTCGACGCCGAGCGCGGCGTACTCGTCGATCCGGGCCGCGACCTCGGCGTAGCTGCCCACCAGCGCGGTGCCGGCGCCCTCGCGGACGAGGCCGACACCTGCCCACAGGTTCGGTGCGACGGTGAGCCCGTCGGTGCGGCCGGCGTTGAGCGCGGCCATCCGGGCCTGTCCGACGGAGTCCATCCGGCGGAATCTGGCCTGGGCGGCGACGATCCGCTCCCGGCTCATCCCGGCCAGCAGCCGGTCGGCCTCTGCCCAGGCCTCGGCGCTGGTGGGCCGGGCGATGACGTGCAGCCGCAGTCCCGTGCGCAGGGTGCGGCCGTGTTCGGCGGCGAGCGCCCGGACGCGGGTGACCCGGGCCGCGATCGACGCCTGCGGCTCACCCCACATCAGGTAGACGTCGGCCTGTCGGGCGGCCACCGTCTCGGCGGCCGGGGACGCGCCGCCGAAGTAGACCGGCGGAGGCTCGGCCAGTGGGGTGGCCAGGCCGCCGCCCTCGACCTGGTAGTGCGTGCCGGTGTAGTCGAAGGGCCGTCCGGCCCAGGCGCGGCGGAGCACCTCGATGAACTCACCGGTACGCGCGTAGCGGTCGTCGTGCCCGAGGAAGTCGCCGTACGCCCGCTGCTCGGCCGGGTCGCCGCCGGTCACGATGTTGAGCGACAGCCGATTACCGGAGACGGCCTGGAACGCCTCGGCCTGCTGGGCGATCAGGGTGGGCAGCGCGAAGCCGGCCCGGACCGCGACCAGCATGCCGAGCCGCTCGGTGTGCTGGGCGATCGCCGCGCAGACGATCCACGGGTCGGGGCAGCCGGCGCCCACGGGCGTGAGGACGGCGGTGAAGCCGTGCGCCTCGGCGGCCCGGCCGACCTCGGCCAGGTACGCCACCGTGGCGGCGCGGTCGTGCCGGGCGGCACCCGCCGTGACGGTGGCGGCACCGACCTGGTCGCCGTCGCCGGAGGTGGGCAGGAACCAGTGGAAGGTCATCGCACAGTCGCCTCTCTGACAGTTGCCGAGCGTCGTACCCTAGCAAGCTGGTAGGAAATACCGACATAGGCGAGACGCACCTTCCCGGCATGTGGATGGGCCTTGACGCTGACCACCCGCTGGCCCACTCTTCCTACCAACTAAGTAGGAATACTGCGGATTGGATGGACGATGAGACGGCACCCCTTGCGCCGGTTGGTCACCCTGGCCACCCTTGCCGCCCTCGGGGCGGCGACTGTGGGCAGCGCCGCCGCGTGCGGCAACGACAGCGACGGCTCCGGTGGCGCCTCTGGCGGCCCGGTGACCCTACGTCTCGGCTACTTCCCCAACATCACCCACGCACCGGCGGTCGTCGGCGTGGAGAAGGGCATCTTCGCCGAGAAGCTCGGCACCGACGTCACGTTGGACCCGAAGACCTTCAACGCCGGCCCGGCCGCCATCGAGGCCATCTTCTCCGGCGCGTTGGATGCCACCTACATCGGTCCGAACCCGACGGTGAACGCCTTCTCCAAGTCCAAGGGTGAGGCCGTCCGGGTCATCTCCGGCGCGGCCTCCGGCGGCGTGGCGCTCGTGGTCAAGCCCGGCATCACGGGCGTGCAGGACCTGAAGGGCAAGAAGATCTCCACCCCGCAGCTGGGCAACACCCAGGACGTGGCGATCCGCTACTGGCTCAAGCAGCAGGGTCTGACCACCACCAAGGAGGGTGGCGGCGACGTCAAGATCGTGCCGCAGGAGAACGCCCAGACGGTCGAGACGTTCAACAGTGGCGCGATCGACGGCGCCTGGGTGCCCGAGCCGTTCGTCTCCCGACTGGTCAACGCCGGCGGCAAGGTGCTCGTCGACGAGCGCGACCTGTGGCCGGACAAAAAGTTCGTCATCACCAACCTGCTGGTCAGCACGAAGTTCCTCAAGGCGCATCCGGACGTGGTGCAGAAGCTGGTCGATGGCCAGGTTGCCGCGAACGAGTTCGTCAACAGCAAGCCCGAGGAGGCCCAACAGGCCATCTCCGACGCGATCGGCAAGATCACCGGCAAGCCGCTGGACCTGAAGCTGATCAAGCAGGCGTGGCCGACGTTGGAGTTCACCAACGACCCGATCCCCACGTCTTTGAAGGCGGGCCTCGACCACGCCGTCGAGGTCAAGCTGACCGAACCGGTCGACCTCAAGGGCCTGTACGACCTCAAGTACCTCAACAACGCTCTCAAGGCGGCCGGCAAGCCCGAGGTCACCCAGCCATGACGTCGACCACGACGACGCCGCAGAGCGCGACCACCGCGGTCGCGCTCTCCGGCGTAACCAAGGTGTACGGACGCGGGCCGAACGCCGTCCTGGCCCTCGACGGGGTGTCGTTGGACGTCGCGCCCGGCGAGTTCGTCTGTCTGGTCGGCGCGTCCGGCTGCGGCAAGAGCACCCTGCTCAACCTGGTGGCCGGGCTGGACCGGGTCAGCGGTGGGCAGATCACCCTGGCCGGTGGGGTCAACCCGGGCCTGATGTTCCAGGAGCCGGCGCTCTTTCCGTGGCTGACCGTCGACGCCAACGTGGAGGTGCCGCTGAAGCTGCGCCGGCTCCCCCGGGCGCAACGCCGCGAGCGGGTGGCCGAGCTGCTGCGAACGGTGCACCTGGCCGACTTCGGCCGCAAGCGCCCACACGAGCTCTCCGGCGGGATGCGGCAGCGCGTCGCGCTGGCCCGCACGCTGGCACTGGACACCCCGGTGCTGCTGATGGACGAGCCGTTCGGCGCACTGGACGCGATGACCCGGGACATCCTGCACGACGAGCTGGAACGGATCTGGTCCGAGCGCAAGCTGTCGGTGCTCTTCGTGACGCACAACGTCCGCGAGGCCGCCCGGCTGGCCGACCGGATCATCCTGCTCTCCAGCCGTCCCGGTCGGATCATCTACTCCACCGAGGTGAACATCCCGCGCCCTCGTCGGATCGACTCCCCCGAGGTCGCCGCCATCGCCGCCGAGGTCACCGAGCGGCTCCGTACGGAGGTGGGCCGCCATGGCCAATGACACCCTCACCAATTCGGCGCGTAGCGACGCGGAGATCACCGGTCTCGACGCGCTGGAGATCGCGGGCCGGGACAACGAGGTCTCCCGGGGCGCCCGCTTCTGGGCGGCCACCTGGCCCAAGTTGGCGGCGCTGGCCATCGCCATCCTGGCCTGGCAGCTCGTGGTCTGGTCGGGCTGGAAGCCGCCGTACTCGCTGCCCGGTCCGCTGGAGGTGGGCCGCGAGCTGGTGGAGCAGGCCCAGGGTCCGCAGCTCTGGGAGGGCCTGGTCACCACGCTCCGCCGGGCCGCCCTCGGGTACGTCTTCTCGGTCGCCGTCGGCCTGCTGCTGGGCCTGGCGGTGGCCCGTTCCAAGGTGCTCCGGGCCGCCATCGGCTCGATGATCACCGCGTTGCAGACCATGCCGTCGATCGCCTGGTTCCCGCTGGCCATCCTGCTGTTCGAGCTGAGCGAGAAGGCGATCTTCTTCGTGGTGGTGCTCGGTGCCGCGCCGTCCATCGCCAACGGGGTGATCTCCGGCGTGGACTACGTACCGCCACTGCTGAAGCGCGCCGGCCGCAATCTGGGTGCCCGAGGGCTCAACCTCTACCGGTACGTCATCGCGCCGGCCGCCCTGCCGGCGATCGTCGCCGGTCTCAAGCAGGGGTGGGCCTTCTCCTGGCGCAGCCTGATGGCCGGTGAACTGCTCGTGGTCGGCATCTCACAGACGTCGCTCGGTGCCCAGCTCACCTACTCCCGCGAGTTGTCCGACGCGCCCTGGCTGCTCTCCACGATGATCGTGATTCTGGTCGTCGGCCTGGTCGTGGATGCCGCGTTCGGCGCGGCGGACAAGGCGATCCGGCGGCGCTGGGGCGTGCTCGACCAGGCGGGCAACTGAGCGGTGTACGTCTCCGCGCGCAGCGACTACGCGCTCCGGGCGATGCTCGCCGTCGCCGCCGGTGGCGGCGGCGGCGAGTTGGTCAAGGCGGCCAGCCTGGCCGAGGTGCAGGACATCCCGCTCAGCTTTCTCCAGGGCATCCTGCTCGACCTACGCCGAGCGGGTCTGCTGCACAGTCACCGCGGCGCCGACGGCGGGTACGCCCTGACCCGCCCAGCCGACGAGATCACCGTCGGTGACGTGTTGCGCGCGGTCGGCGGTTCGCTCACCACGGTGCGCGGCCTGCCGGCCGAGCGCGCCGGCTACCACGGGGTGGCCGCCGGGCTGACCGACGTCTGGCTGGCGGTGCACGGGGCGATCGCCACGGTGGTCGACAGCACCACCCTGGCTAATCTGCTCACCCACACCTCGACCGACCGCGCCTCCACCACCTGAAGCGGCGGAGGCGGTGTGGTCGGGTCGGTGCCCCGCCGAACCCGACCACACCGCTGGCCCGCGTCGGCCCATTGGCCACTGGTCAGCCCACGTGTGCGACCACCGGGCCGAGGCCCGGGTCGTCGGGGCTGCGCAGCTCCACCAGGCTGCCGGGAGCGCTACCCGCCGAGGTGGCGTGCCAGGGCGCGAAGGCCGCAACCATGGCGAGCAACAGACCGGCGAGCGCGAGCGCGACCACCAGGATCAATTCGCGCACCGCACCCGAGCCGGCCTCGCCCGCCATGGTCACCCCTCCCGCGCCGGGCCCCCCGCCCGACTGCCCCCGCTGGCCAGCTTCGACCACGGACAGCCAGGGCACAATCGGCCAGCCGACCCAGCCGAAGCTGATTACCGACTGAGCGGTGTGGTCGGCCGGCCGACCGTGTGGTCGGCCGGCCGAGGGGAGCGGAGGTCCTGCTCGCGGCCTTTGCTCTGCTTCAACGGACGCAACACCACTCGTCCGGTATCCGGACACCGGCCGTTGCGTGGGTTGGAGCAGAGCAAAGGCTGTCAGGAGGTGCCGGCCGCCCGCACCCGGCCTGGCCGCCCGCACCGGGCCCGGCCTCCCGCACCCGGCCTGGCCGCCCGCACCCGGCCGCGCGGGTCCCGCCGCGCCACTCGCCGCAGACAGACCGACCCGCCTCGCCGAAGCGGGGCGGGTCGGTCGAAGCGCGGGAAGAGATCAGACGGTACGCGGGCGGCGCGGGCGGCGCGACCGACCCGACGCGCGGTGCGCCGGGCGGGCGGTGCCCTCGGCGACCGCTCCGCCACCGGTGCGGACCCGAGCTGCGGGCGCCGGCGGGGCGACGATGGTCACCGGCACGCCGGACGGCTCGCGGGCACCGGTCACCCGGGCCAACGCCCCGTCACCCGGACGCACCTGAACCGACTCGGGTCGGATGCCGGCAACGGCCATCAGTCGCGACACGTCCCGGCGCTGCTCGGGCAGGACCAGGGTGACCACGGAACCAGACTCGCCGGCCCGGGCGGTACGCCCGCCCCGGTGCAGGTAGTCCTTCGCCTCGGTCGGCGGGTCCACGTTGACCACCATGTCCAGGCCGTCGACGTGAATGCCCCGGGCCGCCACGTCGGTGGCCACCAGAGCGGTCACCTGACCGTTGCGGAACTGCTCCAGGATGCGGGTGCGCTGCGGCTGGGACTTGCCGCCGTGCAGCGCGGCCGCGCGTACCCCCTTGGAGAGCAACTGGCGGGCCAGCCGGTCGGCGCGGTGCTTGGTGCCCATGAACAGGATGGTGCGGCCCTCACGGGCGGCGATCCGGGTCAGCGCGTCGGGCTTGTCCAGCGCGTCGACGTGCAGCACGTGGTGGGTCATCGCGGTGACCGTGGCTGTGCCCGGGTCCACCGAGTGGGTCACCGGGTTGCTGAGGAAGCGGCGGACCAGCCGGTCCACACCGCCGTCCAGAGTGGCGGAGAAGAGCATCCGCTGCCCCTGCGGCGCGACCTGCTCCAGCAGCTTGGTGACCTGCGGCAGGAAGCCCATGTCGGCCATCTGGTCGGCCTCGTCCAGCACGGTGATCTCGACCTGGTCGAGCCGGGCGTCGCCCCGGTTGATCAGATCGTGCAGCCGGCCGGGGGTGGCGACGACCACCTCGGCGCCGGCCCGCAGAGCATCCGCCTGCCGTCCCAACGACAGCCCGCCGACGACTGTGGTGCAGCGCAGCCCGACGGCGCGGGCGTACGGGGCCAACGCGGTGGTGACCTGCTGGGCCAACTCACGGGTCGGCACCAGCACCAGGGCCAGCGGACGACCCGGGCGGGCCTTACGGCCAGCGGTGCGCGACAGCAGCGGCAGCCCGAAGGCGAGGGTCTTGCCGGAGCCGGTACGACCCCGGCCCAGGACGTCCCGGCCGGCGAGCGAGTCGGGCAGCGTCGCCGTCTGGATCGGGAACGGCTCGGTGATGCCCTGCGCGATCAACGCGGTGAGCAGCGCCGGTGCCAGACCGGTATGAGCGAAAGAAGGAATAACAGTGGTCATGCGAAAGCCTTCCTCGACGCGGAACGTGTCGAGGGAGGGCGCCGAAGTCGGCGCTGTCAACCGGCGGCGCAAGGCAGCCAGGACTCACAAGCACGAACCGATTGGAGTACGGGCCGGCCCGCCGCCGGGCCGCCGCCTGTGGGTGCAGGCGGCGGCGAGGCGGGCCGGTCCCGTCACCGTCACACCCGGAGGGCGCGACAGGTAATGCTGACCGATCCGAAGATCAGAGCGGGCGGATGTTCTCCGCCTGCGGGCCCTTCTGGCCCTGGGTCACCTCGAACTCGACCCGCTGGTTCTCATCCAGGCTCCGGTAGCCGGAGGACTGGATCGCCGAGAAGTGGGCGAAGACGTCAGCGCCGCCGCCGTCCGGGGTGATGAAGCCGAAGCCCTTGTCAGCGTTGAACCACTTCACGGTGCCAATAGCCATGTGTTTCGTCTCCTTGACGGAACGTCGGACTCGCACTTGTTGCGTGCCCGAAGAGGAGCGCTCCGCGCGGGGATGCGCGAATCGCCTGTCGCTGCTGGTCGCCCCGCCCGGAGAACTCCGGACACAACAAAGAGCGCCTGGGGCCACAATTCCCGCCAGGCGCACACAGAGTCTCTGGTAACCAAAACTGCAACCCGGTCAACCTATCATGGTTTTCCCGCGAGCGGTCAACCTTGGGCAGAATCTTCGGGCAGCTGGGCGATCATGGCCGTGAGCCCGGTCACATCCAGCAGGTCGGCGGGCCGCACCGTCACCCCGTGCCGGACGTAGTGGAACGCCGCGCCCACCCGGTCCACCGGCACCCCAGCCAGCTCCGCCCAGGCCAACCGGTACACGGCCAACTGCACCGCGGCCACCTCCGCCGCCGGCCCCGAGGGCTGCGCGCCGGTCTTCCAGTCGACCACGTCGAACCGCCCACCCGGCCGGGCGAAGACCGCGTCCATCCGCCCCCGCACCACGACCCCACCGATCACCGTCGCGAAGGGGACCTCCACCTCCACCGGTGACCGGTCGGCCCACTCGCTGGCCAGGAACCGCTCCTGAAGCTCCACCAGCGCCTCGTCGGGCGCGGCATCCGCGTCGGCCGCACCGGGCAGCTCGTCCAGGTCCAGCAGGCGGTCAGCACCGAAGCGCTGCTCCAACCAGGCGTGAAAGGCGGTGCCTCGGCGGGCGTACGGGTTGGGCTCGGCCGGCACCGGGCGGCGCAGCGTACGGGCCAGGGCCGCCGGGTCGCGCCGCAACGCCACCAGCTGGGTGACGCTCAACTGCCCGGGCAGGGCCACCTCGACCGCACCGGAGAGCCGGGTCAGCTCGGCCCGCTCGGCCAGCAGCAGATCCGCCTCGCGCTGCCAGCGCGCCACCTCCGGGTCGACCGGCTCGACCGGCCCAACCGCCTCGGTCGCCGACCCGATCGGCGTCACCGGCCCAACCGCCTCGGCCTCCGGCCCGATCGGCGTCACCGGCCCGACCACACGCGCCGGCCCGACCGGCCCGGTGAGCACCGACCCGACCGGCCCGGTGAGCACCGACCCGACCGGTCCGGGGAGCGCCGCCGCCGGCCCGTCGCCCATCAGGCGGCGCACCAGCCCGGCAGCCTCGGCCAACTCCGGTCGGCGGCCACCCAGCGGGTCGGCGGGCCACTCCGCCCGGACCACCACCTCGGCGGTGGGGTTCGTGGCATCCGGGGTCGGCTCCGTCGCCCAGGCGTCGATCAGGTGCCCCGGCCCACCGTCGAGGCAGGCGTCGTACATCTCGCGGAGGAAGACCGACGGACCGCGCGGTCGCTTCGTCCCCTCCCCCCACCAGTAACCGGAGCACAGCAGCAGCCGGCGCGGCCGGGTGACCGCCACGTACGTCAGGCGGCGTTCCTCCCGCTCGTCGTGTGCCCGCCAGGCGTCGGTGAAGTCGTTCACCGCCCGTGCCACGGCCCGCTGGTCGACGGCCTCGTCGAGCGCCAGCTCGGGCAACCCGTCGGCGTCGCCGCGCAGGGGGAACGGCAGCACCCCCAGTCCGCCCAGCCAGTGATCGGAGTTGCGCACCGGCCCCGGCCACGACCCACGACACAGGCCGGCCACCGCCACCACGTCCCACTCCAGGCCCTTGGCGGCGTGCGCGGTGACCACCTGCACCGCACCCTCCACGACCTCCACCTCACCCGGCGCCAGACCGCGCTCCTCGTCCTCGGCGGCGGCCAGGTAGGACAGGAACCCGGACAGTGTCGCGCCGGGCGTCTCCCCGCTGAAGCGGGCCGCCACGTCACCCAGCGCGTCCAGGTGACCCCGGGCCAGACCGGCGTCGCCGGCACCGTCCCGGCCGGCCCGCACCGCGACCTCCACGTCCAGGCCGATGGTCCGCTCGATGTCCGCGATCAGATCCGGCAGCGCCTGGTCCAGCCGGTACCGCAACAGCGCCAGCTCCATGCCGTACGCGCGCAGCCGCGCGAAGCCCTCCGCCGAGTACGCCTGCGCCGGACCGAGATCGGCCAGCGCCTCCACCAGGGTCGCCTCGTCCAGCAGATCGGGGCTGATCTCCGCGTCGTCGTCGGCGGCCAACTGGCGGCGGGCGTTGGCGATGGCGCGGGCCCGCCGGTGCAACGCCACCAGGTCACGCGGCCCGATCCGCCAGCGGGCACCGGTGAGCAACCGCAGCAGAGCGGCCCCGTCGGTCGGGTCGGCCAGCACCCGCAGCGTGCAGACCACGTCGCGTACCTCGGGGGTGTCCAGCAGGCCACCGAGCCCCACCACCTCGACCGGGAGGCCACGCTCGCGCAGGGCCGACTCGATCGCCGGAATCTGACTGCGAACCCGGACCAGCACGGCGGTGGTCGGGCGCTGCGCCACCGGGATGTGTTCGGGGGCCGCGCCCGGCATCCGGGCCGCCCCCCGCCACGCGGCCAGCACGCTGTCGGCGATCCAGTCCGCCTCGTCGGCGTACGTGGGCAGCAACGCGCAGTGCACCGTGCCGCCGGCCGCACCGCCGGGGCTGCGGTGCGGGATCGGCTCCCGGACGGTCAACGCCGAGCGCAGCTCCGGCACCCGGGCACCCGCCGCCCGCAGCGGAGCCGACAACGCGTTCGCCACCCGGAGGATCTCCGGGCGGTTACGCCAGCTCGTGGTGAGCCCGAGCGCCGGGGCCGGCTCACCGTCGGCGCGGGCGAACTCGGTGGGGAACCGGTCCAGTGTGCCGGCGCTGGCGCCCCGCCAGCCGTAGATGGACTGGCAGGGGTCGCCCACCGCGGTCACCGGATGCCCGCCACCGAACAGCGCGTTGAGCAGCACCACCTGGGCGTGACTGGTGTCCTGGTACTCGTCGAGCAGCACCGCCCGGAAGCGGTCCCGCTCGATCTCGCCGACCCCCGGGTGATCGCGGGCCACCCGGGCCGCCCGGGCGAGCTGGTCGGCGAAGTCCATCGCCTCGAAGTTCTCCTTGCGCCGGGCGTACGCCCGCACCAGCGGCAGCAGGCGCAGCCGGGTCTGTTGCAGGGTGAGCGCCTTGCGTACGTCGGCGTACACCCGGCCCGGCCGGGACTGCACCTCGGCGAAGAACCGACCGGTCCAGGCCGCCAACTGGTCCGGCGCGACCAGGTGCTCGTCCAACTCCCCGGCGAGCGCCAGCACCGCGTCGGTGATGGTGCTCGGCATCCGGTCCACCTCGGACATGTCGCCGTCGTAGTTGCGCACCAGCAGGTCGACCAACTGCCAGCGGGACGCCTCGGTGAGCAGCCGGGTCGACGGCTCGTAGCCGGACCGCAGCCCGTGCTCGGTGACGATCCGCCCCGCATAGGAGTGGTACGTCGAGACGGTGGGTTCACCGGCGAGCGGGTCGTCCAGCGGGTCGCGGCCCTGCCGGCCGAGTCGGCGGATCAGTTGGTCCAGCCGGGTGCGGACCCGGTGGGCAAGCTCACCGGCCGCCTTACGGGTGAAGGTCAGCCCGAGGATCTGCTCCGGGCGCACGTACGCGTTGGCCACCAGCCAGACCACCCGCGCGGCCATCGTCTCGGTCTTGCCCGACCCGGCTCCCGCGACCACCAGCAGCGGCTCCACCGGGGCGGCGATGATCGCGGCCTGCTCCCGGGTGGGCGCCGGCAACCGCAGCAGCTTGGCCAACTCCACGGGCGTGTACCGGGGGCCGGAGTCCGCCAGTCGGGGCGCCGGCGTGGGACCCGCGCCGAACAGGGTGGGTTGGCTCACGGTGCTGTCTCAGGATGCGACACCCGCTCACTCCTCGCCCTCACGGTTGCGTCGAACGGTCGGCGGCTCGACGACCTGACGCCCCTGCCCGGACACCGGGCAACTGGTGCGGACCGGGCAGACCCGGCACTTCGAGTTGGCCACCGCGGCGAACGTGGCGGCTGCCATCGTATCGGCGGTCCTCCGGACCAGCGCGGTCGCCCAACCGGCCGCCGGTCCCTCGCCGGCCGCCGGCTGGTTCTGTTCCCGGGCGTCCTTCGCGGAGGTGCCGAGTTGCACGAGCGCCGCGCCGCCGGACTCGTCACCGAACTCGGCGAACGCCCCCGCCTCCACCGCCGCCTGGTACGCGCCGAGCTGCGGGTGCTCGGCCAGGTCGGTGCCGGTGACGGCGGTGGACTTGCCGGTCTTCAGGTCGATCACCACGAGCCGTCCGGACTCGTCGACCTCCAGCCGGTCGACCCGGCCGGTCAGGTCGACGGGCCGGTGCGGGTCGTCCAACCGGACCGCGAACTCGTGCTCGATGGCGAGCAACCGACGCGGATTGGTGGCCAGCCAGCGCAGCAGCTTGTCGACCATCGCCTCGGCGCGTTCCCGCTCCGGCCCAGCCATCCACCGGGCCGCCAACTCGATGGCGTCGAACCGGGCGGCCACGTAGTCGAGCAGCGCACCCCGGTCTGCGCTGGCGTCCTCGGCGAGCATCGCGGCGGCGTGCACCAGATTGCCCACCCCCTGCGCGGTGCTGGTCGGGCCACTGCCGCCGTGCCGTTCCAGCAACCACCGCAGGCTGCATCGCAGGGCGCTCTCCATGGCCGACGGGGTGACCCGCACCGGCTCCCCGTCCTCGACGAGCGGCCGGTCGTCGGAGAGCGCGCGCAACCCCCACCAGTCGTCCGGGTGCGCGCCGGGAACCCCGGCGGCGGCCAGCCGGGCCAACTGGGCCGCCGCCGCGCGCCGCCGACCCGCCGGGGCGGCCGGGTCGGTGATGGCGGTACGCAGTTCGGCGACCAGCGCCGGCAGTGTCAGCGCCCGAGGTGGACGGGTCACCGGCAGTGCCCCGGGACGGTCCGGCTCACCGTCATCGCCGGTCGTGCCGTTCGTCGCACCGGCCGCGCCAGTGGTCGTGCCGGCAGTCGCGCCGCTCGTCGCACCGGCCGCGCCAGTGGTCGTGCCGGCAGTCGCGCCGCTCGTTACGACGCCGGGCGCGCCGGTCGGCACTCCATCGGCGGCGGGCGTGGCCTCAGCTGGGCTGGGGGCGGGGTCCCGCGAGCCGGCGCGCGGACCCGGTGGCGGGGGCGGGTCGGCCGGCCCGGCACTCGGCGGGCTGGACGGCCCGGCACTCGGCGGGCTGGACGGCCCGGCACTCGGCGGGGTGGGACCCAGCTCGTGCAGGAACCGGCTCGGCTGCTCCTGGTGGTCGTCACCGCCGACGGCGGCCGAGGCCACGGCGCTGACCAGCAGCCGGTGCCGGGCCCGGCTGATGGCGACGTGGAAGAGCCGGCGTTCCTCGTCCAGCAACGCCGAGGTCTGGCCCACAACGTTCGCCCTGGTGGCGCCGTCGACAGAGCGGCCGGCCAGCACGTCGACCAGCCGCTCGGAGCCGAGCAGGCTGCCGCGCAGTCGTAGGTCCGGCCAGATGCCCTCCTGTACGCCGGCCACCGCGACCAGGTCCCATTCCAGGCCCTTGGCGGCGTGCGCGGTGAGCAGGCGTACCGCCGCACCCCGGTCGGCGGTCGGCGCGATGGTGTCGGCCGGCAGGTCCTGGGCGAGCACGTGGTCGAGGAAGACCTCGGTGCGGGCACCCGGCAGCCGGTCGGTGAACCGGGCCGCCGCGTCGAAGAGGACCAGGACGGCGTCGAGGTCCCGGTCGGCCGCCTCGGCCCGCCGCCGCCGGGCCAGGTCCCCCTCGCCGGCCGCCGGCCGCCCCTGGTTGATCGCGCCCGCCCAGCGCTCGGCGAGACCGCTGGCCTCCCACACGGCCCAGAGCACGTCCTCGGCGGTCGCGCCCGGCCGGGCGGCGGCTTCGCGTGCGATGGCCAGCAGCCCGGCCACCGCCTGCGCCGGCTCCGCCCAGCGCCGCTCGATGCCGGCCAACTCCTCCGGGTCCTGCAACGCCTCGACGATCAGCTCCCCGGACGGGCGGCGGTCACCGCCGGCCAACGCGAGGGCTCGCAGGCCCTGCCGCAGCCGCCGCTCGGCCAGCGGGTCGGCCCCGCCCAGCGACGAGTGCAGCAGCGCGACCGCCGACTCCTCGTCCAGTCGCTCCGGCTCCAGCGCGCAGCGCAGCAGGAGCAGCAGCGGGGCGACCGCCGGTTGCAGGTGCAGGGGCAGATCCTCACCGTGCACCACGGTGGGTACGCCGGCGGCGTGCAGCGCCCGTCGCAGGGTGGGCAGCTGCAACGCGGTGGACCGCACCAGCACCGCCATCCGCGACCAGGGCACGCCTTCGAGCAGGTGGGCCGAGCGCAGCGCGTGGGCCAGCCAGGCGGCCTCGCTCGTCGCCGACCGGAAGGTGTGCACCTCGACGGTCCCGGGTGGCGCGTCCGGCAGTGGGTGCAGCCGGCGGTGTGCGGCCGGGCCACGCAGCCGGCGGCCCAGCCGGGCCAGGGCGGCGAGCAGACCAGGCCCGGCCCGGTACGACGTGGTCAGCAGCACCTGCGCGGCGGGCGCTCCGGAAGCGGTCCGGAAGCGGTGCGCGAACGTGGTCACCCCGGCCGGGTCGGCGCCGCGGAAGGCGTACGTGGAGGAGTCGGGGTCGGCGAACGCGACGAGCGACTTGCCACCGCCGGCGATCACCGAGAGCAACTCCAGTTGGGCGGGGTCGGTGTCGGCCAGCTCGTCGAGGTACACGTACGCGAGCCGACGGCGCTCGGCGGCCAGCAACTCCTCGTCGTCGCGCAGCAGCCCGGTGGCCGCCCGGACCAGCTCCGCCGGGTCGTATGCGATCGAGCCCCGGTTGCTGACGTCGCGCAGCGCGAGCACGGCGACGTACTCCCGGAGAAAGCGGGCGGCGGCCGGCCAGTCGGCGCGGCCGAGCTTCTCACCCAGCCGGGCCAGGTCGATCGGACCCACGCCGCGCTCGGCGGCGCGCATGAGCAGGTCGCGCAGCTGACCGGCGAAGGCCCGGGTCCGCAGGGCAGGGCGCAGGTCGGTCGGCCAGCCGACCGGGTCGTCCTCGGGTTCCTCGCCCACCACGTCCAGCAGCTCGCGGATGATCAGATCCTGCTCCGGGCCGGTCAGCAGGCGGGGCGACGGCTCGCCTCGTTCGGCGGCGGCTCGGCGCAGCAACCCGAAGGCGTACGCCGGGAAGGTGCGCACCAGCGGCTCGCGCAGCACGCGGTGGCCGTCCTGCGCGACCCGGGCCTCGATGCGTTGACGCAGGGCGGTGGCCCCTCGGCGGCCGAAGGTCAGCACCAGGATCCGTTCGGGGTCGACCCCCTCGCTCACCCGGGCGGCGACCGCCTCGACAAGCGTGCTGGTCTTGCCGGTGCCGGGGCCGCCGAGCACGAGCATCGGCCCGTTGGTGTGCCCGACCACCTCGGCCTGCACCGGATCGGCCCGCCAACCGCCGCCGTCGATTGACAGCTCGGACCCGCGATCGGGCTCAGCCGACGCGCCACCGGACGTGCCGCCGCGGGCGGGCACGGAAGCGCCGTCCGGCGTCGTCCCGTCCCCCCGCGGCGGTCCCCCGGACCGCCGCACCAACCGGTACGCCTGCATCAGCTCATCCCATCAGACCCATACGACACCCACCCAATCCCCCACGCCACCCCCAACCCCACCCCATCCACCCCCGTCGATCACGACGGTTAGCGGCGCGACACGCCGACAACAGCACCGCCAACTCCATGATCACCAGGGCTGGGCTGGGCTGAGGTGGGGCGGGGCGGGGCGGGGCGGCACGGGGTGGGGGCGAGGGTGGGGGCGGGGTGGGTCAGGTCAGGCGGGACTCTAGGGCGTCCAGGGCTTCGGGGACTGTGGTGGTCACCGTCAGCAGGTTGCGGCCTGCTGATCTGAGGAAGTTCTGGTTGGTCAGGCTGTCCAGCCAGTCCAGCAGGGGGCGGTAGAACCCGTCGGTGTCGATCAGCACCATCGGCTTGGCGTGCAGGGCGAGGGTCGCGGTCGTCCAGACCTCGAACAGCTCGTCCAGGGTGCCCAGGCCGCCGGGCAGGGTGAGGAACGCGTCCGACTTGTCGATCATCAGGGTCTTGCGGCCGGCCATCGAGTCGGTCACCAGCAGCTCGTCCGAGGCCAGGTCGGCGACCTCCAGATCGACAAGCGACTGCGGGATCACCCCAAGGGTGCGTCCGCCGGCGGAGCGGGCGCCGTCCGCCAGCGCGCCCATCATGCCGACGCAGCCGCCGCCGCTGACCAGTGTGTGGCCGCGCCGGGCCAGCTCCGCGCCGGTCTCGGCGGCCAGGTCCAACCAGCGCTGGTCCAGCGTGCGGGAGGACGCGCAGAAGACGCAGATCGCGGCCATCACCTGTCCCGTGGCTGGTCGGCCGCCTGCGCGGCGGCGGCCTGCTGGTCCGCGCCGGTGCGCGCGACCGCCTCGTCGCGGACCGCCTCCTGCTCGACGGAGAGCGCGGCCTCCGCCTCGACGATGTACCGCACCGCGGCGCCGACGTCGTCGGTGAGACAGATCAGGTCCAGGTCGACCGGCCCGATCTTGCCGCCGGCGGCCATCGTGTCGCGCATCCAGTCGAGCAGGCCCTGCCAGTAGTCGACTCCCATGAGCACCACCGGGAACCGGGTGACCTTGCCGGTCTGCACCAGGGTGAGCGCCTCGAACAGCTCGTCCATGGTGCCGAACCCACCGGGCAGCACGACGAACGCCTGTGCGTACTTGACGAACATGGTCTTGCGGGCGAAGAAGTAGCGGAAGTCGATCGCCAGATCGACCCACTCGTTGAGGCCCTGCTCGAACGGCAGCTCGATGCCGAGCCCGACGGAGAGGCCACCGGCCTCGCTGGCGCCGCGGTTGGCGGCCTCCATCACTCCCGGCCCACCCCCGGTGATCACCGCGTAGCCGGCTCGGGCCAGCGCGCCGCCCACCTGCTCGGCCAGTCGGCACTCGGCGCTGTCCGGGCCGCTGCGGGCGGAGCCGAACACGCTGACCGCGGGCGGCAGATCGGCGAGGGTGTCGAAACCTTCGACGAACTCGGAGAGGATGCGCAGCGCGCGCCAGGCGTCCTTGGTCTTCCAGTCGCCCCGCCCACGCGAATCCAACAACCGTTGATCAGCGGTACTGCTCGGGATCGACCCCCTGCGGAGCGTGACCGCACCGCGGTGTCGCTCCTGCCCCGGACCGCGACCGGCCTCCCGCCCGTTGTTGCTCTGGCTCATGGGGCAACCGTAGTGGAGCGGCACCTCGCAGGTGTGCGGGGCGGGGACGCCGAGAAATAGTTCGGAATCATGGGCAACTAATCCGCTCCCCCGCACGTCTTACTATTCACATACCGGGTATGCCCGGCGCGCGCCTTCGGGGGAGGAGACAGCGTGATCAGTAACAGCGAGATGATCCGGATCCGTCGCCAGATGCAGCGACGGATCCGAGACGTGGTGGCCGAACGCCGCCGCACCCGCCTGCAGGACCCGCCCCTGGTCTCCCCCAGCGCCGCCGCGCCCGCAGGAGCCGATCAAGAGGTTTGCGTCGCCGACAACGGGCCCGGCTGACGCAAACCTCCTGGTCACCGATCAGGCTGGGGCCAGCCAGCGGTGCAGGGTTGCCGCGCCGTCGCGGATCTTGCTGATCTCGACGTGCTCGTCGGGGTGGTGCGCGAGGTTCGGGTCCCCGGGGCCGAAGTTCAGCGCCGGGATCCCCATGGCCGCGAACCGGGCCACGTCCGTCCAGCCCAGCTTGCCGATCGGCGCCGCGCCCACAGCCGCCAGGAACTCCTTCGCCGGGGCCGCCTCCAGCCCGGGTGCGGCGCCCGGCGCGGTGTCGGTCACCACCACCTCGAAGCCGGCGAACACCTCCCGCAGGTGCGCCTCCGCCTCGGCCGGGGTGCGGTCGGGGGCGAACCGGTAGTTGACCTCGATCTCACAGCGGTCCGGGACCACGTTGCCGGCGACGCCACCGCTGATCCGCACCGCGTTCATGCCCTCGCGATAGTCGCAGCCGTCAATCGTGACCCGGCGCGCGTCGTACGTCTGGAGGCGTCGCAGCACCTCACCGGCGGCGTGGATGGCGTTCACCCCGTGCCAGGACCGCGCCGAGTGGGCGCGTACCCCGGTGGTGGTGACCACCGAACGCATGGTGCCCTGGCAACCCGCCTCGACGATGCCGTACGTCGGCTCCAGCAGCACCGCGAAGTCCGCCTCCAGCCACTCCGGGTACGCCTGGGCCACCAGGTTGAGCCCGTTGTACCGCGACTCGATCTCCTCGGCCTCGTAGAAGAAGTACGTCACGTCGTAGCGCGGCTCGGGCAGGGTCACCGCCAGGTGCAGCGCGTACGCGGTGCCAGACTTCATGTCCGAGGTGCCGCAGCCGTACATCAGGTCGCCGCGCATGGTCGACGGGAAGTTGTTGTTCAGCGGCACCGTGTCGAGGTGCCCGGCCAACACCACGCGCTGCGCCCGACCGAGGTCGGTACGCGCCATCACGGTGTTGCCGTGCCGGTGGGTGGTCAGGTGCGGTACGCCCCGCAGCACCTCCTCCACACAGTCGGCGATCGCCTTCTCGTTGAGGGACACGGACTCTATGTCGACAAGCGCGCGGGTCAGCTGTACCGGATCGGCGAGGACCTCGGGGGTCAGCGGGTTCTCCATGGTTCGCACGGTACCTTCAGGTCTGTCCGCGCGAGGAGTGAGCTGAGGCCGACCCGGCCGCGACCGAGAGGTGTAACAGTGACGTCCGCAGATTCCGCCTGGGGCATTGGCCTGGCCACGGTCACGGCCGATGAGCAGGTGCTCGACACCTGGTACCCGACCGGCAAGCTGGGCCTCGGTGAGCTGCCGCTGGTCGCCGGAGAGGACAAGTCGGACGTGCTCGACCTGCCGCCGGCGGCGCTCGGCGACCGGGCACTGCCCGGTCTGCGTACCGTCCAGGTGGTCACCGTGATCGGCTCGCTCGACGACCCGATCAAGGACGCCCCCGACGCGTACCTCCGGTTGCACCTGCTCTCGCACCGCCTGGTGCGGCCCAACCAGCTCAACCTCGACGGCATCTTCGCCAAGCTGGCCAACGTGGCCTGGACGTCCGCCGGGCCGTGCCCACCGGAGCGGTTGGACGAGCTGCGGGTGATCGAGCGGGCCGCCGGCCGCCACCTGTCGGTGTACGGGGTCGACAAGTTCCCCCGGATGACCGACTACGTGGTGCCCGCCGGGGTGCGGATCGCCGACGCCGACCGGGTCCGCCTGGGCGCGCACCTGGCCGCCGGCACCACCGTGATGCACGAGGGCTTCGTGAACTTCAACGCCGGCACCGTCGGCACCTCCATGGTCGAGGGGCGGATCGTGCAGGGCGTGCTGGTCGGCGACGGCTCCGACATCGGCGGTGGGGCCTCCATCATGGGCACCCTCTCCGGCGGCGGCACCGACAAGATCAGCATCGGTGAGCGGAGCCTGGTCGGCGCGAACGCCGGCGTCGGGATCTCGCTCGGCGACGACTGTGTGGTCGAGGCCGGCTGCTATATCACCGCCGCGTCGAAGATCACGCTCCCCGACGGCCGGGTGGTCAAGGCCCGTGAGCTGTCCGGCGTTGACGGCCTGCTGTTCTGGCGCAACTCGGTGACCGGCGGGCTGGAGGCCCGGCCCCGCACCGGCCGGGGCATCGAGCTGAACGCCGCCCTGCACGTCAACAACTGACGGACCCGCCGGGTCCGCGGCACTCGGCCGCGGACCCGGCGGGGTACGCCTCAACGCAACCGGTACGCCTGAATGATCTTCTGGGTCACCGTGTTGCCCGCGGTGTCCCGGGCGGTGGCCCGCAGCGACACGTGGCCGGTGCCGGCCGGGTGCCGCAACGTGGCCGACCATCCGTTGGCGGAGGTACGGACCAGCCTCGCCTTACCCCAGGTCTTCCCGCCGTCGTAGGAGACGTCGACGGCGATCTTCTCCACCCGGGCGGCCGGCGCGCCGGGCTGCCGCTGCACGCGCACCGGGACGACGAAGTCCCGACCGGCCGGAGCGCTGTTGTCGACCCGCAACGGCGGCGCGAGGCGCACCACCGACAGGGGAAGCCGGGCCGGCGTGTCACCGGTGACGTGCCGCGACCGGAAGGTCCAGCTGGATTCCACCTCGGTGCTCAGGTCGGTGAAGCTTCGCTTCGAGGACGCGACGAGGCGGTAGTCCGCCCCACCCGGCGGCACGGTGAACTCTCCGTAGCCGGCGTACTCGTTCTCGTCGACAAGCGTGCCGTTGCGCCAGAGCTTGGTGTGCTCACTGTCGCTCAACGAGCCGCCCGGGTGCCCGGCCGCGTCGCTGAACAGTGGCACGTCGACCAGGAGGGTGTCACCCACCCGGGTGATGCTCTGGCGCGGCCAGCTCGGGTTCGGGAAGGACGGTCCGTACGGAGCCTGGTTCCAGGTCTCCGTCACCGTCCGCCCGGCCCGGTACGCGGTGGGGGTCGAGAGGAGCGCGGCATTCGCGTTCAACCAGCCGTCCTCGTCCCGCGTTCCGAAGTAGATCCCGGATTCCCACTTCACGCCCTTTGTGTTGTAGTACTCGACCCGCTGGCCGGGCACTGTGGTGGGCAGGCCCAGGGCGGCGCCGCCGACGTTGTACTCCAGCACGGGGTACACCACCCGCTCGGCCTCGATGCCCGGGCCACCACCGCGGAACCGGTGCACGACGGTGGCCAGGTCCCGTCGGGCGTAGTCGCGGACGAACCCGGTGGGCATGCGGCCCGGGATCGCTTCGGCCAGCGCGTACAGGTACGGGCTGTCAGCCGTGTCCGGCTTGATCCACTGGCTGCTGACGGTGGCGACGAACCGGTCGGCGGAGACCGACTTGCCGATGTGACCGCTGGTCAGGTCGGTGAACGTGTCAGTCCAGAGCCCGACGGTGTACGCGCTGCCGTCGTCGGCCGTGAAGTTGCCGCCGAGGTCGATCAGCTCCGGGACGGCGTTGTGGTCCGGAATGGTCATCCGTACCGGCTTGGCCTGGCGGGCGTCCACGACGATCCGGGTGTCCCGTTCGACGGTCAGTACTGGCTGCACCAACACGGACATTCCGCGCGGCTCATCCTCCGGTCCGGGCTCGTTGACGAGGCCGCTCAGGGCGTAGTGCCCCTTGGGCAGCCGCACGGTGGCCAGCCCGTCCGTGCTGACGAGGTCCCACGAGCCGAAGGTGTCCATCCCGAGCAGACTGGTCCAGTGGTCCGGGGTGCGCACGCCGGCGCGGTTCAGGTGCTCCACGGTGAGCGTGTAGCTCTCCATCTCCCGGTGCACGGCCAGCGGGGTGACCGCGACCGCCGCACCGGACCGGGCCACGATCCGCCCGGTCCAGTAGCCGTCGGCGTCGCCGAGCCGGGTGTCCGCGGTGACGGTCGTGGCGGCGGTGCCACCAGCCGGCACCGTTAGCTGGCTGGCACCCAGGGCGAACAGGCCGGTCGGCAGCGCGCGACCGCCCGGGCCGGCGCCCTCGACGCTCAGGTCCACGGTGACCGGGGCCGGACCGTCGTTGCGCCAGGTCACCGTGCGGGTGATCGGGGCGTCGTCACCGTGCGGCCAGAGCGCACGCCCGAACGACACGCTCACCGGGTCGCTGGTGATCTGCTGAGTGATCGCGTGCGCCACGTCGACCCGCCCGGCGCCCTGCTGGTAGGCGGTCTGGTCCGGATGCGGCTTGGCGGCGGCCATCAGGGTGGCCTTGAGCCGGTCGGCCCGCCATCCCGGGTGCTGCTGGGCCAGCAGCGCGGCCGACCCGGCCACGTGCGGAGTGGCCATCGAGGTGCCGGAGATCGTGACGTAGCGGTCCCCCACCGGATCGCCGATGACACCGTTGGCGGACCGCGCGGCGACGATGTCGACGCCGGGCGCGGTGATGTCCGGCTTCAGCGCTTCGTCACCGACCCGGGGGCCCCGGCTGGAGAAGTCGGCCAACTCGTCGTCGCGGTCCACCGCGCCCACGGCGAGCGCGGCGTCGGCGGAGGCCGGGGAGCCGACCGAGCCGTCTGCGCCGTCGTTGCCGGCGGCGATGACGAACAGCGTGCCGGTCTGCGCCGTCAGGGTCTGCACCGCCTCCTCCAGCGGGTCGACCTCCGGGGTGTCCCAGCCACCGAGGCTCAGGTTGACCACTGCGGCCTTCTTCTCCACCGCTGCCCACTGCATGCCGGCGAGGATCGCCGAGTCGGGGCAGCCCGCGTCCTCGCAGACCTTGCCGTCCAGCAGCGTCGCGTCCGGCGCCACACCCCGGTACTTGCCGCCGGAGGCCGCACCGGTGCCCGCGATGGTCGAGGCCACGTGGGTGCCGTGGCCAACCGTGTCCCGGGCGTCGGCGGCCTCGGTGAAGTTGCGCGCCTCGGCCACCTTGCCGGCGAGGTCCGGGTGGGTCGCGTCGACGCCGGTGTCCAGCACCGCGACTGACACTCCCGCGCCGGTGAACCCGGCCGCCCAGGCGGTGGGCGCACCGATCTGCGGCACGCTGTGGTCGAGGCTCGGCCGGCGACGACCGTCCAGCCAGATCCGCTCGACGCCCCCCGCCGCGTCGAGGCGGGCCCCAGCGGGGCCGGTGGCGAGAGTCGCCCAGACCGCGCCGAGTGCGGACTTGTCGGTGGCCAGGGCGGCGCCGTGAATCGCCGGTAGGTCGCGGGCCACCCGCGTGCCGGGCAGAGCGGCCGGGGCACGCCGGGCGGTACCGGTCGAGCCGTACGACACCAGCAGCGGCAGGTTGTCGCGGCGGGCGTCGTCGTAACCGGCGGCGATCAGGCCGGTCACGTCGAACAGTCGCCGGTCGACCCGGCCGGCGCGGATCAGCGGCAGGGCGTCCTCCGGCAGCACCGTGAGCTGACCGCGCTCGCGGCTGGTGAGGAAGCGCAGATGCGCACGGTCGGGGCCGGGACGGACGGCGGCGGACCCGGACGCGGAGACGGTGACCCGGTCACCGGTGAGCAGGGTGACCGTCTTCGCGATGCCGGTCGCGGTACGCGGGGCGGCGTCGGGGGCGGTGGTGGGTGGGCTGGCCATCGCGGTCGCCGGCGTGCCCAGCACGAGAGCCGCGACGGCGGTGACGGCGATGGTCGTTCTGCTGCGTCGATGCAACGAAACCTCCTAGTTGGAGCGTCTACAACAGTGAGACATCCATAGACCGCCGACAGTATTGCATACCCGGTATGCAAAAAAGGCGTCGAAAATATGACGGACCTGCCAACCCATGGCAGAGCGGACGGGCATCATCGACCGGATGACCTCCATGAAGGACCGCATGCTCGCCGGTGAGCCGTACCTCGCCGACGACCCCGAGATCATCGCCGACCTGGACCGGGCCGCCCGGCTGATGGAACGCTTCAACACCAGCCCCGCGGCGGATCCGCAGGCGCGGCTGGGGGCACTGCGTGAGCTGCTCGGCGACCTGGGCGAAGACACCTGGATCCGCCCACCGTTCTACTGCGACTACGGCTGGCAGATCCGGATCGGGCCCCGCAGCTTCGTCAACTACCACGCCGTCTTCCTCGACGTCGCGCCGATCACCATCGGCGCCGACGTCCAGATCGGACCGAACGTGCAGCTGCTCACGCCGACCCACCCCGTGGAGCCCGGGCCACGCCGCGACAAGTGGGAGGCCGCCAAGCCGATCACCCTCGACGACAACGTCTGGCTCGGCGGCGGCGCCATCGTGCTGGCCGGGGTGTCGATCGGCGCCAACACCGTCGTCGGCGCCGGTGCGGTGGTGACCCGGGACCTGCCCGCCAACGTGGTGGCCGTCGGCAACCCCGCCCGGCCGGTACGCGAGCTGGACTGACTGTGAGGCTGGCCTGGTCGGTCCGCCGACTCGGGCCGGCGGACCACGCCGCTCCCGGCCGGGCCGATCAGAGCGCTGGCGACTCCGGCAGGCGGACCACCAGGTCGGCGCGGTCGGCGGACGGAGTGATCAGGGCCGCGTTGGCCTCGTCACTGCCCAGCGCCCACTCGCGGGCCTGCTCCGGCGACCGTCCGAACGCCTCGTGTCGGGCGATCAACCGCCGCTGGCGCAGGTCGGCGTCCAGGTCGAGGAACCACGTCTCGTGCAGCAGCGCGCGCACCTCCTGCCACGGAAAATCCGGCAGCAGCAGGTAGTTGCCCTCGGTCACCACCAGCCGGACCGACGGCGGCACCTCGATCGCCCCGGCCACCGGCTCCTCCAACTCACGGCGAAACTGCGGCGCGTACACCGAGGTGGGCTCCAACCGACGCAGTCGGCGCAGCAACGAGACGAACCCGTTGGCGTCGAAGGTGTCCGCCGCGCCCTTGCGGTCCGCGCGGCCCAGCCGGACCAGCTGGGACTGCGCCAGGTGGAAGCCGTCCATCGGCACCAGTCTGGCGGCCGACCCGACCGCGGCCACGACCTGCTCGGCCAGCGTCGACTTCCCCGCGCCCGGCGCGCCGGCGATGCCCAGCAGTTGCCGCGGACCGGCCTCGGCCAGCGCCCGCGCGCGCTGCACCAACTCGTCGACCGACAGCACGTGAGCCGGTGGCATCAGTCGAGGACCGGCGCGCTGATCGTGAACCGCGCCTGCACGGCCGCCTGGACGGTCTGCGGCTGCGGGTCCAACTCGAGCTCCGGCGGGCCGCCACCCGCGCCGCCAGCTCCGGCGAACGCCGCGCGGGCGAACATCGGCCGGTCCGCCGGCCCGGCGTCGGCCAACTCGAGCAACGAGGTGACCTGGGCACCGAGCGCCTCGGCGTACTCCCGGGCGCGTACCAGCGCGTCGCGGATCGCGGCGTGTCGGGCCTCGCGGTGCGCGGGGCTGTCCGGGCGAAGCTCCCACCACGGCCCGGCCACCTCGACCTGGTCCTGGTCAGCCAACCGGAGCATCAACTCGCCGAGGGCGGTGAAGTCGGTGACGGTGACCGTGGTGGTCACGCTGCCGTGCCAGGCGACCACCCGCTCGCCCGAGCGACGGGTCTCCGGCCGCACCCGCAGATCGCCGGTCTCCCGCCGCGCCACCGCTGGCCCGGAGCCGTCCAGCAGCACCCGGACAGCAGCGGCACGCTCGGCCAGCCGGGTCAGGGTCGCCTCCCGATCCCGGTCCCGCGCGGTCGCGGTGACCGCGAACCGGGCCAGCTCAGGCGGCACCTCCCGGTACGCCTCGCCGCGCACCTGCACCACCGGACCGTCCGCCGCCATGCCTCTCAGCCTAGTCAGCAACGGGCCGCCGCGCCGTGTAGGAGACGGTGTCGACGCCGACGTGCAGACCCGTCAGGTGACCGCCGGCCACCCCCAGCTCGCACAGCCAGGACACTTCCGCGGCGTGGTCACCGCCGATCGGGAACTGCCTGTCGTACGCGTCGAACCGGCGATCGCGCAACGCCGCACGGGCGGCACGTGCCTCGTCGTAGCGGGCCATGAGCGCCGGTGCGTCGTTGGCGCGCAGCGCGGCGGTCAGGTCGTCCAGGAACACGGTGACCTCGGCCAGCTCGCGCAGCACCCGCTCCCGGTTGCCGAGCAGCATGTTGGCGGTCCGACCGGCGGGGGTGCCGGCGACCCGGGTGCCGTCGGAGAAGCTGCCGGCGGCGAGCGCGAGTATCGCGTCGCGCAGCGGGGCGCGCTGCACCGCACCGGCCAGCGCGCCGGCCAGCAGGTGCGGCACGTGTGAGGCGAGCGCGGCGACCGAGTCGTGCTCCGTCGCGGACATCGGCACCACCTGGGCCGCGAAGAGGTCCACCAGCAGCTCGGCCAGCCAACGGAACGCGGTCGTGGCCGGCCCAGCGGTGGGACAGAGCACCCAGGCGGCGCCGCTGAGCAGCTCCGGTCCCGCCGCCGTCAAGCCCGCCCGGTCGGTGCCGGCCATCGGGTGGCCGGGCACGAACCGGTGCGTCAGCCCGTGCGTGGTGGCGACCGCCGCCACCTCCGCCTTGGTACTGCCCACGTCGGTCAGCACACAACGCTCACCGGTCATCGCGGCCACCTCGACGAGCGTCGCCGGCAGCGTCGGCAGCGGCCCGCAGAGGAAGACCACGTCCCGGTCGGCCACCGCCTCGACCAACCGGTCCGGAGCGGGTACGCCCATCCGGCGGGTCTCCCGCCGGGTGTCCTCGTCGGGATCCCACCCGGTCACGTCGACGCCTGCGGCGTGCAGTCGGAGCAGTACCGAACCACCGATCAGGCCGGTGCCGACCACCGCCGCCCGCACACCGGGGCTGTCCACCATCCGCGCACCTCGACGTTCCTGCTCGGTGTGGGGCCGACACGGCCCCGACCAGGTCGGGCCGAGGATATCGTCCGGGACCGGCCCGGACGCCGGCCAGTCCTCGGCGGCCATCGCGCCACCCGTGACGATTCGCAAGATCGCAAATCCCGGCGAGGTCGCCCGGACGTACGGTCAGACCTGGGCGAGGCGGGCCGCGACGCCGGCGATGTGCTCGTCGGACTCGGTCAGCGCCGCCCGTACGTGCTGCTGGCCGCCGGGACCGTAGAAGACGCCGGCGGCGACCAGGATGCCGCGCCGCGCCAGCCAGTCGACGGTCTGCCAGCAGTCCTCACCTCGGGTGAGCCAGAGGTAGAGACCTGCCTCGGAGTGCTCGACGGTGAACCCGGCGCCGGTAAACCCGGCGGCCAGCTTCTCCCGCCGTGCGCGATAGCGCTCCCGCTGCACCTCGGCGTGCCGCTCGTCGTCCAGCGCGGCCACCATGGCCGCCTGCACCGGCGCGGGCACGATCATCCCCGCGTGCTTGCGCACCTTCAGCAGCTCGGCGACGAGCGCTGGATCACCGGCGACGAACCCGGCCCGGTAGCCGGCGAGATTGGATCGCTTGGACAACGAGTGCAGGGCGAGAAGCCCGGTATAGCTGCCACCGCTGACCTGCGGCGACAGGACCGAAACCGGCTCGGCCGACCAGCCGAGCGGCAGGTAGCACTCGTCGCTGGCGACCACCGCGCCGCGTTCCCGAGCCCAGTCGACCACCTTGCGCAGGTGCGCCGCGGGCAGCACCCGACCGGTCGGGTTGCCGGGCGAGTTGACCCAGACCAGCCGGACCCGCGGGGTCGGCCCGACCGAGGTGAGCGAGTCGGTGCGGACGACTGTCGCGCCGGCCAACCGGGCGCCGTCCTCGTAGGTGGGGTACGCGATCGACGGCACCACCACCACGTCACCCGGGCCGATGCCGAGCAGCGTGGGCAGCCAGGCGACCAGCTCCTTCGAGCCGATGGTCGGCAGCACACCCAGACCGTCGACCCCAGCGCCACAGGCTCGGGACACCCACGCCGCGATCGCGGCCCGCAACGCCGGGGTACCGGCGGTCAGCGGGTAGCCGGGGGCATCGGACGCGTCAGCCAACGCCTGGCGGATCACCTCGGGCACCGGGTCGACAGGCGTACCCATCGAGAGGTTGATCAGGCCTTCTGGATGGGCCGCGGCCAGCGTGGCCGCGGCATCCAGGGTGTCCCAGGTGAACTCGGGCAGCCGCGACGAGACCGGCGCGGGCCGGTTCAGTGGCCCTCGCCGCGCGGTGGTTGCGCGGCGACGAAGGTGGCGTCCTTCTCCACCTTGCCGATCTTCGAGGCACCGCCGGGCGAGCCCAGCTCCTCGAAGAACTCGTAGTTGGCGCCGGTGTAGTCCTTCCACTGCTCCGGGACGTCGTCCTCGTAGAAGATCGCCTCCACCGGGCAGACCGGCTCACAGGCACCACAGTCGACGCACTCGTCGGGGTGGATGTAGAGCATCCGATTGCCCTCGTAAATGCAGTCGACCGGGCATTCCTCGATGCATGCCTTGTCGAGCACATCCACGCACGGCTCGGCGATGATGTAGGTCACCGGTCTTCTCCTCCGCAAGACACGCCGCGATCACCCGCGACGGTAAGAGCCTAGTATCTCGCCGGGGAGGGGGTCGATCGTGCTCCGACAGCAGGATGTGGGATACCGAATCGTAGTCCGCCGGATTGTGGGGATTCGCGAGGGCCGACCGCTCTTCTCCGACGCCCTCGGCGAGCTGGTCGAGCTGAGCGAGACTCATCTCACGCTCTCCACCGCACAGGGCCATCTGCGCGTCCCGGTGGCGCAGGTCCACCGCGCCAAGCGGGTGCCGCCCACCCGCCGGCCAACCGCCGCGGCGGTCGTGGCGTTGGAGCGGGCCGCCGACGAGGCCTGGCCGGCACCGACGCGGGGCCAGCTCGGCGACTGGCTGCTCCGCTCGGCGGACGGCTGGAGCGGGCGGGCCAACTCGGCGCTGCCGATCGGCGACCCCGACCGGCCGCTGCCCGCCGCCGTGGACGCCGTCGAACGCTGGTACGCCGAACAGGGCCAGCCGCCGATCATCAACACGCCGCTGCCCCTCGCCGCCCCGGTCGGCGCCGAACTGGACGCCCGCGGCTGGGCCGCCCGCCCGCCGGTCCTGGTGCAGACCACGCCGCTCCCGCTACGCCCGCCCGGCAGCGCATCGGCTGCCCGATCCACCACCGAGCAGCCCAGCGCAGTCGGACAGACCGGCGCAGTCGGACAGACCGGCGCAGTCGGACAGACCGGCGCGTGGAGCAGTGCGGTCGTTGAGCTGGCCAGCGCGCCGAGCGCGGCGTGGCTGGCCGTCGCCGCCGGCCGCAAGGGCGGCCTGCCGGACGCCGCCCGGCACGTGCTCACCGCCGTGGACCTGGTCCGTTTCGCCCACGTGTACGTAGACGGCACGCTGGTGGCGGTCGGCCGAGGCACGGTGACCGGCCAGGGGCGCTGGCTGGGCCTCAGCCTCATCGAGGTTCTACCGGCCGCCCGCCGTCAAGGGCTGGCTGTCCGGGTGATCCACGAGTTGGCCTCCTGGGGGGTGTCCAGTGGCGCGACGTACGCCTTCCTCCAGGTCGAGCAGCACAACGTAGCGGCGGTGGCGCTCTACCGGCGACTCGGCTTCAGCACACACCACACCTACCTGACCCGAGTCGCCCCACACTGACGAGGACCGGCGCACAGGGTCAAACCCAGGCACATAGCGAGCCGAGCACGTGGCGAGCCGAGCACGTAGCGAGCCGAGCACGTAGCGAGCCGAGCACGTAGCGAGCCGAGCACGTAGCGAGCCGAGCACGTAGCGAGCGCGGCTCCGTGATCGACTCGACTTCCAGGAAGTCGTGGCGTCCGCCTGCCCAGGACGGCCCGACTTCACGAAACCCGAGTTGACCAACAAGAAATCGGGGCATCCGCCCCCTCGGGACAGCCCGACTTCACGGAAGCCGAGTCGATCAAGCCGCGAGTCCGGGCAGCTCAGGCCCGCCTAGGCCAAGCCCATGCTCGCCCAGCCACGCACCCTGGGCGCGCCAGCCACGCACACCCGCCCAGCCACGCACACCCGCCCCATCCAGCCACGCACGCCCGCCGACTCAGCCACGCACGCCCGCCGACTCAGCCACGCACGCCCGGCCCACCCAGCCACGCACACCCGGCCCACCCAGCCACGCACACCCGCCCCACCCAGCCACGCACACCCGCCCCACCCAGCCACGCACACCCGGCCCACCCAGCCACGCACACCCGGCCCACCCAGCCACGCACACCCGGTCGTGGCGTGCGCGCTCGTCAGCGGCGGACGACGCGGCGGGGTTTGGCGGCTTTGACCTCGGCGTACCGCTTGAGCTGCCACGAGCGGTAGTCACGCCCCAGCGCGGTGAGCACCAGGTAGCCGATCAGCACCCCGGCGACGGAGGCGAGCAGGTACAGCCAGAGCTGGGCGAAGAACGTCGGCGCGCCGCCAGCGAACGGATTGTGGCCGATCAGCAGAGGCCCGACCAACACGGTCAGCACCATCGCCGCCAGCACCACGAGGGCCATGTCGGCCGCCCAGTCCGCCAGCGGCCGGCGACGACCCCAGCGGAAGGCGACCACGGCCAGGGTCACCCCGATCACCGCGAACATCGCCAACGACACCCGGTCGGCGGCCGTGTCGTCCTGCTCGAAGCCGAACCGGATGATCAGCCGGGCGACCACGTTGACCGCGAACAGTGCTGCCACGAGCACCGCGATGTCACGCCACCGTCTGTCCACCACCGAACCTCCTGCCGTACGCCCCGTCGCGGGGCTCACATCCCTGGCTGGAATATCTACCACCCTTACCTGGGTGGCGTCATCAGCCCGACCGTGGACGGCGGAGCGAGGATCTGCCGGAAGCCCATCACCGCGAAGGTCATCGCACCGGCCACGATCATGGCCAGGCCGACCCAGTTGTCGCCGGCCAGCAACAGGTCACCCTCGTCGGTTCGGATGGCGGCCACCGCCATCAGCGCGAACCAGGGCACCGCCGGCAGCGCCACCGCCCACCTGCGGCCGACCGCCTCGTGCGCGAACCAGCTCAGCACGAGGTTGGCACCGACGGCGAGGAGCGCCGACACGCCGATCAACTGCCCGCCGACGCGGACCGTGGAGAGCAGCAACTCCAGCACCCCGCTCAGCACTCCGGCGACCACCACGACGACCGCGCCGGCCAGCCGTAGGCCCAGGTCGAACAGTCGCGGCGGTGGTCCCGCCGGGGGCGGGGCATCCTGGTCGTCCAGAACCGTCATCGACGCCGGCAGGGTCACCGAGAACCCGCCGCCGCGACCGAGGACCGGTCCGGCGCGGTCCCGACCGGAGACCGGTCCGGCGCGGTCCCGACCGGAGACCGGTCCGGCGCGGTCTCCTCGGGGAGCCCGGCGAAGAGGTCGTCCTCCCAGGCGTACGGCCCGGAGCCCGGTCCCTTCTCGCCGACCGCGAGGGTGAAGAACTCCACGCCCATGAACTCGCCGCCGAAGTTGCCGGCGATCGAGTAGAGCCAGGAGGTGGCCGGGATCTGGGTGGCGTGCGCCCGCATCGCGTCTTCCTTGGCGACGTGCTGGTCGGTGCCGTCGATCCGGGCGGCGATCTGGGCGTCCGGGGTGCCGAAGGGAAGATCGGCGATGTCGGCGATGCCGCCGAACGGGTTGTCGGAGGACCCGGCGAAGTGCGCCATGCCGGCTTCCAGGACGCTGAGCGGCATCGCGGTCCAGTAGACCTTCAGCGGGGCGCAACCCTCGGCGGTGGCCAGCTCGACAGCGCGCATCGCGACCCGGTGGGCCTGGATGTGGTCGGGGTGGCCGTAGAAGCCGTTCGGGTCGTACGTGATCAGCACCTGCGGCCGTACCTCTCGCATGATCTCCACGAGATGCCCGGCGGCCTCGTCGAGGTCGGCCTGCCAGAAGGCGCGGGGGTGTTCGTTGGTGGCGAGCCCCATCATCCCCGAGTCGCGGTAGCGGCCGGCGCCGCCCAGGAAGCGGTGGTCGCCGACGCCGAGCGCGGCGCACGCGGCGGCAAGCTCGGCGATGCGGTACCCGCCGAGCTGATCGGCCTCGGCGGCGGCGAGCTGGGCCAGCGCGGGCACGTGAATCTCGCCCTCCTCGCCGAGGGTGCAGGTCACAAGCGTGACGTGCGCGCCGTCGGCGGCGTAGTGGGCCATCGTCGAGCCGGTGCCGATCGACTCGTCGTCGGGGTGCGCGTGGACCAGCAGCAGGCGGCGGTCGGGCAGCATCGTCACGACGGTCACTCTAACCGGCGGCCAGGTCCCACCGGCGTCGACGCGTCCGCCCAGGTCGGCCACATCACCTCCCGTACCGCTCTACGATTTGGTCTGTGGACTTTCCGGAGCTGGCCGCCCGCACCCGCCGGTTCAGCCACGGCGCGCCGCGCGCTGTCTCCGTGGCCGACGACGGCTCCCGGGTGATCTTCCTGCGCTCGGCCGGGCCGGAGGACCCGGCGGACGCGCTCTGGTTGCTGGACGTGGCCACCGCCGAGGAGTGCCTGATCGCCGACCCGGCGACCCTGCTGGGCGAGGGCGGGGACGTGCGGTCCCTCTCCCCCGGCGAACGCGCGCTTCGTGAGCGCCTACGGCTCAGCGCCGCGGGCATCGGCTCGTACGCGCTGGACGCCGCCGGGCGGATCGCGGTGTTCGCCCTGGCCGGGCGGTTGTTCCGGGCCGATCTGGTGCACGGTGACGTGGTGGAGGTGGCCACCGTCGGTCCGGTGCTGGATCCGCGTCCCGACCCGACCGGGCAGCGGCTGGCGTACGTGACCGACGCGGGCGAGGGTGTGCGTCGCGGCGAGCTGCGGGTGATCGAGGCAGACGGCACCGACACCCTGCTGGCCGGCGAGGACGCCGGGGTGAGCTGGGGGTTGGCCGAGCACATCGCGGCGGAGGAGTTCGGCCGGTTCCGGGGGTACTGGTGGGCGCCGGACGGGCGCATGGTGCTCGCCGCCCGGGTCGACGAGTCCCGCCTGGATCGCTGGCACCTGCACGACCCGGCCGAGCCGGCCAGCGCGCCGACCGCCGTGGCGTACCCCCGGGCCGGTGGGCCGAACGCGGAGGTCAGCCTGCACCTGCTGGACCTCGACGACGGCTGGGTCGACGTGCACTGGGACCGGGAGACCTACCCGTACCTGACCGCGGTCAGCTGGGTCGAGGGCAGCCCACTGATCACCGTGTTGCGACGGTCGCAGCAGCACGGGCTGGTGCTCGCGGTGGATCCCCGGACGGGTGAGACGCAGGTGCACGCCGAGCTGGCCGATCCGCGCTGGGTCGAACCGATCACCGGGACCCCGGCGCACCTGCCGGACGGCCGGGTGCTCGTCGGCGGGGAGTTGGCCCACGACGGGTACGACGCGCGGTGCCTGTTCGCGGACGGCACCCTGCTCACCCCGCCGGCGCTGTACGTGCGGCGGGTCGTGGGTCGGCTGCCGGCCAGTTCCGGGCCGGCCGACCTGCTGGTCGAGGCCAGCGACGGTGAGCCGAGCGAGCGGCACCTGTTCCGGGTCCGCACCACCATCGGCGGTGGGGTGGACGCGCGCCGGATCACCACCGACCCGGGTTGGTACACCGCCGCCGTGGGCGGTGACGTGCTTGCCGTCGGGGTCGCGTCACTGGACCACGCGGGGGTGCGGTGGACGGTCCGGCGCGGCGACCAGGAGCTGGCCGAGCTGCGGTCGCTGGCCGCCAACCCTCCGTACGCTCCGCTGCCGTTGCTGGAACGGGTGACCGATCGGCGGCTGCCGGCCGCGGTGCTCTACCCGGACAACCACGTGACGGGCCGGCGGCTGCCGGTGCTGCTGGACATCTACGGCGGGCCGGGGCACCAGGAGGTCGTGGCGGCACGAGCCGCGTGGTTGGAGCGGCAGTGGTGGGCCGATGCCGGGTTCGCGGTGGTCACCATCGACAACCGGGGTACGCCGGGGGTGGCCCCGTCGTTCGAGAAGGCGATCCACCGGCGGATGGCCGACGTGACCCTGACCGACCAGATCGACGCCCTGACCGCGCTCGCCGGTAAGCACCCCGACCTGGACATGGGACGGGTGGGGATTCGTGGTTGGTCGTTCGGCGGGTGGCTGGCCGGGTTGGCGGTGCTGCGCCACCCGGAGCTGTTCCGGTGCGGGATCGCGGGCGCGCCGGTTACCGACTGGACGCTGTACGACACCGCGTACACCGAGCGTTATCTGGGGTTGCCCGAGGACGGCATGGACGTCTACGCGCACCACTCACTCGTCGAGTTGGCCGCCGAGCCGGTCACCGGCCCCGACCAGGCCCGCCCGTTGCTGCTGGTGCACGGCCTGGCCGACGACAACGTGGTGGCCGCCCACACGCTCCGGCTCTCCGCGGCCCTGCTGAGCACCGGCCGCCCGCACGCCGTCCTGCCGTTGACCGGAGCCACCCACATGGCCGCGAACGGCACCGCCGAGCGGCTGCTCCCGCTGGAACTCGACTTCCTCCGCACCCATCTGCTGTGAGCGGTATTCGATAACTGATTTCGGCACGTCGGGGGTCCTGTCGCATGCCATGCTGACGAAGCGGGACCCGGCATTGGGATTGCCGAGGGTAACACTGCTTTCCCTCATTCCGAAAGGACTCAACAATGGTGGGCATTGCGCAGAAACCCTCGGTCGCCGCCGTACAGGAAGGCGAGTTCCCGGTCACGCACTTTCGTACGGCGACCGTGAACGGAATCGACATCTTCTACCGCGAGGCCGGCCCGGCCGACGGTCCTGCGGTCCTGCTGCTGCACGGATTTCCCACGGCGTCCTCGCAGTTCCGCCACCTGATTCCCCTGCTCGCCGACCGGTACCGGGTGATCGCGCCGGACTTCCCAGGTTTCGGCCACAGCGCCAGCCCGGACCGGTCGACGTTCGACTACACCTTCGCCAACTTCGCCGATCTGATGGACGGCCTCCTCGGCCAGCTCGGCGTGGATCGCTATGCGCTCTACTGTTTCGACTACGGGGCGCCGACGGGGTTCCGGATGGCCCTCAAGGGACCTGAGCGGATCAGCGCGCTCATCGTGCAGAACGGCAACGCGTACGAAGAGGGCCTGAGCGAGTTCTGGGATCCGATCAAGGCCTACTGGGCGGAGAAGACCGACGAGCGCCGTCAGGCCATCGCGTTCATCCTCAACTCCGACACGGTCAAGCAGCAGTACACGGCGGGGGTGCAGGACCTCAGTCGGCTCGACCCCGACCGGTGGGCCCACGACGACACGCAGCTCGCTCGCCCCGGCAACGCGGACATCCAGCTGGATCTGTTCTACGACTACGGCAGCAACGTCTCGTTGTATCCGGAATTCCATGCCTTCTTCCGCGACCACCAGCCGCCGACGCTTGTCGTCTGGGGCCAGAACGACCCGGTCTTCCCGGCCGCTGGTGCCCACCCCTACCGCAAGGACCTGCCGGCGGCCGAATTCCACCTGCTCGACACCGGCCACTTCCTGCTGGAAGACAAGATCGATGTCGCCGCGCCGATGATCCACGACTTCCTCGACCGCTCCATCGGTCGCTCCTGACCCTCCCCGCGCCGGGCCACCGGCCACGGTCACCAACGCTCCACGAGGTGTTCCCGGCCCGGCGGCGGATCGTACGGGTCGGGCCAGTAGTCGATGATCTTGTTAACCAGCCCGTGCTCGGACATCTCGAGCCAGACGCACGCGTCCTGCTGCTCGTCGCCGACGCGGACGTCGAGCAACAGGGCGGCGAAGCGGCCATCGGCGACGACCCGTCGCGGCCGGAGGTGCCAATCGCCGGGATAGTCGGTGTTGAACCGCAGGAACGCGTCCCGGCCGCGAATGCGCTCCCTGGTCTGCGGCATCTCGTAGACCACATCATCGGTGAGCAGAGCGGCCAGTCCGGACCAGTCGCGGCGCTCCATCAGATCGACGTAGGCGTGGGCGGTCTGCCGGGCCATCGAGGTGTCGTCCACGACGCGGACCCTAGCCGTCACCCGCGACATTCCGGTGAGCCTTGCTGCGCCGACGCGCCGCCGGGCTGTCACTCGTCCCGGCCGTCATGCCGCAACGAGAGGTCAGGGGCGAGCGTCGAACTGGGTCCGGGCTTCGAAGACGCGGTCCATGTGTGTCTCCGCCCAGTCCTTGATCCCGACCACGACCGGGAACAGCTCATGGCCGAGCGGGGTGAGCGCGTAGTCGACGCGGACCGGCATCGAGGCGGTGACCGTGCGGGTGACCAGGCCGTCGCGTTCCAGCGTGCGCAGGGTCTGGGTGAGCATCTTCTGGCTGACGCCAGCGATGCGGCGGGCGAGTTCGCCATGCCGCTGCGGGCCGTTGGCGAGCGCTGGGATCACCAGGGCGACCCACTTGTCAGTGAGCCTGCTCAGCAGCTCGCGGGTCGGGCATTGTTCCAGGAACGCGTCGTAGTCACGTTTGGCCTGCTCGCGGCGTTGCGCCGCAGTCAACGTCGTCATCTTCCCTCCTCGGGTTCCCTAGGCACTTTACGGTACCTACTTACTGACAGTGCCGTCGATTCGTACGGTTGTGGTGATCACGAGGTCCCACGAAGGAGTCGGCGATGCGCGCAGTCAGCTATGCACAGTTCGGAGGGCCGGAGGTCCTGCAGGTGATCGACGTGCCGGTGCCCGAGCCCGGTCCGGGGCAGGTCCGGGTGCGGGTCGCGGCGTCGGTCGTACATCCGGTCGATCTGATGCTCCGCTCCGGCCGGTTCCCGGCCCCGTTGCCGACCGGTCTGCCGTACACGCCGGGCTGGGACGTTGCCGGCAGCATCGACGCGGTCGGCCCATCGGTCCAGGAGTTCGGGATCGGCGACGAGGTCGTCGGCTTCTCGCACTGGCTACGCACCACGGTCGGCACCCACGCCGAGTACGTCGTCCTCGACGCCACCGGGCTGACCTCCGCCCCCACCGGCGTCCCCGCCACCGAATCGGCGACGCTGCCGACCAACGGCCTGGCCGCCGCCCAGGCCATCGACCTGCTCGCGCTCCCCGCGGGTTCGACCGTGCTCGTCACCGGCGCCGCCGGGCAGGTCGGTGGGTTCGTGCTGGCGCTGGCCCGGGTGGCCGGCCTGCACGCCACGGGACTCGCCGGGGCCGACGACCGCGAGTTCGTCGAGTCGCTGGGCGCGACGTTCCTGTCGCGCGCCGACGATCCGACGGGGACGTTCGACGCGGTCATCGACCTGGCGGTGATCGGCCCCACGCTGCTGGACCTCGTCCGGGACGGCGGCGGCTACGTGGCGGCATCACCTCCACTTCGCCCGGAGCCGGTGCGGGGGATCCGGACCCTCGCACTGGAGGTGCTACCGGACGGATCCCGGCTGGGTGAGTTGGTCAAACTCGTCACCAGCGGCGACCTCCCGCTCCGGGTCGCCGACGTCTACCCCTTCGCCGACGCGGCGGCGGCCCACGACCGGCTGGCCCGAGGCGGCGTGCGCGGCGGCGTGGTGATCGTCCCCTGATCAGCCGCTCACAGCCCTGCCGATGACCGGCCAGCCGCGCACGGCTGGCCGGTCATCAGTCCGAGCGAAGGGACGGTTCGATGGCCTGCCGTGTCAGCGAAAGGCGTCGACGTCGCGCTCGGCCCACGCGGCGAAGGGGCGGGGCGGTCGGCCCAGGACCTCGGACACGTCCGGGCTGATCCGCTGCTCTCGTGCGGTCGGCGCGCCGATGATCGCCAGCGTTCCCTCGACCACCGGTGGTGGCATGAACCGCAGCAGCTGTTCGCGGGCCTCGTCGGGCGTCTGCTCGACGAAGCTGATCGGTTCGCCGAGCGCGGTAGCGAGATCGGCAACCCGTTCACGCGGTGTGCTCAGCGCAGGACCGGTCAGCTCATATGTGCGACCGGCGTGGGCGTCGTCGCGGAGGACGACGGCCGCCACCTCGGCGATGTCGTCCGGGTCGATCACCGGCAGACCGACCTCGCCGAAGGGTGCGGCCACCGTCCGTCCATTGCGAACCTGGTCGGCCCAACCGAGGGCGTTGGAGGCGAAGCCGCCCGGGCGCAGGATCGTCCAGTCCAGGCCGGAGCGGCGTACCTGCTCTTCGATGGCGTGCAGCGGCGCGTGGGACGCGGTCCCGGGCCTGGTGCCGACCGCCTGCGAGGATTGCAGCACGATGCGTTTCACGCCGGCGTCCGTGGTGACCCGCAGGATCTCGGGCACGTCGAGATGCGCCCCGGCGCCCTCCACGAGCAGGAACAACGCCTCGGCGCCGGCGAGCGCCGGCCGCAGGCTCTCCGGCCGCTCCAGGTCCGCGCGATGGGCTGGTGGCACGCACCTACTACGCCGAGATGCCACCCCGGGTCGAATACGAGATCACCGAGCTGGGTGCCAGCCTCGGTCCGCTCTTCGCGCACCTGACCACCTGGGCCGACGCCCACCTCGCAGAGGTGGAGCAGGCACGGCAGGCCTACGACGCCGACCGATGAAGTCCCACCGGCCAACACCGAGACCTCTCAGCACCACGACTGGGTGCGCGCTCGGCCGGCGGCCGCTGACCGCCGGCTGGCCGCGGCGGGACAGGAATGCTCACAGCACCCCGAGGTTGATGGCGAGCTGGGTGATCGTGGCTGGGGCGTCCGGGGCGCGGGCGACCTGGGCGACCACGTCGCGGGCGGCTGGCCGGTGCCGGATCTCGGCGGGCGCGATGCTGTCGGCCCACACCAGGACCCGGGCCGCGTTGGTGGGGTCCTCCGTCTGCAGGTAGGCGCGCGCCGCATCGATCAGGTGCGCCGCCCGGTGCTCGATCGGCAGCCACCGCCACCCGTCGCGCCCGGTCGCCTCCTCGTGCCGGGCGACCGCCTGCGGCCCGTCGCCCAACTCCACGGCGGCGGCGACCCGGGCCAGCTCGACGGCCGTCGGCCCGAACGCCGTCCAGCAATGATCGTTTCCGTCGCCCACCTGAGCGGCCAGCTCGGCGGCCTCGTCCAGCAGGTCACCGGCCGCCCGGTCGTCACCCGCCCGGGCCGCGATCAGCGCGGCCTGCACGAGCAGTGAACCCCGCAGCGACATCTCATCCGGCGTGCCATCGGCGATCTGGGAAGCGGCGGCGAGCATCACCGGTCCTGCCCGCGCCGATGCCCGCAGCACCTGACCGAGCTGCACCGCCGCGCAGCCCAACAACACCCGGTCACCGGCGGCTGCGGACATCGCCCGGTCGGCGGCCAACCACGCCAGGCTCCCCTCGCCCAGCTTGACCAGCAGCGCCGCCGTCACCCGACACACCTCCACCAGCGCCGCCCGCCCGACCTCCGGGTCCTGCACGTGGGCGCGGTGCACCTCAGTCACCACCGTGGGCAGCAACTCGACCAGACGCGGATACCGGGCGTGCTGGTAGGTCATCCACACCTGCCGCACCTCCCGCGCCAACCGATCGGCCGACAGCACCTCCCGGTCCGTCGGGCGACCAAAAGCCATCGGGTACGCGGACAGCGCCGCCCGTATCCGCGCGACGCCCTCGCGATGCTCGGCCACCCCGGCGGGCTGCACATCACGACCGATCAGCGCCGCGACGTCGACCCGCAGCACCGCCGCGACATCCCGGATGGTCGACACCCGTTCCAGGGACCGGACCCCACGCTCGACCTTGTCCACCCAGCTCTTCGACTTCCCCAGCCGATCCGCGAACGACTGCTGCGACAACCTCCGCCGCACCCGCAGGTACGCGACCCGCCGGCCAATCGGCACCGGATCACGGCTCACCACGCCACCGCCGATCCGGCACCGCCCGGGTCGTCTCCTCCACCGGGATCCGCTCCGCCTCGGCCTGCGCGAGCAACCGGCGTTTGGCCTCTTCCCGTTCGTCGGCGTCGATCCGCTCGCCCGTGTTGGGCGTACCGGTGTCGTCCTTGCCGCTCATTTCCACCTCCGCTGGCAGGGGCAGGTGGTCTCACTTTGGCGACCTGTTCGTACCGATCCTGCCCTCACGGACAGCATCCGGTGAACAGGCGGTCACAGAAAGCTTGCGGGTGTCCGCTGGTCGCGCCTGTCGTCCGCTATCGAGTCACCGGTCGGTACGCCTCGTACACCTCGCGGAGTGCTGCTGCCTCCGCCGTCCCGGTGTGCTCGACCTTCCGGAGCACTTCCCTCGCCCGCCACCAGTTCGAGCACACCACCCGCCCCGACCGGACCGCGTCAGCGGCGACGACACTGGCCTCGTCCGGCTGACCGGTGGCCAACAGCGCCATCGCGAGATCCAGACGGGCGGAAGCAGAGCGCCGTGGCCGCTCACCGCCATCGCCGCGGGGGTCCAATTCCGACAGGGCGGTCCGGGCCATCTGCTCGGCGGCCGGGTCACCCGCCCATGACAGCGTGGTTGCCGTGTACGCCAACGCCTTCGTCGGGTCGTACCGGTAGTGGTGCTCCGCCCGCTCCGGAAGCGGCAGGTTCGCGGTCAACCGCTCCAGCCGGTCCAGCGCCTCACGCGTCCGCCGTACATCAGCCAACCGCGCCCACACCCGCGCCTCTTGGGCGGTCGCCTGGATGTACGCCGAACCACCCCGAGGAGCCACCCGCTGCGCCTGCCGCGACAGGTCCATCGCCCGCCGGTAGTCGCCCTGGGTGAGCCAGTCCCACGCCTGCGTCTCCAGACACCACGCCTGGATCTCCGGATGCTCAGCATGCTCGGCAAGAGCCATCGCCGTGCGCAGATGAGCGCCTGCTGCGGGCTGTTGCAGCAGATCAATGTGCACCGTCGCCCGCAGCACCGTCAGCCAACCACCGGCGACCACGAGCCGCCGCCGCTGCGCCAACGTCCCACGACCGTCGAGCAGACGCCCCACGTAGGCCAACTGCCGTCGCACCAGCGGCAGCAGATCGACCGGCAGCGTCGTCGCGTACGCGCTTGCCAGGTCGTCCACACCCGCCTCGATCCGAGCGAGCGTCTCGCCACTGACATCGCTGACCCGCACCCGAGCCAGCAATTCCCCGGCCTCGGTGTCGTGGTCGACAGGCTCGTCCACCAGGCGGACGAGTGTCCCACCGGCTCGCAGCACGTCGTCGAGGTGCCTGGCCGTCTCCGGGGTGGGGGCCTTCGCGCCGGTCTCCAGGTCGTGCAGGTGGCTCTTGCCCCGATGAGCGAGCTGCCCCAGTGCCCGTAGGGACATCCCCTGATTGGTGCGCAGCGCGCGAAGGTGGGCACCGAAGCGCGGATCGACATGCGACACGACGACGCCCCAATCAACTATCCGGACCGTGCAGGCCGGATCCGAGGACCATTGCTACGGACGGTACATCGAGCCAACACGGATCCGCGCGGACCGCATGCTGTCGAGGTGTCGCCTACGGCGGCAGTACGGCGCAACACCTGACGCGTACTCATTGCCACACGGTGGTCACACACCGATATTGTGGCGGGCATGATCGCCGCGAAAAGCACCCTTCGCGCGGTGGGAACCGGGATGCGCCTGGGTCAGGCCGGCTTCGCCCACGCGCTCCAATCCGCCAGCCGCCGCGTCGGCGAACCCAACGACGCCAACAAGAAACCGGTCCAGCGCTGCGAGTCGGGCGGTGGCCACGACCTGACCTCGCCCATGTCCAACCTGGCCACGCCAACGCCCAAGCCACTCGCGGTCCACGGGTCGTACGAGGGCGTCTGGCTCAGCCGCTACCAATTCCACTCGAGTGGCCGGGGAGAATCGTTCGCCGGGCAGCACTTCGTGGTCGTGCTCCAGCACGGGGACCGACTGAATGTGCGCAGCCTGCCCGGCTCGGCGGCATCGTCGCTGGCGATGGATCTCACGGTGGACGGCGCCGTGGTGACCGGGACCTGGGTGGAGCAGACCGATCCCGCCGGCTACTACCGGGGAGCCCGGTACCACGGCGCAATCCAACTGCTGGGGGAGCCCACCGGCCGACGGATGGCCGGAAAATGGGTCGGCTTCGGCAAGGACATGGACGTCAACACCGGGCCGTGGGAGCTGACCTTCCAAGCTGCTTCCACGTCCAAGGCGACGCTCGACCGTTACAACACCTCGCCGGACGAGAGCGCTTCGGGGCAGTCAAGCAGGGGCTGAGGTCGTAGGGTGCCGTCGATGGGGTGCCGGCCATATCCGGACGCAGTCCTCGGGATGCCCCACGTCACAGCTTCCGATTCGAAAGAAGCCCAGCATGACTAGCCCACGCGAAACCTTCCTTCGGCTGGTCAATGGTGTCTGCGACGGTCCGTACGAGGACCTGGCCGACCTGTACGGCGAACAGACCCACGTCACGCATCCGTTCCACCCGCTCAACGCGCCTCCGCTGCGCAGTCGCAGTGAGCTGCACGAGCACTTCACCGCGCCACCTCCGGTCGCCCGGACGCTGGACCGTAAGCCGGTCGACGTGACGATTCATGACACCGCCGACCCGGAGGTGATCGTCGCCGAGTTCGCCTACCAGGGGCGGGTCGTCGAGACAGGCGAGGCGTTCACGGTGCCGTGTGTCTTCGTGCTGCGCATCCGCGACGGGCTCATCATCGAGTCCCGCGACTACATCGACCACATCTCCAGTGCGCGGGCCTGGGGTCAACTCGACGGTCTGCTGACCGCGCTTCGTCCGCAGCACAACACCACAGAGGGCGCAGCCCAGCCCTGATCCACGTCCGACGTCCCGGACGCCTGGGCCGCCTGATCCCGACTGGACGGCGTCGGCTGGCTACGGCGTCCAGTCGCGCCGGAGCAGACCGTAGATCACCATGTCCACGAAGCCGTCGCCGTCGTACTCGCGCTCCCGCTGGGTGCCTTCGTGCGTGAAGCCGCAGGTCTGCGCGGTACGCCGCATGGCCGTGTTGCTGGCCACCGTCTCCAGTTCCAGCCGGCGTAGGTTGCGGTTGCGGAAGCCGTACCGGCAGAGCAGCCTGATCACTTCGGTCCCGTACCCCTGGCCGCGTGCCTCGGGTAGCAGCGAGATGCCGAGGTGGGCGTACTGGTTGAACGCGTTGATCCCCCACAGCGCGCCGCCACCGAGGAACGTGCCGTCGGCCACGGTTTCGGCCAGCAACGGCACCGCGGCCTCGCCGTCGGGTGGCTCGTCGACCTGTTTCTCCAGCCGAGCCCGGATTTGGCCGACGTGGCGCGGCAGGAACGGCTCGCCGTCCGTGATCAGGTGCAACTCGGGATCACCGTAGAGGCGGAACATGTCCGCCGCGTCGTCGGGCGTGGGCGGGCGCAGTCGGACCCGCTCGGTGGCGAACATGCCGCGACGCTAACAGTCGATCTGGGGATCCACGACCCGGTTGGCATCGTCGCGCAGGTCGCCGAGGGTGGCGGCGAGTCGGGCCGCAAGAGCCCCGTCGGCGAGCGCGAGTTCCGCGACCAGCGCCGCCGTCGCCGCGCTGAGGGCACGGGTGAGTTCGGCTTCGTCGAGCGCGCGTACCAGGGTGGCGTTCAGCGGCGCGGTCACCTCCGGGGGAAGCAGGTGGGCGTTCTTCGCATGGCTCGCGGGGTGACCGAGTCGCAGGCAGGCCAGGGCGAGGATCTGGCCGCGTAGGGCGGCGATCCACTGCTCGGCCTGCCACCAACGGTGTCGTTGGATGCACGTCCACGCGTGCAGGGCGTGGTGCCAGCCCAGCCCGACCAGGTTTCGCGGGCAGGAGGGCTGGCCGTCCTTCGGCGGTGCGGAATGCCCGAAGACGGTACGCCAGGCCGGGCCGTGCGGGCCGAACTCCGCGGCCGGGGCGAACCCGATGTCCACTTCGAGCAGGTCGGGAAGCAGGAACACCCGGTATACCACCGAGCCGGACGGTAGGTCCCAGTGGTGCACCGCCGCGAAGTCCCGGTAGAGCAGGTCGGTCCAGCGGCGCATCGCGAATGGCAACGGTCCTTCGATGCCGAACACCAGGTCGATGTCCGACCACCGGTCGCCGCCGTCGAGGGCGTGGGAACCGGTGACGGCGGCCCCGACGACGGCCGGGTCTTCGTCGGCCAGGTCGAGTAACCGCTCTCGGATCGAGTCGCGCTCACCGGTGGAGAACACCGCACCACCCTGAGGCCTGCTTCATCAGGGCGGTCGAGCCGAGGCACGCTGGCGATGTCTTCGGCCAGGTCGACCAGGCTCCCCACGGAGCTGAGCACGGCTGGAACATGACGGCTGGCGGCCACGTCACCCGCGGTCGGGGGGTGGGGTTTCGACGTACTGGCCAAACGGTTCCACGGATCCATCCCAACCGTTCCACCCCTGTTGGGTGACCTGCCCGTCGGCGTAGGTGTAGGACCAGCGGGCGCCGTCCTCGCCTTCGATGTGGACCGTTCCGGAGCGAACGAACGGCGCGATCGCGACGTAGAAGGCAATGGCCTGGTACGACCACTTGGGGTCACCCTCGTCGTCATGATCGAATTCGATCCAGTCGCCGTCGCGGACGATCGAGGCTCTGGCCTCGCACCCTATGTCGACAAGCGTGTCGTCCGAGGCGGACTCATCGGGTCTGTACCAACCAGCCTGTTCGGCCATGGCGGCTTTGGCGGCGGCGACCGCGGCGGCGTCGTCCGACTCCGGTAGGTGCAGACGGCCTGACGGCCACACCGAATATCCCACGGTGGGCATCCTACGACTGTCGATGTCCGTCATGTCGAAGGCGTTGGCCACAGGCATCGACGGGTGGCACGCCCGTGCGATGATCAGCGCGGCACCAGATCGGCGGCTTCGGCGCGGACGGCGGTCAGCAGACGTCCACCGGGACCATCGCCACGCCTTCCACCGCGCCCAGTTCGGCGGGAACGGCCGGTGCCCAGGCGACGCCATCGCGTGCCGCTCCGGTGGAGGGCGCGGGCGCGGGTCCGTACGAGTTGCTGTTCACCAACAACGGCGTCGACCTCGACGCGGACCCGCCGAAGGTCGCCACGGTCCCGGACCCGAGCATCGACATCTACGACGCCGGCAACGTGATGACGAGCTACCCGGCCTGGTCCGGTCTGGCGGCCTGGGGCCAGCCCGGCGCACCGCAACGGCAGCACTGCCTCTCGCTGCTCAACAGCTTCGCGACGAGCAACTCCCGATATGTCAAAGGGAGCCGATACTGCGTTCGCACGCAGGGCGACCTGCATGTCGCAGCCGTCGAGTTCGTCGAGCCGATGAGCGGTGGGTGGAAGATTCGGGTGACGGTCTGGCCGGGCACCGCGAGCTGACGGGGCAGGCATTCCCGTCGCCCCGAGGCGCTGGCGCGTCGGCGCTACCGTGAGTGCGTCACGCCCACCGAGGAGCGCCAGATGACCGCCGCACCGCGCCGGGTCGTACGCCGGGGTCTCATCGTCCTTCTCGTCCTGCTGGCGGGCTCCGGCTGGACGTATGTCGCCATCGGTGACCGGTGGAAGAGCAACGTTGCCTTCTTCACCCTCGACGAGGGCGACAACTACCGGCTCCGGGTCACCGGCTCGTTCGATGTCCGTTGCGGCAAACTTGAGCGGGAGACGTTCTCCGACCCGTACGTCAACTGGCGGGAGGCGGGTAAGGACTGCGCCTGGCCCCGGGTGGCAGACGGCGACGGCTGGCTGGCCGGTGGGCGGGTCGAGCAGGTCCATTCGGAACGTCTGGGCCGGCGACTGCCGGAGGCGATCCTCTACGGCATCGTGCCGGCCGCCGCCGCGTCGATCCAGATCACCCTCGGCGACGGGACGCCACGCGAGGCGACCACCATCGCGTCGGGTCACGACGCCTACCGGGTCTACGCCGTGTACGTACCCGATGCGGGCGATCGGGTCGAGGTCGTGTCGCTGCGGCTGCACGACGCGCAAGGCGGTGATCTGCCTGTCTACTAGCCGTCTTCGTACCGTGGTGGCTGCCGTGGTGGTGTTCGGTGGTCTGGCCGTTGTCGGTGGCCTCACCTGGGAGGGCTGGGACGGGCGGCGGCCCGGCGTCACCGGTCCTCGGTTACTCACCGAAGGCACGACCGGCGGCGTGTACTGGTCGGTGGTCCAGGTTCGGGAAAACACCTGGGGCGAGTGTCTCTACCTGCGTCAGGACGGCGCGACAGTGGCACGCACCTGCACCGAGTCCGGAGTTCTGCAGAACTACGAACTCAGCGTCCGTACGCTCCGCGGCGCCGCCGCCCCGATCATCTTCGGCATGCTCCCCGCCGCGGCCGCCCGAGCCGAGGTGGCCGCGGACGGCGGGGATGTCCAGGCCCGCTTCCGCACCGCCGAACTGGTGCCTCTCGAGGTGCGCGGCTCCGACGGGTCCAGGCGCTTCGTGGTGCAGGCCGCACCGCCCGGCCCGCAGTGGGCTGGCAGGAACTCGGTGTCAGTCGCCGTCCAGGACGCGGCCGGTCGGCCGCTCACCCCCCGCGACCGTCGGCCCCGCTAAGGCCGGCGGTCCGGCGGCACCTGTCCAGCGCGAACAGCAGGGTCCCCTCCCGACGACGCTGTCGAGAGGGGACCCTGCTGGCTTGCGGTGTGCCTTACGGCGTGACGTACGCGTTCACGAACGACGGGTAGCCGAAGACGCTGGAGATGAAGATTCCGCCGGCCTTGGAGCCGTGCACGTTGTAGGCCACGTCGACGAAGAGCGGCACCACCGGTGCGTGCTCCTTCATGATCCGCTCGTCGAGCTTGGCCCACTCGGGACCCTGGTCGGCGGCGGGCATGGCCTGGATGCGGTCCATCTCGGCGTTGATCGTCGGGTCGTTGAAGTAGGACTGGTTGCTGTTGCCCTCGGCCTTGATGGTGCGGCCGTCGTAGAGCACCGGCAGGATCGACGCCCCGCTCGGCCAGTCCGCCGCCCAGTTACCGATGTACAGGTCCCAGGGGTTGTCCTTCTTCTTGATCTCGTCGAGCTTCGCGTCGTCCGAGATGTTCCGCAGCGTGATCTTGAAGCCGGCGCGCTCCAGGTTGGCCTTGAGCTGTGCGCCCTGCTGCTGCTCGGTCGAGTTGTCGGCGACGCCGAGGACCAGCTCCGGCGTCTTTCCGCCGAGCAGTTCCTTGGCCTTGTCCACGTTGCCGGTGGCGCCCGCCGGGTACGCGTCGTACGCCTTGTAGCCGATGGTGGCCGACGGCATCAGCGTGGTGAGCGGCGCGGCGACGGTCTGGCCGCCCATCGCCTTGATGAAGCCCTCGCGGTCGATGGCGTAGTTGAGTGCCTGACGGACCTTCAGGTCGGTCACCCGCTGGTTGTTGATCACGAGCTGGTTGGCGCTCGGGGTCGGCGACAGGATCGTCCGCGACTTGAGCGCGGCGTCCCCGGCCACCTTGGCGACAAGCGAGGCGGGCACCGTGTTGAAGGCGAGCGCGCTCTGGTCGGCGCCGTTGTCGGCGATCACCCGGTTGTTGGCGGCGTCCGCGGTGGGGCCGAAGCTCCAGACGAACTGGTCCGGGTACTGGTGCCGGACCGGGTCGGTCTTCGCGTCCCAGTTGGGGTTGCGGTCCAGGGTGATCTGCACGCCCACCTGGTTCTTGGCGACCTTGTACGGGCCGGACGAGAACGGCTGCTTGTCCAGGTCGACGCCGGTGTCCTTGTCGGCGGGCAGCGGCGCGGTGGTCGGCAGCGAGACCGCGAACGGCAGGTCACAGCGCGGCTTGGCGAACTCGAAGCGCAGCGTCCTGGCGTCCGGAGTGCTCAGGCCGGGCGGCAGCGACGTCTTGTTCTTCTTGAAGTCCCACTTGGTGTCGAACTGCGGGGTGTCGGCCAGCCACTCCTGGATGTAGGTGGGGCCGCCGGAGAGGTCCGGGTCGAAGGACCGGGCGATGCCGTACGCGATCTCCTTGGCGGTGATCGGGCGGCCGTCCTCGAACTTCACCCCGTCCTTGACCGTGAATTCCCAGACCTTGCAGTCGTTGTTGACGTTCTTGCCCGGCGTCTCGGCCAGGTCGCCCACCAGGACCAGGCCGCCCTTGCCGTCGTCCTTCCAGGTGGTCAGATAGCGCGCGAAGAGCGGGTTGGTCATCAGGCCGGCGAACGAGTACGTCCGCTGCGGGTCCAGGTGGGAGATCGGCGACTCCCGGATGATGGTGAAGGTGCCGCCCTTCGCCGCACCGCTCACCTCGGCGGCCGGCCCCTGCGAGTCCTTGGGGTCGGTCGCGATGACCCCGGTCTGCTGCCGGTCGGTGTCCACAGTGGTGCCCTCGCCCGTGTTCTTCGAGCACGCACCCAATGCCACCACCAGAGCGATCGCGCCGCCTGCGGCGGCCACCACGCGTGGTCTCATGAATACCCCCTTCACCCATGTGCCGTGCGTTTCGCCGGGGCGAGAACCGCCGACGTCCCGAGGATCGTAAGGAAGAAAACCTACGAGTTGTGTAACAGTTGTCGATAAATTTCGCCAGCAGCCACGCCCTGGACAGCGGCCGGGTCAGCGGCCGGTTCAGCGCAGCCGCACCCGGGGGTCGATGGCCGCGTAGAGCAGGTCCACGAGCACGTTCGCCAAAACCACGAAGACGGCCGCGATCAACACCGTGGCCATGATGGTGGGCAGGTCACCCGAGCGCACCGCGTCCACCGCCGTACGCCCCAACCCCTGGATGCCGAACGTCGTCTCGGTGATCACCGTGCCGCCCAGCGCCCCGCCCACGTCCAGCCCCGCGATGGTCACCACCGGGGTGATCGCCGCGCGCAGCGCGTGCCTCCCGTACACCGTGGGTTTGGCCAGGCCCTTGGCCCGCGCGGTCCGGACGAAGTCCTCCGACAGCGTCTCCAACATCTGCGCCCGCGACAGCCGGGCGTAGATGGCCGAGAAGAGGAAGGCCAGCGCCACCCAGGCGAGCACCAGCCCGCTGGCCCACTTCGCCGGGTTGTCGAAGAGGGAGGTGTAGCTGGGCACCGGCAGCAGCCGCAGGTTGTAGACGAAGACCAGCAGCAGCACCGCGCCCACGAAGTAGAGCTGCAACGACGCGCCGGTCAGCGAGAAGCCGATGGCCAGGCGGTCCAGCCAGGTGCCGCGCCGCAACGCGGAGACCATCCCCAGCCCCACCCCCAGCAGCAGCCAGAGGATCGCCGCCGGGATGACGATGCTCAGCGTCACCGGCAGCACCCGGCCGATGGTGTCCGAGACGGCCTCGTTGGTGACGTACGACCAGCCCAGACAGGGCGCGTCACACCGGCCGCCCTGGGCGCTGCCCAGGTCCCGGCCGGTGACGATCCCCTTCATGTAACCGGCGTACTGGCTGACCAGCGGATCGTTCAGGCCCAGGTCGTCGCGGACCCGCTCCAGCCGCTCCGGGTTGCAGTTCTTCGAGCAGATGCTGCTGACCGGGTCGCGCGGCAGCGCGAAGAACATCAGGAAGGTCAGCACGCTCACCGCGAACAGGGTCAGCGTGGCGGAGAACAGCCGCTTGATCAGAAACCGTGACATGAGCCCACCCCTACCGGGACGACTTCGGGTCGAGCGCGTCCCGCAACGCGTCGCCGAAGAGGTTGAAGGCGAACACCAGCGCGAAGATCATGATGCCCGGAAAGAACACGTAGGCCGGGTCGGTCTGGAGGAAGTCCAGACTGTCGTAGATCATCCGGCCGAAACTCGGGGTCTCGTCACTGAGGCCGACACCGATGAACGACAGCGCGGCCTCACTGGTGATGAACTGCGGCACCGCCAGCGAGAACGACACCAGGATCGGCGCCCAGATGTTCGGCAGCAGTTGCCGGAACAGCATGTGCCCCAGCCCGGCCCCGCTGGCCCGGGCCGCCTCCACGAACTCCCGCTCGCGCAGCGCGATCACCTGCCCGCGGACCAGCCGGGCCGTGCTGGTCCAGCCGAAGATGGCGAACACGGCGATCAGCACGCCGATCCCGAAGGCGGACGACACCTGCCCCCGCTCACCGTAGAATCGCAGCGTGATGGTGGGGGTGAGGGCCAGTGCGATGATCAGGAACGGCATGGCCAGGGTCAGGTCGGTGATCCAGTTGATCACCGCATCGAGCCAGCCGCCGAGGTAGCCGGCGAGCGCGCCGAGCACGATCCCGATCGTCGCGGTGATCAGCGCCGCCGCGAACGCGATGAACAGCGACGTCCGCAACCCGTAGATCAACCGGATGAAGATGTCCCGGCCCAGGTTCGGCTCCAGGCCGAACCAGTGGTCCCCGGTGACGCCGCCGGCGTAGCCCAGTGGCATGCCGAAGCCGTCCAGCAGGTTCTGGAACTGCTCCCGCGGCCCGACGCCGTAGGCCATCTCGATCAGCGGGGCGGCCAACCCCAACAGCAGGAAGAAGACCAGGAGTACGCCGCTGACCACGGCCGTCCGGTCGCGACGCAGTCGCAGCCAGGCGAGCTGACCGGGCGAACGCCCGACCACACCCTTGGCGGCGGGCGTACTCGCGTGCGGATCGGACTCGATCTCGGCCAGTGCCACACCCTCCACCGGGGACAGGCTCACGACGGCACCTCCTCGACGACCTCGGTGATCGACCCGGCGGTCTCGGGGCTCGTGCTGGCCGGTTCCCCTTCGGGGAAGTGACACGCGGTGGCCTGCCGGCCGCCGTCGCGCGGGACCAGCGCGGGCTCCTCGGTGGCGCAGACGTCCTGCGCCTTCCAGCAGCGGGTGCGGAACCGGCAGCCCGACGGCGGGTCGAGCGGGGTCGGCACGTCACCGGTCAGCCGGATCCGACCCGCCGGGCCGAGCTGGGTGACGTCCGGGATCGCCGAGAGCAACGCCCGGGTGTACGGGTGCTGCGGGCGCTCGTAGATGTCCGCCCGGTCACCGATCTCCACGATCCGACCCAGGTACATGACCGCGACCCGCTGGCTGAAGTGCCGGATCACGGCCAGGTCGTGCGCGATGAACACGAACGCCAGGCCCAGCTCCCGTTGCAGGTCACGCAGCAGGTTGACCACCTGCGCCTGGATCGAGACGTCCAGCGCGCTCACCGGCTCGTCGGCGACGATCAGCTTGGGCCGCAGGGCCAGCGCCCGGGCGATGCCGATGCGTTGACGCTGGCCGCCGGAGAACTCGTGCGGATACCTGTTGTAGTGCTCCGGGTTCAACCCGACCAGCTCCAGCAGCTCCCGCACCCGGGCCTTCACGCCACCCGGCGGCTTGATCCCGTTGACCTGCAACGGCATCGCCACGATCCGGCCGACGGTGTGCCGGGGGTTCAACGAGGCGTACGGGTCCTGGAAGATGATCTGGAGTTCCTGACGCAGCGGGCGCAACTCCCGGCGGCCGGCGTGGGTGATGTCCCGCCCGGCGAACTCGATGCTGCCGCTCGTCGGCTCCAACAGCCGCACCAGCATCCGACCAGTGGTGGTCTTGCCGCAGCCCGACTCTCCCACCAGCCCGAGTGTCTCGCCGGGGCGCACGTCGAAGTCGAGCCCGTCGACCGCCCGCACCTGGCCGGTGGCGCGCAGCCCCTGGCGTACCGGGAAGTGCTTGGTCAGCCCACGTACCCGCAGCAGTGGTTCGTCGGTCATCTCCACAGTCCTCCGTTCGGGACTGCGATACTCCGCTGCGCTGCGCTCCTCGCCCTCACCCAGCCACCCCCACTCGTGCGACGTCCTCGGCGTAGAAGGTGGCGCGCTCCTCGGCGCTCAGGTGGCAGGCGACCAGGTGGCTGTCGGCCCCGGCCGCCCGCAGCTCCGGCACCTCACTGCGCGACCGGCTGCCGACCCGGTCCGCGTACCGGCAGCGAGGGTGGAACGCGCAGCCGGGCGGCAGGTTGATCAGGCTGGGCGGGTTGCCGGGGATCGGCACCAGGTCCGCGTCCGCGTCGCCGTGCAGCGACGGCACGCTGGAGAGCAACCCCCAGGTGTACGGATGCTGCGGCGCCCGGAGCACCTGCTCGACGCTGCCCCGCTCGACGGCACGCCCCCCGTACATGACCAACACGTCGTCGGCGACCTGGCCGACCACGCCGAGGTCGTGGGTGATCAGGATGATCGCGGAGTGGAACTCGGCCTGGAGGTCAGCGAGCAGGTCCAGGATCTGCGCCTGCACGGTGACGTCCAGCGCGGTGGTCGGCTCGTCGGCGATCAGCAGCGCCGGGTCGTTGACCAGGGACATCGCAATCATCGCCCGCTGGCGCATGCCGCCGGAGAACTCGTGCGGATACTGGTCGAACCGGCGGGCCGGCTGCGGGATGCCGACCCGGTCCAGCATGTCCACCGCCCGCTGGCGGGCCTCGCGCCGGTTGGCCTTCGGGTGGTGCACCCGGTACGCCTCGGCGATCTGCCGGCCCACCGTGTAGTACGGGTGCAGCGCCGACAGTGGATCCTGGAAGATCATCGCCATGTCCCGGCCGCGCAGCCGGCGTACCTCCTCGTCCGGCAGGCCGACCAACTGCCGCCCACCGACGGAGATCTCTCCGCTGATCGTGGCCCGCTTCGGGTCGTGCAGGCCGAGGATGGCCAGCGAGGTGACGCTCTTGCCGGAGCCGGACTCGCCCACGATGCCGAGGGTGCGGCCCCGCTCGACGGCGAACGACACCCCGTCGACCGCGCGCACCACGCCATCCTCGGTGTCGAACCGGACCCGCAGGTCACGCACCCGCAGGTAGGCATCCGAACTGTCCACGGCCGCCTCCCTCAGTGACGAAGAGAACTTACATGAAAGTCCTGAGGGTGAAAATAAGCTACAAAGTCCGTACCTGTCAGCGGGCCCGAGCGTAACGAGTCGGCATCGGCCTGAACACCCCCTCACCTCGCGCCCCGCGCCCCGCGCCCCGCGCCCCGCGCCCCGCGCCCCGCGCCGAGATCTCCGCAACTCCCCCGATGCTGCTGCCTCCGACGCGCCAGAGACAGCAACGTCCCTGATACTGCGCGGATCTTGACGACGAGCACCCCCAGACTGACCGGGAGGGGAGCTTGCGGCGCCACGGACCCCAAGATCGCACTCGAACCAGGATCTAGTGGCATCGCCGATGCGCCGATACCACTAGATCCTGGATATTGCGCGATCTTGTTGGCGCAACCGTGGCGACCACACCGTCCGAGCCGGCATTGCACCTCGTGCTCGCACTTCGGGTGCGACCTCGGCGATCCGGAATGAGCTGCGCTGGGCCGGTGACTCCAGTCGGCATTCTTGGCCGCGCGCTGCCGTGGACCGAATCGGACTACCTCGCCCTCGGCGAGACGGCCCAGCGGATCGAACTCCTCGACGGTGGCCTGCTCATCGGGCCATCGCCATCCGTTCGACACCAGGTGATCGTCGGTGGCCTGGCGGCCGCCTTGGAACCCGGCTGCGCAGCGGCGAACCGCAGTCTGCTCCCGGTGATCAACCTGCGGCTGAACCCCAACCCCGACCTCGTGGTGGTGGCGGAGCAAAATCTCACGGCGGCCTGCGTGCCGGCGGACGCGGTCCTACTGGTCGGTGAGGTCAGCGCACCGCACACCGCCGCCACCATCGACCGGGTGCTGAAGCCGCACCTGTACGCCGCAGCCGGGGTCGGGTGGTATCTGCTCGTCGAGCAGGAGAGCCTGACCGTGAACCTCCACCAGCTGGCGGGCGCCCACTACGTGGAGCGGTCGACGACGAGGGCCGCCGAGGTGTAGGAGTTGGCGGAGCCGGTGAGGGCCACGATCCGGCCGGAGGATCTCGTCCCCTGACGGGTGTCGGTCGGCTGGCCTAGGGTCGGTCGCATGACCGAGTTCGACGCGGCCAGCGCCGCCGTCCAGGCCGCCCTCGACGCGGGCGCACGGTACGCCGACGCGCGGGTGATGCACCGTCGCTACGAGTCGATGACCGCGCGCAACGGTGACGTGGAGGAGCTGACCCAGGACGAGAGCATCGGGCTCGGCGTCCGGGCACTCGTCGGTGCGAGTTGGGGCTTCCACGCCGTACCCGATCTCTCGGACGCCGCCGCCCGCGACGCCGGCCGGCTCGCGACGCGGACCGCCATGGCCAGCGCGCGGGTTCCCGGCCCGCCTGTCGACCTGGTCCCGGCGCAGGCGGTCACCGCGAGCTGGGCCTCCGGCTGCGAGATCGACCCGCTCGGGGTGCCCCTCTCGGACAAGGGCGACCTGCTGGTCGGCGCGACCCGCACGATGGCCGACCACGGCGCGGACCTGGCCGAGGGCCTGTACCAGATCTGGGACACCGCGAAGTGGTTCGTCTCCAGCGAGGGCCACCGGATCGACCAGCGCATCCGCGAGTGCGGCGGCGGCATCTCCGCCACCTCGATCGGCGACGGGGAGACGCAGCGTCGGTCCTGGCCCAGCTACCGGGGACAGTACGGGACCACCGGCTGGGAGCTGGTCGAGTCGCTGGACCTGGCCGCGCACGCCGCGCAGATCGCCGAGGAGTCCCGGGCGCTGCTCACCGCGCCGGTCTGCCCGGCCGGCGAGACCGATCTGATCCTCGGCGGCGAGCAGTTGGCCCTGCAGATCCACGAGTCGGTCGGGCACGCCATCGAGTTGGACCGCATCCTCGGCTGGGAGGCGGCGTTCGCCGGCACGTCCTGGTTGGATCTGGCGCAGCTCGGCTCGTTGCGCTACGGCTCCGAGCTGATGAACATCACCATCGACCCGACGATCCCCGGCGCGTTGGGCAGCTTCGGCTTCGACGACGAGGGCTCCCCGGCGGTCAAGCGGGACGCCGTCCGGGACGGCCGCTGGGTGGGGGTGCTCGCCGGCCGGGACTCCGCCGCCATGGCGAGCCTCGACTACGGCGGCAGCGTACGCGCCGACGGGTGGGCCCGGCTGCCGATGGTGCGGATGACGAACGTCGGCCTGGAACCCGGCCCGCACACCCTTGAGGAGATCATCGCGGCGACCGACGACGGCGTGCTGATGGACCTCAACCGGTCCTGGTCGATCGACGACAAGCGGCTCAACTTCCAGTTCGGCTGCGAGATCGGCTGGGAGATCAAGAAGGGGCGGCGCGGGCGGATGCTGCGCAATCCCACGTACACCGGGATCGGCCCGCTCTTCTGGCGCTCGATGGACATGCTGTCGAGCGAGACGGTTTCCTGGGGCACACCCAACTGCGGCAAGGGCCAGCCCGGCCAGATCGGGCACACCGGCCACCCGGCCGCGCCGGCCCGCTTCCGCAACGTCCGAGTGGGGGTATCAGCGTGAGCGCGAGGAGTGAGCCGGGTTTGCGAGCCCCGCAGTCGCGAACGAAAGGCGGCCCAGCGTGAGCGCGAGGAGTGAGCCGGGTTTGCGAGCCCCGCAGTCGCGAACGAAAGGCGGCCCAGCGTGAGCGCGAGGAGTGAGCCGGAGCTGGCCGGCCAGGTCATCGAGCTGGCGCGTCGCCTCGGTGGGTCGGGGGCGCAGGCCGAGGTGGTGGTGACGCGGGCGGATCTGGCGCTGACCCGGTTCGCCAACTCGGCCATCCACCAGAACGTCGCCGAGTCGACGGTCGGAGTCCGGCTGCGGGTGCACGTCGACGGTCGGACCGCCGCCGGGAGCGGCAGCGTGGTCACCGCCGACGGGCTGAGCGCGCTGGTCGAGCGCACCCTGGTGGCGGCGCGGCTCTGCCCGCCCGACCCGGGCTGGCCGGGGCTGGCCCCGCCCACGCCCACGCCGAACGCGCTGGCGGTCGACGAGGCCACCGCGCACGCCGAGCCGGATCAGCGGGCCGACCGGGTGGGCGCTTTCGTGGCCGCCGCCGGGGGCCTCAGCACGGCCGGTTACTGCCGTACCGCGCACCGCTCGTCGGCGTACGCCAACTCGGCCGGGCACACGGCGTCCGGCCGCTCGGCGGAGGCGGCGATGGACGGCATCGCCCGCAGCGATGGCGCCGACGGGGTGGCCCGGCGCAGCGCCGACCGGCTCTCCGACCTCGACGGCGCCGAGCTTGGCGCGCAGGCGGCGGCCAAGGCCCGGGCGGCGGCCGACCCGGTCGAGCTGCCACCGGGGCGCTACGAGGTGGTGTTCGAGCCGGCCGCCGTGGCGGACCTGTTGCAGAACCTCTCCTGGTACGGCTTCAACGGCAAGCGGTACGCCGAGCGGCAGTCGTTCGCCGAGCCGGGTACGGCCCAGTTCGACCGGGCGGTGACCCTGGTGGACGACCCGCTCGGTGCGTCGGGACTGCCGTTCGACGCGGAGGGCACCGGTCGTGGGGCGCTGACCCTGGTCGAGGCGGGCACCACCCGGGCGGTGGCGCACGATCGGCGGACGGCCGACGCGGCGGGCGTGCGGTCCACCGGGCACGCGGTCGCGGGTGGCGCCACCTGGGGGCCGATGGCCCGTAACCTGCGGCTGTCTGGCGCGGCGGCCGGCCCGGCCAGCGCGACCGGCCGGAGCACCACCGGCGGGGCGGCCGGTGCGGTGGTCGACGCGGACACCGCCGCGCTTGTCGCCGGCGTACGCCGGGGGTTACTGGTCAGCGACCTCTGGTACACGAGGGTCCTCGACCCGAAGAGCCTCGTCGTCACCGGGCTGACCCGCAACGGCGTCTGGCTCATCGAGGACGGCACGGTGGTGCGGGCGGTCCGCGATCTGCGGTTCACCGAGTCGTACCCGCGCGCGCTCGGACCCGGGGCGGTGCTCGGGGTGGGCGCGCGGGCGGTGCGGCAACCGGATCGGGTGGACGGTGCCTGGTGGACGGCTCCCTCGCTGCGACTGGCATCCTGGCACTTCAGCGGAGGCGCCTCGGGCTGACCGCCGCGGATCGCGGCTTTTCCGCAGGCCAGACACACGGGACACTCCCTTGCGCGGACGGCTCGCAGAGATCGGCGTAACGTGTGTCACTTAGCTGCGTCGGTCGATCCGGCGTGGTCGTTGGTGTGCGCAGGACGTGGCAGCGGGTGCGGGTTTGCCGGTCCGCGTGCCGACCGGAGAAAGATCAGCCCGCCCGTACGGGCCCGTCGAGGAGACGACTCGAATGACTTCAACGGCAACGAAGCCGCGGGGAGCGCGGGCGCGCGCCGCGATCGCGGCGAAGACGTTGCGTACCGACCGCTGGTGGTTCGCTCCGCTGATCACCGTGATCGGGCTCAGCGCCTGGGTCGCGTACGCGACGGTCCGGGTCTTCCAGCATGACAACTACTGGGTCGACGCGTACCACTACCTGACCCCGTTCTACTCCCCGTGCGTGACGGACCGGTGTGTCGAGGCGGCCTCGCACTTCGGCCGGTTCCTGCCCGGCTGGTGGGTCATCCCGGATGCCGCGCTGACCCTGCCGTTCCTGCTGCTGTTCCGGCTCACCTGCTACTACTACCGCAAGGCGTACTACCGGTCGTTCTGGCTGTCGCCGCCGGCCTGCGCCGTCCCGGACGGCCACAAGGAGTACGCCGGGGAGACCCGCTTCCCGCTGCTCGGTCAGAACCTGCACCGCTACTTCTTCTACGCCGCCGCGATCATCTCGCTGATCAACACCTGGGACGCGATCCTCGCCTTCCACTCGCCCAAGGGCTTCGGCTTCGGGCTCGGCAACATCATCCTGGTGCTCAACGTGGTGATGCTCTGGGCGTACACGATCTCCTGCCACTCCTGCCGGCACATCATCGGCGGCCGGCTCAAGCACTTCTCCAAGCACCCGGTGCGGTACAAGGCCTGGACTGTCGTCTCGGCGTTGAACGTCCGGCACATGCAGCTCGCCTGGATCACCCTCGGCACCCTGGCGCTGGCCGACTTCTACATCATGGCGCTCGCGGCCGGCTGGTTCTCCGACCTGCGGTTCATCAACTAAAGGGCCCCTGACATGACCACTACCACTCGCATCGAACGACACCACTACGACGTCGTCGTCATCGGGGCCGGCGGCGCCGGTCTGCGCGCGGCGATCGAGGCCCGGCTCGCCGGCAAGAAGACCGCGATCATCTCCAAGTCGCTCTTCGGCAAGGCGCACACGGTGATGGCCGAGGGCGGCGCGGCAGCCGCCATGGGCAACGTGAACAGCCGGGACAACTGGCAGGTGCACTTCCGCGACACCATGCGTGGCGGCAAGTTCCTCAACAACTTCCGGATGGCCGAGCTGCACGCGAAGGAGTCGCCGCAGCGGATCTGGGAGCTGGAGACGTACGGTGCGCTCTTCGACCGCACCAAGGACGGCAAGATCTCGCAGCGCAACTTCGGTGGCCACGAGTACCCGCGCCTGGCGCACGTCGGCGACCGGACCGGCCTGGAACTGATCCGCACCCTCCAGCAGAAGATCGTCTCGCTTCAGCAGGAGGACCAGCGGGAGTTCGGCTCGTACGACGCCCGGATCAAGGTGTTCTCCGAGACCACGATCACCGAGCTGCTGCTCGACGGTGACCGGGTGGCCGGCGCGTTCGGGTACTACCGCGAGTCCGGTGAGTTCATCCTCTTCGAGGCGCCGGCCGTCGTGCTCGCCACCGGTGGCGTCGGGCGCTCCTACAAGGTCACCTCGAACTCCTGGGAGTACACCGGGGACGGGCACGCGTTGGCGCTGCGTGCCGGGGCGACGCTGATCAACATGGAGTTCCTCCAGTTCCACCCGACCGGCATGGTCTGGCCGCCCTCGGTGAAGGGCATCCTGGTCACCGAGTCGGTGCGTGGTGACGGTGGCGTCCTGAAGAACTCCGAGGGCAAGCGGTTCATGTTCGACTACGTCCCCGACGTCTTCCGCAAGCAGTACGCGGAGACCGAGGAGGAGGCGGACCGCTGGTACACCGACCCGGACAACAACAGGCGTCCACCGGAGCTGCTGCCCCGGGACGAGGTGGCCCGCGCGATCAACAGCGAGGTCAAGGCCGGTCGGGGCTCCCCCGCCGGTGGCGTCTTCCTGGACATCGCGAGCCGACGTTCGGCCGACGAGATCCGCCGGCGGCTGCCGTCGATGTACCACCAGTTCAAGGAGCTGGCCGACGTCGACATCACCGCCGAGCCGATGGAGGTCGGGCCGACCTGTCACTACGTGATGGGCGGCGTCGAGGTCGACCCGGATTCGGGTGCCGCCTTCGGCCACGTACGCGGACTGTTCGCCGCCGGTGAGGTCTCCGGCGGGATGCACGGCTCCAACCGGCTGGGCGGCAACTCCCTGTCCGACCTGCTGGTCTTCGGCAAGCGGGCGGGCGGGCACGCGGCCAGCTACGCCGACGGGCTCGCTGCCCGGCCGAAGGTGGCCGTGGACGCGGTCGAGGCCGCCGTGGAGACCGCCCTCGCCCCGCTGCAGCGGGACACCGGCGAGAGCCCGTACACCCTCCAGCAGGACCTCCAGGCGGTGATGGGGGACCTGGTGGGCATCATCCGCAGGGAGGGTGAGCTGGCCGACGCGCTGGTGCGGCTGGCCGAGCTGCGCGAGCGGGTCGCCAAGGTCAGCGCGTTCGGCGGCCGGCGCTACAACCCGGGCTGGCACCTCGCCCTGGACCTGCGCAACATGCTCGTGGTCTCGGAGTGCACCGCGAAGGCGGCGCTGGAGCGGCAGGAGTCGCGCGGCGGGCACACCCGGGAGGACTATCCGGCGATGGAGCCGAAGTGGCGGCAGGTCAACCTGGTCTGCTCGCTGGACGGCGACAGCGTACGGCTCACCCGTAAGCCGCTGCCGAAGATGCGGCCGGAGCTGATCGGCCTCTTCGACCGTACGGAGCTTTCCAAGTACCTCACCGACGAGGAGCTGGCCGACTTCGATGCCCTCGTCGCCGACGCTGGAGAGGCGGACAACCGATGAGCGCGAAGCGTCAGTTCCGAATCTGGCGGGGTGACGAGACCGGCGGGGACCTCCAGGACTACATGGTCGAGGTGAACGAGGGCGAGGTCGTCCTCGACGTCATCCATCGCCTCCAGGCCACCGACGCGCCGGACCTGGCCTGCCGGTGGAACTGCAAGGCCGGCAAGTGCGGCTCCTGCTCCATGGAGATCAACGGCAAGCCGCGGTTGGGCTGCATGACGCGGATGTCGACCTTCGGCGACGAGGAGACCGTCACGGTCACCCCGCTGCGGACCTTCCCGGTCATCCGGGACCTGGTCACCGACGTGTCGTACAACTACCAGAAGGCCCGCGAGACCCCGGCGTTCGCCCCACCGGCGGACGTGGCCCCGGGTGACTACCGGATGCAGCAGGTCGACGTCGAGCGCTCGCAGGAGTTCCGCAAGTGCATCGAGTGCTTCCTGTGCCAGACGGTCTGTCACGTGATCCGTGATCACGACGAGAACAAGCAGGCGTTCTCCGGCCCCCGGTACTTCATTCGGGCGGCCGAGCTGGACATGCACCCGCTGGACACCCGGACGGACCGCAAGGAGTACGCGCAGGCCGAACAGGGCCTCGGTTTCTGCAACATCACCAAGTGCTGCACCGAGGTCTGCCCCGAGCACATCAAGATCACTGATAACGGGATCATCCCCATGAAGGAACGGGTCGTCGACCGCAGGTACGATCCCCTTGTGTGGCTTGGTAGCAAGATCTTCCGTCGGGGCGAGACTCCCCAGACCAGCGTGACCACCGCCCGTCAGGGCTCGACGACGTCGGGCTCGGCCAAGGGCGGGGTGCACTCGCACGCGGGTGGTTCCCACAACCCGCGCGCCGAGGCGCAGGCGCAGAGTGGCGTGAACTGGGACCGGGAGGTGCCCCACCCGACCGCTCCGGCGGTGGACGACCGGGGCAAGCTGCCGCTGACCGAGCTCACGTTCGACCGGGCCGCCGCGCCGTCGCCGTTCGGTGACGACGTGACCTTCCCGCTGCCTCCGGAGCACCTCAACTTCGCGCACCCCGACCAGGACAAGCAGCACTAAGAACCGAAACGAAGACGGGGGCCGTGGCGATCGCCACGGCCCCCGTCCCTGTCCCCACCCACCCCTGCTCCCACCCCGCCCTCCCGCCCGCTCCGGTGATCAAGAGGTTTGCGTCACGACACGCCGCGCCGCATGACGCCAACCTCTTGATCACCGGCGGGAGGGGGTGGGGCGGGAGGGCGGGAGGGGGCGGGGCGGGTTTAGGGGGTTCTGAGGAGGGGGCGGAGGGCGGCCACGATGGGTGCGTCGGCGGGGAGCCAGGTGACCGAGTCCAACTCGTTGGCCGAGAGCCACCGCAGCGCCTCGTGTTCCAGTGCCTGGGGCTCGTCGCCGTGGAGCAGGCGGGCGGCGTAAACCTTGAGCACGGAACGGCCGTGCGCCATCCGTACGTTGCGGCCGACCCGATCGCGAACCTCGACGCGTACGGCCAACTCCTCGGCGCACTCCCGGATCAGCGCGTCGGTCTCGGTCTCCCCCGGCTCGACCTTGCCGCCGGGAAACTCCCACATTCCGGCCACCTCCGGCGGGGCGGCACGCGCGCACGCGAGCACCCGCCCGTCCCGGATGATCGCCGCACCGACGATCACCTTCAGGTCCCGTCGTTCGGTCTGTCCGTCGCCATTCGCCCGTTCGGTCCGCACGGGCGTCCAGGGTGCCAGATCAATCGGCGGTTTGGGTACCGTAGCCGTCCGCTAGGCCAACAGAACACGGAAGTGTGGGCGTGGACACCCCTTCCGAGCGACGACAAACTAGAGGACACCGACAAGACACGGGATGGCGACGATTTGGCCACGAGCCGACAACGGCGCATGGGGGGTGCGGTGATGCGCGTGCTGTTCAACAGCAGGGCCAAGCAGGACTACCTCTCCGACGCGTTGACCCTGTTAGCTGGTTGGACGCGCGAGGGCGAGCAGATCCGACGGACGCTCGCGATCGACGATACCCAACACGCCGCCCTGACTGAACGGGTCAAGGTCGTCGCTGACGCGCTGCACCTGCGCCCCGAGATCAGCCGCCTGCCCGACTGCACCCAGATCCGGGTCGGGCACGGAAACGGCGAGCCGTTGACCGAGGGTGAGGTCCTGTTGGCCGCCCGCATCGAGGACGCGTACCGGGCGGTCACCGAGTCCTGACGTCCGGCGGTGCCCGCGGCGGACTGGCGCCGGTTTTCTAGCCTTGGATCCATGGCGAACATCGCGTACGACCGCAAAGAGCAGGTCCAGCAGATCGAGAGCGGCCTCCTCGACGGCGAGCAGATCATCGCCGTCTACGACGCGGTCGGCACCGGCACCGGGTTCATCGGGCTGACGGACCGTCGCGTGATCATCCAGGACCGCTCGTTCGTCGGGAAGCGGTTCGCGATCACCAGCATCCCGTACTCGAAGATCACCAGCGTGAGTGTGGTCAGCAACAAGTCCTGGGGTGGCTCGTTCTTCTCCACCGGGTCGATCGCGATCCACGTGGGGACGCACACCTACGAGGTGGAGTTCCGGGGTGCGCAGAAGAGCCACCACGTGCACAACGTGATCCTGCACCACATCTCCTGACCGCCCGATCACTGCGGCCCGGCTCGGCGTATATGCCTTGCCGGGCCGCGGCCGTCTCTGGTCTGCTCGGTCCACAGCCGCGCGAAGGGAGCAGCCACCATGCCCGACACGACGAAGTCCCTCCGACCGAACGTCATCCGACCTGAGGAATCGAGGCTTCGTGAGCAGATCTGCTCCGACTCCGGTGGCGCGGGAGCGCGCCACTGACCCCCTGACCAACCGCGGAGGCCGCTGATGTCGGTCTTCGACGATCCCGGCCTCTTCGGCCGGCTGTGGGCCGCCGGCTACGACAGCCCCGGCAACCCCGACCCCGTGCCAGCGGTGGACTTCCTGGCTGATCTGGCCGACGGTGGGCCGGTTCTCGAGCTGGCGATCGGCACCGGCCGGGTCGCGCTGCCGCTGGCCGAGCGCGGTCTCGACGTGCACGGTGTCGAGGCGTCCGAGGAGATGCTGGCGCAGCTGCGGGCCAAGCCCGGCGGCGAGCGGATCCCCGTGGTCGTCGCCGACATGGCGGACGTACCGGTGACAGGTGAGTTCCGGCTCGCGTACCTGGTCTTCAACACACTGTTCAACCTGGTGGACGCCGAGCGGCAGGCGGACTGTTTCCGCAACGTCGCCCGGGTGCTGTCGCCGGGCGGGGCGTTCGTCATCGAGACGTTCGTGCCCGACCCGCGCGACTTCGACCGCCATGAGCAGGTGCAGGTCTGGGGCGTCACCGAGGACTCCGCGACGATAAGGCTGCATCGGTACGACCGACCGGCGCAGTCCTTCATCCGGCAGACCATCACCTTCGACGCCGACGGTGTGCACCTGTTGCCGTTCGCCATGCGGTACGCCTGGCCACACCAGATCGACGAGATGGCGCAGCAGGCGGGGCTCCGGCTCACCGAGCGGTACGCGGACTGGCACCGGCAGCCGTTCACCGCCGACAGCCCGTCGCACATCTCCGTCTACCGCGCGAAGTAACGGCGGTTGGTCGACTCCGGTTCCGGGAATCCGGGGTGTCGAGGTCTCCTTGACCCGCCGACTTCAAGGAACCGGAGTTGATCTCCGCCTCCCCCCGAAAGTGAGGTGTCGCCATGAGCAGACGAGCCATCCAGGCAGTCCTGGCCCTGTCGGTCGTCCTGATGGCCGCAGGCATCATCCTCAAGGTGACCGGGGACGGCGACGCCGACACGGTCGGCACGGTGGCGGTGGCGCTCGCCTCGGTGGGTTCGATCGTGGCGAGTGTCGGCTCGTCCTCCCGCGCTGCCCGCGAGAACGACGGCCCGGACCGGTAGGTCTTTCGCCCTCGGCTGATTCTGCTGTGGGCAGTCTTTGTTGGTCCGCAGGGCCAGCGCCGGGTCTGCTGGCCAGATGACAGCCCGTTCTCCACGCAGCTCGCCCTACTGGCCGGTGGTCAGTCACCCGCAACTCCGGCGCGTCCTACCCGGGCTCGCCGTGTCCGCGTTGGGCGACGGCATGGCGGTGGTCGCGGTGCCCTGGCTCGCCAGGGACCTCGCCCCGCCGGGCCAGCACGGCACCTGGATCGCGCTGGCCATGGCCGCGTACACCGTGCCGAGCGCGGTCGGGACCGTCGTCTTCGGCCGGCTGCTGCGCGGACGCGGCGGCGCCCAGCTCGCCGGGTGGGACGCGATCCTGCGGGCCAGCGCGCTCGCGGCGATCCCGCTCGCCCACCTCGCCGGCGTGCTCACCCTCGGGCTGTACGTGGTCCTGCTGGCCGCGTCGGCCCTGCTGCACTCGTGGGGCTCGGCCGGGCGCTTCACCCTGATCGCCGAACTGCTGCCGCAGCGCCACCACCTGCCCGCCAACGCGGTGCTCGGCACCATCGCCGGGTTCGCCACGATCGTCGGCCCACCACTGGCGGGCATCCTGATCGGTTGGGCGGGACCGGTGTGGGTCATCGCCATCGACGCCGCCACCTTCGCCGCGCTGGCCCTCACGTACCGCTTCGCCCTTCCCACCAACGACGGCGCCCAGCGGGCCGAGCGCGGCGCTTCGCGGACCGCCGGCCTCGCGGTCATCCGCCGCGACCCCGCCCTGCTGGGGCTCCTGGTGTTGAGCCTCGGGTTCTTCTTCCTCTTCGGACCGGTGTACGTGGCCATGCCGATCCACATCACCAACGACCTGCACGCCACCGCGACGCTGTTCGGCATCTACTACGCCGCCTTCGGCGTCGGCGGTCTCGTCGGCGGTCTGGTCGCCGGTAACCTTCGCCGCTGGCCGCTGCGGGTCACCACCATCGGCATCGTCGTCGGGTTCGGGATCGCCATGCTGCCTCTCGGTCTGGGCGCGCCGCTCGGCGTGTCGTTGCCGGCCTTCGCCCTGGCGGGCCTGATCTGGGCGCCGTACACGTCCATCTCGATGGCGCTGTTCCAGCGCAGCACATCGACCGAGCAACTGCCGGCGGTGCTCGCCGCGAACGGCGCCGTCCTCGTGCTGGCGGTGCCGCTGGGCACCATGCTCGGCGGACCTCTGGTGGGTGCCCTCGGCGCGCGCCCGACGCTGCTGCTCTGCGCCGTGGCGATCGTGGCCCTCGGCCTGACCGCCGGAGGGTTCGCGCTCTCCCGGCGGAGCGCGCGAACCCCCGGCGGGCCGACCGTCACCGAGGTCAGTGCCCGGCGCTGATCTGCACGTCGTCCGACGCCGGCCGGCCGGCAACGCCCCCGGGAGATGCCACCGCCTGGTAGAGGTCGTCGAGCGGGGCGACGACGCCGACCTGGTGCAGGATGTTGACCATTGTCATTCCCGTTCGTCGTGGTGGCGGTCGCGCTCGATCGTCTCGGCGATCCGCTGCCAGGTGCTTCGCGACGGCCTGCCTGGTGACGGGTAGCCGCCGGCTCAGCGACGTCGCGGTGCCCGGCCCGTCGGAGAGCAGAAGATCGATCATCGTACGACGGGTGGGGTCACCGATCGCCGACCACATCTCGTCGTCGACAGCGGTGCTCACGGCGTGGCGACCAGCCGTGCGACGTACCCGCCCAGCCTGGGCAGGTAGTGGTCCCAACCGTTCTCGGACCTACGACACCTGTCACTTCACGCGCAACCTTTCGTGGCATGTCGCGGTCTCGTCGTACCCGGGGCGCACAATGCCGTGCATGTCTGAGTCATCGCCGCACCGGCACCACGCCATCGACTACGTCGAGTTCACGGTGACCAACCTCGCCGAGGCCAAGCGCTTCTACGCCGACGCGTTCGGCTGGCAGTTCAACGACTACGGCCCCGGATACGCGGGCATCCGCAGCCCGCACGGCGACTCCGGCCCCGAGGTCGGCGGCCTGCGCCTGGACCAGGCCGTCCAGGCGGGAGGTCCGCTGGTGCTGCTCTACTCAGGCGACCTGGACCGATCCGTGCAGGCCGTGAAGGAGGCCGGCGGACAGGTGGTGAAGGGGCCGTACGAGTTTCCCGGGGGCCGCCGGTTCCACTTCACCGACCCCAGCGGCAACGAGCTGGGCGCCTGGGCCGAGCAGTAACCGTGTCCGGGTCCCGCACGCCGGTCAAACGACTCTGAGGTCACTGGCGAGGTGGGTGATCGTCGTCGGCGCGGCCGGGTCGCGGGCTACCTGCGCCACCACGTCCCGGGCCGCCGGTCGGTGCCGCACCTCTGCGGGCGCGATGCTGTCGGCCCGCACCAGGACCCGGGCCGCGTTGGCGGGGTCGTTGACCAGCAGGTAGGCGCGGGCCGCGTCGAGCAGGTGCGCGGCGCGGTGTTCGGCGGGCAACCACCGCCAGCCCTCCCGCCTGGTCGCCACCTCGTGCAACGCCACCGCGTCGGGCCCGTTGCCCAGCTCTACAGCAGCGGCGACCCGGGCCAGCTCGACTGCCGTCGGTCCGAACGCGGTCCGGTGGTGGTCGCACCCATCGCCCACCTGAGCAGCCATCTCGGCCGCCTCGTCCAGCAGCTCGGCGGCGGCCCGGTCGTCGCCGGACCTCGCGGCCATCAACGCCGCCTGGATCAACAGCGACCCACACAGCGACAACTCCTGCGGCGTGCCCTCCACACGATCATCAGGAGCGATCCGGTACGCGGCGGCCAGCAGCACCGACCGCGCCCGCCTCGATGCCCGCAGCACCTGGCCGAGCTGCACCGCCGCGGCGGCCACCAACACCCGTTCACCGGTCGCGGCGGCCATCGCCCGATCGGCGGCCAACCAACCGAGGCTCGCCTCGCCGAGCTTCACCAGCACCGACACCGTGACCCGGTACGCCTCCACCAACGCCGTCCGGCCAGCCTCCGGGTCCTGGACGTGCGCGCGCTGGACATCAACCAACAGCCTCGGCAACAGGTCGACCACCTGCGGATATCGCGCATGCTGAAACGTGGTCCAGGCGTGCCCCACCTGCCGCGCGAGACGATCAGCCGGCAGAACGTCACGGCCCGCCGCCGAAGGGCCAAGCGCCATCGCGTACGTCGACAGCGCGGCCCGAATCCGCGCGACGCCCTCGGCCCGCCCGGTCGCGTCGACCGGTTGGGCATCCCGCCCGAGCAGCGCTGCGGCATCGACCCGCAGGACGGCGGCGATGTCCCGGATCGTCGAGACCCGCTCCAGCGACCGCACCCCACGCTCCACCTTGTCGACCCAGCTCTTCGACTTTCCGAGCCGGTCAGCGAAGGTCTGCTGCGACAGCCTCCGCCGGACACGTAGGTAGGCGACCCGACGCCCGATCGGCAGGTGGTCACCGCTCACGACTCCACCGCCGATCCGGCACCGCCCGAGTTGTCTCCTCGACCGGTATCCGCTCGGCCTCGGCCTGGGCGAGCAGGCGCTCCTTCGCCGCCTCCCGCTCGGCCGCCTCCGCCTGCTCTCCACTGCCGTGCACTGGAACGTCGTCGCCCATCGCTACCTCCCGGTGTGCTTCCGCTTCTGCAACGCCTGGGATCTACTCTGGTGACCGCGCGACTACGCTCGGAAGCATCTCGATGCTTTCAGGACCTTTCACAGGGGATCCGATGGATGACCTCGGCGCTCAATTGAGGCACGCTCGTGTTGAGGCAGGCGTGACGCTGGCCTCCATCGCGGTCCGCACCTGCTACTCGGCCTCGCATCTGAGCAACGTCGAGGCAGGACGTCGAACCGCGACGCCAGACATCGTGCTCGCCTACGCGCGAGCGTTGGGAGAAGCGGACGTGAGACGCAGAGACCTGCTCGCCGCCGCCACCATTGGCCCGATCGCCGCCAACGACCTTATTCGCAATGGCTTCACCGCCGCACTCGCCGGCCACCGCGACAGCGCCGACCACTGGCGCGACCGCGCCGACCAGTACGGCCGTGACTACATGGAGATCGGCGCGGACGCCCTGCAAACCAGGCTCGCCAACGACCTTGTCGTCATGCAGCAGCAACTCGACAGTCCGACCATGTGGGCCACCGCAGCCCGTGCCCTGACCACCTACGGCAAGACGACCAAGGATCCCGCCGAGGCGATCCGCTGGTACGACACTGCCCGGATCGCCGCCGACCGCGGCGACGATCTCGCAGTCCGGATCTGGGTACGAGGGCGTGCCGCCATCGCCCTGGCCTACGAAGGTGCCGCGCTGCCCGTCGCCCAGCGGTATGCCGAGGAGGCGATCGCCCTGTCGGACCGCCCCTCGCTGGGTCGCCTCCAGGCTCTGATGGCCCGTGCGCACATTGCCGCCGGGCGAGGCGACGCGGCCGGAGCCATCGCCGCCGACGAGGAGGCACAACGTGTCTTCGACCGCAGCGCCTCAGCCGACAACGAGATCTCCGACGCGGCCGTACCGGCCTGGCGAATGGCCACCTTCCGTTCGATGCTCTACGCCCGACTCGGCATGGTTGGCCCCGGCGAGCAGGCCCAAACCGACGCGGACCGGCTCCGCCCAGCCGCGCTGACCCGCTTCGCTACCCACATCGAGCTGCACCGCGCGCTCATGATGACCAAAGCTGGCGATCGCTCGGGAGGGGTGCAATACGCACAACGCGCATGGGCAGCCTTGCCAGCAGACCGCCGCTCACAAACCCTCGGACTCGTCTTACGCGAAGTCGAGAGGGCGGCGCGGCACCGCCTCTGAACGATCCCGCGGCGGGCCACTCGCTGAAGATCACCTGCTGCGGCAGAGTGATCCCATGACCGGCAGAGGATTGACCGTCGACGGATCGATCGCGCGGGAAGGTGCGCTGAGTCGGGTCCCACCGGAATTCGCCGGTGTCGTCGACGCGGCACGCACCCGGATAGTCGAGTCTTTCGGCGGCGGCCGACTGCACAGCGCCTACCTCTACGGCAGCATCCCGCGTGGCACCGCCGTACCCGGAGTCTCTGATCTTGATCTGTTGCTCGCCCTGCACGCCGAGCCGACCGAGGCCGACCGGCGGGATGCCACGCGGATCGAGCAAGCCCTCGACCAGTCCTTCGACGAGGTCGACGGGGTGGGCATCCTGCTGTTCAGTGCACGCACCCTACTCAGCGAGCTGGAGCGCCACGATCTCGGTTTCTTCGTCGCGTGCCTGTGCACTCCCCTGCTGGGCGACGACCTCGCCGACCAACTCCCCGGCTACCGGCCCACTGCCCTGCTCGCCCGCGAGACGAACGGCGATCTGTCGATCGCGCTTCCGCACTGGCGGCGGCAAGCGGCCGAAGCGAGCACCGACAAGCACCGTAGGAGCCTCTGCCGACTCGTCGCTCGTCGCGTCGTCAGGACGGGATTCACGCTGGTCATGCCTCGCTGGGGTGGCTGGACAAGCGACCTCATCGAGTCCGCCGAGGCGTTCGGTCCCTACTACCCCGAACGCGCCGAGCAGATGCACTCAGCCGCCAGGATCGGGCGCGCGCCCTCGGCGGATCCGGCGGTACTACGCCACCTCATCGACGATCTGGGGCCATGGCTCGCGGTGGAGTACGCGGCCATTCATGGGGAGAAGGCGGTTCGTCCCTGACGGTGCACCACGCCTTTTCAACTGGTCGTCCATTCGGTGACCCTATGCGGCTGACACGCGCCCCCGACCTTATCGAAGGCGGATGACGCCTCGGTTACCGTCGGGCCGTGGTGGATCCGGTTCCGCTGGCGTCGGGGCGAGATGCCGACGTCTTCGCCATCGACGACCGGCGCGTCCTGCGCCGCTACCGCAACGGTGGAGACGTGGCCGCCGAAGCGGCTGTCATGGCGTACGTGGGAGGTCTGGGTTTTCCGGTGCCCGCCGTGTACGAGGCGCGCGGGACCGATCTCGTCATGGAACGCCTGGACGGGGGCACCATGCTGTCGGCGCTCATCGCCGGTCAGCTCGATGCCCTGGCAGCGGCCGACTGTCTGGCGGATCTGCATCGCCGACTCCACGCGTTGCCGCCCCGGCTCGGCGAACGCGACGAGGACCGGATCCTGCACCTCGACCTGCACCCGGACAACGTCATGCTGACGTCACGGGGACCGGTCCTCATCGACTGGCGCAACGCCACCGAGGGGCCGCCAGACCTCGATCTCGCGCTCTCCGCCGTCATCATCGCCCAGGTGGCTGTCGATGGTGAGCATCCCCTGGCCCCGCCGGCCGCAACGCTGTTGGGTGCCTTCCTGGACCGCGTCGGCGGCAGCCTGCTGACCGTGCGGGACCGCGCCCTGGCGGTACGGCGGAACGATCCGGCACTGACCACACGTGAGCGGGAGCAGCTCGACGCCGCTGCCGCCCTGATCACGAGCCACTGGTAAGGCCTCAACGGACGTTGGTGGCGCTCGTGCTCGCGGTCGCGGCGGGCGTCTTTCGTGGCGGCACGTCCTGTGCCCTCTGTCTGCCCCGTAAAACCCTTGTCCAAGCACCGAATGACGCAGCTAGCATGCGGTCGAGGCAGGGCGAAGCGGGCTTGGGGGAACGGCAATGATGATCGTGGCCTTCGACGAAGATCGCGACTGGTACATCCAGGGATGGGTCTTCGACGAAATTGTCGGTTCCGTGCCCACCGGGATGCTTCGGGACGATGACGTGGACGAGCACCTGCGGCCGGGCCGAGCGATGGGGCTGCTCGATCTGCAGGCCAGGGAACCGGATCGAGCGCGGCGCATCATCACCGCTCTGAGTGCGGGTGTGGTCGGCCGAATGCGGACGCTCGACCAGAGCAACGACAAGTATGTCGAGTTCTACGAGGGCCTGCTGAGGACCGCTGCTGCCGCCGCCCGCGAGCTTCCCACCGGGCACAACGGCGCGCACTCGTCCTCCTGAACACCGCGCCATCGAGGTCGACGGGACACCGCGACTTCAGTGCAGCCGAGTGGATCATGTCGTCGAGGGTCCAACTGACGGCCAGCGCCTGGAGCAGCTACGCACATGCCGACTGGACCGCCCACCTCAACAGCCGACTGATCCTGCCGGCCATGGGTGGCCCCACCGTGACGGTTGCCGCTGGCTCCACCGCGACTGAGGCAGCGGAAGAGGGGACAGTCTGACTTGGCCCCACCTCATGGTCAGAATCTCAAGCGCGGCGTCACTCAGGGTAGTTGATAGACGCCGAGCGTCACCTCGGATGCGCGGCTCGATCTTGCACTTAGACGTATACGCCTATAGGTTGCCGGGGTGCCTCTGAATGCGTCACGGAACAGCCTGGTGTTGCCGATCCTCGGGCTCCTCGTCGAGCAGCCGGCGCATGGCTACGACATCACGACACGCCTACGCGAGCGATACGGACACCTATCGGTCACCCGCAGCACCGTCACGTCCCTGCTGAAGGCGCTCGAGAAGGCAGGCCTGGTCTCCTCCCGGCTCCCCGAGCGAGTAGGCAACCGGCCACCACGTACGGCCTACGAGTTGACCGCCGCAGGTCTCGCCGACTTCCGCCTCAAGGTCGAGGCTGGGGTGCGCGACACCCAAGCCGCGTCCGTGGACTTCGTCATGGCGGTCGCCTACGTCGGAGTTCTTCCGATCGACCGGGCGGCGTCCATCCTGCTTGGTCGAGCCGACCGGCTCGACCAGGAACTGGCTGTCCTTTCGGAGCTACCCGACGGCGACGTACTCGAAGTGCACATGCTCGAAGTTGCCTACTGGCGCACCATCGTCGCCGCCGATGCCACCTGGATCAGGACCCTGGTGCGCCGGATCCGGTCACAGGAGATTGGCTGGCCGACCCAGCAAACCGACGAAAACAGGAGGACAGAAGCGTGAAGTTCGGTATCTATCCGGGCGGACGGGCCGGTACCGTCTGCTCCCACCCACCCGATATCGCCGCGATCCGCCACCTCGTCGACGACCTCTCGGGCGGTCGCCCCTTCGTCATCCGCGAGTACGTGCACTTCCTCGGCGACGCGACGCCGCCGGACGTGGTCACCTCACTCGGCGCCGAACACGAACTCGCGCACCTCACGATGCCCGACGAGTGGTACGTCGAGGGAAACCGCGAGCTGGACCTCGTGGTCAGCTACATCCCCCGGGCCGCTGACGTCTCCGGATGGCTGACCTTCCTCGACACCGTCATCGACCGCTACGGTCACCTGACGCGGTACCTTCAGGTGACGCTTGAGCCGAACTTCCCCATCCCGCTCATCGACGGAAGTGCACCCGGCGTGCTCGAAGCCCTGACCCTCGGCATCCCACACGCACGCACGGCACTGGACCGGCAGGGTCTCCAGCACGTGCGAATCGGCTTCTCCGTCGCCGAACCACCCGAATGGTTGGGCGGCGACGACCAATTCTGGTCGTACCTTGCCGCAATCCCCTACCAGGACTTCGCGGCCCACGTCGACTACGTCGGCCTGGGCCTGTACCCCGACGCCTTCTCGCCCGTCGCCCCGCGGGGCAACCCGGGAGACACCGCATCCCTGACCACCCACGCCCTGCACCACTTGCGGGACGGGTCGCTGCCCCGCGCGCACATCCCGCCCACCACACCAATCCACATCGTGGAGAACGGCACCCCGAGCGGGTCACCGCGCACCGAGCAGGCACAGAGCGACTCACTGTCGGACATGCTCAGCGTCATCCTTGCCGAACAGGACTTGGTGAACATCACCCACTACGAACTGTTCAGCCTCAGAGACGCCGACAGCAGTTCCACGGAACCCACCGGGACACTGGGCATCGTCACCGACACCTATCGGCCCAAGCCCGCTCTCACCGTCTACCGCAACATCGTCCACGGCACTGGCCAGCCAGCCCTGACCAGACAACCCTGAGCGCGGCAGACCGAACCAGCGGCGGCACCGTCCGACACCTGCTCACTCGGCGTCCTGGGCTGTCAAGGTTGGTCGTCCGGGCGCTCCTCGATCCGGCTGCACATAACCTCGATGTCGCCAGACCGGATCATCTCGTCAACTGCCGCTGCCATGGCAGCAACACCGGGCTCGGGAACGATCACCTGATCCGAACACCAGAAGTAACGGCCACCACCGGCTTCTCCGCTGCTCGCGTGTCTCCGCAGGATCTCCTTCACTGCGTCAAGAGTGAAGAAGGTGGCGTACCGGTGACTGCCGTCCGCAAGATAGATGTGCGCATCAACGTTGTCGACCGTCTCGGAATCATCGCCGCCGCCGAGCATGAACTGCACGACAGCGGCGTCAGTCTCTATGACGTGTCCGTAGATGTCCTCCGTCACGCCGTGCATCTCGCGCACTCCGTCACCTACCATGACGCGCACTGTAGCTCCCAGTTCGACCCCGGAGCCCCACACTGCCGTGCGCCGGCTACTCGCATCTGGGGGCACGCATGCCTAACGTTGCTCTCATCGCCGGGCCGTTTGGTCGACCTGTCCTCCGCTGCGGCGGTCCTGGCTGAAGCGACCGGCCTCCAGGTCATCAGCCCAGGCAACGTCTGCCGTGAGCACGTGCAACTGCCTACGCCGCTGGGCGAACAGATGAAGCGGTACAGGCAAACCGGGCACCTTGTCCCGGATGAGCTGACCACGAAGGCCATCGCTGGTGCCCTGGCCGCCGTGGATGGCGGTTGGCTGCTGTGCAACTACCCGCGCAGGATCGATCAGGCGAAGTTGTTGGCGCAGAGCGGCCATGCACCCGACACAGCCACGAGAACAGCCTGGATTCAGACGTTGAAGCGGAACTCCACCACGTCGCCGTCCTGCATGACGTACTCCTTGCCCTCGATGCGGACCTTGCCCGCCGCCTTGGCCGACGCCATCGAACCGTGCTCGACCAGGTCGTGGTAGGAGACCACCTCGGCCTTGATGAAGCCGCGCTGGAAGTCGCTGTGGATGACACCCGCGGCCTCCGGCGCGGTGGCGCCGACCGAGACGGTCCAGGCGCGTGCTTCCTTGGGGCCGGCCGTGAGGTACGTCTGCAGGCCGAGCGTGCGGAAGCCGACCCGGACGAGCTGGTTGAGCCCGGGCTCGTTCTGCCCGATCGACTCCAGCAGCTCGCGGGCCTCCTCCTCGGGGAGGTCCACCAGCTCGGACTCGATCTTCGCGTCCATGAAGACGGCCTCGGCGGGGGCGACCAGGGCGCGCAGCTCGTCGAGGAACGCCTCGTTGGCCAGCTCGGCCTCGTCGACGTTGAAGACGTACAGGAAGGGCTTGGTGGTGAGCAGGTGCAGCTCGCGCAGGTGCTCCAGCTCGATCTTGGCGGCGGCGGCCCCGGAGTAGAGGGTGGTGCCGCCGTCGAGCACCTCGATCGCGGCCTTCGCGGCGGCGACCGCGGCCAAGCGGTCCTTGCGGAGCTTGGCCTCCTTCTCCAACCGGGGCAGCGCCTTGTCCAGGGTCTGCAGGTCGGCGAGGATCAGCTCGGTGTTGATCGTCTCGATGTCGTCGGCCGGGGAGATCTTGCCATCGACGTGCACCACGTTCGGGTCGGAGAAGGCCCGGACCACCTGGCAGATCGCCGAGGCGTCACGGATGTTCGCCAGGAAGGCGTTGCCCCGGCCCTGCCCCTTCGAGGCACCGCGGACCAGGCCGGCGATGTCGACGAACGACACCGGAGCCGGCAGCACCTTCTGCGAGGAGAAGATCTCGGCCAGCTTGCCCAGCCGCTCGTCCGGAAGCCCGACCACGCCGACGTTGGGCTCGATGGTGGCGAACGGATAGTTCGCCGCCAGCACGTCGTTCTTGGTCAACGCGTTGAAAAGCGTGCTCTTGCCGACGTTGGGCAGGCCGACGATGCCGATGGAGAGACTCACGACCACCCAGCTTACGCGGCGAACGGTTTATGTCGGCGACGGGACCCGGTACGCGTTGCTACCGTGCCGAGTTCGATCACTCGCTGCTGGAGGTGGGATGAATTCGACGTTGCCCGAGCTGTACGTCGCCGTCGATGTGGAGGCGGACGGTCCCATCCCCGGGCCGTACAGCATGATCTCGCTGGGAATGGCCGTGGCCGGCCACCCGGAGTTGTCCTTCTACACCGAGTTGCGCCCCATCTCCGACGACTTCGTGCCGGCGGCACTTGCCGTCTCCGGCCTGGACCGGGACCGCCTGCTGCGGGAGGCGCCCACCGCGCCGGAGGCGATGTCCGCCGCGGCGGCCTGGGTCAACGGGCTGCGCCGGATCGGCCGTCCGGTCTTCCTCGCCGCCCCCGCCGTCTGGGACGGCATGTTCGTGCACTGGTACTTCGTCCGCTTCGTCGGCCACAGCCCGTTCGGTGCCACCGGCTCGGGTGTCGATCTGCGCAGCTACTGGATGGGGGTGACCGGCAGCGAGTGGGTCCAGACCCGCAAGGGCAAGATCAAGCACGAGCTGGGCCTGCACGACGTGCCGCACACCCACCACGCCGGGGAGGACGCCGCCGAACTGGCGCAGGTCTTCGACGCGGTGCTCCGCCGCCGCCAGTCCGGCGAGCAGGCGTGACAGGCGCCGGCGAGCAGGCGTGACAGGCGCCGGCGTTCAGCCGAGCAGGCGCGGGGCGATGACCGCCTCCCGGACGCTGCCGTCCGCGCCCCGGCTGACCTCGTACGCCGAGACGCCCTCGCGGTCCGCGATCGCCTCGACCAGTTGGGTGCCCCGGTAGACCAGGCCGACCCCGTCGTCGGTGCAGTGGCTGGTCGGCAGCGTCCCGTTGCCGACCAGTTCGTGCATGAGCGGGCGTCGCTGTCCCTCGCTGTCGTAGTGCACCCCGTTGCCGTACGGCAGCCAGGCCAGGCCGTCGGTGAAGCCGCGCAGCCGGGGGCCGAAGCTGTCGGTGGCACCGCCGACATGCCAGCAGATCGAGCCCGCGGACACCCCGGCCAGCACCACGCCGGCCTGCCAGCACTCGTGCAGGATCTCGTCGAGCCCGTGCACCCGCCACACGGCGACCAGGTTGGCCACGCTGCCACCGTCGACCCAGATCACGTCCTGGGCGAGCAGGTGGGCGCGGATGTCCTCGACGTTCGGCATGGGGAACAGGGTGAGGTGCGACAGCCGGAACCGGGTGTCGGCGAACGCGCCGTAGATGGCGCTCAGCACGGCGGGCTGGTCCCCGATGGCCTGACCGAGATAGCAGACCCGTGGCTGCGGGCCGGCCTCGGCCAGTTCGGCCGCCAACTCGAAGACCGGGCTGGGGCGCAGGTTGTAGGGGCCGCGGTCACCCCGGAAGAAGCCCATGCTGGTGGCGAGGATGGTAGGTGCGCTGGCGGGCATGGGGCGTCCTTCCGTCGGGGATGCGGCGTCCATCCTGCCGCAGCCGGCCGACCGCGGACCGCCTGCGGCGTCCATCCTGCCGCAGCCGGCCGACCGCGGACCGCCAACCCCGGTGCGGCCAGTCGGCCGAGGCGGTCAGTTGCCGTGGCGCTGCCGAGGAACCTTGACCTCGGGCAGATCGTCGAATGGCCGGCCGTCCGGGGGTAGTTGGGCCGCGGCGGCGCGGGGCAGGGTGAACCGGTCGGCGGCGGCCGGGCCGGCCGAGATCGACTCGCGCAGCATCCAGCGCACCTCGTCGGCCGTCCAGCCCAGCCCTGGCCGAGCGGCTATCTCGCGAACCAGCCGCCGGCCGACCCGGGTGTCGTCGTCGTAGAAGCGCATGCACCAGTGGTGCGTCCACATGCCGAGCGCCCGCAGGCCCGCGTCGTCCAGCGAGCCGACCAGCCGGCCGCAGGCGGTGTCGGTGAAGGCCTGCTCGGGGTCGGTCGCCCGGTCCCGGTCGATGGCGCCGCGGGCGGCGGGCGCGACGGCCCGCATCCGGCGGTAGAGGGACTGCGCCACCGCGCGGGGCAGCGGCGGGAATGTGTCAGGTGTCGACGCCGCCGCCCAACCCGCCACGCTCGTCATCCGTCGCACCCCTTCTTGAGTTGGTGGCCGGACGGTACCCGTCACGACCGACACTTCCGGGCCGGGAAAAACCCGTTGGATCGCGGATAGCGACGATGACCTGCGGCGTCTGTATCTGTGACAACGAAACGGGGGTGGTGGGTGGACGAGGACGAGCGGGCTCGGCTGGCCGAGTTCGTCGGCAGCCGGACGCCGGCGCTGATGCGGGTCGCGTACCTGCTGACCGGGGACCGCAACGCCGCCGAGGACCTGTTCCAGTCGGCACTGGCACGGACCATCCCGAAGTGGGGATCCATTCGGCACGCCGATCCCGAGGGGTACCTCCGTGTGGTGATGTACCGCGAGCAGATCAGCTGGTGGCGGCGACTGCGCCGATGGCGGGAGACGCCGCTCAACCCGGCGGACGAACCGGTCGGCGTCGATCCGAGCGACGGCTCCGACGTGCGGCTGGCCATGCGCGCCGCGCTGCGTCACCTGCCACCGGCACAGCGGGCGGTGGTGGTCCTGCGCTACTACGAGGATCTGCCCGAAGCCCGGGTGGCCGAGTTGCTCGGCTGCTCCGTGGGCACGGTACGCAGCCGTACCCACCGGGCTGTCACGCGCCTGCGCGAACTACTGCCGGCGGTCGAAATGCTGGAGGTGCGGCGATGACCGATCCCTTCGAGCACCTCATCCGCTCCACCCTTACCGACCTCGCCGAGGAGGCACCGATCGTGCATGACCAGTTGACCGGAGCGGAACGGCGGGTGCGCAACAGGCGCCGCGCCACGGTGACGATGGGGGCGGTCGGCACCCTCGCGGCGATCCTGATCGCCACTCCGCTCGCTCTCGCCTCGACCGGCTCGGACGAGGCGCCGCCCGCCGCCCCCAGCCCGGCGGGTCCAGCGGCCGTGCCCGGCCCACCCGCACCCGACCTCTCCGCGCCGACCGCGGTGCCGTCGGGCGTACCAAGCCCCGGCGGTGCGCACCAGGACCCGTGGAAGCGGCCGGACGCGCCCGGCAAACCCGGTGCGCCCGGTGATGGGACCGCTGCGCCCGGTGCGCCGGGAGTTCCGGGAGTTCCGGGAAAGCCCAGGGATCCCTTCAAGCGTGACCTGCCCGGCGTGCCTGGTGAGCCGGCACCGTTGACCGCACCCGGCGCGCCGGCCAGCCGATGAGCACACCGACCGCTTCGCGCTGAGCAGGACCGGTCAGGTCGGCGGCGTCCTCGCCCCGGCCTGACCGGAGATTCCGGTCACCTCCAGGCGGTCCTCCCCGCGCCAGCGAGCGCCGCGCGTCCCCGGGAACGGCAGGCGGTGGCCCACCGGGTTTGCCGAGGCCGGTGAGCCCGCCCATCCTTGGGCCATGACCGATCCCGGACATCCGACGTGCGGGCCGCAGGGGTGCCGATGAGCACCACCATGCCCCGGGTGCCCACCTCGCTGACCGGGCAGATCGTCACACCCGGCGACCGCCGGTACGCGCAGCTGCGCTCCACGTACACCACGACTGCCTCGCCGGCCGCGGTCCTGCTGCCGAAGACCACCACGCAGGCGATCGACGCGCTGCGCTACGCGCGGGAGCAGCGGCTGCCGATCGCCGTCCGCAGCGGCGGACACGGCTTCTCCGGGGCCTCCTCGAACAACGGTGGCGTGGTCATCGACCTGTCCCTGCTCAACCGGGTGCAGGTGCTCGACGAGCGGGCCGGGCTGGTCCGGGTCGAGGCCGGCGCACGCTGGGCGAACGTCGCGAAGGCGTTGGCGCCGTACGGCCTGGTCGTCAGCTCGGGTGACTACGGTGGCGTCGGTGTCGGCGGCCTGGCCACCGGCGGCGGCGTGGGCTGGCTGGTCCGCGCCCACGGTCTCACCCTCGACCGTGTCCGCGCGGTCGAGGTGGTGCTCGCCGACGGGACGCTGGTCCGCGCGGACGCCGCGCACGAGCCGGACCTGTTCTGGCTGGTTCGGGGCGCGGGAGCTGGTGCGGGGATCGTGGTGGCCTTCGAGATCGAGGCGGTCGAGCAGCGCAACGTCGGCGTGACGCAACTGGTCGTCGAGGCGCATCCGGACGGGCGCACCATCCGGGAGTGGACGGCCTACCTCACGCAGGCCCCACGGGAGTTGTCCGCGGCGGCCGTGGTGTACGCCGAGGGCCGCTCGACCCTCATGTCCATCACCGCCGTGGTGGCCGCCGAGAGCCTGCGCCGGGCCCGGCCCGCGGTGGAGCCGCTGCTCGCCATCGGCAAGGTGCTCGAACACCGCACCGACCTGCTGCCCTATCCGACCCTGGTGCCGACCGCGCACCTCAACCCCAACGTCGGGCAGCAGCGCGGCACGACCACGAACGGCCTGTTCACCGGGCTGGACGACGCGGGCGCGCGGGCCGTGCAACGGGCGGTGACCGGGCCGGGGCGAGCTGTGGTGCAGCTCCGCTCGCTGGGGGGCGCGGTCAACGACGTGGCACCCGACGCTACCGCGTACGCCCATCGCCACCAGGACACGCTCGTCGTCGCCTCGGTGTTCCCACCGCAGGGTGGGGCGGCGTTGGACGCCGCCTGGCGGGCCGTTGGAGCGCGGGCCGACGGCGCGTACGCCAACTTCGAGAGCCGACCGGACCCGGCCGCGTTCGCCCGGATCTACCCGGGCGAGACCGGGATCCGGGTACGACGGCTGTGGAAGCGGTACGACCCGGACGGCGTGTTCCGCTCGGCCCTGCTCACCGGTCAGCCCCACCGCGCCGCCCAGCCGAGCCGCGCCGCCCAGCCGCATCGGCGTCGCCGCCGCCCCCGTTGACGAGGTCCCTGCTCACCGACACGGCAAAGTCCGATTCCCGCCAGCCGGTGACCGATCAAGCGGGGCATCATCGGTGACATGGAGCTGGACTTCGAGCGGTGTTACCGGGCCGTGGACAGTCGGGACCAGCGGTTCGACGGCTGGTTCTACACCGGTGTGACGTCCACCGGCATCTACTGCCGGCCGTCCTGCCCGGCGATCACGCCCAAGCGGCAGAACGTCCGCTTCTTTCCGTCCGCCGCCGCGGCCCAGGGTGTCGGGCTGCGCGCCTGCCGCCGCTGCCGGCCGGACGCCGCGCCGGGCTCACCCCTGTGGGACGTCCGCGCGGACGTGGTCGGCCGGGCGATGCGGCTGATCGCCGACGGCGTGGTCGACCGGGACGGCGTACCCGGGTTGGCCTCCCGCCTGGGCTACACCGAACGACACCTGCACCGGATGCTGAGCGCCGAGATGGGTGCCGGACCGCTCGCGCTGGCCCGCGCCCAGCGGGCACAGACCGCCCGGATCCTGATCGAGACCACCGACCTCGGGATGGCCGAGATCGCGTTCGCCGCCGGCTTCGGCAGCGTCCGGCAGTTCAACGACACGCTCCGCGAGGTGTACGCGAGCGCCCCGTCCGACCTGCGGACGGCGCGCGGCGGTCAGCGGGCGCCGGCCGGTGCGGGCACTCTCGCGCTGCGGCTGGCGTACCGTCCGCCGCTGCACGCCCGGGCGCTACTGGACTTCTTCGCGGTGCGGGCACTGCCCGGGGTGGACGAGGTCCGCGACGGGACGTACCACCGGGGTCTGCGGTTGCCCCACGGCACCGGCGAGGTGGCGCTGACCCCGGCGGCCGGGCACGTGGCGGCAACGCTGCGGTTGACCGACCTGCGCGACCTGGCACCCGCGGTGGCCCGGTGCCGCCGGCTGCTCGACCTGGACGCGGACCCGGCTGCCATCGACGCCACGTTGGCCGTCGACCCGGCGCTAGCCCCGGCGGTCGCGGCGGAGCCGGGCATCCGCGTCCCCCGCGCGGTGGACGGCTTCGAGATGGCCGTCCGCGCCATAGTCGGCCAACAGGTCTCGGTGGCCTCCGCCCAAAAAACCCTGACCCGCCTCCTGACCGCCCCCGCCCCCGCCCCCGCCCAGGTTGACCATGAGGTTTTTGCCACCGACTCCGGTGTGTCGGGACAACAACCTCATGATCACCGACGCGCGGAGGGTGGGCGGCGAGACGGGGCGCAGGGACTGCGGGGGTTTTTGAGTCCAGAGGAGTTGTTGTCGCTGCCGGACGCGGGGTTTGGGATGCCGGTGGGGCGGCGGGAGACCCTGCGCGGCTTGGCGCGGGCGGTCCTTGACGGGTCGGTGGACCTGGCGGCGGGAGTGGATCGGGAGGAGGCCGTTCGCGGGCTGCTCGCGCTGCCCGGCATCGGCCCGTGGACCGCCAACTACCTGGCCATGCGCGCCTTCGGCGACCCGGACATCCTGCTCAGCACCGACCTCGCCGTCCGGCGCGGCGCCGCCGCCCTCGGCCTGCCCGACAACCCGACAACCCTCGACGGGTATGCCGACCGTTGGCGTCCCTGGCGGTCCTACGCAACGATGAGACTCTGGAGAGCGGCATGAGCATCGACAGCACCGTACTGAGCACGCCGACCGGTCCGTTGAGCATCCTCGCCGGCCCGGACGGCGACGTACGGGCGGCCGGCTTCACCCCGGACCCGGCGGCGCTGCTGCCCCTGATCCACCCGACCCTGCGGGCGCCGGTACGCCAACGGGCCGACCTCGGCCCGATCACCGCGGCGGTCCACTCCTACCTGGACGGTGACCTCGACGCCATCGACGCGGTGCCGGTCCGCCAGCGCACCGGCGGGGAGTTCATGGCCCACGCCTGGCAGGTGCTGCGCGAGGTGCCGCCCGGCACCCCGGTCACCTACACCCGCTACGCCGCGCTGGCCGGTCGACCACCGGCGGTGCGGGCCGCCGCGGCTGCCTGCGCCCGGAACGCGGCGGCACTGTTCGTGCCCTGCCACCGGGTGCTGCGCACCGACGGCACCCTCGGTGGGTACCGCTGGGGGCTGGACGTGAAGACGTGGCTTCTCGGTCATGAGCGACGCCTGACAGCAAGCTGACACCGGCGTCGCCTGGCATTGACGCTACCGTCTGGTATGCCTGTGGAAAGCGACGGCAACCCGGCCAGCCGGGTCGCCGCGCCCCGGCACCCCTTGCACAACCTCTGGCGGCTACGCCCCTACCTCCGGCCCTACGCCGCCGAGTTCGCCTGGTTGCTCGTCGCGGGCCTCGCGGGGACGGCGGCCGGGATCGCCGTACCGCTTGTCGTGCAGCGGGTGGTGGACGGGCCGGTGGCCCGACACGAACCGGCCGGGTTGTTCCAGCTCGGCGGCCTGGCGCTGCTGCTCGGCGTGGCCGAGGCGGTGCTCATCTTCGTCCGCCGGTGGGTGCAGTCCTCCTCGTCGGTGGGCATGGAGGCGGCGCTGCGTGCCGACGTCTACGCCCACCTGCAACGGTTGCCGACCAGCTTCCACGACCGCTGGCAGTCCGGCCAGTTGCTCTCCCGGATCACCAGCGACCTGTCGGTGATCCGCCGGTTCCTCTCCTTCGGCGTGTTCTTCCTGGTGCTCAACCTGGCCACCTACGTCGTCGTGGTGGTGCTGCTGATCAACCTGCATCCGATGCTCGGTGCGCTTGTCGCGGCCAACTCGGTACCGCTGCTGCTGATCAGCCGCCGGTTCGGGCGGCACTACCATGCCGCGTCCCGGCGGATGCAGGACCAGCAGGGTGACGTGGCGACCCTGGTCGAGGAGACCGCGCAGGGCCTGCGCACCATGAAGGCGTACGGCCGAGGGCCCGAACTGGCCGCCCGCTTCGCCGGTGGGGTCCGGAGGCTGCACGACACCGGCGTCGGCAAGGGTCGACTGCTGGCCAACACCTCGGCGTTGCTCCACCTGGTGCCGAACGTGACCCTGGGCGTGGTGCTGGTGGCCGGGGCGGCCGCCGCCGCGGGAGGTGCGCTCACCATCGGCGAGCTGGTCGCGTTCGTCAGCCTCCAACTGATGCTCATCTGGCCGGTGCAGTCGCTGGGTTGGATCATCGCCAACGGCCAGGAGGCCGCTACCGCCGCCGACCGGATCCAGGAGGTGCTGGACACCCCACCCCGGATCGTGGACTCCCCCGGCGCGCTCGCGCTCCCCCGCGACGCGGTCCACGGGCGGCTCCGCTTCGAGCGCGTCGCGTTCAGCTACCCGGGCGCCGCCGCACCGGTGCTGCACGAGATCGACCTGACCATCGAGCCGGGTGAGACGCTGGCCCTGGTCGGGGCCACCGGCTCCGGCAAGAGCACGCTGCTCTCGCTGGTGCCCCGGCTGCACGACGTCACCGCCGGCCGGATCACCCTGGACGGGCACGACCTGCGCGAACTACGGCTGGCCTCGCTGCGCCGCCTGGTCGGGGTGGCGTTCGAGGAGCCCACGCTCTTCTCCATGTCGGTGCGGGAGAACCTCACCCTGGGGCACCCCGACGCCGGCGACGACGACGTCCGCGCGGCCCTCGCGCTCGCCCAGGCGGACTTCGCGTACGAGCTGCCGTGGGGGTTGGCCACCCGGGTGGGCGAGCAGGGGATCTCCCTCTCCGGCGGGCAGCGTCAGCGGCTCGCGTTGGCGCGGGCCGTGCTCGGCCGACCGGCGGTGCTGGTGCTCGACGACCCGCTGTCCGCTCTCGACGTGCACACCGAGGCGCTGGTCGAGGCGGCACTGCGACGGGTCCTGCGCGACAGCACCGCGCTGCTGGTGGTGCACCGGCCGTCGACGATCGCTTTGGCCGACCGGGTCGCGCTGCTCGAAGACGGACGGATCACCGCCGTGGGCCGGCACTCCGACCTGCTGGCCACAGTTCCGACGTACCGGGCGTTGCTGGCCGCCGACCCACCCACCGGGCATCCACCGGCGACGGAAGCCGCCGGCCCGAGCCCGTTCCCCTCCGACGGGTGGGGGCTGGTGCGCTCGTGACCGTGCCGAAGCCTGCCGAACCGCCGCCCGAGGAGGAACCTGAGCTGACCCGCTGGCGCGGGACCGCCACGGACCCGGAGGCGGACCGGAGCCAAGCCGAGGACAACGCGCCCGAGGCGGTGGCCCGGCTGCGCCGGCTCAGCCGGGCACTGCTCGCCGAACAGCTCCGACCACACCGGAGGCGACTCGCCGCCGCGGTCGGCCTGCTGCTGACCCAGAACGCCGCCGCGATGGCCGGTCCGTACCTGGTCATGATCGGCATCGACCGGACCATCGCGCCGCTACGCGCCGGCAACCCCGGCCCGCTGGTCGCCGTCGCCGGGGCGTTCGTGCTCGCCTCGCTGACCGAGTACTCGTCCCGGCGCGGGTTCCTCACCCTCTCCGCCCGGATCGGCCAAGCCGTCCTGCTCGACCTGCGACAGCGGGTGTTCGGGCACTTCCTGCGGCTGTCCGTGGGCTTCCACGAGCGCTACACCTCCGGCCGGATGGTCTCCCGCCTCACCAGTGACATGGACTCGATCGCCGAACTGGTCGACGGTGGGATCGACAACCTGGTGATGGCGGGGCTGTCGATGCTGTCGGTGGCCGCCATCCTGCTCTGGCTGGACCTGCCGCTGGCCGCCGTGACGCTACTCGCCTTCCCGTTCCTGTTCTGGCTCTCCCGCTGGTTCGCCCGGTCGTCGGCGAGCGCGTACCGGCGGACCCGGGACGCCGTCGCGCTGGTCATCGTGCACTTCGTCGAGTCGATGCGGGGCATCAAGGCGGTGCAGGCGTTCCGCCGGGAACCGCGCAACCAACGGATCTTCGTGGCGCTCGGCGACGACTACCGACGGACCAGCCTGCACACGTTCCGACTGATCGCCACGTACTCGCCGGCGATCAAGCTGATCGGCAACGTCACCGTGGCGGCGGTGCTCTGCTACGGCGGCTGGCGGGTGCTCGGCGGCCAGACCGAGGTCGGTGTGCTCGCCGCGTTCCTGCTCTACCTGCGTCGCTTCTTCGAGCCGATGCAGGAGCTGAGCCAGTTCTACAACTCCCTCCAGTCGGCCACCGCCGCGCTGGAGAAGCTGGCCGGGGTGCTCGACGAGCGGCCGGCCGTCGGCGAGCCGGCCCGGCCCACACCGCTGCCGACCGGACCCGTTCGCGGTGCGGTGACCTTCCGGGCGGTCTCCTTCGGATACCGTGCCGGCACCCCGATCCTCGGCGGGCTGGAGCTGACCGTGTCGGCCGGACAGACGGTGGCGCTGATCGGGCCGACCGGCGCGGGCAAGTCGACAATCGCCAAACTGGTCGCCCGTTTCCACGACCCGGACACCGGCACTGTCCAGCTCGACGGGGTCGACCTGCGGGACGTCTGCGACGCCGACCTACGCCGGGCCGTGGTGTTGGTGACGCAGGAGAACCACCTGTTCAGTGGGAGTGTCGCGGAGAACATCCGGTTCGGCCGCCCGGGCGCCGACGACGCCGAGGTCCAGGCCGCGGCGCGGGCGATCGGCGCGCACGACTTCATCGCCGCCCTGCCCGAGGGGTACGCCACCCAGGTGCACCGTCGCGGCGGCCGGCTCTCCGCCGGGGAGCGCCAACTCGTCGCGTTCGCCCGGGCGTTCCTGGCCGACCCGAGCGTGCTGATCCTGGACGAGGCGACGTCGTCGCTCGACGTGCCGACCGAACGGCTGGTGCAGCACGCGCTCGGCACGATCCTGCGCGACCGCACCGCCCTCGTGATCGCGCACCGACTTTCCACCGTGGAGACCGCCGACCGGGTGCTCGTCCTCGACGACGGAAAGGTCGTCGAGGACGGCCCACCCGCCGTGCTGGCCGAGGCCGGCGGCCGGTACGCGGCCCTGCACCGGCAGTGGCGCGACTCGCTGATCTGAACCGGCGATCCGCAACTGCGTGGTCCGTCCCCCCGAAGATGCCTACGATCGCTGGATGACCGATACGGCGAGGACGGCCCGCGCCGGCGTCCCCGAGCGTCCGACCCTGGACGGGCTCGAGGAGAGCTGGGCACGCCGCTGGCAAGAGGAGGGCACGTACGCGTTCGACCGCTCGAAACAGCGGAGGGACGTGTACGCGATCGACACCCCGCCGCCGACCGTATCGGGCGAGCTGCACATGGGGCACGTGTTCTCGTACACGCACACCGACATCGTCGCGCGATACCAGCGGATGCGCGGCAGGGCTGTCTTCTACCCGATGGGCTGGGACGACAACGGCCTGCCCACCGAGCGTCGCGTGCAGAACGTCTACGGGGTGCGCTGCGATCCGGCGCTCGCGTACGACCCGGTGTGGCGGCCACCGGCGACTCCGGTCGACGACGCGGCCCGCCGCGACCCCACCCCACTCTCCCGGCGCAACTTCATCGAGCTGTGCGAACGGCTGACGGCCACCGACGAGCAGGCCTTCGAGTCGCTGTGGCGACGGCTCGGGCTCTCGGTGGACTGGTCGTTGACGTACACGACGATCGGCCGGATCGCCCGGACCACCAGTCAGCGGGCCTTCGTGCGCAACCTGCTGCGCGGAGAGGCGTACCAGTCGGAGGCGCCGACGCTCTGGGACGTCGGCTTCGCCACCGCCGTGGCCCAGGCGGAGTTGGAGGACCGGGAGCGCCCCGGCGCATACCACCGGCTGCGGTTCACCGGGCCGGACGGGCGTGCGGTGCAGATCGACACCACCCGACCGGAGCTGTTGCCCGCCTGCGTGGCGTTGGTCTGTCACCCCGACGACGAGCGGTACACCGACCTGCTGGGCACGACCGTCCGCAGCCCGCTGTTCGACGTCGCGGTGCCGGTGCGCGCCCACCCGCTGGCCGATCCGGGCAAGGGCACCGGCATCGCGATGGTCTGCACGTTCGGCGACCTGAGCGACGTGACGTGGTGGCGGGATCTCGACCTCGACACCCGCGTGGTCATCGGCCGCGACGGCCGGCTGCTTCCCGAGCCGCCGGCCGGGGTGCCGGCACAGCCGTACGCGGCGCTGGCCGGGCAGACCGTCAACGGCGCCCGCCGGGAGATCGTCGGGATGCTGGCCGACGCGGGTGACCTGGTCGGCGAACCACGCCCGATCACCCATCCGGTCAAGTTCTACGAGCGCGGTGACCGACCACTGGAGATCGTCTCGACTCGACAGTGGTATCTGCGCAACGGTGGCCGGGACGCCGACCTGCGGGCCACACTGCTGGCCCGCGGCGAGGAGCTGCACTGGGTGCCGGTGCACATGAAGCACCGCTACGACAACTGGGTGGGCGGCCTGACCGGCGACTGGCTGGTCAGTCGGCAGCGGTTCTTCGGGGTGCCGGTGCCGGTGTGGTACCGGCTCGACGACACCGGCGAGCCGGACTGGTCCCACCCTCTCACTCCGGACGAGTCGGCGCTGCCGGTCGACCCATCGAGTGATCCGGCGCCCGGGTACGACGAGTCGCAGCGCGGCTATCCGGGCGGCTTCATCGGTGATCCGGACGTGCTGGACACCTGGGCCACCTCGTCGCTGACACCGCAGATCGTCGGTGGCTGGGAGACCGATCCGGAGCTGTTCGCGCAGGTCTTTCCCATGGACCTCCGCCCGCAGGGGCAGGAGATCATCCGGACCTGGCTCTTCGACAGCGTGGTCCGTTCGCACTTCGAGCACGGGGTGCTGCCCTGGCGGGACACCGTGCTCTCGGGCTGGATCCTCGACCCGGACCGCAAGAAGATGGCCAAGTCCAAGGGCAACGTGGTCACCCCGCTGGCCCTGTTGGAGCAGCACGGCTCGGACGCGGTGCGCTACTGGGCGGCCAGCGGCAAGCCAGGCATGGACCTGGCCTTCGACCCGGCGCAGATCAAGATCGGCCGTCGGCTGGCCACCAAACTGCTCAACGCGTCCAAGTTCGCGCTCGGGCTGGGTGCGGCGGACGCGCTGCGCTCCCCCGCGACCACGCCACTGGACCGGGCCATGCTCGCCGAGCTGACCACCGTGGTCACCGCCGCGAGCACCGCCCTCGACGCCTACGACCACACGGCCGCGTTGCAGGCGGCCGAGGCGTTCTTCTGGCGGTTCTGCGACGACTACATCGAGTTGGTCAAGGAGCGGGCGTACGCCACCGGCGCGGCCGGCGACTCGGCGCGGGCGGCGCTGGCCTCGGCGCTCTCGGTGCAGCTACGACTGTTCGCCCCGGTGCTGCCCTACGTGACCGAGGAGGTCTGGTCGTGGTGGCGGTACGGTTCGGTGCACCGCGCGACGTGGCCCACCACCTACGAGGTGGCCCGGTCGATCGAGGGTTCGGGTGACCCGGCGCTGCTGCGGCTCGCCGGGGACGCGTTGAGCCAGGTGCGGCGGGCCAAGTCGGAGCGGAAGCTGTCGATGAGGGCGGAGGTGCCGCTGGCCGAGGCGCTCGGCCCGGCGGCCCTTCTGGAGCAGCTCACCCTGGTCGCCGACGACCTCCGGGCGGCCGGCCGGATCGACAAACTCGACCTGCTCCCCGACCGCACCCCGGAGCTGGTCATCGCCTGCGCCTTCTGACCCGTTACGGGTGCTGGACGGTCGCGCTGACCGATGCGATGATCATCGGCCACCATCCAGCACAGTGAATACGGGGATCATGCGCATTCGTACACTCGTCGCCGGGCTCACGGCCGGGCTACTGCTCGCCGTCGGCCTGGCCGGACCCGCCCAGGCGGCGACGGTCACCGCCACCTACACCGGTTGGACGTGGAACGTCGCCGGCTGGACCATCCACCGAGGCGCCACCGGCACCGGCCTCATCCCGGCCCTCTCGGATTCCATCCGCAACCGGGCCGCCAACTTCGCCGCCCTCAACGAGCTCTGTTGGGGCCAGTACAAGGCCGTCCAGGCGAACCTGCTCGCGTCCGGTTGGCCGCAGGACGACACCAACTTCTCCCGGTTCGAGGCGCACAGCGAGACCGCGTGTGGCGGTGAACCGTTCGGGGTGGCCCTCTTCAGCCGGGCACCCCTCGGAGCGGCCAACCGCTACGCGTTGGCCGCGGACGGCACCAGCGAGCGGCGCAAGCTGCTCTGCGCCCCGCTCGAAGCGCGCCCACACCTGCGGTTCTGCACCACCCACATCACGCCGTCGAACGCGGTGATCAACGGCAAGAACATCAACGCGACCCAGTTGGACGAGGTACGCAGCAGGATCGACAGTTTCGCCGCCAACGGTGACACCGTCCTGATCGCGGGTGACTTCAACGCCCAGCCGCACTACGGACGGCTCGACTCCTGGTACTCGACCACTCTGAACACGCCGAACAATGGCGGCAACACGGGCGCCTACCGGGAGCTCGACGACACCGACAGCCGCTGCCCCGGGTACGGCGAGACCACCGTCTACGACGGCAACACCGAGGGTCTCTGCGGCCAGGGCAAGAAGATCGACCTGATCTTCGTTCGCAACGACCGGATCGCCGGGTCGTACAGCGGCGACTCACTCGCCATCGCGACCACCTGCGGCGGCCCCTGTTCGGATCACCGGATCGTCATCGGCACTGTCACCGTCTCCGTGACCGCCTGATCAGGTGGCCGGTCCGCCGCCGCTCCCCCCCGGGCGGCGGCGGACCGGCCGTCACCAGCCGCGCAGGAAGCGCAGCCCGAGCAGGAACGCGACCACGGAGGGCCCCACCAGCAGGGTGATCGCCTGAAGGCGGTACGGCATCCGGTGTCGGGTCAGCTCGCCCGCGTTGCCCAACACGATGACGCCGGCCAGCATCATGAACGCACCCCACCAACCGGTCTCCAGGTCGACCAGGTTCACCCGGATCGCTTGCAGGGTCAGCCCGAGCATCGCGCCGGTCAGCGCGAGCAGGGCCACCGCCCGGTGCAGGCCGCGGGCCAGCGGGTGGGCCGCCCGCCAACCGTAGGTGCCGGCGACCGCCAGGCAGGGCAGCACCACGAGCAACGGCCAACCCCGCCCCATGACGCCGAACATCAGCAGCGCGCCCACCGCGAACACGATGGTGCCGACGCAGGCGAGCATGTACCCGGCGAACGCCCGGCCACCGCCCCGAGCCAGCAACGGGCCGCCACTGGCCGCGATCAACGCGGCCGGGATCAGGATGAACACGGCCCACCAGTGGAACTGCCCGCTGCCCTGGGCCGCCGTCGCGACCGTGGCGCAGGCCAGCCCGGCAACCGCCAGACTGGTCAGCCACGGCCGGCTGCTCCGGGAGTATGGCTCAGCCAACGACGTCCGCTTCGCTTCGACGCTCACACCCAACAGCCTGGCCCGACGGGGGCCGACCGGTCCATCCGGCCAGCCCTACCGCCGAGGGGTGGCTGGCCGGATGACCGTCGGGCACTGGTCTCAGCTCGTCTCGCCGGCGACGCTGAACGAGCGCAGACGGTCGATGGCCAGCACGGTGAAGCCGACGCTGACCAACGCGGTCATCACCGAGGCGACCGGCACCGACACGGTGGTCTCCAACAGCCCGGTGGGGGCGATCCGGTCGGTGAGGGCGATCACGTACTGCTGGATGGAGAGCACCTTGGTGCCGCTGACGAAGTTGCCCAGCAGCCCCTCCCAGATCAGCACGTAGACCAGGCCGAGCAGCACCGGCCGCCTGGTGACCAGGCTGAGGGCGAGGAACAACGCCGAGTACGCCAGCGCGCCGAGCGTCGCCGCGACCGCCAGCGCCAGTCCGAGGCGTACCGAATTGGCGAGCACGCCCGCGACGTAGAGCGGCACCGCGACGGTGGCCGCGCTGACCCCGGCGGCGACCGCGAGCTTCGGCAGCACGATCTGCCAGCGCGGCAGCGGCTTGGTCAGGATGTGCACAACCGTGCCGTCGTCGATCTCGGCACCCAACACGCCCGTACCGATGATCAGCGCGACCACCGGCAGCACCACGGCCAGCCCCAGGCCCACCAGCACCGGCGGCCCCCACTCGCCCGGGTCCACCCCCAGCGACCGGCAGAGCACGGCCAGCCCGAGCAGCACCAACGGCAGCGGAAGCAGCAGCAGGAACCGACGCCTACCGAACAGCCCGCGTGCGGTGATCCAGGTAATTGTCGACATGTCAGGCCTCCACCAGGTAGGAGAAGACGCTCTCCAGAGACTCGTCGGACGGCACCAGTTGGCGCACCCGGATGCCGTGCTTGAGCGCGATCCGGGGCAGTGCCCGGGTGAAGGCGCCGTAGTCACCGGCCCGCACGGTCAGGCCGGTGGGGTCCAGCTCGACCCCACTGACGGACGGCTCGGCGATCAGCGCGACGGCCAGCGCCCGGTCGTCCGTGGAACGCACCGCAAAGACGTGTGGGCGATTGGTCATCAACCGGCGGATGGTCCGGAAGTCGCCGGAGGCCGCCAACCGCCCGGCCACCATCACCTGCACCGTCCCGGAGACCTGCTCGACCTCCTCCAGGATGTGCGAGCTGAACAGGATGGTCCGGCCGGCGTCGCCGAGCGTGTGCAGCAACTGCATCATGTGCAGCCGCTGGCGCGGGTCCATCCCGTTGAACGGCTCGTCGAGCAGCAGCACCTGCGGGTCGTGCACCAGCGCGGCGGCCACGCGGGCCCGCTGGCGCATGCCCTTGGAGTACGTGCCGATCCGACGGCTCTGCGCCGACTCCAGCTCGACCAGGTCGATCGCCCGCCGGGCGGCCGCCGCCGGATCGGCCAGCCGGTGCAGCTTCGCGCTGGCCAGCACGAACTCGTACGCGGTGAGGAAGCCCTGCACCGCCTCCCGTTCGCTGACCAGCCCCAACCGTCGGTAGACGTCCGGGTTGCGCCAGGTCGGCTCGTCGTCCAGTGTCACCGTGCCGCGCGACGGGGAGAGGAACCCGGCCATCATGTGCAGCAGCGTGGTCTTGCCGGCGCCGTTCGGGCCGAGCAGCCCGGTCACGCCCGGCCCCAGGGCCATGCTGATGTCGTTGACCGCGACCACGTTGCCGTACCACCGGGACACCCCGGTCAGGTTCAGCGTGCTCATCAGGAGGCGACCTTCCGGTAGCGGACCAGCAGGAGGGCGGTCGCGCCGGCGACCAACAGCACCGCGGCCAGGGCGTAGACCGGGCCGAACCCGCCGATCAGCATCTCGCCCGGATCGCCCTCGACCAGCAGGTCGCCCAGCGACCAGATGCCCACCCCCTGCACCAGCGTGGAGGGCGAGGCGAGCCCGGCCAGCTCGTTGGCCGTCTGCGACGGCAGGATGCTCAGCACGCCCACGATCGGTGTGGTCATCAGGAAGACCGCGACCACGCCGCCGGCGGCGAAGGCCCGCTTGCCGGTCAGCGAGGCGACCAGCAGGCCGATCGAGGCGAAGACCACCGCCCAGAGCCCGGCGTAGAGCAGGCCGGGCAGCAGGTCGAGCAGCTCGTTCCAGACCCCGCGCATGCCCTGCTTGGTGGTGAACGCGGCACCCAGGAACATCAGCAACTGCGGCCCCCCGAGCAGCAGCCAGAGCGCCGTGACCAGCGCCAGCAGCTTGGCCAGCGCGTAGTCGCCGCGGGGCAGCGGTCGGGAGAAATACAGTGGCAGGACGCCGCTGCGCAGGTCCCGGGAGACCAGCTCCGGCGCGGCCACCGCGACGAAGAAGATGACCAGCCAGCTCATCGCGTCGGCGAACTGGGCGTACGTGGCGACCGGCTCGCCGATCTGGCTGCGGATCGCGGCCAGGGCCACCGCGACCAGGCTGACGATGCCGACTACCAGCCACGGAAAGATCTTGGCCTTGGCGCTGCGCCCGAAGCCGAACACGGTGCGCAACCCGTGCCCGTAGAGCGCGCCGAAGACCTGCCGGCGGCCCTGCCTCGGGCCCTCGTAGCGCTGGTAGCCGATGTCGTGGATCACGCCTGTCGGCGCGGGTCGCACGGCGGCTGCGGTCGGCTCAGGCATGGGAGAGCTCCCTCGTGGCGAAGAGTTCGGCCACCCGGTGCCGGCGCTGGTCCAGTCGGTGCAGTGGCAGGTCCAGTTCGGCGACCGCGCCGAGGATCAGGTCGTAGGTGCCGTCGTCGCCGAGTGGCACGAGCAGCAGTCGCCCGTCCCGCGCGACCGGCAGCTTCAGCTCGGCGAGCCGGGCGGCGAGCTCCTCGGTGCCCTCGCTGACCTCCACGGCGAGCACATCGGTGGCCGTGGTCATCGCGGAGATGTGGTCGGCGCGCAGCAGTTTGCCGCCGTCGATGGCGATGAGCGTGTCGCAGATCCGCTCGACCTCGCCGAGCAGGTGCGAGCAGACCAGCACGGAGATGCCGAACTCGGTGCCGATCCGGTGCACCAGCGCCAGCATGGCGTCCCGGCCGGCCGGGTCCAGACCGTTGGTCGGCTCGTCGAGCAGCAGCAGATCGGGGTCGTGCACAAGCGCCTGGGCCAGCTTGACGCGCTGCTTCATGCCTGTGGAGTAGCCGCCCACCGGGCGGTAACGCTCCTCGTAGAGCCCGACGTGCCGCAGGGCCTCCGAGGCTCGCTCACGGGCGGCGGTGCGGGGAAGACCGCTCATCCGCCCGAGGTGGGTGACCAACTCGGCGGCGGACAGGTCGGGTGGGAGGCAGTCGTGCTCGGGCATGTAACCGACGCGGGCCCGGACCGCCGCCGGGTCGGCGGACGGGTCGATGCCGAGCACCGAGACCTGACCGCTGGTCGGGGCGATCAGGCCGAGCAGGATCTTGATCAGCGTGGATTTTCCGGCGCCGTTCGCGCCCACCAGGCCGATGATCCCGGGCTCGACGGCGACGGTGAGGTCGGCGAGCGCGGTGACCCGACCTCCGTACGTCTTGGTGAGCGACTGGGTCGCGATCAGTGTCACGCTGCCAGCGTAGGGAGTCGACGCCCACCACGGACACCGGCGCGCCCCCGGCGCTTCCCTGATCCTTGCCCCGACGGACCCTTAGGGTCCCCCGCCGAGGGTGGTGGAACCGTTGCCGCCGGTAGCGCGTCCGGCGCGACCCCGCCTCGGGAAACGGCGATCCGGGGTGACACCATTCATCTCCCGGCCTGTCGGGAGTCGTGCCCGCGTCACCTGGATGTCGAGCGAGTCCGTCCTCCGCACCGACCACAACCGGTTTCGGGGTGCGGTCGGCAGTGGTCGGCGGGGTCGGCGGATCCGGTGTTGATCCGCCCGGCCGGATCGTGGAGTGGCGGCCTCGACCGATCGACGGTCGGCTGCGAAACTGTGTGCCGGTCAGCGAGTGGGGGGTGTGGATGAGCAACGGCTGGGTGCTGCCCGACGAGGTGCTGCAGGACGCACCGGCGTACACGCCGCGTCCCGGTGAGCTCGCTGACCTGGAGCTGCTGCTGACCGGTGCGTACACCCCCCTGACCGGTTTCATGACCCGTGCCGACCTGGTGTCGGTCAGCCGGCGCGGCCAACTGGCCGACGGCACTCCGTGGCAGGTAGCGGTGACCCTCCAGGTCCCGACCGCCCTGGCTCAGGGCTTCGATCCGCGCGACCCGGCCCGCCGGGCGCTGGTGCTGACCGACGGCGAGGGCGCGCCGGCGGCTGCCCTGGATGTGGCGGACGTCTGGCCGGTCCGCGAGGGCGTCGCCGGGGTTGGCGGCCAGGTCCGGCGGCTGGGCGACGGCGGCCACGGCCCGTTCCAGCGGCTGCGTCGCAGCCCGGAGGAGGTCCGCGCGCTGCTGCCCCCGGGCCGGGTGCTCGGTGTGATCGCCGACCGGCCGCTGCACCGTCCCCAGCTCGCTCAGATCGCCCACGCAGCCCGCACGCTGGCCGCGCACCTGCTCGTGATGATCCCGGTCGGTGAGGGCGGCGTCGGAGGGCTTCCGCCCGAGGCACTGGTCCGCATCATCTTCGCCGCCCGGGACCGGATGCCGCCCGCCACCGTGATCGCGGTGCCGCTGTCGCATCGCCGGGAGGAGATCAGCGACGCGCTGCTGCGCGCCCGGGTCTCCGCCGCGTACGGGGTCACCCACCTGCTCTCCACCGGGGAGATGCTCTCCGGTGCCGGGTTGCGGGTGCTGGTGCCACGGGAACTCGCCTACGACAACAGGGACGGGCAGTGGCGTTGGCGGGAGGACATCCCTCCGCGCAACCGTCGGCTCGCGCTGACCCAGCAGGAGATCGAGGACCTGCTGGATCGGGGCTTCCCCCTGCCGGAGTGGCACACCCCGCCGGCCGTGGCGAGGGAGCTGGCCCGCGCCCGGCCACCGCGCCGGCACCGGGGGCTGGTGGTCTTCCTGACCGGCCTCTCCGGCTCCGGCAAGTCGACGATCGCGCGCGGGCTGGCGGACGCGCTGCGGGAGAGCGGCGACCGCACGGTGACCCTGCTCGACGGGGATGTGGTGCGCCGTGAACTCACCGCCGGGCTGGGCTTCAGCAAGGCCGACCGGGACACGAACGTCCGGCGGATCGGGTGGGTGGCCGCCGAGATCGCCCGGCACCGGGGGGTGGGCATCTGCTGCCCGATCGCCCCGTACGCGGCGGCCCGTGCCGCCGCCCGCGAGATGGCCCTGGCCGCGGGGGCGGGTTTCGTGCTGGTGCACGTCGCCACCCCGTTGGAGGTGTGTGAGCGCCGGGACCGCAAGGGCCTGTACGCGCGAGCGCGGGCCGGCCTGCTCACCGGCATGACCGGCATCGACGACCCGTACGAGGAGCCGAGCGACGCCGACCTGGTGCTGGACACCACCGATCTCAACGTCGCGGACGCCGTTCAGGCCGTGCTGAACCAGCTCACCGAGACCGGTTGGGTGGAGCTGAAGATCGCCTCTTCCTGAGGTGTTTCCGTAGCCGCTGTCCGGCCGCCGCCCGCTCCGCGCTAGTGTTCGTCTTTGTTGGAACACGTTTGACCGCGTGAGAGTACGGGGACCTCCGGGAGGCACGGCGAATGCTCGCTCAGCAGCGGCAGGCGGCCATCCTGGATCGGGTCCGGTCCACCGGCGGTGTCCGCGTGAGTGAGTTGGCGGCCGAGTTCGGCGTCTCCGACATGACCATCCGTCGTGACCTGGAGGCGCTGCACGAGCGTGGCCTGCTGGCCAAGGTGCACGGCGGCGCCACCGCAGCCGGGCCGAGCTCGACCGACGAGCCGGGTTTCTCCGCCAAGTCGGTCCGCCAACTGGTGGAGAAGGCGGCCATCGCGGATCGGGCGGCCCAACTGGTCCGGCCGGGCGCGGCGGTCGCGCTCTCCGCCGGCACCACCACCGCCGAGCTGGCCCGCAAGCTGGTGGACGTCCGCGGCCTGACCGTGGTGACCAACTCGCTGCCGGTGGCCGAGATCCTGCACGCCGGTGGTCGACCGGACCAGACAGTGGTGCTCACCGGAGGCGTCCGCACGCCGTCGGACGCGCTGGTCGGCCCACTCGCGGTCGGGGCGATCCGGGCACTGCACCTGGATCTGCTCTTCCTGGGCGTGCACGGCATCACCGAGCGGGCCGGCTTCACCACCCCGAACCTCATGGAGGCGGAGACCGACCGGGCACTCGTGGCCGCGGCGGACCGCTTGGTGGTACTGGCCGACCACACCAAGTGGGGCACGGTGGGCATCTCCTCGATCGTCGAGCTGGCGGCAGCACACGTACTGGTCAGCGACGACCGGTTGCCTGCGCCCGCACGGCGGGTACTCGGCGAACGGGTGGGCGAATTGATCATGGTAGAAGCGACCGGGGCGGGCCGCGCGACGCGCACGCCGACGAGTGAGGGGGCGGCGCAGTGAAACGCACCGCGATCGACCTGGCCGACGGCCGGGAACTGATTTACTTCGACGAGCGCGACGACGCGGTCCGCGACCAGCCGGACCGCCGCGACCTGCCGCCGCCGCCCCCCGCATCCCAACTGCGCTACGACCCGCTGACCGACGAGTGGGTGGCGGTGGCCGTGCATCGGCAGACCCGCACCTTCCTCCCCCCGGCGAACGAGTGCCCCCTCGACCCGTCGGTGGGTGATCGGCTGACCGAGGTGCCCGCGCCCGACTACGACGTGGTGGTCTTCGAGAACCGCTTCCCGTCGCTCAGTGGCCGCGTCGCCGAGGAGCCCGGCGAGATCACCCCGTTCACGCCTGTTCGACCGGGAGTCGGCCGATGCGAGGTGGTCTGCTTCACCTCGGACCACAACGCCTCCTTCGCCAGCCTGCCGCCGAGCCGGGTCCGCACCGTCCTGGAGGCGCTCGCCGACCGCACCGAGGTGCTCGGCGAACTGCCCGGCGTGGAGCAGATCTTCTGCTTCGAGAACCGGGGCGTCGAGATTGGCGTCACGCTGCACCACCCGCACGGGCAGATCTACGCGTACCCCTTCGTGACGCCGCGCACCCGCGCGCTGCTCGCCGCGGCACGCCGGCACGCGGAACGGACCGGCGGGGGCAACCTGTACGCGGACGTGCTGACCGCCGAGCGCGCGACCGGCGACCGGGTGGTCACCGAAAACGAACACTGGACGGCGTTCGTCCCGGCGGCCGCCCGCTGGCCGTTCGAGGTGCACGTCGCGCCACACCGGGTGGTACCCGACATTCCGGCGCTCAGTGACAGCGAGCGGGATGCCTTTGGGCCGCTCTACCTGGATCTGCTGCGCCGCTTCGACGGCCTGTTCGACATGCCGATGCCGTACATCTCGGCGTGGCACCAGGCACCGGTGCGCATCGACCGCGAGTTCGGCCACCTGCACCTGCAGCTGTTCAGCGTCCGGCGGGCCAAGGACAAGCTGAAGTATCTGGCGGGCTCCGAGTCCGGCATGGGTGTCTTCATCAACGACATCTCCCCCGAGCGTGCCGCCGACCTGCTGCGCGCCGTCTGAGCCGGGCTGCTTTCCGGCCCTGCCTGCGAGCGACGGAAACAGGGCGCGGGGGGCCCGGGACAGGGCCCCCCGCAGGGAAGGGACGGCTGGCTGTGCACGGCACAGCCGGGAAGGCTGGCTGATCGGCGCACGGGTGCCGCGGGTCGACCGTGGTCAACCTTCCTCGGACGCGACTGGCATCTCGTCCATCCTGGTCAACGAGGCGCGCCGACGGCGGTGACGCCACCCGTCGCGTCAGCGCCGGACACGCCGAAGCCCGCCGGCTGAGACGCCGGCGGGCTCCGATCATGCGGTACGCCTGGATCAGGCGGCGATCTTGCGGGCCAGGTTCTCGTCGAGCGCGTTCATGAACTCGTCGGTGGTCAGCCACGGGGCGTCGCGCGAAATGAGCAGCGACAGGTCCTTGGTCATCTGGCCGCCCTCGACGGTGTCGACGATGACCTGCTCCAGCGTGTTGGCGAACTCGGTGACCGCCGGGGTGCCGTCCAGCTTGCCGCGGTGGGCCAGCCCCCGGGTCCAGGCGTAGATCGACGCGATCGGGTTCGTCGACGTCTTCTCACCCTTCTGGTACTGCCGGTAGTGCCGGGTGACCGTGCCGTGCGCGGCCTCGGCCTCGACGGTACGACCGTCCGGGGAGAGCAGGACGGAGGTCATCAGACCCAGCGAGCCGAAGCCCTGCGCGACGGTGTCGGACTGCACGTCACCGTCGTAGTTCTTGCAGGCCCAGACGTAGCCACCCTCCCACTTGAGCGCGGCGGCGACCATGTCGTCGATGAGCCGGTGCTCGTAGGTGATGCCGGCAGCGGCGAACTCGTCCTTGAACTCGGTCTCGAACACCTCGGCGAAGATGTCCTTGAACCGGCCGTCGTACGCCTTGAGGATGGTGTTCTTGGTGGACAGGTAGACCGGGTAGTTGCGGTCCAGCCCGTACCGGAACGAGGCCCGGGCGAAGTCCCGGATCGACTCGTCGTAGTTGTACATGCCCATGGCGATGCCGCCGCCGGGGAAGTTGGCGACCTCCATCTCCATGGGGGCGCCGCCGTCGGCCGGGGTGTAGGTGATGGTCACCGTGCCCGGGCCGGGGACGACGAAGTCGGTGGCCTTGTACTGGTCACCGTGGGCGTGCCGGCCGATGATGATCGGCTTGGTCCAGCCGGGGACCAGCCGCGGCACGTTGGACATGATGATCGGCTCACGGAAGACGACGCCGCCGAGGATGTTGCGGATGGTGCCGTTGGGCGACCGCCACATCTTCTTCAGGCCGAACTCCTCGACCCGGGCCTCGTCCGGGGTGATGGTCGCGCACTTGACGCCGACGCCGTGCTCCTTGATGGCGTTGGCGGCGTCAACGGTGACCTGGTCGTCGGTCTCGTCGCGGTGCTGGATCGACAGGTCGTAGTAGTGCAGGTCGACGTCGAGGTAGGGCAGGATCAGCTGCTCCCGGATCTGCTTCCAGATGATCCGGGTCATCTCGTCGCCGTCGAGTTCTACGACCGGGTTGTTTACCTTGATCTTCGCCATCGGCCGGCGCTCCTCTCGGGGGACACGTGCTCAAGCAGTACGAGCGTACTGCAATTGGCCGGGCAACCCCCACCCGGCCTCGGTCGGCCGGTGGGAGCGGGCTGCACGGCACAGAATTCCCTGGCACCATCGCCGGATGCCACTGAGCCGCACCCTCGGGTCTATCACGGTCACCGCGCTCATCGACGCCGAGGGGGCTTTCTTCCAACCGCGCACCGAGGCGTTTCCGCACGCCACAGCGGCCCACTGGCGGGAGGCCGACCGACGCGACCCGGGGGCGGCGACCGCCGACGGGCAGTGGTGGCTGCCGTTTCGCAGCTTCGCGATCCGTTCCGGGGACGGGCCGGTCACCCTTGTCGACGCCGGCATCGGCCCGGCCGACTCACTGGCCGCGAGCTGGGCGCCCGTGCCGGGGCGTCTGCCCACCGAGCTGGCCGCCGCCGGCATCGACCCCGCGGACGTCGACACCGTCGTGCTCACCCACCTGCACACCGACCACATCGGCTGGGCCGTGACCGGCACCCCCGGCCGGCCGTACTTCCCGAACGCGAGCTACCTGGTGCAGCAGGCCGACCTCGACGCGGCGGAGACTCTCAACCCGGCCCTGCCGGCCAGCCTGGTCGCGCCGTTGCGCGCCGCGGGTCAGCTCCGGGTGGTCGACGGCGAGACCACCCTCACCCCGGCGGTACGCCTGCTCTCCACTCCCGGCCACACGCCCGGCCACCAGTCGGTGCTGGTGACCTCCGCCGACGAGCGGCTGCTGCTCACCGGCGACCTGCTGGTGCACATGGTGCAGTTGGTCGACCCCGAGCTGGCGTACGCCCACGAGGAGGACCCGGAACGAGCCCGCACCTCCCGACTGACCACCCTGAGCACCCACTCCCCCACCCTCCTGGCCACCCCCCACCTGTCCACCCCCTTCACCACCGTGTGACCACCCGGCGGGGAAACCAAGATCGCCCTCGATCCTGGATATAGCGGCATCGCGAGCTGAGGAGACCACTACAACAAGGATCGAGCACGACCTTGGCCGAAGATCAGCCCAACATCGGTGAACCTGCTGCCTCCCGAGCCCCGGAGACAGCACCTTCCCCAAAGTTGCTGCCCACCCCGAGCCCCTCACCCCACCCCAGGTCCCGCCCACTTCTGCGGTTGATCAAGAGGTTCGCGTCACCAGAACCGCGATTCCTGACGCAAACCTCTTGATCAACCTGCTGGATGGGCGTGGGGCGGGCCCGGGTTGGGGACTGGGGGGACGGCGAAGGGCGCGCCAGCGAGGCCGGCGCGCCCTTCGTGCGGTGGAGCGGGGAACTACATGCTGGAGACGTCGCCCTGCTTGGCGCGGACGGCTTCGGCGGCCGCCAGGAGGCTGGCGCGCTCGTCGGCGTCCAGGTCGGTCTCGACGACCCGCTTGACGCCCTCGGCGCCGATCGCGGCCTCGACACCGAGGTAGACACCGGAAATGCCGTACTCACCGTCGACCCACGCGCAGACCGGCATGACCTCGCCGGAGTCCTCGGCGACGGCCTTCGCCATCCGGGCCGCGGCGGCGGACGGGGCGTAGTACGCCGAACCGGTCTTGAGCAGCGCGACCACCTCGGCGCCACCGTTGCGGGTCTTGACGACCAGTTCCTCGATCTGCTCGGCGGGCATCGCGTCACGCAGCGGCTTGCCGTTGACGGTGCTCTTCGACGGGACCGGGACCATGGTGTCGCCGTGCGAGCCCAGGGTCAGCGTGCGTACCGACGCCACCGGCACGTTCAGGGCCTCGGCGACGAAGTTGCTGAACCGGGCGGTGTCGAGCATGCCGGCCTGGCCGAGCACCCGGTTCTTCGGGAACTGGGTGGCGAGCTGCGCCAGCGCGGTCATCTCGTCCAGCGGGTTGGAGACCACGATGACGACGGCGTTCGGGGCGTACTTGGCCACGTTCTCGGCGACCTGACGAACGATCTTGGCGTTGGTCTCCAGCAGGTCCATCCGGCTCATGCCGGGCTTGCGCGGCAGACCAGCGGTGATCACGACGACGTCGGAGCCCTCGATCTGCTCGTAGCCCTCACCGTTGGGGCCGGTGGTGACACCGACGACCTTGGTCTCGAAGCCTTCGATGGCCCGGGACTGGTTGAGGTCGAGCGCGAGGCCCGCGGGCTTGCCCTCCACGATGTCGGTGATCACTACGGTGTCGAAGACGTCGTACTCGGCCAGGCGCTGTGCGGTGGTGGAGCCGTAGAAGCCAGCCCCGACGACAGTGACCTTCTTACCCATGGTCGTCCCACTCCCTGATACCAGTCGGTTTTCCGGACCGTATCAGTCATCCTGGCACCGATCAGGCCAGGGGCGGCGGCCATCGCCGGGATGGGGCGAACGTCACCGCCGTCCTGGTTCGGCGCTGCGGACGTCTGGGTCAGCCGCGCTCGGCGCGCTCGACGACGTTGGTGAGCAGCATGGCCCGGGTCATCGGCCCGACACCGCCGGGCATGGGGACCAGGGCGCCGGCCGTCTCGGTCACCTCCGGGTCCACGTCGCCGGTGTAGCGGCCCTTGCCGTCCGCGCCGATCACCCGCGTGATACCGACGTCGACCACCACCGCGCCCGGCTTGATCATGTCGGCGGTGAGCAGCCCCGGTACGCCGGCGGCGACGATGACGATGTCGGCGGCCCGGGTGTGCGAGGCGAGGTCGAGGGTGCCGGTGTGGCACAGGGTGACCGTGGCGTTCTCGCTGCGGCGGGTGAGCAGCAGGCCGAGCGGCCGACCAACGGTGTTGCCCCGACCGACCACGGCCACGGTGGCGCCGCGCAGGGCCACGTCGTGGCGGCGGAGCAACTCGACGATGCCGCGCGGAGTGCAGGGCAGCGGGCCGTCGTAGCCGAGCACCAGCCGGCCCAGGTTGACCGGGTGCAGGCCGTCGGCGTCCTTGTCCGGGTCGATCGATTCCAGCACCCGCTGGGTGTCGAGGTGGGCCGGCAGCGGCAGCTGGACGATGTAGCCGTGGCACGCCGGGTCGGCGTTCAGCTCGGCCAGCACGTCGTCGACCTGCTGCTGGGTGGCGTCGGCGGGCAACTCCCGCCGGATCGAGGCGATACCGACCTCGGCGCAGTCGCGGTGCTTGCCGTTGACGTACGCCTGACTGCCCGGATCCGCCCCGACCAGGACCGTGCCGAGCCCGGGGGTGATGCCGCGTTCCGCGAGTGCCTTCACCCGTATCCGCAGCTCGTCCTTGATCTCCGCCGCGGTTGCCTTGCCGTCCAGAAGCGTCGCCGTCACCCCCTGATCGTCTCACGGCCACCGCTGCGGCGTTCGGACGACCTCCGGTGGCGCGGGTCCCGACACCGGCGATCGCTTGTGACTTTCCGTCACGTGGCGCTAGTCACTTTCAGTCACCACATCGTGGATTCGGTCACTGTCGAACCAGACACGGCGACGAGGGACGGCAGGTACCGGACGGCGGGTCGAGAGAGTGCCAGGCTGACCGATGCCGACCCAGTGGGCGCTTTGACCGGCCGAACACTCGCAGGTGGAGGACGTTTTTACCGAAATCCGCTAGCAGCTCGAACGGCCTTCGACAAGCCCCGCCGTGCCGGACCGTTACCCACTCGCAACCGCCTCGTTGCCGACAGCCGGTCGCTGACCTACCGTTGCCGCTTGTTGCGCAGCGTAACCCAGCGTCGGGCCTGACTGCGCAGCGTGAGGAGATGAGGAGGCTCAATGCGAGTTCGTAGACTCGCCGCCTGGACCGCCCTCCCGCTCGCGGTGACGCTGGGCCTCGCGGCCTGCGGCAGCGGCGGAGACGGTGGATCCAGCGGCAGCGGCAATTCGGCGGTCAGCATCCAGATCGGCGAGCCGAAGCACCTGGTTCCCACCAACACCACCGAGACGTCCGGGTCGCAGGTGATCGCCGGCCTGTTCAGCCCGCTCGTCGACTACGACGCCCAGAACAAGCCGTACGAGGTCGCCGCCCAGTCGATCACCTCGTCCGACAACAAGGTCTGGACGATCAAGCTCAAGGACGGCTTCACCTTCCACAACGGTGAGAAGGTCACGTCCCAGAACTACATCAACGCCTGGAACTACGGCGCGTACGCCCCCAACGGTCAGGACAGCAACTACTTCTTCGAGAAGATCGCTGGCTACGCCGACCTGCAGGGCAAGGCGCCGAAGGCCAAGGAGATGTCCGGCCTGAAGAAGGTCGACGACCTCACCTTCACCGCGACGCTGTCCGAGCCGTACATCGACTTCAAGACGACTCTGGGCTACAACGCGTTCTACCCGATGCCGGACGCCGCGTTCTCGGCCCCGGGCGTGCTCAAGGACTCCTACGAGCAGGCGCCGATCGGGCAGGGCCCCTTCAAGATGAAGGGCACCTGGCAGCACGACAGCAAGATCGACGTCGAGCGCTATGACGCGTACCCGGGTGAGAAGCCCAAGGTCAAGGACATCGAGTTCCGGATCTACCAGCAGCTCACCGCGGCCTACGCGGACGTCCAGGCGGACAACCTGGACGTGCTGCCGACGATCCCGACCGAGAGCCTGAGCACCGCGCCGAGCGACCTGGGCGACAGGTACCAGACCAGCCCGATGTCGTCGTTCCAGTTCCTCGCGTTCCCGACGTTCGACAAGGACTACGCCAACCCGGACGTGCGCAAGGCCATCTCGATGGCGATCGACCGTGACGAGATCACCAAGTCGGTCTTCAAGGGCTCGCAGACGTCGGCGCGCTCCTTCGTCTCGCCGGTCCTGCCCGGCTACCGGGAGAACACCGCGGGCAAGGCCGGCGAGTTCAACCCGACCGAGGCCAAGAAGCTCTACCAGGCCGCGGGCGGCCCGAAGAAGATCGTCATCTCCTACAACGGCGACGGCGGTCACAAGGACTGGGTCGACGCCACGGTCAACCAGCTCAAGGCCAACCTGGGTGTGGACGCCGTCGGCTCGGCCGAGCCGAAGTTCGCCGACCTGCTCACCAAGGTCGAGAAGAAGCAGCCGGTGGGTGCGTTCCGGATGGGTTGGGTCATGGACTACCCGACCATGGAGGACTACCTCGGCCCGCTGTACAGCACGAACGGCTCGTCGAACTACTACGGCTACAGCAACAAGGACTTCGACAGGCTGGTCAAGGAGGGTTCCGCCGCCAAGACGCAGGACGAGGCGATTGCCAAGTACCAGCAGGCGGAGGACATCCTGGCCAAGGACATGCCGGTGATCCCGCTCCGCTTCGGCGAGAACGTGTTCGGTCACTCGACCAAGGTCAAGAACGTGCAGATGGACCTGTTCCAGCGAGTCAACCTCGTCAAGATCGAAGCGGCCAGCTGAGCTGACCATGGTGTGGGCCACCCGGGCGATGCCCGGGTGGCCCGACCGCACCACCGGGCCGGGTAGCAGGAGCGGCCCGGCGTCGGTGGTGCCGGCTTCCCCGGGCCGGACGGCACGTCTGGAGATATTTCGGGTACGACCAGAGATGCCGTCCTGCGACCCTTTCGCACATTTCCGGAGAGACTGCTAAGCATGTTCCGCTACATCTTGCGGCGCCTACTGCAGATGGTCCTGGCGTTCTTCGGGACCACCCTGATCGTCTACGCGCTGACATTCGCCGGGCAGGGCGACCCCATCCAGGCGCTCGCCGGTGAGCGGCCGGTGACGCCGGCCCAACGGGCGTACCTGACCGAGAGGTACCACCTGGACGCCACCGGCGTCGGCGGCTTCTTCTACCGCTACTTCGACTACGTGAAGAACCTGCTCCAGGGCGACCTGGGCGAGTCGCTCACCGGTCGGAACATCGGCGACATCCTCCAGCAGGCCTGGCCGGTCACCGTCCGGCTGGCGCTCATCGCGCTCGCTGTGGCGATCATCTTCGGGGTCACCGCCGGTGTGCTCGCCGGCATCCGCCGGGCCAGCATCTTCGACAACTCGACGCTGGTGCTCACCCTGCTGGTGCTGGGCATCCCGACCATCGTGCTGGCACCGCTGGCGCAGTACTTCCTGGGCGTCAGGTGGCAACTCTTCCCACCCACCGCCGGCTCCGACCCGACGTTCTACGCACTCCTCCTGCCGGGCATCGTGCTCGGCTCGCTGTCGCTGGCCACCGCGCTGCGGCTCACCCGGGCCTCGGTGGCGGAGAACCTGCGCGCCGACTACGTCCGGACCGCCCGGTCCAAGGGCCTGGTCAAGCGCCGCATCGTCGTCGTCCACGTGCTGCGCAACTCGCTCATCCCGGTGGTCACCTTCCTCGGTGTGGAACTGGGCAACCTGATGAGCGGCGCGATCATCACCGAGGGCGTCTTCAACATCCCCGGCGTGGGCTTCAACCTCTTCCGCGGCATCCGCACCGAGGACGGCCCCCTGGTGGTGGGCATCGTCAGCGTGCTCGTCGTGGTCTACCTGGTCTCGAACCTGGTGGTGGACGTCCTGTACGCCGTACTCGATCCGAGGATCCGCTATGAGTGAGCGCAGCGAACGAATCGTCAGGGCAGCGTGCCTGGGCTCGCATGCCCGCGCCGAGCGCAGCGAGGTGCGGGCATGAGTGACTTTGAGACTGTGGCGGCCAGCGAGAACCAGGCCGCGCGGCGTGGCCCCTCAGGTGAGCCGGGCACACCCAACCAGGTCGGCGCCGCGAACAAGCCCCGCAGCCTGGCCGGGGACGCCTGGCGCGATCTGCGCCGCAACCCGATCTTCTGGATCTCGCTGGCGCTTGTCGTGATCTTCACCCTGATGGCGCTGTTCCCCGGGGTGTTCACCGCCAACAACCCGAACGACTGCCTGCTCTCCCGGCAGCACGCCGGGCCGTCCGGCGGGGCCATTTTCGGGTACGACTTCCAGGGTTGCGACACGTACTCCCGGGCGGTCTACGGCACCCGCGCCTCGCTGCTGGTCGGTGCGCTCGCCGCGCTCGGCACCGGGATCATCGCGCTGGTGATCGGCATGCTCGCCGGCTACTTCGGCCGCTGGGTCGACGCGGTGCTGTCCCGGGTGATCGACGTGGTGCTCGGCATCCCGCTGCTGCTGGCCGCGATTGTGCTGCTCAAGCGGGTGTCCAGCGACAGCCAGTGGGCCCGGATCGGCGCTGTCGTCTTCGTGCTGGCCCTGCTCGGCTGGACCACCGCCGCCCGCGTGGTCCGGTCCTCGGTGATCACCGCCAAGGAGCAGGACTACGTCTCGGCGGCCCGGATGCTCGGCGCCGGCAACAGCCGGATCATGTGGCGGCACATCCTGCCGAACTCGCTGGCCCCGGTCATCGTTGTGCTGACCATCGCGCTGGGCTCGTTCATCGCGGCCGAGGCGACGCTGTCCTTCCTGGGCATCGGCCTGAAGGCCCCGACCATCTCGTGGGGTCAGGACATCGACACCGGCCGTATCCACATGCGGGAGGCGGCCACACCGCTGATCGTCCCGTCGGCATTCCTCGCGTTGACCGTGCTGGCGTTCATCATGCTCGGCGACGCGATCCGTGACGCCTTCGACCCGAAGCTGCGGTGACTCATGCGAGCGCGAGGAGTGAGTCAAGCGAGCCCCGCGGTCGCGAGCGAAAGGCAGGCACAGCCATGACCGTTCAACCGACGCCCGCCTCCGCCACGCCCGAGGGCGGCCACCTGCTGCAACTGCGGGACCTGCACGTCGAGTTCCGCACCAACGAGGGCGTCGCCCGGGTGATCAACGGCGTTTCCTACCACCTGGACGCCGGCGAGACGCTTGCCGTGCTCGGCGAGTCCGGCTCGGGCAAGTCCGTCACCGCCCAGGCGATCATGGGCATCCTGGACACCCCGCCGGCGTTCGTCCGCTCCGGGCAGATCCTCTACCAGGGTCAGGACCTGCTCACCCGCTCCGAGGAACAGCGCCGGCAGATCCGCGGCCAGGAGATCGCGATGATCTTCCAGGACGCGCTCTCCGCCCTGAACCCGGTGTTCCCGGTCGGCTGGCAGATCGGCGAGACGCTGCGTCAGCGCGCCGGCATGTCCCGGTCCGACGCCCGACGTCGCGCCATCGAGCTGATGGACCTCGTCAAGATCCCGGGGGCAGCCAAGCGGATCGGGGACTACCCGCACCAGTTCTCCGGCGGCATGCGGCAGCGCGTCATGATCGCCATGGCGCTGGCGTTGGACCCGAAGGTGCTGATCGCCGACGAGCCGACCACCGCGCTCGACGTGACGGTCCAGGCCCAGATCATGGACCTGCTGGCCGACCTGCGCCGGGAACGCAACATGGCGATGATCCTGATCACCCACGACCTGGGTGTGGTCGCCGGTGTCGCGGACCGGATCGCGGTCATGTACGCCGGCCGGATCGTCGAACACGCCGACGTCCGCTCGCTGTACAAGGCACCCGCCCACCCGTACACCAAGGGTTTGTTGGAGTCGATCCCGCGCCTCGACGTCCGCGGCGCGGAACTGTCGACGATCAAGGGGTTGCCGCCGAACCTGATGCGGATCCCGTCCGGCTGCCCGTTCCACCCCCGGTGCCCGTACGTCCAGCAGGTCTGCGTGGACGTCGTACCGCACGACCTGGTCCTCGGCGACGGCCGGACCAGCGCTTGCCACTTCGCGCAGGAGGTCCGTGATGACAGCGTCCCCCGCTAACCCCACGAAGGTCCGCGGCGAGACGATCCTCTCCGTCGACAACCTGGTGAAGCACTTCCCGATCACTCAGGGCGTTCTGTTCCAGCGGCAGATCGGCGCGGTCAAGGCCGTCGACGGGGTGAGCTTCGAGCTGCGTCGGGGCGAGACGCTGGGTGTGGTCGGTGAGTCCGGCTGCGGCAAGTCCACCCTCGCCCGACTGCTGATGCGGCTGGAGACGCCCACCTCCGGCCGGGCCACCCTGGAAGGTCGCGACCTGTTCAAGGCCTCCGGGGGCGAGCTGCGTCGGGTACGCCGCAACATGCAGATGGTGATGCAGGACCCGTACACGTCGCTGAACCCGCGGATGACCGTCGGCGACATCATCGGCGAGCCGTTCGAGATCCACACGGATGCCGCGCCGAAGGGCAGCAAGGCCAAGCGGGTCCAGGAGCTGCTCGACCTGGTCGGGCTCAACCCGGAGCACATCAACAGGTACCCGCACCAGTTCTCCGGCGGCCAGCGGCAGCGCATCGGCATCGCCCGCGCGCTCGCCCTGCGGCCCGAGGTGATCGTCTGTGACGAGCCGGTGTCGGCGCTGGACGTCTCCATCCAGGCTCAGGTGATCAACCTGCTGAAGCAGCTCCAGGACGAGTTGGGGCTCTCGTACATCTTCATCGCCCACGACCTGTCCGTGGTGCGGCACATCGCCGACCGGGTGGCGGTGATGTACCTCGGCCGGATCGTGGAGATCGGCACCGAGGACGAGATCTACGAGCGGGCCACCCACCCGTACACCCAGGCTCTGCTCTCTGCGGTGCCGGTGCCGGACCCGGAGGCCCGCGATCAGCGCAACATGATCCGGCTGGTCGGCGACGTGCCGAGCCCGGCCGACCCGCCGAGTGGATGCCACTTCCGGACGCGGTGCTGGAAGGCCCAGGACATCTGCGCCACCCAAGACCCGCAAACGGTCCCGAGAGCAGCCGACCCGCACCCGTCGGCCTGCCACTTCGCGGAACTCCGCCCAACCCTCCCGGCCTAACCCGACCGGCCGGACCGGCCTCGCCGGTCGCCGGTCGCCGGTCGCTGTTGATCATGGAGTTATTGCCGGTCCGACCGTGTCGGGACAACAACTCCATGATCAACGCTTGAGGCAGCCCGGCGGGGCCGGCGGGGGTGGGCTTAGTGGAAGAAGTGGCGGGTTCCCGTTAGGTACATCGTCACGTTCGCCTTTTTGGCCGCTTCGATGACCTCTTCGTCGCGGATGGAGCCTCCCGGCTGCACGATGGCGCGGACGCCGGCGTCGAGGAGGATCTGCGGGCCGTCGGCGAACGGGAAGAACGCGTCCGAGGCGGCGACCGAGCCCCGGGCCCGGTCGGCACCGGCACGGGTGACCGCGAGCTGCGCCGAGTCGACCCGGTTGACCTGACCCATGCCGACGCCGACAGTGGCGCCGTCCTTGGCGAGCAGGATCGCGTTGCTCTTCACTGCGCGGACCGCCCGCCAGGCGAACGCGAGGTCCCGCAACAGCTCCTCGTCGGCAGCCTCGCCGGTCGCCAACTGCCAGTTCGCCGGGTCGTCGCCGGGGGCGTTCACCCGGTCGGCGACCTGGGCCAGTACGCCTCCGGTCACCTGCCGCACCTCCACGAGCGCCGGGGTCCAGGCCGGCGCCCGCAGTAGCCGGATGTTCTTCTTGCCCTGCAGCACCTCGACCGCACCCTCGTCGAAGCCGGGCGCGACCACGACCTCGGTGAAGATGTCGGCGACCTGCCGGGCCAGCTCGACCGAGACCGGCCGGTTGACCGCGATCACCCCGCCGTACGCCGACACCGGGTCGCAGGCGTGCGCCTTACGGTGCGCCTCGGCCACGTCCGCGCCCACCGCGATGCCGCACGGGTTGGCGTGCTTGATGATCGCCACCGCCGGCTGGTCGGCGAAGTCGTTCGCGGCCCGCCAGGCGGCGTCCGCGTCGACGTAGTTGTTGTACGACATCTCCTTGCCGTGCAGCTGCTCGGCCTGGGCCAGCCCGGCGGGGGCGTCCGGGTCGGTGTAGAGAGCCGCCGGCTGGTGCGGGTTCTCGCCGTACCGCAGCGCGGTCGACTTGCGCAGCGCCAGCCCCGCGAACTGCGGCCAGGAGTCGTCGGCTGGCGCCAGCTCCTGGGCACACCACTGGGCCACCGCGACGTCGTACTCGGCGATGTCGGCGAACGCCCGGGCGGCCAGCGCCCGACGCTGGGCCAGGGTGAAGCCACCCTCGCTGAGCGCACCGAGCAGCGCCGGGTAACCGGCCGGGTCGGTGAGCACAGCGACCGAGGCGTGGTTCTTGGCGGCGGCCCGCACCATGGCCGGGCCACCGATGTCGATCTGCTCCACGCACTCCTCGACGCCGGCGCCGGACGCGACGGTCGCCTGGAACGGGTAGAGGTTGGAGACCAGCAGGTCGAACGCCGCCACCCCCAGCTCGTCGAGCTGCGCCACGTGCGTGTCCTTGCGTCTGTCGGCGAGGAGACCCGCGTGCACCTTGGGGTGCAGGGTCTTCACCCGACCATCGAGCACCTCGGGGAATCCGGTCACCGTCTCCACCGGCGTCACCGGCACCCCGGCGGCGGCGATGGTGCCCGCCGTGCTGCCGGTGGACACGATCTCCACGCCGGCCGCGTGCAGGGCCTGGGCCAGCTCGACCAGCCCGGTCTTGTCGTAGACGCTGACCAGCGCCCGCCTGATCGGGCGGCGCCCGTCCTGAGTGGGACTCACGGAACCGTGACCTTCCTTCCGGTGATGGTCCAGCCTTCGCGGACCAGGCGACCGACCTGCTCGACGAGCTGGCGCCGCTCGGCTTCCTTGATGCGCTCGGTGAGCGTGTCGACGTCGTCGTCGTCGAGCACCGGCACCGCGACCTGCGCGACGATCGGCCCGGTGTCCATGCCGGCGTCGACGAAGAAGAGGGTGGCCCCGGTGAGCTTCACGCCGTAGGCGAGGGCGTCCCGCGGACCGTGGATGCCGGGAAACGCCGGCAGCAGGGTGTTGTGGGTGTTCAGGTAGCGGTCACCGAAGGCGGCGAGGAAGTGCGGGCCGACCAGCTTGAGGAAGCCGGCGGAGATGACCAGGTCGGGTTGGTGCTTCGTGACGTGCGCGGTGAGCGCGGCGTCCCAGTCCTCCCGGGTGCCGTGGTCGCGGACCCGCTCGACGAAGGTCGGCACCCCGGCCGCGTCGGCCCGGTCCAGGCCCGCGATGCCGTCGCGGTCCGCGCCGACCGCGACGACCTGTGCGCCGTACGCGGGGTCGGCGGCGGCATCCAGCAGCGACTGAAGGTTGCTCCCGGAGCCGGAGATGAGGACGACGATGCGGGCGACAGGCGCGGGCTCGGTCACCGGGTCACCCTATCGGGCAGGTCAGGATGCCCCTCCGCTGGGCGGTGCGCCGATCTTCGACAGCGTCGACGTGCATCGACCCGGTACGCTGCCGCTCGCTCGGGCCGAACGTCCCGCCACCCGCGCCACGGCGCTGGCCCGACCCGCGGAGTTGAGCAAGAACTGCCTTTTCCTGCGCTTCGGGAAGAATGTCTACCGGTTGCCGCACTGGGCATCGGGAGGACTGAACGCGATCATGGATGGAAACACACAGCAGTAACTGACGGAACCAGTCCAAGGAGCTCTTCGAATGCAGCCCGGTAACCCCGGTCAGGACCCGTACGGCCAGCAGCCCAACCAGGACCCGACCGCACCCCCGCCGCCCGCCGCCCCGTACGGCCAGCAGCCCACCTCCGGCCAGCCTTACGGTCAGCAGGACCCGTACGGCGCACCGCAGCCCCCGTACGGCCAGCAGCCCACCTCCGGCCAGCCCTACGGTCAGCAGGACCCGTACGGCGCACCGCAGCCCCCGTACGGCCAGCAGCCCACCTCGGGCCAGCCGTACGGTCAGCCGCCGGCGTACCAGGACCCGTACGGCCAGCAGCAGCCCCAGTACGGCAGCGCCCCCGGGTACCCGAACGCCGGGTACCCGCAGGCGCAGGGGCAGAACAACACCCTCGGCCTGGTGTCGATGATCCTCGGTATCGCGGCGATCCCGCTGCTCTGCTGCTTCTCCCTGGGCATCCCGGTCGGCATCGCGGCAGTGGTCACCGGTTACCTCGCCCGGAAGAAGGTCGCCCAGGGCCAGGCCAGCAACGCCGGGCAGGCCAAGGCCGGCCTGATCTGCGGCGCGGTCGCCGTCGGGCTCGGCATCGTTGTGATCATCGTGTCCGTCGTGGCACAGGTGACGTTGCCCGGCCAGCCCTGACCAGGCTCGCTGTCGACGGGGCGCTCCGGATTCGTCCGGGGCGCCCCGCGCTCGTTCACCCGCACGAGGACGCGGCCGGGGCCTGGCCTCCCGGGCCGGGGCGCGGGTGAGCGCTCCTACTGGGCCGGGGCAGGGCTGAGCGCCCCTACTGGGCCGGGGCGCGGGTGAGCGCTCGGGTGGCCGCGGCACCGAGCAGTGCGCCGACCGCGATCACACCTGCCGCCACCGCTCCGACCTGCCAGCCCACCGGCCCGACCAGCGCCAGCCGGCCGGCGCCGAGCGACCCGCCGGACACCGCGGCGGCCACGCCGAGCAACACTCCGGCCACCGGCCCGGCCAGCGCCGCCGGCACCAGCACCTCGGCCCAGCGCTGCGGGGCCCGCTCCGGCCCGGCGAGTCGAGCCACCCGGCGGGCGAGCAACCAGCCGGCGACCATCCCGGCCAGCACGGGCACCGCGAGCAGGAGAGCGCCGAGACCGTCCACCGGACCTCGCGGCAGACCGGCGAGAAGTGGCACGGCCGGCAACGCGCCGACCGACACCTCGCTGGTGCGGACCGCGGTGTCGATGCCGACCGCGAAACCCGGCCCCAGCAGGTAGCTGGCCGACCAGATCGCCGCGTTCGGCGCGTACGCGGCGCTGACCAGGGTGATCCCGGCCTGCCCGGCGACCCCGGTCCGGTACGCGCCGATCATGTCGGCCGCGTCGCCGCCGCCGGTGGCCACCGCCAGGCCCGCCGCCCCGGCACCCGCGCCGAGCAGCAGCAGCCCGGCCACCAGACCACTGCGCACGCCGTCGCGCACCGGGGCTGGCACCCGGGTGACGAGCAGCCGGGTCACGGCGGTGACGCGGGTCGCGCCGACCAGCGCGGCGAGGGTGCCGACCGCCGCGAAGGTCACTCCGGCCCGGACCACTGACACATCCGGTCCGTTGGCGCCGATCAGCACCGCCGCGAGCGCGCCGAGCAGCGCGTACGCGATGCCGACCGAGCCCGCGGCGAGCAGCGCCCGTCGCGGCGAGCGGGTGTCGCGGGCGCCGATCGCGCGGCTGACGTGCACGCCGGCCCGGGTCAGCCGCCACAGCGCCAGCACGGTCAGCGCCAGCGGGGCGAGCCCCAGCGGACCGGACGCGGTGTGCAGCGGCACGCCGTGCCCGAGCAGCCACCCGGCCAGCGCGGTACGCAGGGTGTTGGTCAGAGTGCTGGAATCCGTGCCGAGTTGAACCAGGCCGAGCACGATGGCGACCGGCAGGTAGGAGGTGAGCGCGGCCCAGCAGGCGGCCACCCCGGCGGCGACGGGCAGCGGCGCACGCCCGCGTGGCGTCCCGCCCGAGTGGGGCGCGGGCACCCGTCGGGCCGGCGCGGCACGGTCGACCGGCCGGTCGTCGGCGCGCACACCGCCGGGACGGCTGGGACGGTCAGGGGTGACGGGGGACATCCGCTCTACTCTGGCACGTCGGGAAGGCGGTGGCAGTCCGTTAACCCGTCCGGAGGGCGACGAGTTGACCGAACCAGGGCCCCGGCGACCCGGTCCGGTCTAGCCTCGGCCAGAGGGGGCGCGAGTCGCCACCGCCCGGGTCGGGTCCGCCGGTCGCGGTCCGGCCGGCTCGCCGTCCACGACCGCCCGGAGGAAGCTGTGACGACGCCATACCCGCCACCCCCGCCCCCACCGGCCCGGGGACGGGACCGGACCACGCTCTGGGGTGTGCTGGGCATCGTGCTGGGGCTGATCTGCTGCGGCATCCTGGGCATCATCTTCGGCTACCTGTCGATCCGGGACGCCCGCCGGTACGGGCAGTCCCCGCTGCTGGGCTACCTCGCCATCGTGTTCGGCGTGATCAACATTATCGGCGGTGCGATCCTGCGGGCGACCGGCAACTACCCGTTCTGGAACAACGACTGACGAGCGAGGAACACGCGTACGCCGAAGGGGGTCGACCGTGACCGGTCGACCCCCTTCGCTGTGTCTGGCCGGCTCAGTTGCCGGACATGATCTCCCGCATCAGCTTGGCGGTCTCGGTCGGCGTCTTGCCGACCTTGACGCCGACCGCCTCAAGCGCCGCCTGCTTCGCCTCGGCGGTGCCGGCCGAGCCGGAGATGATCGCCCCGGCGTGACCCATGGTCTTGCCGGGCGGGGCGGTGAAGCCGGCGATGTAGCCGACCACCGGCTTGGTGACGTTCGCCTTGATGAACTCGGCGGCCCGCTCCTCGGCGTCGCCACCGATCTCACCGATCATCACGATGGCGTCGGTCTCCGGGTCGGCCTCGAACGCCGCCAGGGCGTCGATGTGGGTGGTCCCGATGATCGGGTCGCCGCCGATGCCGACGCAGGTGGAGAAGCCGATGTCGCGCAGCTCGTACATCATCTGGTAGGTCAGCGTGCCGCTCTTGCTGACCAGGCCGATCCGGCCGGAGCCGGTGATGTCGGCCGGGATGATGCCGGCGTTGGACGCGCCGGGCGAGGCGATGCCGGGGCAGTTCGGCCCGATGATCCGGGTCTGCTCACCCTTGGACACGTTGTACGCCCAGAAGGACGCGGTGTCGTGCACCGGAACGCCCTCGGTGATCACCACGGCCAGGCCGATCGCGGCGTCGATCGCCTCGACCACGGCGGCCTTGGTGAACTGCGGCGGCACGAAGATGACCGTGACGTCGGCCCCGGTCTCGGCCATCGCGTCCGCGACCGACGCGAAGACCGGCAGCTCGGTGCCATCGAAGTCGACGGTCTGGCCCGCCTTGCGCGGGTTGACGCCGCCCACCACGTTCGTGCCGGCGGCGAGCATCCGCCGGGTGTGCTTGGAACCCTCGGAACCGGTCATCCCCTGAACGATGACCTTCGAGTCCTTGGTCAGCCAGATAGCCATGATCAGACCCCCGCAGCTGCCAGCTCGGCGGCCCGCTCGGCCGCACCGTCCATGGTGTCCACCCGCTGCACGAGCGGGTTGTTCGCGCCGTCCAGGATCGCCCGGCCAGCCTCGGCGTTGTTGCCGTCGAGACGGACGACGAGCGGCTTGGTGACCTGCTCCCCGCGCTGCTCCAGCAGGGCCAGCGCCTGGATGATGCCGTTGGCGACCTCGTCGCAGGCGGTGATGCCGCCGAAGACGTTGACGAAGACGCTCTTCACGGCCGGGTCGGAGAGCACGATCTCCAGCCCGTTCGCCATCACCGCGGCGCTCGCGCCGCCGCCGATGTCGAGGAAGTTGGCCGGCTTGACGTTGCCGTGCCGCTCACCGGCGTACGCGACGACGTCGAGGGTCGACATGACCAGACCCGCGCCGTTGCCGATGATGCCGACCTCGCCGTCGAGCTTGACGTAGTTGAGGTCCTTGGCCTTGGCGGCCTGCTCCAGCGGGTCCACGGCGGCCTGGTCCACGAGCGCCTCGTGGTCCGGGTGCCGGAACCCGGCGTTCTCGTCCAGGCTGATCTTGGCATCGAGCAGCAGCATCCGGCCGTCGCCGTTCTTGGCGAGCGGGTTGACCTCGACCAGGGTGGCGTCCTCGGCGACGAACGCCTGCCACAGGCCGACGGCGATCTCGACCACCTGGTCGGCGACCTCGGCCGGGAAGCCGGCGGCGGTCACGATCTCGCGAGCCTTGGCCTCGTCCACGCCCTTGACGGCGTCGATCGGGGCCTTCACCACCTTGTCGGGGGTGTCGGCGGCGACCTGCTCGATGTCCATGCCGCCGGCCACGCTGGCGATGCAGAGGAAGGTGCGGTTCGCCCGGTCGAGCAGGTACGAGAAGTAGTACTCCTCGGCCACGTCCGCGGTCACCGTGATCATGACCTTGTGGACGGTGTGGCCCTTGATATCCATGCCGAGGATGTCGGTGGCACGGGCCACCGTCTCCTCGGCGCCCTCGGCCAGCTTGACGCCGCCGGCCTTACCGCGGCCACCGACCTTCACCTGCGCCTTGACGACCACGCGACCGCCGAGGCGGTCGGCGATCGCACGGGCCTCTTCCGGGGTAGTGGCGACGCCGCCGGCCAACACGGGCAAGCCGTGCCGCTCGAACAGGTCCCGCCCCTGGTACTCGTACAGGTCCACGATTGCGCGTCCCGTCCCGTCTCCGCGGCGCGCCGTCGCGCCGCCACCAGCGTTCAAAAACAGTTTGACGCCTGTCATCAGTTGAAACAGGCCATTGGCCGCAGCCTAGCGAGGTCGGCACCGCCGGCAACCGAGCGGGTGCGTGGTGTGCGGTAATGCACAACCGGACATCGGGAGCGGCCGGTTTCCGACCACGACCCGGTCCGCATCCACCGTCCGGGCGATGTTGCCCCGGTGGCGTAACCCGGCCGCGAGGGCGTCGTTGAGTCAGATGTCGGAGCGCTGAGCAGCGCAAAGACGGGATACGGCCGATGCCCTGTCGGTCGAGGGGTGGCGGCGGGGCATCGTGCATAGAGGGGCCGGACGTGTGAGGGGTGCGTCCGGCCCCTCCCCCGTGCCCAAATCCGGTCGCCGGAAGCCGACCGTCGCGGCGAGCCTCAGGAAACCGGCTGCGCGACGTTCTCTCGGACCCACTCGACGATCGCCTGAGTGGTGGCGCCCGGCGTGAAGATCTTCGCGACGCCCAGCTTTTCCAGCTCGGGAAGGTCGCCCTTCGGAATGATGCCGCCGCCGAACACGACGATGTCGCGGGCGTCCCGCTCGCCGAGCAGTTCCAGCACCCGCCGGAACAACGTCATGTGCGCGCCGGAGAGGACGGACAGGCCGACCGCGTCGGCGTCCTCCTGGATGGCGGTCTCCACGATCTGCTCAGGGGTCTGGTGCAGGCCGGTGTAGACGACCTCCATCCCAGCGTCGCGCAGTGCGCGCGCGACGACCTTCGCTCCCCGGTCGTGGCCGTCCAGACCGGGCTTGGCGACGACGACCCGAATTCGAGAGCTCATCAGCGCACACCTTTCACCGGCTTCACGGCCTTCACCTGAACGAACGGTAACCCGGCGGGCCTGGCCCGGGAAATCCGGGTTCCGCGCCCGGCAGGTGCCCGCCGCGACCGCTGCCGACCGGGAGTGGTCGCACCGAGGCTATCCGCGCCGCCCCGGCGTGGCCCGGCGCCGCCCGCAGTCAAGCCGGACGAGTCCGCCGGACCGGTCACGCTCGGCGACGAACGGGCAGCATCTGGGGCACCGTTCGGCGTCACGATGCATGACAATCACGGACGCAAACGGACAGATCGACACGCCAATTTCTCGCTCTAGCTTGTGACTCCTCTGGTGGTTGGCTAACGTGTCCACGGTTGTCATCAGGTCCATGGACGGGTGACGACGCGGTCAGCGGACGTTCATCGGAGCTTCACGAACGTCCATCGGCCGCTTCGGAACCCCGACAACGGAGGGTGTGCGTGCGCCAGCGCCTGTCGTCTGAGCCCGATCGATATCGCGGTCGTCGCCGCGTGCCCACCCCACCGCGTAGCCGTTACGCCGCTGTCGTCACCACCGCTTTCGTCGGGGCCGGCATCGTCGCACTCGGCGCCAGCGCCCTGCCGGACGCCAAGGACGTCAGCCCGAAGGTGCTCGACGAGCTCAAGCAGGCGTCGGTCACCAGCCAGGACGTGAAGGCCCGCGCCGACAACGCCGACCGCGCCTCGCGGGACAGCCGCAGCAAGGACAGCGCCGAGCCCGAGGTGTGGCTGCTGCCGCTTCAGGGCTACGACTTCAACTCCCCCTACGGGATGCGCTGGGGCAAGATGCACACCGGCGTCGACCTGGTCGCCGCCGAGGGCACGCCCTTTGTGGCGATCCATGACGGCCTGGTCACCAAGGCCGGCTGGTTCGGCGGGTACGGCAACGCCGTGATCGTTCAGCACGCCGACGGCAGCGAGGCCATCTACGGCCACTCCTCCGCGGTGAGCGTCAAGGAAGGCCAGCAGATCAAGGCGGGCGACCAGCTCGGCCTGGTCGGCCAGACGGGTCACGCCTACGGCACCCACCTGCACCTCGAGATCCATGTCAAGGGCAAGCCGATGGACCCGGTGCCGTTCCTGCAGGACCGCGGAGTGGACATCAAGCTGCAAGTCGAGGCAATTTACAGCGAGGTAGCCGGCTCCTGACGTTGCGTACCGACCGTTGACCGCCCGGATCTGTCGATCCGGGCGGTTTTTCGTTGGCCGATGTCTCCCAGGTCACACTGGAGATTGTGAGCGGCGACACTGGATCGCATGATCACTTTTCCGGTCGTAGCGCCGCAGAGCGGGTCATATCCGGGCAGGTGAGCCGCCCTCCACCGCCCGGCCCTCCGGTCCCCATCCCGCCTCCAACCCGGCCCGACACCAGTATTTCGAGGTCAAGTGCCCCTCGACTGTGAAGGTCCGCCGTGCAAGAAGACAGCCCCGTCCAGAACGAGAACACCCGCGACACCGCTCCCACCGGGCCGCCGGAACTCCCCCGTCGGCGCAACCGCCTCATCGTGCTCGGCGCCGCCGCTCTGCTCGCCCTCGGCCTCGGTGGCGTCGTCGTCGCCACCACCGGCACCGACCAGCCGGCACCCGCCGCCGTCTCCCTCGACGCGCAGTCCCGCAACGAGGCCGCCAGCCGGGCCGACCGCTCGACTCGCGAGTCGAGCACCCCGGACACTCTCTCGGTCAGCCCCACACCGACCCCGTCGGCGACCAGCGCCAGCCCGGCCCCCGCGAAGACGGCCGCCGCGAAGGCCAAGCCGAAGCCGAAGAAGACCACCAAGCCCACGCCCGCCTGGGTCAACCCGATGCCGGGAGCCGAGGTCACCTCCTGCTACGGGCAGCGCTGGGGCACCCTGCACGCCGGCATCGACCTGGCGCTGCCCTCCGGTACGCCGATCCGCGCCGCGGCCGCCGGCACCGTGACCCAGGCCGGTGACGCCTCCGACGGGTACGGCAACTCCGTCTTCATCGATCACGGCAACGGATACCTGACCCACTACGCCCACCAGAGCCGCATCGCGGTCACCGTGGGGCAGGCGGTCAAGGCCGGCCAGGTCATCGGCTACGAGGGCGCGACCGGCGACGCCACCGGCCCGCACCTGCACTTCGAGGTGCACCAGGGCATGTGGAACCAGATCGACCCGGCCCCGTTCATGCGCTCGCACGGCGTGGACCTGGGCTGCTGAGGCAGCGATCCATCGGTCAGCCCGTGCCGCTGGCGGTGGCGCCGCGCTCGGCTGCCTCGTAACGCCGCGCCACCTGGTGGAAGGCTTCCTTCGGCTCCCACCGGGACGGGTCATCGGACGGTATTCGCACCACGCCGAAGCCAGCCATGTCCAGGTCGCGACGCGGGTCCGGGTGGTGCGGGAAGTCCGGCATGACGAAGGTGAAGACGAAGCAGCCGTGGACACCGTGTGCGGCGTAGAGGTCGATGAGTTCGGCCAGGTACGCAGCCTGGGTGGATTCGTCGCGTACGTGTCCGTCCCTGACCTGGGGCGGTTGGGCGAACCAGTTCACGATCCGGAACGAGCCGGGCCCGCGGCGCTCGGCACCGAGGTGGGCGCCGCATCCGAACTCGGTGATGACCACCGGTTTATCCGCCTCGTGCAGCAGGGCGCGCAGCCGTTGCTGGTAGGCGGCGGGGTCGGGGCCGAAACGGTAGAGGTTGACGCCGACGAGGTCGAAGCCGGACCAGTCGACCTTCTCCCAGAAGCCCGCGGCGTAGGTGACCGGCCCGTGGAACGCGGCGCGGGCGACGGGCAGGGCGGCGCCGAGCAGAGCGTTGAGCTTGCGGGTGATCCGGCGGTCGAAGAAGCGTCGCCACCGCACCAGCACCTGCAGCCGGATGAAGACACGGGGTCCCGGGACCATCCCCGGGGAGGTGAGGGAGAACTCGCTGCCGACCAGCAGCGTGACTCGACCCGGGTGTTCGACGCGTAGTTCCTCGGCCGCGGTGGCCGTCGCCGTGAGATGGGCCAGAACCTCGCGGCGCGGGCGGTCGGCGACATACGGCCGGATGTAGACATCGAGCCCGACGTCCAGGGCGCTCCGCGCCGCTTCCATCTGCGCCCCGGTATCGGTGCCAATCACCATCACCGTCGTGCAGTGCAGGGTCTCGCGGATGGCATGCATGTCCCGGCGCACCGCCTCGCCGGAGCTATGGCCAGCGATGTATGAGATACCTCTGATCTCCAGGGTCACGCTGTCCACTATCCGGCCCGGAAGCGGCGCTGGCCACGTCCGGGGAGCGAAATAGACCTTGGTTCACGTCCGTATACCTTCGGCGCTGCGACGACCCAGCCGGGTGGGTCAGAGCTTGTCGACCGGGGCGTGCCGGAGCACCAGCCACATCGTCTGGTCGCCGAAGTCGATCTGCGCGCGGGCACCCGGGCCGTGCCCCTCGACGGCGAGCACCCGCCCCAACCCGTACCGCTGGTGATTGACCCGGTCGCCGGCCGATACCTTCGGCCCCTGCGGCAACTCACTGGCCGTGGTCAGCCGGCTGGCGTCCACGCCGAGCCGCTGCGCCAACTGGGCCGCCTTCGGCGTACCCCCGGTGAAGTTGCCACGCGCGCCGGGCGCGCGGTCCGCGCGGCCACCGACGCCGCCGCCCCCGCCGGCCCACGAGGTGTACGACCCCTCGGTGCGCTCCCAGTGCACCAGCTCGGTCGGCAACTCCTCCAGGAACCGCGACGGCGGGTTGTAGGACGGCTGCCCCCAGGCCGAGCGGGTCACCGCGCGGGACAGGTAGAGCCGCTGTCGGGCGCGGGTGATGCCGACGTACGCCAGCCGGCGCTCCTCCTCCAACTCGCGGGTGTCGCCCAGCGAGCGCAGGTGGGGGAAGACGCCGTCCTCCAGCCCGGTCAGGAAGACGACCGGGAACTCCAGCCCTTTAGCGGTGTGCAGCGTCATCAGGGTGACCACGCCCTGGTGGTCGGGGTCGTCGGAGGGGATCTGGTCGGCGTCGGCGACCAGCGCCACCTGCTCCAGGAAGCCGGCCAGGGTGGCCCGCTCTCCCTCCTCGCCCTGCGACTCGATCCGCTCGGTGTACTCCCGGGCGACGCTCACCAACTCCTGGAGGTTGTCCACCCGACCGGCGTCCTGCGGATCCAGGCTCTCCTCCAGCTCGGTGAGGTAGCCCGAGCGGGTCAGCAGCGCCTCCAGCACCTCCTCCGGGGTGCCGGTCTCGGACAGCTCGCGGGCGCCGTCGAGCAGCGCCACGAAGTCGGCGATGCCGTTGGCCGCCCGGCTGGAGATCCCCGGCGCCTCCCGGGCCCGGCGCAACGCCGCGCCGAACGAGATCCGGTCCCGGCTGGAGAGCGCCTCGACACACGCCTCGGCGCGGTCGCCGATCCCCCGGCGTGGGGTGTTGAGGACCCGCCGCAGGCTCACCGTGTCGTCGTCGTTGACCACCGAACGCAGGTACGCCAGTGCGTCGCGGACCTCCTTGCGCTCGTAGAAGCGCACCCCGCCGACCACCTTGTAGGGCAGGCCGATGCGGATGAACACCTCTTCGAACACGCGGGACTGGGCGTTGGTGCGGTAGAAGACCGCGACGTCGCCGGGGCGTGTCTCGTCGGCGTCGACCAGCCGGTCGATCTCCCGGGCCACCCAGTCGGCCTCGGCGTGCTCGGTGTCGGCCACGTAGCCGACGATCTGCTCACCGGCGCCGGCCTCGCTCCACAGCCGCTTGGGCTTGCGGGATGTGTTGCGGTCGATCACCGCGTTGGCCGCGTTGAGGATGGTCTGGGTGGAGCGGTAGTTCTGCTCCAGCAGGATCGTTCGCGCGTCGGTGTAGTCCCGCTCGAACTCCAGGATGTTGCGGATCGTCGCGCCCCGGAACGCGTAGATCGACTGGTCGGCGTCGCCGACCACGCACAGCTCGGCCGGCTCCACCCCCTCGGTGCCGGAGACCAGCTCCTTGATCAGGATGTACTGGGCGTGGTTGGTGTCCTGGTATTCGTCCACCAGCACGTGCCGGAAGCGCCGACGGTAGCTCTCCGCGACGTGCGGGTGGGACTGGAGCAGGTGCACCGTGGTCATGATCAGGTCGTCGAAGTCCAGTGCGTGCGCCTCACGCAGCCGGCGCTGGTAGAGCGTGTACGCCTCGGCGAGCGCCCGCTCGTTGGGGCCGGTGGCCCGTGCCGCGAACTGCTCCGGATCGACCAGTTCGTTCTTGAGGTTGGAGACCTGGGCCGCCAGCCCTCGCGCCGGGTAGCGCTTCGGGTCAAGGTCCAACTCGCGGGTCACCAACTGCATCAGCCGGCGGGAGTCGTCCGCGTCGTAGATCGAGAACGTCGACTTGAGGCCGGCGTGCTCGTGCTCGGCACGCAGGATCCGCACGCAGGCCGAGTGGAACGTCGACACCCACATCAGGCGCGCCCGCGGACCGACGAGCGCGGCGACGCGCTCCTTCATCTCGCCGGCGGCCTTGTTGGTGAAGGTGATCGCGATGATCTCACCGGGGTGCACGTCCCGTGCGGCGAGCAGGTAGGCGATCCGGTGCGTGAGCACCCGGGTCTTGCCGGATCCGGCGCCGGCCACGATCAGCAGCGGCGAGCCGGCGTGGCTGACGGCGTCGCGCTGAGGCCCGTTGAGCCCGGCGAGCAACTGCTGCGGATCGAGGCGCGCGGGGGCCGGCCCGGGTCGGTGCGGGCGGGCCGGCGCGGACTCCGGCGCAGGCGGGGACGCGGGAATGTCGAAGAGAGGATGCATCGCCCGACAAGTCTATGCCGCCGGTCGGACACTCCCCCGACCGCTGGGCCGCGGCGCGGGCAAGGGGCCCTGGACGCTTGCGCAGCCGCGGCCGGCGCCGGCATACTCGTCAGCGTGATCGCTGCGCGTTACCACTTTTACTATGGCACCGGGAGTCCGGCTGCCGTAGGTCGCGCCTGATCAATTCTGACCTGCAAAAAGCCCCGGGCTCCTGGAGTCCGGGGCTTTTTCCGTCCCGGGTTCCGGGCACCGGGCACCACAGTGCGAGAGGTACCCGATGATGGCAGACGTGATGGAGCAGAGCGGCGGCCCGGCCCGGCCCGAGGCGGAGCAACAGGTGCCGAACGGGACCGAGGCGACAGTGCCCACGTCGGCGGCGGTCGACAACGCCACGCCGGTCGAGGCACGGACTGGCACCGAGGAACCAACCGCCTCGGCGCGGATCGTGCAGATCAGGGAGCGGATCGACGAGATCGACAATGCCATGATCGCGCTCTGGCAGGAGCGGGCCGCCCTGTCCCAGGAGGTCGGTGCGACCCGGATGGCGTCCGGCGGCACGCGCCTGGTGCTCTCCCGGGAGCGGAAGATCCTGGAACGGTTCCGCGTCGCGCTCGGTGCCGACGGCACCCAGTTGGCCCTGCTGCTGCTCCGCGCCGGCCGCGGCCCCCTCTGAGCCCGATGGCGGTGGGTGCGCCCGAGCCGGCCGGGAAGCGCTCTGGCCGGGTCACCGGCAGACGAAACCGCCTGCCGTCGTCGTGGTGGACGTCGGCAGGCGGTTTCGGGTGACTCAGGCCTCGTGGGTGGCGACGATCTCGCGCCGCTCCGCGAAGTGGCAGGCGCTCGGATGGTCCGAGTCCCGCCGGATCTCCAGCAGCGGGACCTGCTCGGCGCAGACGGCCTGCGCCTTCCAGCAGCGGGTCCGGAACCGGCAGCCCGAGGGCGGGCTGATCGGCGACGGCACGTCCCCCGTGAGCCGGATGATCGTCTTGTTGTTCCGCTGCGTCGGGTCCGGCACCGGCACCGCGGAGAGCAGAGCCTGGGTGTACGGGTGGGTCGGCCGCTCGTAGATCTCGTCCTCGGTGCCGATCTCGACGATCTTGCCGAGGTACATCACCGCGACCCGGTCCGAGAGGTGGCGGACCACGGACAGGTCGTGCGCGATGAAGACGTACGAGAGGCCCAACTCGCCCTGCAACCGCTCCAGCAGGTTCATCACCTGAGCCTGGATGGAGACGTCCAGCGCCGACACCGGCTCGTCACAGACGATGATCTCGGGCCGCAGCGCGAGCGCACGGGCGATGCCGATGCGCTGACGCTGACCGCCGGAGAACTGGTGCGGGTACCTGTTGATGTGCTCGGGGCTGAGCCCGACCAGTTCGAGCAGCTCCCTGACCTTGGCCCGACGGCTGCCCTTCGGCGCCACCTCCGGGTGGATCTCGAACGGCTCGCCGAGCAGGTCGCCGACTGTCATCCGCGGGTTCAGCGAGGTGTACGGGTCCTGCATCACCAGCTGGATCTGCCGGCGCAGGCGTCGCAGCGCCCCACCGGAGAGCTTGGAGATGTCCTGGCCCTTGTAGACCACGTTGCCGGCGGTCGGCTTCTCCAGGTTCATCAGCACCCGGGCCAGCGTCGACTTGCCGCAACCGGACTCGCCGACCACACCGAGCGTCTCGCCAGCGCGCAGACCGAACGAGACCCCGTCGACCGCCTTGACCTGACCGACGGTCTTCTTGAACACCACACCCTGCGTCACGGGGTAGTGCTTGACCAGGTCCTTGACCTCAAGGATGTTCTCAGACACGGTTCACCAGCTCCTCGGCGAAGTGGCAGGCGCTGGCCCGGGCGGGGCCGATCTGCAGCAGCGGCGGGATGTTCTCCCGGCACACCGGCTGAGCCATCGGGCACCGCGGGTTGAACGGGCAGCCCGGCGGGATGTTCATCAGGTTCGGCGGGAGGCCCTTGATCGTCCGGAGCTGCTGCCCCTTCTCGTCGAGGCGCGGGATCGAGTCGATCAAACCCAACGTGTACGGGTGCGCCGGCTTGGCGTACAGCTCGTACACGTCGGCTTCCTCGACGATCCGGCCCGCGTACATGACCGCGATCCGGTCCGCGACGTCGGCGACCACGCCGAGGTCGTGGGTGATCAGGATCATGCCCATTTGCCGCTCACGCTGGAGCTCGGCGAGCAGGTCCATGATCTGGGCCTGCACGGTCACGTCGAGCGCGGTGGTCGGCTCGTCCGCGATCAGCACCTCCGGGTCGAGCGCCAGCGACATCGCGATCATCGCGCGCTGCCGCATACCACCGGAGAACTGGTGTGGGTAGTTGTTGAACCGGTCCTTGGCGTTCGGGATCTTGACCTGGTCGAGCATCTCGATCGCGCGCTTCTTGGCCTCGGCGCGACCCATGCCCCGCCGGACCCGGAACTGCTCGGCGACCTGGAACCCGACGGTGAAGACGGGGTTCAGCGCAGAGAGCGCGTCCTGGAAGATCATCGCGATGCCCTCGCCGCGGATGCGGCGACGCTCCTCGTCGGACATGCGGAGCATGTCCTTGCCGTGGAAGCGAACCTGACCGCCGGTGACGAAGCCGGGCGGCGTGTCGAGGATGCCCATGATGGTCTGCGCGGTGACGCTCTTGCCGGAGCCGGACTCGCCGAGCACGGCGAGGGTCTCCCCCGCGTCGACGTGGTACGTGACTCCGTTGATGACCTTTGCGACGCCGTCCCGGGTGCGAAACTCCACCCGCAGGTCGTCGACCTCGAGCAGCCGGCCAGAGGGACGTCCGGACCCGCCGGATCCCGGCGCGGACTGCTCGGACACGAGAATGTCGGACACTGGATCTCCCCTAGCGGAGTTTCGGATCGAGGGCCTCGCGGACCGCCTCACCGAGCATCACGAAGCTCAGCACTGCGGCGACGAGGAACGCGGCGGGGAAGAACACCAGCCCCGGCGCGACCCGGATGAAATCCTTGCCCTCGCTGATCATGATGCCCCAGGACACCACCGGCGACTTCAGACCGACACCCAGGAACGACAGGGTGGCCTCGGCGCCGATGAACGAGCCGACCATGATCGTGCCGTAGACCAGCAGCGGAGCCAGGCAGTTCGGGAGCAGGTGCTTGAGGATGATCCGGCCGCTGCCGGCACCCAGCGCGCGGGCCGCGACGATGTAGTCGGCGTCCCTGGTGGCGAGCACCGACGAGCGCATCAACCGCATCACGACCGGCCAGCTCAACACGATCAGCGAAATGATCACGAGGGCCATGATCTGGGCCTTGCTGTTGCCGGAACCCGAGCCGTTGAACGTGGTCAGGATGACGATCGCGCCGAGCACGAACGGCACACCGAAGAACACGTCGCCGATCCGGCTCAGCAGCCCGTCCACCCAGCCACCGCGGTAACCGGAGATGATGCCCATCGCTCCGCCGACGAGCAGGGTGCCGATCACCGAGAGCATGGCCACGATGATGGACGCCCGCGCGCCGTAGATGACCCGGGCGTAGACGTCCCGGCCCTGCACGTCGTAGCCGAACCAGCCATTGGCGGACGGCTTGTCGAGGCTGCGGGACAGCGATCCGTTGACCGCGTCACCCGGGGCGAACAGCGCCGGGAAGGCCGCCATCAGCAGGAAGAACACGATCAGCGTGGCCGAGACCCAGAACAGCGGCTTACGCCGGAGGTCGCGCCAGGCGTCACCCAGCAGGCCACGCGGCTTCTCGTTGCTCTGCGGCGCGCCCGCGGTGGCGGGAGCGGGAGAGTCGGTCGGGTACGCGCCAGGGGTGCTGACGATCGATGCGGTACTCGGGTCACTCATAGCGGATCCTTGGGTCCAGGGCGGCGTAGAGCAGGTCAACCAGCAGGTTCATCACGAGATAGACCAGCACCAGGACGACCACGATCCCTACCACTGTGGCGCTCTCTTTGGTGATGATCGCGCGGTAGACCTCGCGGCCGATGCCGTTGATGCCGAAGATCCCCTCGGTGATGATCGCGCCGCCCATCAGGGCACCGAGGTCGGTGCCGAGCAGGGTGACCACCGGGATGAGCGAGTTGCGCAGCAGGTGCACCCCGACAACCCGGCGCATCGGCAGGCCCTTGGCGATGGCGGTGCGCACGTAGTCGGCACGGCGGTTCTCCGCGATGCTCGTTCGTGCCACCCGCGCGATGTACGCCACCGACGCGCTGCCGAGCACGAAGCCCGGCACGATCAGCTCGGACCACCGCATCTCGGAGGAGACGGTCGGCTTGATGATGCCCCACTGCACGCCCAGCAGCCACTGCAGCACGAAGCCGACCACGAACACCGGCAGCGCGAGCAGGAAGAGCGTGGAGACCAGCACCAGGTTGTCCAGGAAACCGTTGCGGCGCAGACCGGTCAGGACGCCGGCGCCGAGGCCGATCACGGCCTCGATGGCGAGCGCGACCAGGGCCAGCTTCAGCGTGTTGGGGTACGCCGTGGCGATGATGCCGCCGATGTCGCGCTGCGAGAAGGTCTGACCGAAGTCACCCTGGAGCAGGTTCTTCATGTAGTTGAAGTACTGCACGAAGACGTTCTGGTCCAGGTGGTACTTCTCGGTCATGAACGCCACGTACTGGTCCGGGCAACGGCGCTCGCCGCACTTACCGGCGAAGGGGTCGCCCGGTACGGCCCAGACGAGGGCATAGATCAGGAACGTCGAGCCGATGAAGACCGGCACGAGTTGGAGCAGCCGTCTCAACAGATAACGGCCCATGGGGTGGTCCTCCAGACAGGGGGCGCGTCGGACGGCCGACACGGTGGTGACAACGTGCGAGTGGAGTGCTGTAACACCCAATCGCGGAACTGCCCCGGGTCGGGCTCACCGGATGTGGCGAGCCCGACCCGGGGTCAGACCGAACGGATCAGAGCTCGACCGAGGTGATGTCGAGTTCGCCGACGTTGTTCAGCTCGAGCTTCTTGATCTTCTCCGAGTGGCCGGACTGCTGGCCGTAGAAGTAGATCGGGATGCTCGGGACGTCCTGGTCGATCTTCTCGACGGCCTTGGTGAACGCCTCGTGCGAGGCCTCCAGGCTCGGCGCTGCACTGGCCTGCTTGGCCAGGGCGTCGACCTCGGGGTTGCTGTACAGGCCGTCGTTCGAGGAGCCACCCGTGACGTACAGCGGGTTGATCCAGTTCTCGACGTCCGGGTAGTCCTGCTGCCAGGCAGCGCGGTACGGGCCCTTCATCGTGTGGGCGTTGACGTTCTGGCGGAAGACCGCGAAGGTCGGCACGCCCTCAGCCCGAGCCTCGATGCCGAGGTTGGTCTTGACCTGCTGCGCAACCGCGTCCATCCAGTCCTTGTGGCTGGAGTCCGAGTTGTAGTAGAAGACCATCTCGCCGGTGAAGCCGCCGGCCTCGGTCAGCAGCTGCTTCGCCGTGGTCGCGTCGAACTTGCAGGCGGTGCAGTTACCCGGCTTGGCGCCCGGGGTCAGCGGGTTCGCCCAGCTGTCGGCCGGCTTACGGGTGCCGAAGAAGATCTTGTCCGAGATCTCCTGCCGGTTGATCGACAGCGACACGGCCCGACGCAGCTTCGGGTTCTGGAAACGCTTGTCGTACAGCGGGAACGCGATGAGCGCGGTCGTCGGCGTGACGGTGTTGCGGCCCCGGGGGCCGAGGTCGGTCTTCCACTTGTCGCCGGCGAGCGCCGAGGTGGGCAGCGACTCCAGGAAGTCCAGGTTGTTGGAGAGCACGTCGGCGTAGGCGGCCGTCTCGTCCTGGTACAGCTTGACGTCGACGTCCTTGATCTTCATCTTGTCGCGAAGATCGTAGTCGTCGAAGCGCGTCAGCTTGATGAGGGAGTTGTCCGCCCACGACACGAACTTGACCGGGCCGTTGCCGATCGGGTTCTTGCCGAACTCGTCGGGCTTCTGCGTGAAGAACTTGTCCGGCAGCGGCATGAAGGCGCTGTAGCCGAGCTTGGTCGGGAAGACCGCGGTCGGCGCCGACAGGGTGACCTCGAAGGTCTGCTCGTCGACGACCTTCAGGCCGGACAGCTTCTCAGCCGTCGGCGCCGGGGCCTTCTTCGGGCCGTCCGCGCCATCCGGGTCACTGGTGTAGGTCTGCTCGAAACCCTGGATGTCAGAGAAGAAGCTGCCGTTCTGCGCGCCGTTCGGCGAGTAGGCGGCCCAGTTCCAGGCGTCGACGAAGTTCTTCGCCTTCACCTCGGTCCCGTCGTGGAACTTCGTACCCTTCTTGATCTTGATCGTGAAGACCTTGGAGTCCGTGGTGTTGATGGACTCCGCCAGCGCGTTACGCGGGGCGCCACCGTCGTTCGGGTACTCGACCAGGCCGGTGAAGAGCCAGTCGATGATCTTGCCACCGCCGGTCTCCGTGGTGTTCGACGGGACCAGCGGGTTCTCCGGCTGGACACCGTGGATGACAATCGCGCCGTCGCCGCTGGCGGCGGTCTCGCCGTCACCGCCGCTCGAGCAACCGCTCGCGACTAGCGCGGCAGCCGCGCTGAGCGCGATCGCGCTCGTCGCCCGCTTCGAGACTCTCATTCCGAGGGGCCTCCTCTTTCTAACCAGGTTCCGTCGTGGGTTTCACGCACGTTTTGGGGGTGACACCGCCCGACCACCCCGGGGCGCGGGTCGCCGGGACCACAGGGAAGTTGGGGACACCCCTGATGTTCCGATCCGCCGGGCTCCCCCACCAACGAGGCGCGACACGACGCGGAGGGCACGGCCACGAGCCGCCGCGAAGGGCGGGGACATGGTCATGGGCCGTACGGAGTGCCACACACCGATGGTGAGGTGCTGCCACTGTGACACCAACTGGCCTCTTCCGTGAAGGTGCCGTTATCAAGCCGTTAGTTGCCCGCCACGTTGCCGATACTTGAAAAATGATCATAAAACGGTCGGCGGAGGTAGCACTGAGCAGGAAATACGTTGCGCCACCCGCAGAAGTGGTCCCGGCCCGCGCGCAGCCTCCGGGCCCACCTCTGCCCGTTAGGACGCCCAAAGCCGCTCGCATTTCGACCCGTCCGGACAGGTCGACTACGGCTGCACGGGCACGATCACCGGCTGGGTGGACGAGTGCGCGGAGATCGTTTGTCTGATCCTCGGCCACGGTGACACGCCGTCACACCAGCCGGCGGTCCGCCGCCCAGCGGGAGAGTTCGTAGCGGTTGGACATCTGCAGCTTGCGGAGCACGTTCGACACGTGCGTCTCCACCGTCTTGATGGAGATGAACAGCTCCTTGGCGATCTCCTTGTAGGCGTACCCCCGGGCCAGCAACCGCAGCACCTCCCGCTCCCGGTTGGTGAGCTGGTCCAGCTCGGGGTCGGCCACCGGGGCGTCCGGCCGGGCCGCGAAGGCATCCAGCACGAACCCGGCCAGCCGAGGGCTGAACACCGCGTCGCCGTCCGCCACCCGGCGGATCGCCGCGGCCAGCTCGTCCGGGGAGATGGTCTTGGTCACGTACCCCCGCGCACCGGCCCGGATCAGCCCGATCACGTCCTCCGCCGCGTCGGAGACGCTCAGCGCCAGGAACTTGACCTGCGGGTGCGTACGCCGCATCGCCTCCAGCACCGCCCGCCCGCCGCCGTCGGGCATGTGCACGTCGAGCAGCACCACGTCCGGGCCGACAGCCGCGATCCGGGTGACCGCCTCGGCCACGGTGCTCGCCTCGCCCACCACCTCGACGTGGACGCCCAACTCCGCGCGCACCCCGGCCCGGAACATGGCGTGGTCGTCCACCAGAAACACCCGGAGCCGCTCGGGGCGGGGCTCCGCCGGGTCGAGGTGCTCGGTCGGCTGCTCGGCCATGGTCATCTGTTCCTCTCCGCTGCGGACGAGTCCCGGGAGATCGGCAGTATCAACCGGACCTCGGTCCCCTCCCCCGGACCGGACCGGATCTCGGCCCGTCCGCCGTGCCGCTTCATCCGCCCGATGATCGAGCCGCGTACGCCGTGCCGGTGGTCCTCCACGGTATCCGGATCGAAGCCCTTGCCCCGGTCCCGGATGAAGACGCTGACCTGATCGGGCTCCACCTCGGCGTAGAGCGACACGGTCTGCACGCCGGCGTGCCGGGCCGCGTTCACCAGCGCCTCCCGGGCAGCCGCGACCAGCGCACCGACCTTCTCGTCGGTCTCCCGGTCCCCCACCACGACCGCCTCCACGGTGATCGCGTAGGTGTCCTCGACCTCGGCGGCGGCCTGCTCCAGCGCGGCGGCGAAGCGCTCGCTCGGCGACGCGGTCGGCTTGTACAGCCAGTTGCGCAGCGAACGCTCCTGCCCTCGGGCCAGCCGCTGCACCATCTTGACGTCGCTGGCGTTGCGCTGGATCAGAGCCAACGTGTGCAGCACCTGGTCGTGCACCATGGCGGCCAACTCGGCCCGCTCCTGCTCACGGATGCGCCCCTCGCGCTCCGAGCGCAGCTGGCTGTACGTCCGCCAGAGCACGGGCGCGGCGACCACGCCGACCCCCGCCAACCCGACCAGCGCGAAGATCACACCGTTGATCACCGCGTCGAAGTTCTGCGCCGGCGAGTAGACCGCCGCGACGCCGATGATGCCGACGGCGACCAGCACCCCACCGCCGATGAACCGGAGCACGAACGCCCGCCGGTCACTCTCCTCGACGACCGCGCCGAGCCAGGGCACCGGCATCGCGTTGCCCCACTGCCGCCGCCGTTCGGGTGCGGACTGGTGCCAGATGACCCCGGCACCGACCGCGATGATGGCCACCAGCCAACCGGCCGTGCCGGCCGCGCCCACCGAGTCGAAGACCATGACCTGGATCAGCAGGACACCGAGCCCGATCCCTACGAACGGCAGGAGCTGGGCGACGTCGCGTCGGGGCGGCACCGCGGTGTCACCGGGCCGCAACGGCACCACCGCCCAGAAGGCCGCGTAGAGCAGCAGGCCGAGCCCGCTCAGCCCGAGCAGCACCATGAACGCGACGCGCACCCGCAGCACCGAGATGCCGAGATGGTCGGCGATACCGGCGGCGACGCCGGCGGCCATCCGGTGCTCGGGAGCACGGTAGAGGCGCGGGGGCGGAATCACGGTGCTGATCGGAGGCTCCCTGGTCGCGGTGGCAGGTCGGTGCAGGTCGATGACCTGATCGTCACACGCTGCGGCGTCGACGACCACGGGGACGCCCCGGACATTCCGGCCCCCGGATCTCAGGGTGGGGTCAGGGTCTCCTCCTGAGGTCGTTCGGGTTCACCTGGCAGCAGGATCGAAGCATGACCGAGGAAGCTGCCCCGCCACCCCGACCGGGGTCGGCGGAGCCGGGTGGTTCAGCACCGCCCCCACCAGCCACGACGCCCGCCGAATGGACCGAACCCCGCACCTTTGGTCCGCCCACCGGCTACGGCCCGGACAGCGGCGGCACACCCGCCGATCCGGCCGGCGGCTACCCGCCGCCCACCGGCGGCCACGGGCCGGGGTTCGCGGCCGGCACCGGTTACGGAGCTGCGGGCACGCCACCCGGACCGGGCGGTGCGGGTCCGTCCGCGCCGCCACCGCCGTTCGCCGGCACCGGTTTCACCTCGCGGTACGGGTTGGTCCGACCGCGCGAGGGCCGGTATCTGGCCGGCGTCTGCGCGGCGATCGGACGAGCCACCAACACCGATCCGGTGCTCTGGCGGGTGCTGCTCGCGGTGCTCGGGTTCTTCGGTGGCATCGGCATCCTGGTGTACGTCGCCGCCTGGTTGGTCATCCCGAACGAGGGCGACACCGCCTCCCCGATCGAGTCCATGCTCGGCCGCGGCCGCTCCAGCATGTCGCCGGTGACCGTCATCATCCTGGGCATCCTGGTCGCCGCCAGCTTCGGCTACATCGTCACCGACGCCTTCCGCGCGGTGCTGCTCGGCGCGGCCATCCTGATCGCCGGCGCACTGCTGCTCAACCGGGACAACCGCACCCCACAGCCGGGCGCCCCGGCCGGGCCGGCACCCTCCGGTAACCCGCCCGGCCCGGTCCCACCGGTGACCTGGCCCGCGCCGTCGTACGGCGTGGCACCGCCAAGCGGCGCACCGGCGGCCGGGGGTGCTCCGACGTACGCCACCGCGACCGCGGGGGGAGCTCCCACCGTCACCACCCCGGCGTACGGCCTGCCACCGGCCGGCGTTCCGCAGTCCACCGCCACGGCGCAGCCGGTCTTCGGAGCGACCCCGGTGTCCGGGCAACCGGCCGGCCCGACGACTGTCGCAGCGGGCTGGCCGGCACCCGCCACGGACTGGCCGGGCACCGACCCGACCACCGCCGGATGGCCGTCGGCACCGGTGACCGGCGCACCCCTCGACCCGACCGGCTATCCGACCGCCGCCCCGGCGTCCGGATACCGCCCCCCGTTCGCGCCGCACGGCCCGTACGCTTCGCCGGCCCCGGCCGCGGCCCGTCCGCCGAAGCCACCGAAGCCGCCGAAGCGCCCCAAGGAGCGTTCGCCGCTCGGCGCGGTGACCTTCTCCCTGATCTTCCTGGTCCTCGGTGTGGTCGCCCTGCTCGACCTGCTCGACGTCTTCGCCATCAGCGCGTCGGCGTACTTCGCGGCCGCGCTGGCCACGATCGGGCTCGGTCTGCTGGTCGGCACCTGGTTCGGGAGGGCCCGCTGGCTCATCGCGCTCGGTCTGGTGACCGCGGCGGCGCTGGGCACGGGGACGGTCGCCGAGTCCTACGACCGGATCCGCGGGGTCGACGGCGCGGTGACCTGGGCACCCACGGACTACCGCGATCTGGCCGACCGGTACGAGAACAGCTTCGGTGACGCCGTTCTCGACCTGCGCGGGATCGACTTCGCGAAGCGGGACAGCCAGGTGACGGTTGCGATCAACTTCGGCAAGGCGACAGTGGTCGTCCCGCCGAACGTGGACGTCACCACGGTGGCCGACGTCAACGCTGGTGACGCCACCATCTTCGGCAACCGTTCCGGCGGGCTGGACGGTCGCCTACAGGAGACCACCGACCTCGGAATCGACGGTGCCGGCGGCGGCAAGCTGCGCCTGTACATCCACGTCAACGCTGGCAACCTGGAGGTGACCCGGTGAAGGCTCACCGCACGGATCTGGTGTCGTTCGCCTTCGGGCTCGTGTTCCTGGCGCTGTCGGCCTGGTGGCTGCTCGCCCAACTTCTCGGGTTCGCGCTGCCGGCGGTCGGGTGGTTCCTGGCCAGCGCTCTCATCCTGATCGGGGTCTTCGGGCTGGTCGGCGCACTGCGCTCGGGCCGGTCGGGTCAACCGGAGCAGACCGCCGAGGTCGGTGCCACCGTGGCCGCCGCGCCCGTCGCCGGCGCGTCCGCTCCGGTCTCCGGAATGCCGACCTCCGGTGCGGCACTGCCGGTCTGGGAGGCCGAACGTTCCACCTGGGACGCTCCCCCGCCGGGAGCGACCCCGGAGACGGCCACCACCGAGGTACGGGCACCGGAGGCGCCGTCCGCCGAGGTGATCCACCCGGCCTGGTTGGCTCACCCGCCAGCGGAGCCGGAGACCGCCCCGATCGCCGGCCAGTCCGACGACCCGACGCTCCCGCTCGTCGGCCGAGCGCCGGACGGGGACGAGCCGACCCGCTCCGAGCATCCGGACGAGCCGGCCCGCTCCGAGCATCCGGACGAGCCGGCCGGCGACCAGCCGGGTGACGGGCGGGAGGCTCGACGGGGAGAGGTCTGACCTCGGGCGCAAACCGGTCTCGGCCTGCCCGACCACCACGGCGGTGCCGCTGGGCCGGACGGACGCATATGCTGGCCGGTGGAGATCTCGCCTCCGCCGGCCGGCCCGTCCCGCCATGGCGGTCCCGCCGCGATTCCCGTCTCTAACCCCGTCAGGAGCCCGCCCGACATGACCCAGTCCCCCGCCGTGCGTACGACCGGCCGGTCCGGTCCGGTCCGCATCGGCGAGCGAGCCGCCCGCACGCTCGTCGCCGAGCTGGCCCGGATCAACGACCCCAAGGCCGCCCTGCTGGTCGGGGTGGGCCCGGAGTCCGCGGTGCTGGCCGCGGCGATCGAGGCGCTGCTCCCCGGTGACCGGCTCACCGTGGTGCCCGCCGAGCCGTTCGGCGCTGCCGCGCTCCGCGAGCACGTCAACACCCAGGGCCGCTGGGTCGCCGACCGGGTGGGGGTCGTCGACTCCCTGGCGGAGGCCGAAGCCGCCCGGGTCGTCATCGCCGGCGAGGTGTTCACGGGCACCGCCGAGGAGACCCGCAGCGGCATCGAGGGCCTGGCCAAGTTCCTGTCCGACGGTGCGGTCCTGAGCGTGGCCACCACCGCCACGCCCGGCCGGACCACCGGGGCCGCCGCCGAGCTGGCCCGCCAGGACGCCCTCTACGGCGTCGGCGCCGACCTGGTGCTGCGCAACTCGCCGCCGGTACGGGTCTACCGACTTCGCTTCACCGCGGCCAGCCCTGCCACGGCCGAGAGGCTCGCCCCCGCGCACCGGCCGTCGAGCGTGCCGCTGACCCGCGGCATGCACATCGACTCCAACGGCGTGGCCGCTGCCGGCATCACACTGGGCCTCGCAGCGCTGGCCCGGGTGGTGCGCCCGTCGTCGAAGCTCTGGCTGCTGCCGGCGCTGGCCGCCGGGCCGGTGGCCGCGTTCTTCCGGGACCCGGAGCGCGACGTACCGGAAGACCCGACCGCGGTGGTCGCCAGCGCGGACGGCAAGGTTCTGTCGGTGCAGCGACTGCACGACGAGCGTTTCGGCGACGGCGAGTGGCTGCGGGTCGCGGTTTTCCTGTCGGTGCTGGACGTGCACGTCAACCGTGCCCCCGTCGCCGGCAAGGTGGTGGACTACTTCGTCGCCGACGGCGGCTTCGTCAACGCGATGAAGCCGGACGCCGAGCACAACGTGGCCGCGTACACCGTGCTGGACACCGCCCGTGGCACGGTGGTGGTCGCGCAGCGCACCGGGCTGATCGCCCGTCGGATCGTGCAGCGCGCGCCGATCGGCGCGCTGCTGGCCAAGGGCGAGCGCTTCGGGCTGATCCGTTTCGGCTCACGGACCGACGTCTACCTCCCGGCCGACGCCGCCGACCCGCTGGTGGGGCCGGGCGACAAGGTGGTGGGCGGGTCCACGGTCATCGCTCGCTGGCGCTGACCCACGCACGTGGAAACGGGGCGCCGCTGACCGCGGCGCCCCGTTCTCGTTGCGGGAAAATCAGGCGGTACGACGTTGCCGCAGCCAGAGCACCGGCCCGCTGACCAGGTAACCCACCACGATCAGCGCGAACGTGAGCCGGATGTCGATGAGTGCGCCGATCACCGGGGCCAGCCACAGCCACGGCGGCAGCTTCACCAGGCGGGCGAGCTTGGCGTACGGGAAGCTCGACACCATCGCGAAGGCGAGCAGCGCGACCCCCGCGACCAGCACAGCACCGGGCACGGGCAGGCCGATCGCCACCGTCAGGGCGAGCACCGCGGCCGCCATCGTGCTGGGCACGCCGCAGAAGAACCTGCCGTCCTTCGGCGAGACGTTGAAGCGGGCCAGTCGTATCGCGGCGCACGCCGCGACCAGGGCACACGCCACCGCCGCCGCCGCCGTGGAGACGGAGCCGGCGAGCGAGGCGTAGACCACCACGGGCGCGGCGAGGCCGAACGAGCACATGTCGGCCAGGGAGTCCATCTGCGCGCCGAACGGGCTGGCGACGCCCAGCCGTCGGGCCAGTGCGCCGTCCAGGCCATCGAAGGCGACGCAGGCGATCAGGCAGAGCGCGGCGATGCGCACCTCACCCTGCATGGCCAGGAAGATGGCCAGCATGCCGAGCATCAGGCTGGCCAGCGTGCAGGCGTTGACCAGGCCGAACTTCATCCGGCGGGCAATGGTGCGGTCGCCGGGGAGGAGCGGGATCGAGTGCGAGAAAGCCTCGTCGGCGTGCGCCAGGGGCGGCATCGCCGGACTGACCGGCATGATCGCCTCGATCTCGGCTCGACCGACGCCGGGCGCCGGACGGCTGAGCCGGTCCAGGCCGTAGCGGCGGCGCTGCCGGTCGGCGTACCGGTGCTCGGTCGGGGTCAGGTCGGTCACGTGCAGGTCACCATCACGGCGACCTACCCGGACCAACAGCACCTGGCGGGCGAATGTGCTGCTGCGGCGCAACGGGCCCGCCCAGCGACGCCCTGCGGGGCGCGGACTGTCAGTAGTACGACGCCGGCGCCATGGGGCTCTCGGCACGTTTCCTCCATCACCGGATCGGCTGGCCGCCGCGGGGCGGGTGTCCGGCTGTCTCGTGCCGGACCGTGCGTGGCCCGGCAGCCGTTCTGCGCGGAGTACACCATCGCATAGGGGGACATGGCTTGGCGATAGCTGCCGGCGGTGCTTGTAACTGGTCTAAACCGCTCGAACCGCTCGCTTATTCCCATCCTGGGCTTCATCGCCCGTTTCCTCCATCATTCCCGCCATTGACTGTACCGGAGGGTCACCAAGTCGGCTCATCGAGCGGAGTGCTATCGGCCACTCTGTCCGATTGCCACGGCAGCGATGTCGCTCAACGGCAGGTCGAGGGCGTGCTCGCGAGTGAACCATCCAGCCCGCGCCGTCGAACCCCCGGCCGATTCGGTGACCACCGCATCGCTGGGTGTGTCCACCAGCACCCGATAGGTCACCCGTACGCCGTGCCAGTCCAGGGGTCGACCCTCCGGGCCGAGCGCAGCAGGGTTGTGCAGGTTGTTCACACCGAGGATCTCCTCCACGCGGCCCCGCTGACCACTCTCCTCGACCAACTCCCGGAGCAGACCGGTGGCTGGATGCTCGCCATGGTCGGTCCCCCCGCCCGGGAGGTGCCACAGGCCAGCCCCCGGATAACCGGCCGCGATCTCGGTCAGCAGGATCCGCCCAGCGGGGTCGGTGACCAGCCCGTACGCCCCGAAGCGCAGCCTGCGGTCGGGATGCGGCGGCGAAAACGGCACACGCGCCCGACGCGCCCCGGGCGCCAGTGGGGTCACCGGCAGACCGAGCACCCCGGCGGTGAACGGCGTCAGCGGCACCCGCGCCGCCTCGGCCAGGGTGAGCCAGCACACCCGGTCCACCGCGCCACCACCGAGGTCGCCCATCACGCCGTCGCCCGATGCAGCGTCACCCGATGCGCCGCCGCGCTGTACGCCGTCGCCCGGCACGCCGTCACGCCGGACCCCGTCACGCAGTGCGCCGTGAGGCGCAGCAAGCTCGAACAGCAGCCGGTCGGTGTGCAGCGCGACGTCGTCCTCCGGATAGGTGACCACGTCGGCGACCACCGTGCGGAGCCGGCCGACCACCACGGTCAACCCGGCCTGCTCGGCTACCGCACGGACCATGGCGCGCTCCGGGTGCTCGGCATGCGCTACCGCATCACCGGGCAGCCGCCAGATCCCCGGGAACTCACCCCCGACCCCGTCCCGGACCACCAGGACCCGGTCCGAATCCCAGAGAATTCCGAAAACGCCAACCCGCCGCAAAAAGTCCATCCCCGCCAACTCCGCTCCCCCGCCCAGCCGCCCAGCCGCCCAGCCGCCCAGCCGCCCAGCCCGTCGATCATGAGGTTATTGCCGTCCGCCTCGGCGTGTCCTGACAATAACTTCATGATCGACGCTCGGAGTCCGAGGATTCGCGCGAGCGCTGTCCGTGCTGGGCGTTAGGTGCGCTCGCCCGGCAGCGCGGCGCACCCCGGGGTGGCGCTCGCCGGCAGCGCGGCACACCCGGGAGGCTGGTTTAGCAATGATCGACTCGGGTTCATTGATATCGGGGTATTCGGAAGCTTGGGACACCCCGACATCAGCGAAACGGAGCTGATCATCCGGCCCGTATCGCTCCTTGGGACTTTCTGGCGAGCCGCACCTCCCGGAGGTCCGGACAGCCGCCGAACCATCCGACGCTCGGCACTCGGCACCCGGCCCAGATGCGCTGCTGTCGGCGAGCATTACCGGCGGAGACCTACCCGCCAGCACGCCCACCACCAGACACACCACCACCAGACACACCACCGCCGGTGACGCGCCACCGGCCAAGCGCCCGCCGCAGCACGCACCACCACCGTCCAAACCCGCCCGCAACGCGCCACCGGCCAAGCGCCCGCAAAACGCGCCACCGGCCAAGCGCCGCCGCAGCACGCACCACCCCACCGGCCGAGCCGCCGCGGCTGTCTGCCCGCTTCAGGTGGAACGGGGCCGGCGGGTCAGGTGAGCTGGGCGGCCTGGACCGCTTCGGCGGTCACCTCGGTAAGGTGGTGGGTGGGGAGAGCGCCGAGCTCCTCGCGGGCGAACCAGCGGGCCTCGCAGGTGGAGCCACCCACGTCGATCACGGTCAGCGGGTTGGGCTGGTCGACCACGACCCGGTAGAAGGCACGCACCCCGTGCCAGTCGATCGGGTAGCCCTCCGGGCCGAGCGACGCGGCGTCCCGGTGGCTGGCCACGCCGAGCAACTCGACCAGACGGCCGGTCTGCCCGGTCTCCTCGACCAGCTCGCGGATGAGCGCGGCACCGGGCTGCTCGCCGTAGTCGGTGCCGCCGCCGGGCAGGTGCCAGCAGCCAGCGCCCGGGTAGCCGTCGGAAACCCTGGTGAGCAGCACGCGACCGGCCGGGTCGGTGCACACCGCGTACGCGGCGAAGCGCTGCGCCCGGTGCAGCCCGTCCGGACCGGGGACCGCGTAGAAGGAGGGGAACTCGGGCGCCTCGTCCGGCACCACGTCGGCGGAGGACGTGGGCAACCCGAGCGCACGCGCGGTGAACGAGCGCAGCGGCAACTCGCGCGCCTCGTCGAGGGTGTACCAGCGGGCCAGGTCGGTGGGACGCTCGCCGACCCGGTCGGCGAGGGTGCCGCCACGGACCGCCACCTGGTAGATCAGCCGGTCGGTGTGGATGGTGATGCCGCGCTCCGGCAGCGCCCGCATGTCGGCGAGCACGTCGGCCAGGCCCGAGACGGCGACCGACAGGCCGGTCTCGGCGGCGGTCTCGCGGACCACCGTGTGGTTGGGATCCTCGCCGTGGTCGACCGCCCCGCCGGGTAGGGACCACGTGCCGGGGGTGCCGGAGCGCTCCGAGGCGCGCACCAGCAGGACTCGGCCTGTCGAATCAGCACAGACTGCGTATGCCGCGATCCTGCGGAGCGGCTCCAGCAAGGTGGTCACGGAAGCAAATTCTCCCCGCACCGGGTTACCGGAACGGAAAAGAGTCGGATTCCTGACTGTCTGGCCCCGATCAGGGATTGGTCAGGGTAAGGATCCGGGCGGTCACCGAGGGCGGGGCGGGCACCGGCGCGGACCGTGGAGGCATGACATCGACCACCGCTTCCCACGCCCCGTACAAGCAGCTCCGTCGACCCACCACCGACCGTATGGTGGCCGGGGTCGCGAGCGGCGTCGGCCGCTACTTCGCCGTCGACCCCACACTGGTCCGGGTGGCCTTCGCGGTCACCGGCCTGCTCACCGGCGGGCTCGCGCTGCTCGCGTACCCGATCATGTGGTTCCTGATGCCCGAGGAGCCCACCGGCGCGCCGGCCTGGCCGCACGCGGCGGGCGTCGCGCCGCAGGCGGGTCCGCCGCCGACCGCCGGGCCTGCGCCGGGCGGGCCGGTGCCGGGGTACGCCCCGACGCCGCCCTACCCGCCGACGACCCCGCTCGACGCGCCGCCGAGCCCGGCGGACAACCCGCACAACAGTAGCCCGCCGCCGGCCGCGTGAACGGCGCTCACTCCCACTCGATGGTGCCCGGTGGCTTGCTGGTCACGTCCAGCACCACCCGGTTGACCTCGGCCACCTCGTTGGTGATCCGGGTGGAGATCCGGGCCACGACCTCGTAGGGCAGCCGTGACCAGTCGGCGGTCATGGCGTCCTCGCTGGAGACGGGGCGCAGCACCACGGGGTGCCCGTAGCTGCGCCCGTCTCCCTGCACACCGACGCTGCGCACGTCGGCGAGCAGCACCACGGGGAACTGCCAGACGCCCCGGTCCAGGCCGGCGGCGGTCAGCTCCTCGCGGGCGATCAGATCGGCCTCGCGCAGCAGGTCGAGGCGCTCCTGGTTGACCGCGCCGATGATCCGGATGGCCAGACCGGGACCCGGGAACGGGTGCCGCCAGACCATCGCCTCGGGCAGGCCGAGTTGAAGCCCGAGCGCGCGGACCTCGTCCTTGAACAGGGTGCGCAGCGGCTCGACGAGCGCGAACTTCAGGTCCTCCGGCAGACCGCCCACGTTGTGGTGGCTCTTGATGTTGGCGGTGCCGGTGCCGCCGCCGGACTCCACCACGTCGGGGTAGAGGGTGCCCTGGACCAGGAACTCCACGTCACCGTGCGAGGCGATCTCGCGGGCGGCGGCCTCGAAGACCCGGATGAACTCCCGACCAATGATCTTGCGCTTCTGCTCCGGGTCGGTCACGTCGGCCAGCGCGCCGAGGAACCGGTCGGTGGCGTCGACCACCTTCAGCTTGATGCCGGTGGCGGCGACGTAGTCCTTCTCCACCTGCTCGGCCTCGCCCGCGCGCAACAGACCGTGGTCGACGAAGACGCAGGTGAGCTGGTCACCGACGGCCTTGTGCACGAGCGCGGCGGCGACCGCGGAGTCCACCCCGCCGGACAGGCCGCAGATGACCTCCTTGTCGCCGACCTGGGCGCGGATCCGGGCAACCTGCTCGTCGATGATGTTCTCGGGCGTCCAGGTCGGCTCGATGCCGGCGATGTCGTACAGGAAGCGGGTCAGCATCTCCTGGCCGTGCGCGGTGTGCCCGACCTCCGGGTGGAACTGCACGCCGGCCCGCCGCCCGGCCAGGTCCTCGAACGCCGCCACCGGAGCGCCCGCCGACTCGGCGGTCACCGTGAAGCCCTCGGGCGCCTCCGTCACGGCGTCGCCGTGGCTCATCCAGACCGGCAGGTCCGCGGGCAGGTCGCGCAGCAGCACACCCGGGTCGAGCAGGCGGGGGCGCAGCGGCGTGCCGCCGTACTCCCGGTTGCCGGTCCGCGCGACAGTGCCGCCGAGCGCCTGGGCCATCGCCTGGAAGCCGTAGCAGATGCCGAAGACCGGCACGTCGGCGCTGAACACGCCCGCGTCGATCTGCGGCGCGTCCGGCGCGTAGACGCTGGCCGGGCCACCGGACAGGATGATCGCGGCGGGGTTCTTCGCCAGCATCTCGGCGATCGGCATCGAGTGCGGCACGATCTCGGAGTAGACCTTCGCCTCGCGAACCCGGCGCGCGATGAGCTGGGCGTACTGGGCTCCGAAATCCACCACGAGGACGGGGCGAGGCAGGCTCATGTGCGCAAAGCCTACCGACAGTCACGGCCGGGCCGGGCCCGGGCCGGCACTCCGGCGTGCCGCGGCGGCGGCTGCGGGGGCGGCGGCCGGTCGAAGGGCACCCTAAGATCGACGTGTGGCGATGACGGCCGGAGGAGGGGACGGGTGTGACCGAGGTGACCGTACGGCCCTTCCGGGACACCGACGCCGAACTGCTTGCCGCACTCGTCGCCAGGTGCCTTCGGGAGGTCAACAGCCGTGACTACCCGGCCGACCTGATCGAGCGGATGTGCGCGCACTTCGACGCCGCCCGCTTCCGCGAACTCGCCGCCGTCCGGGAGGTGTTCGTCGCGGAGCAGGGCGGGCGGGTGGTCGGCACCGTGTCCCGGGACGGCAACAAGGTCTACACGATGTTCGTCGATCCGGACCGCGCCGGCCAGGGTGTCGGCCGCCGGCTCATGCGCCACATCGAGCGGCTGGCCGGCGCCGACGGCCACGACCACATGGAAACCGGCGCCAGCATCACGGGGCACGGCTTCTACCACCGACTGGGCTACCACGACGTCCGGGTCAGTGAGACCGACTTCGGGCTCAACCACATCCTCCGCAAGCCGCTGCGCTAGCCGCGCAGCGCGCCCGGGGCGTCCGCCGGCACCGCCGGGTGGTGCGGGGGTACGGGCGCGAGTCGGCGGTACGGGGAGCCGAGCGTCGGGCGGGGGTCCTCCTCGCCCTTGTTGGGCCAGCAGGACATGGCTCGTTCCGCCTGCGCGGTGATCGTCAACGAGGGGTTCACGCCGAGGTTGGCCGAGACCGCCGCGCCGTCGACAACGTGCAGCCCCGGGTGCCCGTACACCCGGTGCCAGGGGTCGATCACCCCGTCGGCCGGCGTCGCCCCGATCACCGCGCCGCCCAGGATGTGCGCGGTCATCGGGATGTCGAACGGCTCGGTGAGCGGGCCGCCGGGAGTGCCGCCGATCTCGTCGGCGAGCAGTCGGGCGGCGGTGTTGCCGGCCGGGATCCAGGTCGGGCTCGGCGTGCCGTGCCCCGGGCCGGTGACCAGCCGACGGCCGAACACCCCGTGCCGCCACCGGGTGGTCAGCGAGTTGTCCACCGACTGCATCACCAGGGCGATCACCGTCCGTTCCGACCAGCCGCGCACGGACAGCATCCGGGCGACCAGCCCCGGTTGCCGCAGCATGCTGCCCAGCCAGCGCCGTACCCGGTGCGGACCGCCGTCGACAAGCAGCGACTGGAGCAGCCCCATCGCGTTGGAGCCCCGCCCGTAGCGGACCGGCTCGACGTGGGTCTGCGGGTCGGGGTGGAACGAGCTGGTGATGGCCACCCCCTCGGTGTAGTCCAGGCGCTCGGACCGGGCCCGGCGGCGGGACACCGAGGCGGCCAGGATCGCCTCGGAGTTGGTCCGGGTCAGCTCGCCGAGGCGGGGCGAGAGCCCGGGCAGCACGTCGTCGGCCTTCATGGCGTGCAGCAGCCGCTGGGTGCCGAGCGCCCCGGCGGCGAACACCACCTGGTCGGCGTGGACCACCTGCCGCCGCCTGCGCAGCCAGGCGCCGGTGCGCTCGGTACACACCTCGTACCCGCCGCCCGCCGCCGGTCGGACGGCGGTCACCGTGGTCAGCGGATGCACCGTGACGCCCTGTCGTTCGGCGAGCCAGAGGTAGTTCTTGACAAGCGTGTTCTTCGCCCCGTGCCGGCAGCCGGTCAGGCACGAGCCGCAGTGCAGGCAGCCGGTGCGCTCCGGACCGGCACCACCGAAGTACGGGTCGGCGACCCGCCGGCCGGGACGACCGATGTGCACACCGACAGGCGTGGCGTGGAAGGTGTGCCCCACCCCCATCCGCTCGGCCACCGCCCGCATGGCGCGGTCCGCGCCGGTCTCCAGGGGGTACGTGGTGACGCCGAGCATCCGTTTCGCCTGGTCGAAGTGGCCGGCCAGCTCGGCACGCCAGTCGGTGATGTCCCGCCACTGCGGGTCGGCGTAGAAGGCCGGCAGCGGCTCGTAGAGGGTGTTCGCGTAGACGAGTGAGCCGCCACCCACCCCGGCGCCGGACAGCACCAGCACCCCTCCGCCGGACCGCCGGTCGGCCGGGCGGAGCAGGGTGAGCCGCTGGATGCCGTAGCAGCCCAGCTTCGGCGCCCAGAGGAAGCGGCGGGCCCGCCAGGACGTCTGCGGGAACTCGTCGTCGGTGAAGCGCCGGCCAGCTTCCAGCACGGCGACGGAATAGCCCTTCTCGGCCAGCCGGAGCGCGGTGACACTGCCACCGAAGCCGGATCCGATAACGACCACGTCGTACCGCATGAACGCATCATTACTCGCGAGTAGCGCTCGCGCCAGCGCCAGTTTTCGCGCGATCATGCTCCGGCCGACCGACCCGACGCATTCCGGCCGCAACCCGGAGCACCCGTCGGAGCGTTGAACACCTAACGGGTGGAAGGAATCCAAGATGATCCTCGGGTCGATGGCGCCGCGCCGACGGTGGTTGCTGCTGGGGTTGACAGCCCTCGCCGCCGTCGCGCTGATCGCGGCCGCCACGGTGGTAATCACCCGGCTGACGGGCGACAGCAAGCCGAGCGGCGCTCCGGCGACCGGCTCGCCGACGCTGTCACCGGCCGGGACACCCACCCCGAGCCCCAGCGGCCCGCCACCGGGCGCGGGCATCACCGGCCCGCTCAACCTGCTGCTGGTCGGTGTGGACACCCGGGTCAGCGTGCCCGGCTGGGAGCCGCACGCGGACGCGGTGCTGGTGCTGCACGTACCCCAGGGGTTGGGCCAGGCGTACCTCTTCTCGCTCCCCCGCGACCTGCTGGTCGACATCCCGGCGTTCCCGAAGGCCGACTACCGGGGCGGCAAGACCAAGCTCACCCACGCCATGAGCTTCGGCAGCCGGGTGCCGGACAAACCCAAACAACCAAGCACCGCCCAGGGGTACGAACTGCTGCGCAGCACGGTCAGCGGATACACCGGGCTGCGCATCGACGCCGGCGCGGTGCTCACGTTCAACGGGTTCGACCGGCTGGTCGACGCGCTGGGCGGAGTGGACATCTACGTCGACCAGCGGGTCGAGTCGCGCCACCGGCAGCCGAACGGCAAGTACCGGCAGACCGCGCCCGGCGGATACACCGGGCCGCAGCAGGTCTACGAGAAGGGCAACCAGCACCTCAACGGCTGGCAGGCACTGGACTACGCGCGGCAGCGCTACATCACCGGTGGCGACTACGCCCGGCAGCGGCACCAGCAGCAACTCGTCAGGGCGCTGACCCGCAAGATCCTGGACGAGGGCCTGGCCCGGCAACCCGAGCGGGTCGACCAGGTGGTCGCCGCCCTCGGCGACACCCTCGTGTACGCGGGTGGGCCGCGGATCGTCGACTTCGCGTACGCCCTGGGTGGGGTGCCGGCGAACCGCTTCACGCTCGTCGGTCTGCCCGGTTCCGGCGTCGGCAAGGGCAGCGCCTACCGTGGCGAGCAGCTCACCAGCGTCGGCCGGAAGTTCATCGGCGAACTCCGTGCCGGCCGCGCCGACGCCTACCTCGCCGCCAACCCCAGCCTGGTCGTCAAGAACTGACCCCGGTCAGAGTCGCTTGGGCAGAGCCGGCTTCTTGGTGCCGTAGAGCCAGGCGTCGAAGAGCTGGTCGAGCTGCTTGCCGGAGATGCGTTCGGCGAGCGCCACGAACTCGGCGGTGGTGGCGGTGCCGTTCCGCTTCTCCGCCGCCCAGGTCTTGACGATCTCGAAGAACGTCTTGTCGCCGACGGACACCCGCAGGGCGTGCAGCGTCATCGCACCGCGCTGGTAGACCGACTCGCTGAACAGCTCCTTCGCCCCCGGCTTGCCCGGCGGCGTCTTCCACATCTTCTCCGGTGCCCTGGCGTACCGGTTGTCGAACGCCTCCTTGGCCGTGGAATTCCTGGTGTGCTCCGTCCAGAGCCACTCCGCGTACGTCGCGAAGCCCTCGTTGAGCCAGATGTCCTCCCAGGTGCCCAGGGAGACGCTGTCGCCGAACCACTGGTGGGCCAGCTCGTGGGCGACCACCGCGGTGTTCGAGCCCTGCCGGAAGAAGCCTGCCGAGTAGACCGGACGGCTCTGCGTCTCCAGCGCGTAGGAGATCCGGCTGTCCGAGACCACCACACCGCCGTACGCGTCGAACGGGTACGGCCCGAACACGGTTTCCAGGTAGTCGGCGACCTTCGTGGTCTCGGCGATCGCCGAATCCGCGGAACCGTTTGCCGCGATCGCGACCGCGCTGTAGACCGGCTTCCCCCGGTGCGTGGAGGTGGTGACCCGGAACTCGCCGATCACCATCGTGCTCAGGTAGCTGACCATCGGCGACTTCTCCGACCACTTCCAGGTGGTCCACCCGGCCGTGCTGGCCTTGCCGCCGGGAACGCCGTTGCTGACCGCGGTGAGACCGTCCGGCACCGTGATCTCGAAGTCGTACGTGGCCTTGTCGGACGGGTGGTCGTTGACCGGGAACCAGGTGCTGGCCGACTCGGGCTGCCCCAGCGCGATGGCACCGTCGGGGGTGTGCAGGAATCCACCGTCACCGAGGGTCTCGTTCTTCAGCGGCTTCGGCACGCCCTCGTAGGCGATCTCGGCGACGAACCCGTTGCCGTTGACCAGACCGGAGGCTGGCTTGATCACCAGCTCGTTCCGCTCCCGGCGGTGTGTCGCCGGCGCACCGTCCACGGTGATCGCGCTGACGGTGAGGCCGACGAGATCGAGGTTGAACGTCGACAGGTCGGCCGTCGCGGTGGCCTGCACGGTGGTCGTGCCGGTCAGTCGGTCCTTCGCGGGGTCGTAGCGCACCTTGACCACGTACCGTCCGACGTCGTAGCCGCCGTTGCCGTAGCTCGGGAAATAGGCGTCGCCGGCCCCCGGCGCGCCCGCGGTGAACGTCCGCGACGGCGTGGGCGACACGCTCGGCGACGGCGCGGGCCTCGAGCCCGTCGAGTCGCATCCGGACAGGACGAGTGCCCCGGTCACCAGCAGAGCCGAGCCTATCCGCAGTCCACGTCGCCGTACCCGCATCCCACACTCTCCCCGTGACGGCCTGGGCCGCTCCCCGCGCACGGGCTTGTCCCCGCCGCCCCGGACGGCAGCATATCGACAGGCCAGCACGGCGTCGTCACGGCAGTGTGGGCGCTGAGCCACCCACCAACCAGGCGTCGAAGAGCGGTCGGAGCTGCCGACCGGCCACCCGCTCGGCCAGCGCGACGAGGTCCGCGGTGGTCGCGTTGGCCGCCGCCCGCTCGGTGGTCCAGGTCCGCAGGATGCGGAAGAACACCTCGTCACCGACAGTCCGTCGCAACGCGTGCACGGCCAACGCCCCGCGCTTGTAGACGGCCGTACCGAACATCCGCTCCCGGCCGGGCTCGACCGACGGCTGCGACCAGTCGGTGGACGCGTACTGGAGCTCGAAGTTGCGTTGCGCGGTCCGGCCGCCGTCGTGTTCCTCCCACAGCCACTCGGCGTAACTGGCGAAGCCCTCGTTCAGCCAGATGTCGCTCCACCTGCCCACCGACACGCTGTCGCCGAACCACTGGTGCGCCAGCTCGTGCGCCACGACGCTCGGGTTGGGCCGGTCGTCGGTGAAGAACGCGGGACCGTAGACCGGGCGGGACTGGGTTTCCAGCGCGTACCCGACCCGGTCGTCGGCGACGACGATCCCGCCGTACGAGTCGAACGGATACGGGCCGAAGCGGCTGGCCAGGAAGTCGGCGATCGCGCCGGTGCGGGCCAGTGAGGTGGCCGCGCCGCCGGCCGGTGGCAGGCTCGCCGCCACCGCGGTGACCATCGGCCGGCCGGCGTGCGTGCCGGTCACCACCCGGTAGTCACCGATCACCAGCGTGGTCAGGTAGCTGGCCATCGGGGTGCGCTCCGACCAGTGCCAGGTGGTCCAGCCGTCGGCGCTGCTCTTCGGCCCGGGCACTCCGTTGCTCAGCGCCGCCAGGCCGTCCGGCACGGTCACCGCCAGGTCGTAGCTGGCCTTGTCCGACGGGTGGTCGTTGACCGGGAACCAGGTGGCGGCCGAGTCGGGTTGGCCGAGCGCGACCGCGCCGTCGGCGGTGTGCAGGAAGCCGCCGCTGCCCAACGACCCGTCCACGACGGCGGTGGGCACGCCCGCGTAGTCGACGGTCACGGTGAACTGCTGGCCACGCGGGAGACCGCCGCGAGGGGTGATCACCAACTCGCCGTTGTCGCGGCGGTGGTCGGCCCGCTCGTCGCCCACCCGGACGGCGTCGACGGCGAGGCCGGCCAGGTCCAGGTTGAATCGGGACAGGTCCTGGGTGGCCGTGGCGGTGATGACGGCTCGACCGGTCAGCCGGTCGGTCGACGGGTCGTAGCGGACGTCCAGGCCGTAGTGGCTGACGTCGTAGCCGCCGTTACCACGCCCCGGCACGTACGGGTCACCGGCGTCGGCCGCACCGGGCCGGAACCCGTCCCGGTGCTCGCCCGTACACCCCGCCAACAACAGCCCGACGACGCAGGCCAGCGCCGCGACCAGCCGGGTGCCGACGGGCGTCCGTCCGGTCCGGACCATGCTGACTCCTCCCGCGCGGGGTCCCGGGTCAGGACGAGCGTAGCCAGCGGCACCGACCGTGCGACCGGTATCGGCCTTTTGTTGGGATCCGGGGCGTAGCGCGACGAAGGCCGACCCCGCCTCGCGCGGGGCCGGCCTTCCAGCGTCTGGGAAAAATCAGCGGTCCAGGACCAGGCCGACCTTCTGGAACTCCTTCAGGTCGCGGTAACCGCACTTGGCCATCGCCCGACGCAGCCCACCGAACAGGTTGAGCTGGCCGTCCGCCTCGTCCGCCGGCCCGAAGAGCAGCTCCTCCATCGACCCGAGCGGCTCACCGGCCACCTCGAAGGCGCCCCGGGGCAGCGACGGGTGGCTCGCCGCCGAGTGCCACCAGGCACCACCGGCGGGGGCCTCCTCGCAGAGCGACAGCGGCTCACCGAGCATCACCGCGTCCGCGCCGCAGCCGATCGCCTTGGCGATGTCACCCGACGTCTGGATGTCACCGTCGGCGATCAGGTGCACGTACCGGCCGCCGGTCTCGTCGAGATAGTCGCGACGGGCCGCCGCGGCGTCGGCGATCGCGGAGGCCATCGGCACCCGGATGCCCAGCACCGACTCGGTCGTCGACCACTCGTCGCCACCGATGCCCACGATCACACCGGCCGCACCGGTACGCATCAGGTGCAGCGCCGTCTTGTAGTCCGTGCAGCCGCCGACGATCACCGGCAGGTCGAGGTCGGCGATGAACTCCTTGAGGTTCAACGGCTCGTCGGTGGTCGACACGTGCTCGGCCGAGACGATGGTGCCCTGGATGACCAGGATGTCCACCCCGGCGTCCAGGATCACCGGGGCCAGCGCCAGGGTGTGCTGCGGAGAGACCCGTACCGCCACCGTGCCGCCACCGGCACGCAGCTCGCGCACCCGTTCGGCGATCAGGTCCGGACGGATCGGCTCGGCGTACACCTCCTGGAGCCGCTTGGTGGCGCGGGCCTCCTCGTCGAGGCTGGCCAGCTCGTCGAGCACCTTCGTCGGGTTCTCGTAGCGGGTCCATAGGCCCTCGACGTTGAGCACGCCGAGACCGCCGAGCTGGCCGAGCCGGACCGCCGAGGCCGGGCTCATGGTGGCGTCGGAGGGGTGGCCGACGCACGGGATGCCGAACGGGTACGCGTCGAGCTGCCAGGAGGTCGACACGTCGTCGACGTCCCGGGTACGCCGGCTCGGCACGATGGCGATGTCGTCCAGGTGGTAGCCGCGCTGCGCGGTCTTGCCCAGCCCGATCTCGACCACGTCACGCATGGGGGACTCCAGGTGGTTGGGGGTGATGGGTCAGCGGGAGTGGTAGTTGGGCGCCTCGACGGTCATCTGCACGTCGTGCGGGTGGCTTTCCTTCAGCCCGGCCGCGGTGATCCGGATCAGCTGGCCACGCCGGTGCAGCTCGGGGATGGTCGGGGCGCCGCTGTAGAACATGCCCTGCCGCAGGCCGCCGACAAGCTGGTGGGCGACGGTGGCGAGCGGGCCACGGTAGGGGACCTGCCCCTCGATCCCCTCCGGGATCAGCTTCTCGTCGGAGATCACGTCGTCCTGGAAGTAGCGGTCCTTGGAGTAGGACTTCTGCACACCCCGGCTCTGCATGGCACCGAGCGAGCCCATCCCCCGGTAGGACTTGTACTGCTTGCCGTTGATGAAGATCAGCTCACCGGGGCTCTCCTCGCAGCCCGCGAGCAGGCTGCCGAGCATCACCGAGTCGGCGCCGGCCACGAGGGCCTTGGCGATGTCACCGGAATACTGCATGCCACCGTCGCCGATCACCGGCACACCCAGCGGCCGGCAGGCACGGGCCGCCTCCATGATCGCGGTGATCTGCGGTACACCGACCCCGGCGACGACCCGGGTGGTACAGATCGACCCCGGGCCGACCCCGACCTTGACGGCGTCCGCGCCGGCCTCGGCCAACGCACGGGCACCGGCGTAGGTGGCCGAGTTGCCACCGATCACCTGGACGTCGGTCTCCCGCTTGAGGCGCTGGATCATCTCGACGATGGCCCGACTGTGGCCGTGCGCCACGTCCACCACGACCACGTCCACCCCGGCGTCGACGAGGGTCCGAGCCCGCTTGTACGACTCCTCACCGAAGCCGATCGCGGCGGCGACCCGCAGCCGGCCCGAGGAGTCCTTCGTCGCCAGCGGGAACTGCTCGCTCTTGGTGAAGTCCTTGACGGTGATCAGACCGCGCAACCGGCCGCCCTCGTCGATCAGCGGCAGCTTCTCGACCTTGTGCTTGCGCAGCAGGTCGAGCGCGTCGGCCTTGGTGACCCCGACCGGCGCGGTGATCAGCGGGGTCTTGGTCATGACCTCGTGGACCGGGGTGGACGGATCGGAGACGAACCGCATGTCCCGGTTGGTGATGATCCCCACCAGTGCGCCGCTGGCGTCGGTGACCGGCAGGCCGGAGATCCGGAACTTCGCACAGAGCCGGTCCACGTCGCGCACCGTGTCCTCCGGCGAGCAGGTCACCGGATTGGTGATCATGCCCGACTCCGAACGCTTCACCAGGTCGACCTGCTGGGCCTGGTCCTCCATCGAGAGGTTGCGGTGCAGGACGCCGATGCCGCCGTTACGGGCCATCGCGATCGCCATCCGCGCCTCGGTGACCGTGTCCATCGCGCTGGAGACCAGCGGGATGGCGATCTCGATCTCCCGGGTCAGCCGGGTGCGGGTGTCCACCTCGCTGGGGGCGACGTCCGACTCGCCCGGCTGCAACAGCACATCATCGAAGGTGAGACCGAGCGGCACCACCCGGGCAGAGCCGGCCGGCAGCTCGGGCAGGTGGCCGCCCAGGTCGGCGTACTCGGCGCCGGCCGCAAAGTCGGTGCTGGGCGAATTTTCCACGATTGCTCCCCTGAGCTGCTCGAATGGGCTTCAGCGAGGTGGCGCGTGCGGGCACCGGAGCACGCCACGGTGCCGGCACATCGCCTCATCGTACCCAGTGAGCTGGGCGACCCGTCCGTGGCAGGCCGGCCCGGTGCAAGGCCGGGGGGCGGACGTTCGCGCCGCGTTGGGTCTACGGTGAGGGGGTGCACGACGAGCCCATCGACCCGTTCAACGGCGACCCGGCCGATCCGACCGCGGGTCTGGATGACCCGGGCGATGACGCGACGCCGGATCCGCTGACCGACGTCGAGCGGCAGGATGTGCTGGAAGACCTCGCCGACCTGGAGATCTACCAGGCTCTGCTGGCCCCGATCGGGGTCCGCGGGCTGGTGATCGAGTGCGAGGACTGCCAGGAGCCGCACTACTTCGACTGGGACCTGCTCCGCGGCAACCTCCGGCACCTGCTCAACTCCGGTCGGCCCCGGGTGCACGAGCCCGCCTACGACCCCGACCCGGACCACTACGTGACCTGGGACTACGCCCGGGGGTACGCCGACGGGGTGCACGACACCCTGACCGAGGGCACCGAGGACGAGCCGGGCACCCCGACCGTCACCGAGTGACGGCGGCCCGCCTCAGGCGACCAGGCCGGCCCGGAAGCCTGCTGCCACCGCGTGGGCCCGATCCCGAGCGCCAAGCTTGCGGAACAACCGGCGGGCGTGCGTCTTGACGGTGTCCTCCGACACGAACAACTCCCGACCGATCTCCGCGTTGCTCTTACCCTCGGCCATGCCGAGCAGCACCTGAAGCTCGCGCTCGGTCAGCCCGATCGACGCCCGGCTGGGCCGGGCGTTCGGGGCGGACCGGGCCGGATCGGCCTGATCCGCCGACGACTCGCCGGTCGCCGACTCGGCCTCGTCGTCACCCCGCTGCACCGGCACCGACGGCACACCCGGCTGCCCCTCGCCGGGCGTGGCCGCCCAGCCGGGATCGCCGGAGCCACGTGGTGACGGCCCCGAGCGACCCGAACCACCCACTGCCGCGGCGTCCCGGGCGGGATCGGTGATCCGCTGCCGCGACGCCCGTCCGGGGGCGGTGAGCAGCAGCAGCGCCTTCGCCACCGCGCTGGTCAGGTCGTGGTCGACATTCTGGATGAGACCCCGGGCACCGGCGCTGATGGTGGCCGCCGCGGCCTCGGACTCCTCGGTGCCGAGCAACAGCACCGCGGCCTGCGGCGCACGGGCCAGCACCCGGCGGACGAAGCCGGCGCTGTCCGGCCGGGTCAGGGCCGTATCAGCCAGCACCACGTCCGCCGGTCGCTCGGCGAGCCGCAGCATCACCTCAGGATCAGAGACGGCGGTACGAACGATCGCGGACAACCCCAGCCGCGCGGCAGCAGAAGTAAGGTGCTGGGCCGCGAGTGGTGTCCGAACGCACACAAGAACGGTACGCACTGTGGTCTCCTCTCCGCCAACGAGCAGACCATGACGGGGTCGGCTGGGGAGGGGGTTCCCGGCAATCCTTCGAACTTTTCCGACAGTTAGGGCAAAAGCCGCAATTTCTAGGACGTTTTCGATCACAGACGTGTGAGTCGACGAGAGTCCGGGTACCGGGAGGGCCAGGCCGGGAACGGTGCGCCTGCGCGGCCCGCCGCCCGGATGCCGGCCACATGGATTCTCGCGGAGCCGCGCGGGAGGAGGGGTGCTGATGTCGAACGTACGTAGACTGCCCGGACCCATCGTCGATCTCTGGGACTGGCAGCGACTCGGTTCCTGCCGGGGCCGGGACAGTGCCCAGTTCTTCCACCCCGACGGCGAGCGAGGCTCCTCCCGACTGCGGCGCGAGTCCTCCGCCAAGGCAGTCTGCCGCGCCTGCCCGGTCCGGGCCGAGTGCGCCGCGCACGCCCTGTCAGTCCGTGAGCCCTACGGCGTCTGGGGCGGTTTCAGCGAGTCCGAACGACTCCGACTGCTCGCCGTCGGCTGGGAGGACCTGGCCGACCGCCGGCACGCCCGGGTCGACGTCGCCCGACTGGAAGCCCGACTGGGCCGCCCACACAAGTCGACGGTCCCGGCCCAACGCCACGTCGCCTGACCTCACACGTCCCCAAACCGCGCCTCCGCCTCGGAACCGCGCCTCCGCCTCGGAGGCGCGGTTTCGTGTCGATTGGTCAACTCCCACCCGCACCGCCAACGCCGTCGTGATTCGACCGCCGGCACCGACGCGCTCGACCCCAGCGCCGTCGTGGTCCACCGCCGGCCACGTCGCGCTCTGACGCCAACGCCGTCGTGGTCCACCGCCGCCACCGTCGCGCTCGACGCCAACGCCGTCGTGATCAACTCGGAGTCAATGAAATCGGGGCATCCCGCCCAGCCGGACACACCGATATCAATGATGTCGAGTGAATCAAGCCGAGTGCGCGAGCCGAGAGGGCAAGCGGCGATGGGAACCCTGGGGCGATTGTCCGTTCTGGGGTTCTCGGCGCTCACGCATCGGTAGCCTCTGGGTGATACGCGAGGTTTGTCCAGTGACCAGTCGCACCCGTGGGCTGGAATCGTGGCCCGGCCCGGGTCGTTACACATCCTGACGATCGCAGCACGACCTGCCCCGCGCACGGCCTACGGGTTGGGATGCTGGTACCGCAGGTTGGAATGCCGACCCGAGCCCGGTCGTTCCAGTTCCCACGAGCGACCGCGGGCACCGCCTCCACGAGAGTGCCGGCGGGTGGTTCAGCCCCGGGAATGACCGAGGCCCGCCGCTCGTTACACCTGGACCCGGCGCCACGAGCCACCGCTCGCAGGCCGCCGACCCGGCGCCACCGCTCACAGGCTGCCGACCCGGCGCCACGAGCCACCGCTCGCAGGCCGCCGATCCGGCGCCACCCCGGCCCGCCGGCACCGAACTCCCCCAATACTTCCTCCTCCCTTGTGAACCTGCAGCGCCGGACGAGGTGCTCACACCCTGCCGCCGTGTCCCCCCTTGGTGGTTGGGTGTTCTACCCCCGAAGGAGCTACCCCCATGAACACGATCATGCGTAATAGCGTGCTGTCCGTTGCTGGTCTCGCCTTCGCCGGTGGTGTGTTCGCCGGTCCGATCGCCGCCCACGCCGCCACCCCGGTCGAGGGCAAGCCCGTCGCGGTAGCGGTGCAGACCGCTGCGCCGAAGCCGCAGGGCGACCAGTCGCACATCGACCTCAACGACGAGAAGACCGCCAACGTCAAGGCGATCATCGCCGCCACGAAGAAGGCCGGCCTGCCCGAGCGCGCCGCGGTCATCTCGATCGCGACGAGCCTGCAGGAGTCGAAGCTGGACAACCTGGGCCACCTCGGCGACATGAACGACCACGACTCGTTGGGCCTGTTCCAGCAGCGCCCGTCCAGTGGTTGGGGCACGCCGGAGCAGATCACCGACCCCGCCTACTCCACCACCGCGTTCCTCAAGGGCCTCAAGCAGGTCGACGGCTGGCAGGACATGCCGCTGACCGAGGCCGCGCAGACCGTGCAGGTGTCGGCCTACCCGGACGCCTACGCCCAGTGGGAGCAGCAGGCCACCGACCTCGTGAGCCAGCACTGGAACAGCTGACACCAGCACCACCGCACCAGCACCACCCGCACGACACCGACCGCCGACCGGCGCCCCGCAACTCGGGGTGCCGGCCAGCGGCGTTTCCGGGTCTGGCCGGCATCGCGGGTTACGACGCGCTCTGGCCGGCATCGCGGGTTCCGGTCTGGCCGGCATCGCGGGTTACGACGCGCTCTGGCCGGCATCGCGGGTTACGACGCGACGCGCTGCCCGCTGCGCGACTACCCCCGACAGAGGGCGGATACTCGGAGATCTTGGACAGCACAGTTACGCGAGAACGGAAGCTGTTCAAGATCTCGCCGCAGGCAAGGGCGCCGGCAAGCGGGGGGCAGCGGTGACGCCGAAGGTCGTCGACCCGCCCACGATGCCCCGCCCACGATGCCCCGCTCAAGGATCTCCTCGCCGATGACCTCAGCGAGGGACCCCGAGCCGCTCGGACCGGTGACGCTGCGGCACCCGACGGGCGGCGCGGGTGGCGAGCGCCCCGGCGACGAGCGCGGTCAGCACCCCGACCAGTTGGATTGCCTGTCCGGTCGCCACGTCGGCCCCGTGTCGCCCGAGCAGGTTGTCCACCCCGGTCGGGCTGATCAGGAAGCCGACGGCCACGAACAGGCCCAACAGCGCCCCCACCACAGGCGACCAGCGCCAGGGAGCGAGCGCGACGAACAGGGCACCGGCCAACAGGATGATCATCCCGGGCGGTACGGCGATGGGGAACTCGACCCCGGCCGCCCACAGCACGCCGATGCCCGTGGCACCCACGACGAGGCCGGCGATGGCGAACGTTCGCGCGGTAACAGTCATGGCCTCACCCTGTCCCGACACGGTCCGGTCCGCGTCCGCCCGGTGGCGTCATCGGGGATACGGCAGGATGCGTACGCCGGTCGTGGACCGTGGACGGTCGCCGTCCACGGCACAACAGTCAGGTGCTGCCGGTCAGCGAACGGTGACGGTGACGGTGTGCCAGCCGGTGGCGCCGTCCGGGACGACACCCTGCGTACGCTCGGTCTGGGTTTCGCCTGTCGCGTCTGTTGCACGGACCTGGAGCCGGTGCTCGCCCGGCGTGGCGTCCCAACGCCAGGACCACTGCACCCAGGTGTCCACCGACACGGTCGGGGCCAACTCCGCCTGCTGCCAGTCGCCACCGTCGACGCGTACCTCGACTCGGCTGATGCCCCGGTGCTGCGCCCAGGCCACACCGGCGACGGTGATCGGGCCGGTGGTCAGCCGGTTACGACTCCGGGGCGCGTCGATCCGCGACTGGGTCTTGATCGGCCCCTGGGCGGACCAGCCGCGCGGCACCCAGTACGCGTCGAAGTCGGTGAACCGGGTCAGTTCCAGCTCGGTCACCCACTTGCAGGCTGACACGTAACCGTAGAGGCCGGGCACCACCATCCGGACCGGGAAGCCGTGCTCGACCGGCAGCGGCTCACCGTTCATGCCGAGCGCCAACAGCGCGTCCCGCCCGTCGCGCAACGCGGCGGTGGGGGTGCCGCAGGTCCAGCCGTCGACCGACCGGCCGACGACCTGGTCGGCATCGTCGTCCGGGTCGACCTCGTCCAGCAACTCCCGAAGGGGTACGCCGAGCCAGCGGGCGTTGCCGATCAGGTCCCCGCCCACCTCGTTGGAGACGCAGGCCAGCGTGACGTACCGCTCGACCAGTGGACGGGCCAGCAGATCCGCGTAGCTGTAGGTGCGCTCGGTGCCAACCCGCCCGTGGATACGCAGCCGCCAGGTATCCGGGTCCACCTGGGGCACCACCAGTGCGGTGTCGATCCGGTAGAACTCGAAGTTCGAGGTGACGTACGGCGCGAGTTGTGTCAGTGCGAGGTCCGCGCCGGCGGGCACGGCCGGTGCGGGGGCCACGGGCGCGGGCAGTCGGATCGCCTCCCGGGCGGCGGACACTCCGCGCCGGCCGGCAAGCCAGCGCCCACCGAGACCGGCCACCACGGCCGTGCCGAGCAGCACCCCGCTACCGGTGAGAAACCGTCGCCGCGAGTCCGGGTCGACGTCGGCAGGCCCGACCGGCTCGTTCGCCGCTGCGGATTGCCCGCCCGGAGGCACCGGGGCGGCGGGCGTCACCGGACCAACCGGCGAACCACCAGGCGACACCGGCGCGGCAGGCGACACCGGCGCGGCAGGCGACACCGGCAGGCCCTCGGGCGTCGCCGAGGACGGCTCGGTCCCCGACCCCCGCGCCGGACCCCCAGACGGCACCGACGGCACGGTCGGTGTGGGTGGTGACCAGGGCCAGGGGTCCAGCTCGAACGGGCCGGCGATGAACACCCAGAGCACCAGGGCGCCGAGCCCGGCACCGACAAGCGACGGCAGCGCATCGGCCGCGTCGGCACCGGAGCGGGTCACGGCGGCGGCCACGCCGATGGCACCGAACGCGGCGATGCCGGCAAGTCCGAGTGCCAGCCGCCGGATCGCCAGCATGCCGAACAGTGCGGCGAACGCTGCGAGCAGCAGGCCGGTGCCGACCAGGAGTGCGATCTTGTCGGCGGTGCCGAAGAGGTCGATGGCGAGTTGCTTCAGCGACTCGGGAACGGCGTCGACGACCACCCCGCCGACCGCGACCAGGGGTGCCGACCGGGGGCCGGTCAGCACTGCCACCGGTTCGGCGATTCCGATCGCGACGGCGGCGGCGGTTACTCCGGCCAGCGCGGCGTACCGCCGCGACGTGGTGCTCATCGGCCCAGTGTGCGTGATCATCCGGCCCGGTAGCCAACAACGTCAGCGTTCGGTAATGACCTGAGCAGACGAACGGGGCGCACCGTCGTACGACGGTGCGCCCCGCGACAGGTGTCGCTACCGGCTCAGAAGCCCGGGCCGTGCTGGTGGCCGTGGCCGTGGCCGCCGCCGGCGGCGGCCGGCTCGGCCCGCTCTGGCTTCTCCACCACGAGGCTCTCCGTGGTGAGCAGCAGACCGGCGATCGAGGCGGCGTTGGTGACCGCGTTGCGGGTCACCTTCACCGGGTCGATAATGCCGGCCTTGACCAGGTCGACGTACTCGCCCTTGGCGGCGTCGAGGCCGTTGCCCCAGTCCAGGTCGGCGACCTTCTGCGTCACGACGTAACCGTCGTGACCGGCGTTCTGGGCGATCCAGCGCAGCGGCTCGACGAGCGCCTTGCGCACGACCGAGACACCGATCTTCTCGTCACCGGTGAAGCCCAGGTCGTCGTCGAGCACCGAGCGGATCTGCACCAGGGCGGCGCCGCCGCCGGGGACGGTGCCCTCCTCGACCGCAGCCTTGGTCGCCGCGATGGCGTCCTCGATGCGGTGCTTGCGCTCCTTCATCTCGACCTCGGTCGCCGCGCCAGCCTTGATGACGGCGATGCCACCGGAGAGCTTGGCCAGCCGCTCGGCCAGCTTCTCCCGGTCCCAGTCGGAGTCGGAGGCCTCGATCTCCTTGCGGATCTGGGAAACCCGGTCGGCGACGTCGGCCTTCTGGCCACCGCCGTCGACGATCGTGGTGTTCTCCTTGTCGACCACGACGCGCCGAGCGGTGCCGAGCACCTCCAGGCCGACCTGGTCGATCTTGTAGCCCAGCTCCGGGGCGACCAGCTCGGCGCCCGTGGAGATCGCGATGTCCTGGAGCATTGCCTTGCGCCGGTCACCGAAGCCCGGGGCCTTGACCGCGCAGACCTTGAGGGTCTTGCGCAGCGAGTTGACCACCAGGGTGGAGAGCGCCTGGCCGTCCACGTCCTCGGCGATGATCAGCAGGGGCTTGCTGTTCTGCAGGACCTTCTCCAGCAGCGGCAGCAGCTCCTCGATCGCCGAGATCTTCTGGGTGGTGACCAGGATGTACGCGTCCTCGAGGACGGACTCCTGGCTCTCCAGGTCGGTGACGAAGTTCGGCGAGATGAAGCCCTTGTCGAACTGGAGACCCTCGGTCACGTCCAGCTCGGTGGTGAGCGTGGAGCCTTCCTCGACGGTGATGACACCGTCACGGCCGACCCGCTCCATCGCCTCGGCGATCAGGTCGCCGATCGTGGCGTCCTGCGCGGAGATCGTCGCCACGTTCGCGATCGACTCCTTGCTGGTGACCTCCGCGGCACGGCCGAGCAGCGCCTCGGAGACCTTGGCGGCCGCCACGTCGATGCCCCGCTTGAGGCCGGCCGGGTTGGTACCGGCGGTCACGTTGCGCAGACCCTCGCGAACCATCGCCTGGGCGAGCACGGTCGCGGTGGTGGTGCCGTCACCGGCGACGTCGTTGGTCTTGGTCGCCACCTCCTTGACCAGCTGCGCGCCAAGGTTCTCGTACGGGTTGGTGAGCTCGATCTCCTTGGCGATGGTCACACCATCGTTGGTGATCGTCGGCGCACCGAATTTCTTGTCCAGGACGACGTTGCGCCCGCGCGGGCCGAGGGTGACCTTGACCACGTCCGCGAGGGCGTTGACACCGTGCTCCAGCAGGTGTCGGGCGTCGTCCGAAAAGCTCAGGATCTTCGCCATATATGTCCCTTCGAAGCGCCACTGCCCCGGCCCGGCGAGCCGGACCGGGGCAGTGGCACTGATCGGTTGCTTACTTCTCGATGACCGCGAGGACGTCGCGGGCAGAGAGCACCAGGTACTCCTCGCCGGCGTACTTGACCTCGGTGCCGCCGTACTTCGAGTAAAGGACGGTGTCGCCGACCTGCACGTCAACCGGAACCCGGTTGCCGTTGTCGTCGACGCGGCCCGGGCCGACAGCGAGGACAGTGCCCTCCTGCGGCTTCTCCTTGGCGGTGTCGGGGATCACGATGCCCGACGCCGTGGTGGTCTCAGCCTCGTTCGCCTGGACCACGATGCGGTCCTCGAGCGGCTTGATCGCAACCTTGGTCGCAGTAGTCACGGGCATACCCTCCTGGGGTACTGGTTTCGTTGCTGGTCAACGTGGCTGACCAGCGTCAATCTGCCTCATGCCACCGGGCGGGGCCGTCGTCGCGGGTGCCGGTCCGCCTGGCGTGCGCACCCGGGTCGGAGACCCGGAAGCTGGCACCCTCAGGGCGAGAGTGCTAATCGCAGGTTATTCCGTAGCTAGCACTCCGTCAAGGAGAGTGCCAACGAGCCGCTCTCCGTGTCGCCACAGTTTCACCCCGGCGAGCGGGCACTCGCCGGCGCCACGCCCACCGACTGACCCCACCAGCCGAGCCCCGCCGGCCGGCACCCGTCGGTGGAGCCGCCGCGCCGAGCCGGCCAGCTGACACCACTGTCCGAACAGCCCGGCCGGGCCGGGACAATGGTTGGGTGGATCTCGATCAGCTGGCGACGCTGCGTACCCCCGAGGGGTCGGCCGCGCTCACGGCGGCGGCCGGACTGGCCGGCGGTGATTCGCTGGCCGCGGCGTCGGCGCTGCGCGCGGCCGGGGTGCCGCCGACGCTGGCCGCGGCGGCGCTCACCCAGGCCGAGCTGCGTCACCGGGCGGTCGGCAAGTTCGGTCCGGCCGCCGCCGGGATGTTCCTCACCCGACCCGGGCTGGAGCAGGCCACCCGCCGGGTGGTCGCCGACCGCCGGGCCGCCCGGCTACACGCGGCCGGCGTCCGTACCCTGGCCGACCTGGGCTGCGGCCTCGGCGCGGACGCGTTGGCCGCCGCCCGCGCCGGCATCCGGGTGTACGGCGTGGAGGCCGACTCGGTGACCGCCGCAATGGCCGCCGCCAATGCCGCGGCGGCCGGGCTGGACGAGCTGTTCACCGTCGAGTGCGGTGACGCCACCGCGTTCGACGTCTCCCGCGTCGACGCGGTCTTCTGCGACCCGGCCCGCCGCACCAGCGGCACCGGACGACGGATCTTCGACCCGCGCGCCTACTCGCCACCCTGGGATTTCGTGACCGGGCTGGCCGAGCGGGTGCCGCGCACCGTGGTCAAGGTGGCGCCGGGGCTGGACCACGCGCTCATCCCGGCCGGGGCGGAGGCGGAGTGGGTCGGCGTGGACGGCGACCTGGTCGAGGCCGCGCTCTGGTGCGGTGAGCTGGCGGAGGTGCCCCGCCGCGCCACGCTCTACCGGCAGCAGGGCGTCGAGGCTCGCCGCCACCAGCTGACCGGCTCGGGTGCCGACGAGGCGCCGGTCGGGCCGCCCCGGCGCTTCCTGTACGACCCGGACCCGGCGGTGGTCCGCGCGCACCTCGTCGCCGAACTGGCCGGCGAACTGGACGCCACGCTCGGCGACCCGAGCATCGCCTACCTCTACGCCGACCGCCCGACCCGCACCCCGTATGCGCGCTGCCTGGAGATCACCGACGTGCTGCCGTTCTCGCTCAAGCGGCTGCGGGCACTGCTGCGCGAGCGCCGGGTGGGTCGGGTGGAGATCCTCAAGCGGGGTTCGGCGCTCACCCCGGAGCAACTCCGGCGGGATCTGCGGCTGACCGGCGATGTCGCGGCGAGCCTGGTGCTCACCCGGGTCGCCGGTGCACCGACCGTGCTGATCGGTCGGCCGGTGGACTAGGGCCTGTGTCAAGCCCTAGCGTCGTCGGTGTGGCGGGACAGGGCACGCCGGCGACGGCACTGTTGGTCAGGCGCGGGGTCGCGCATCGCACCCACCCCTACCGGGTGTCGCCGGACGCCCCCAACTACGGCGTGCTCGTGGCGGCGGCGCTGGGCGTGGCACCGGAGCGGGTCTTCAAGTCGTTGGTGACCGAGGTCGACGGCGCGCTCACCGTGGCGGTCGTTCCGGTCACCGGCGAGTTGGATCTCAAGGCGCTCGCGGCGGCGGTCGGTGGCAAGCGGGCGGCGCTTGCCGACCGGGCGGTCGCCGAGCGGGCCACCGGCTACGTACGCGGTGGGATCAGCCCGCTCGGGCAGCGCAAGCGACTGCCCACCGTGCTCGACGAATCCGCGTTGGACCTTCCGACGATCTACGTCTCGGCTGGTCGGCGCGGCCTGCAACTCGAACTGGCCGCGCCGGATCTGGTGGCGCTCACCGACGCCCGCACCGCGCCGTTGCAGACCCGCTGACGACTCTCGTTACGTCGACTCCACCGCGGGATGCCCGTGGAGTAACAGTCGCGTTGCTGAATTGTTATCGCTGCCAACAAACTGGGTACCTGCGCGGTCTTGTGGAGGCGGTGTGACGCGCAATACGTTGCCGGACACAACAAAAACAACACCTCCCCCACCCCCGAAAGGACCCTGCACATGCGTAAGGGGATCCTCACCATCGCCGCCGTGGGCCTGCTCACGACCGGCGGCTTGACCGCCTGCAGCGACGACTCCGGCACCGGCTCGGCCGACTCCAAAAAGACTCCCAAGATCGGCGTGATCCTTCCGGACAGCAAGTCCTCCCCCCGCTGGGAGACGGCGGACCGTCGCTTCCTGGAGGAGGCGTTCAAGGCCGCCGGCGTCCAGTCCGACATTCAGAACGCCCAGAACGACAAGGCCGCCTTCCAGACCATCGCCGACCAGATGATCACCGGCGGCGTCACCGCCCTGATGATCGTCAACCTGGACTCCGGCACCGGCAAGGCAGTGCTCGACAAGGCCAAGTCGCAGGGCGTCGCCACCATCGACTACGACCGGCTCACCCTGGGCGGCTCCGCCCAGTACTACGTCAGCTTCGACAACGAGGTCGTCGGCAAGCTCCAGGGTGAGGGCCTGTCGAAGTGCCTGACCGAGAAGGGCGTCAAGAACCCTGTCGTGTCGTACCTGAACGGCTCGCCTACCGACAACAACGCCACCCTGTTCAAGGCCGGCTACGACTCGGTGCTCAAGCCGAAGTTCGAGTCCAAGGAATACACCAAGGGTCCGGACGACGCCGTGCCCGGCTGGGACGGCCCCACCGCCGCGACCATCTTCGAGCAGCAGCTCACCGCGACCAAGGGCAAGATCGACGGTGTGCTGGCCGCCAACGACACTCTCGGCAACGCCGCCATCTCGATCCTGAAGAAGAACAAGATCAACGGTAAGGTGCCGGTGACCGGGCAGGACGCCAGCGTGGAGGGCCTGCAGAACATCCTCGCCGGTGACCAGTGCATGACCGTCTACAAGGCGGTCCGGGAAGAGGCCAAGGCCGCCGCGGACCTGGCCATCGCGCTGGCCAAGGGCGAGAAGAAGGACACCGGCCAGTCGGTGAAGGACGGTGACCGCGACGTCCCCTCGGTGCTGCTCACCCCGAAGGCCATCTACAAGGACAACGTCAAGGACGTCATCGCCGACGGCTACGCGACCAAGGAGCAGGTCTGCACCGCGGCGTACGCCAAGTTCTGCACCGAAGCCGGCATCAGCTGACCGACGCCGCAGTACCCGCCGGGACGACCATCGCCGCCCGGCACGGGAGCACCCTCCCGTGCCGGGCGGCGCCCGCCGGACGGGCCCCGACCCTCCCTTAAGAAGGAGAACCCGTGTCCGCGATTCCCCTGCTGGAACTCCGCGGGATCGACAAGAGCTTCGGTCCCGTCCAGGTGCTCCGCGACGTCGCCCTGAGCGTCCACCCGGGCGAAGTGACAGCACTTGTCGGCGACAACGGCGCCGGCAAGTCGACCCTGGTGAAGTGCATCAGCGGCATCTACCCCACCGACGCCGGTGAGGTCCTGTTCAACGGCGCACAGGTGCACATCGGCAGTCCCCGCGACGCCGCCACGCTCGGCATCGAGGTCGTATACCAGGACCTCGCGCTCTGCGACAACCTGGACATCGTGCAGAACATGTTCCTCGGCCGCGAGCGGCGCAGCGGCATCGTCCTGGACGAGCCGACGATGGAACAGCTCGCCGCCGAGACCCTGGCGGGGCTCTCCATCCGCACCGTCACCTCGCTTCGCCAGCACGTCTCCAGCCTCTCCGGCGGTCAGCGCCAGACCGTGGCCATCGCCAAGGCGGTGCTGTGGAACAGCAGGCTCGTCATCCTGGACGAGCCGACCGCCGCGCTCGGCGTCGCACAGACCGCCCAGGTGCTCGAACTGGTCCGTCGCCTCGCCGACAACGGCCTGGCCGTGGTGCTCATCTCGCACAACATGAACGACGTCTTCGCCGTCTCCGACCGGATCGCCGCGCTGTACCTCGGCCAGATGGTCGCCCAGGTGAAGACCACCGACATCACTCACGCCCAGGTGGTTGAGCTGATCACCGCCGGGCGCTCGGGCGGCCTCGGCCTCGCCACCGACCCGGGCGGCAACGGCGACGGCCCGCAGCCGGCCGACTCGATCTCAGGAGGCGTCCGATGACCACCACCGCCGTGCGCAAGGACGGCCCGGCGGCCGTCACACCGCCGCCGACCGTCGGGAGCCACGTCCGCAACTACGTGAGCCGGGTACGCGGTGGCGACGTCGGCGCGCTACCAGCCGTGCTCGGCCTGATCGTGCTCTGCACCGTCTTCGCGGTCATGCGGCCGTCGTCGTTCCTGTCGGCAGGCAACTTCGCCAACCTCTTCACCCAGGGCGCGGCGGTCACGCTCATCGCGATGGGCCTGGTCTTCGTGCTGCTGCTCGGCGAGATCGACCTCTCCGCCGGCTTCGCCAGCGGCGTCTGCGCGGCGGTACTGGCCAACGTGGTCACCGTGCTCGGCTACCCCTGGTGGGTCGCCGTGCTCGCCGCGGTCGCCACCGGCGTGGTCATCGGCACCACGCTCGGGATGCTGGTCGCGAAGATCGGCATTCCGTCCTTCGTGGTCACTCTCGCCGGCTTCCTCGCCTTCCAGGGTGTCGTGCTGCTGCTCGTGCAGGAGGGCACCAACATCTCCGTCCGCGACGAGGTGCTGGTCGCCATCGCCAACCGCAACCTCGCTCCCGCGCTGGGCTGGGCGCTCACCGCTCTCGCGGTCGTCGGCTACGCGGCGGTGCAACTGCTGCGTTACCGCAACCGGGCGGCCCGTGGTCTGATCACCGACCCGATCGCGGTGGTGGCGTTGCGGATCGGCGGGCTCGCCCTCATCCTCGGCACGGCCGTGTACGTGCTCAACCTGGAGCGCAGCCGCAACGTGCTGATCGTCTCGCTCAAGGGTGTGCCGATCGTGGTGCCGATCATCGCGGTGCTGCTGGTCATCTGGACCTTCGTGCTCCAACGCACCAGCTACGGCCGGCACATCTACGCCGTGGGCGGCAACCGGGAAGCGGCTCGCCGGGCCGGTATCGGCGTCGACCGGATCCGGATCTCCGTCTTCGTGATCTGCTCCTCCATGGCCGCCATCGGTGGCATCGTGGCGGCCAGCCGGGCCAACTCCGTCGACCCGAACACCGGGGGCAGTAACGTACTGCTCTACGCGGTCGGCGCGGCGGTGATCGGAGGCACCAGCCTCTTCGGTGGCAAGGGCCGCGTCCTCGACGCCGTACTCGGCGGCGCGGTGGTCGCGGTGATCGAAAACGGAATGGGCCTGATGGGTTACAGCGCGGGAGTCAAGTACGTGGTCACCGGCGTCGTGCTGCTCCTCGCCGCCAGCGTCGATGCGCTCTCCCGCCGCCGCGCGGCAGCCACCGGCACCCGCTGACCGCGCGGGAGGTAGCACCACGATGCGCCCAGGACCGAGTCAGGACGACGTGCGACGGCAGAACCTCGGGGCCCTGCTGCGACACGTACACGTCCACGGGCCGACGACGCGCGCCGAACTGACCACCACGCTGGGCCTCAACCGCAGCACCATCGGCGCGCTCACCGCCGACCTGTCCGCAGTGGGACTGGTCAGCGAGGGAGCGCCAAAGGAAACCGGCCGGGCCGGCCGACCGTCACTTGTCGTCCGGCCCGCGTCGGCCCGGGTGTACGCGTACGCGTACTCCGTGGAGGTGGACCGGTTGCGCGCGGCCCGGATCGGGCTGGGTGGCGCGGTCCTGGATCGCCGGGAGCTGGACCGGCCCCGCGGCCTGCTGGCCGCGGAGGCCGCGCCGCTGCTGGCCGGCGCGCTCAAGGAGATGCAGCAGACGGTGCCGCGCGACGCGATCTGCGTCGGTGCCGGCGTCGCGGTCTGCGGCATGGTCCGCCGCAACGACGGCCTGGTGCGGCTCGGCCCGACCACCGGCTGGGTGGACGAGCCGATCGGCGCGGCCCTCGCCGCCGAGCTGGGCATCGAGGTGCCGGTCACGGTGGGCAACGTGGCCGACGTCGCGGCGTTCGCCGAGCACGCGCGCGGGGTGGCGGCCGGCTGCGACAACGTCCTCTATCTGTACGGCGACGTCGGCGTGGGCGCCGGCATCATCGCCGGTGGCCGGCGGCTGACCGGGCACGGTGGGTACGGCGGCGAGGTCGGCCACATGAAGGTGGTCCTCGACGGCAGGCCCTGTGAGTGTGGCTCCCGGGGCTGCTGGGAAACCGAGATCGGCGAGCACGGTCTGCTCCGCGCCGCCGGACGCTCCGACGCGCGAGGTCACGACGCGCTGCTGGCCGTCTTCGACGCCGCCGACCGCGGTGACGCCCGCGCCCAGACCGCGGTCCGCCAGGCCGGTGACTGGCTCGGCTTCGGGCTGGCCAACCTGGTGAACGTCTTCAACCCGGAGATGGTCATCTTCGGCGGCACCATGCGCGACCTCTACCTCGCGTCGGCGGCCCAGGTTCGCAGCCGGCTCAACTCCAATGCGCTCGCCGCCTGCCTGGAGCACGTCCGGTTGCGTACGCCGAAGTTGGGCGAGGACGCCCCCCTGATCGGGGCCGCCGAGTTGGCCTTCGAACGACTCCTCGCCGATCCCCTCGACGTGGGCTGATCCGCGTACGCTGTCCAGCGTGGATGTCGAGCTGCGCGCTTCCGACGACGACCGCAACCGGGTGCTCGCCGAGCTGCACCGGCACACCGCCGCGGGCCGGCTGACCCTCGACGAGTTCTCCGATCGGGCCGGTGCGGTGTGGACGGCGCGCACCCTCGGTGACCTGGCCGCCCTGACCCGCGACCTGCCGGTCCTGCCCGACCCGACAGTCGACAGCGAACCCGTCGGGCAGGGGCGCCGGGAGCTGCTGATGCTCTTCGCCGCCGCCGCTCTCACCCTGCTGCTGCTCGGCGGCTTCCTCGCCGTCACCCGCGGCTCCGCCTGACCCGCTCCCCCGCTGATCCGCCTCGCCCTCCGATGAACTGATCGCGCGATCAGTCCGTACCAGTGGTCGGACGGGCAGCCGGCAGGATCTGGCTGCCCGGTCCAGACGCGTTCGGTCCGGACCGAGGAGGCTCCACAGACATGGCACCGCTGAGATCCGCCCATCGCCGACTGGGCAACCGGACCCACCGAGCGGCGCTGCTGCTCATCGCGATCGTCGCGGCGGTCGGTGTCCTGCCCGGCGTGGCCATTGCCGCGCCCGCCGGTGGTCAGCAGCTCAACGCCGCCGACATGACGCTGCTCAACGGGGTCCGGTTGGCCGGGCTGTGGGAGATGCCCGCCGGCCAGATGGCCGCCGAGAAGGGCCAGTCGGCAAAGGTCCGGGAGATCGGCGCCGGCATCGCCAGCGAACACCAGCGGCTCGACCAGCTCACGGTGGACGCGGCGAACAAGTTGGGCGCGAGCATCCCCAGCGAGCCGACAGCCGAGCAGAAGGGCTGGCTGGCCGAGATGCAGAAGGCCTCCGGCGCCCGCTTCGACCAGATCTTCGTCACCCGGCTCCGGGTCGCCCACGGCAAGATCTTTCCGGTGATCGGCGCGGTCCGCGCCAGCACCCGGGACGCCACCGTCCGTAAGCTCTGCGACGACGCCAACGGCTTCGTCATGCACCACATGCAGATGCTGGAGAGCACCGGGCTGGTCCGCTGGCCGGAGCTGCCGCCGGCCGCGCTGCCCGCCCCCGGTGAGGACGGCCTGTTGGCTGCCGCCGCCGCGAACGCCGGTCCGCAGGTCGGGGTCAGCAGCACCGTCGTCTGGCTGGTCTTCCTCGCCGCGCTGGGCACCGGCGGAATCGCCACGTACCGGATGCTGCGCCGCAGCTGAGCACCGCTCGTTGGTGGCTCGCGTCAGCGGTCGACCTGGGTGAAGTCCCAGGAGTGCGGAGCGCGGGCCACCAGCAGGGCGGGCGGATCGGGCAGCGGGCGCGGGGTGCTGCGCCACTTGGAGATGACCACCACCCGGTGGTCGGTGGAGGAGAAGACCTCGCTGGAGACGTGGAGCGGGTCGTGCTCCAACTCGGGCAGGGCGGTCTCGCACACCCAGGTGATCAGGTCGGCGACGCCGTACGCCTCGGCGCGTGCCTCCCACATTCGTACGATCATGTCCGGCGCTCCCGTCACACGCTGACCGTGGTCAACGGCAGTGCCGAGTCGGCCGGCAGATCAAGTCGGCTGGGCGCGACCCCGGCGGCGACCAGGTGCGACCCGAGCGCCGCCACCATCGCCCCGTTGTCGGTGCACAGCTTCGGCCGGGGCACCCGGACCTGGATGCCGTACTTCTCGGCTCGCTGCTCGGCCATCGCCCGCAGCCGCGAATTGGCCGCCACTCCCCCGCCGATCACCAGCGTGTCGATGCCCTGCGCGCGGCAGGCGGCGAGCGCCTTGATGGTCAGGACGTCGCAGACCGCCTCCTGGAAGGACGCGGACACGTCCGCCACCGGCACCGGCTCACCGGCTCGCTCCCGCGCCTCGACCCACCGGGCCACCGCGGTCTTCAGGCCGGAGAACGAGAAGTCGTACCGGTGGGCGGCGAGGTCCTTCGCGGCGGTCAGGCCGCGCGGGAACGCGATCGCGGCGGCGTCACCGGCCCGCGCCTCCCGGTCGATCGGCGGGCCGCCCGGAAACGGCAGCCCGAGCAGTCGGGCGACCTTGTCGAACGCCTCGCCGGCCGCGTCGTCGATGGTGGCGCCCAGCGGGGTGACACCCCGGGCCAGGTCGTCGACGAGCAGCAGGGACGAGTGTCCCCCAGACACCAGTAGCGCGATGGCGGGTTCGGGCAGCGGACCGTGCTCGAGGGTGTCCACCGCGACGTGGGCGGCAAGATGGTTCACGCCGTACACGGGCTTCTCGGCGGCGAGCGCGTACCCCTTCGCGGCGGCGACACCGACAAGCAGCGCGCCGGCCAGCCCCGGCCCGGAGGTGACCGCGATCGCGTCGATGTCGGCAAGGGTGACGCCGGCCTCGGTCAGGGCCCGGTCCATGGTCGGCACGATGGCCTCCAGGTGTGCCCGACTGGCCACCTCGGGCACCACACCCCCGAACCGGGCGTGCTCCTCGACGCTGGAGGCGAGCGCGTCGGCCAGCAGGGTGTGCCCCCGCACGATGCCGACGCCGGTCTCGTCGCAGGAGGTCTCGATCCCCAGGATCAGCGGTTCGTCAGCCATTGTGGTGTGGTCCGTCCCCGGTCGGCTCGGCGTCGCGCCGCATCACCAGCGCGTCGGTGTTGCTCGGTTGGTAGTAGCCGCGCCGCACCCCGACCGGCTCGAACCCGTACGTCGCGTAGAGCCGCTGGGCCGCGGCGTTGTCCACGGCGACCTCCAACAGGGTGCTGCGGGCGTCGCGTCGGGCCGCCTCGGCGAGCAGTTCCTCCAGCAGGGCACGGCCCACACCGCGCCGCTGGGCGTCCCGGCGGACGGCGATGTTCTGGACCCACACCTCGCCCGGCGGAACACCGGCGAGCCCGGCGTAACCGAGCACCGCGCCGTCCCCGTCGACGGCGACCCGGTAGTGGTGCCCGTTTGCCAACTCGTTCCAGAACATGGCCGGCGACCACTGCTCGGCGCCGAAGAGGTCAGCCTCAATCGGCAGCACGTCGTCGATGTGCCACCAGCGGAACGGTTCGAGTCGTACCGCCGTCATGGCAGGACCGGTTTGCGGCCGGTCGCCGCCACCGCGTCGGGCCGGCGCAGGTAGAGCGGGGTGAGCCGCTCACTGGCGGCACCCGCCCGGATCCGTTCGGCGGCGAGCAGCGCCAACACGGTGGCGTCCGGGTACCGCGGCTCGACCCGTACGGGCAGCTCCAGGGCCTCGGCGTACCGGTGCGCCCCATCGCCCACCGCGATCGTCGCGCCCAACTCCCGGGCGCGCGCGGCAGCGACCGCCGGCGTGGACACCTCGGGGCCGACGATCCGCTCCCCGGCACCGTCGTAGACGGCCCAGTACAGCTCCTTGCGCCGGGCGTCGCTGGCGGCCAACACCGGCTCACCGGACGCCGCCGGGTAGCCGATGCCGTCGAGCGAGCACACGCCGTACGTGGGGATACCGAGCACCTGGCCCATCGTCGCGGCCGTGACGAGGCCGACCCGCAACCCGGTGAACGGCCCCGGGCCGAGCCCGGCAACGATGGCGGCCAGGTCACGCGGGCGCGCGTCGACATCGGCGAGGACCGCGTCCACCTGGGGCGCGAGCAGTTCGCCGTGCGCGCGGGCGTCGACCGTGCACCGGTACGCCCGCGACGCCACGCCATCCGCCGAGACCTCCACCAGCGCCGCGGTCACCGCGGGGGTCGAGCTGTCCACCACGAGTACGAGCACGGTAAGCCAGCCTAGCCGCCCCGCCACCGCCCCCGGTCACGCCCCGCCCCACCACCGCCCCAGACCCGCCCGGACCGGCCCGGTCCTCGGGACGCCCGGCCCACCCGCACCCCGCAGCCACCCCGAAGCCCCGCCGAAGCCCCGCCGGGCGGCGAAGCCGCCGGGGAACGAATCGGCCGGGGAACGAATCGGCCGGGAGGGACGACGCCACATCTCCTTTTGAGCGTGATGCCTGTGAGTCATCAGGATGACTCACAGGCATCACGCTCACTGGGATGAGGCCCGCCGCCAGGCCATCGACCGGGGCGGTCCTCGGCCGGATCAGCGGCGAGTCGTCAATATGCCGCAGAGGTATCGCCGGCATTCGGCCTTGGTCCACCATGCCGGGATGCCATCCACTCGCCTCGTCACCCTTCTCGGCGCTACCGTGCGGCAGCAACGACACCTGCGCGAGCTGAGCCAGCGTCAGTTGGCCGCGCTGGCCGGGGTCAGCCAGGCTGCGGTGGCCAGGATCGAACGTGGCGAGCGTGCGCCGACCATCCCGGTGCTGGAACGGATGCTCGCTGCGATGGATGTGCAGCTGACCGTCGGGGTGGAGCCGCTGGACGCGCACCTTGACGCCCGGATGGACGCCCTGGCTGCTCGGCCGATCGCTGAGCGGATCGACGAGCTGGACCTGGATCGGTTGCTGGACCGGCTCAGCGATCTACCCCAGGTGCTCACCGGGAGTACGGCCGCGCTGTTGCAGGGCGCGCCGGTGCCGGTGGAGGCGCTGGAGATCGCCGTGCGATGGCAGGACTCGAAGGTGTTGACCCGCTGGCTGGAGAGGAACTACGGCCAGCGCTGGAACGCTCGCTGGGGCGAGTTCGGCGGGGTGTGGTTGGAGCCCGAGGAGCCCGGCGAACACCGCTGGTCGACCCGGTACGGGGAGATCAGGGCCACGATGTGCGACGAGCTCCCCGAGACGATCGAGGTGCGCCACGGCGGCCGGAGTTACCAGGTGGTGCCGCTTGTCGAGCTGGAGCTGACCGAGCCGCGCGCCGCCGATCTGCTACGCCGTTACCGGGACCGGCAATCGGCCGGCGGCGGCTGAACCAACCGCCGGCCGACCTGCGGGCTGTGCGCGACCCGGTGCCAGCTCAGCCGGCGGTGCGCTCCCAGTCGATGGTGGGCAGGCCGGCGTCGGCGAGCGCCTTGTTGGCCGCGCTGAACGGACGGCTGCCGAGGAAGCCACGCGGGTTCATCGGGCTGGGGTGGCCGGCCTCCAGCACCACGTGCTGCGGATTGGTGACCAGCGCCGCCTTCTTGCGGGCGTAACCACCCCAGAGCAGGAAGACCACCCGGTCCGGCGAGGCGTCCAGCGCCCGGATGGTCGCGTCGGTGAACTCCTCCCAGCCGGCGTTGGCGTGCGAGCCCGGGGTGGCCTGGCGGACGGTCAGCACCGCGTTGAGCAGCAGCACACCCTGGGCGGCCCACCCGTCGAGGTTGCCGCTGCGCGGCTTGGGGACGCCGACGTCCTCGCCCAACTCCTTGAAGACGTTGCGCAACGACGGGGGCACCGTCACCCCGTCCCGGACGCTGAAGCTCAACCCGTGTGCCTGCCCGGCCCGGTGGTAAGGGTCCTGCCCGAGGATCAGCACCCGGGTGCCCTGCGGCGGGCAGAGCCGGTATGCCGAGAAAAGGTCCTCGATAGGGGGAAAGACGGTCTGCGTCGCGTATTCCCGGGCGACGAACTCGGCCAACGCGGCGGTGCGGGCCGCGTCCAGGTGCGGGGTGAGCACGGCACGCCACTGCTCCGGCAACAGGGCCAGCAGGTCAAGGGCGGGGGCATCGTCGGGCATCAGGAACCTCTCACAGCTCGGGTCGGTCCCCCGCACTCTAGGCATCCGGTACGACAGCAGCCGGCCTAACCCAGGTCGGCGAGGCGCCGGGCCCAGTCGCCACCGATCGGGTCCAGCTCGACGATCCGGGTGTCGTCGTCGCGGCGGTCGATGCGGACCCGTAGGTGCGTGTCGACCAACTGCTCCACCAGTCCCTCGCCCCACTCCACCACCGTCACCGAGTCGTCCACCGAGGCGTCGAGGTCCAGGTCGTCGATCTCGGCGCGCGGATCGGTGGCGTCACCCAACCGGTAGGCGTCGGCGTGCACCAGAGCGACCCGGCCACCTCGGGCCGGATCGGGCCGGTGCACCCGGGCGATCACGAAGGTCGGCGAGGTGATGTCGCCGACCACACCGAGCCCGGCGCCGACACCCTGCGTCAGCGCGGTCTTACCGGCACCCAGCGGACCGGTCAACAGCACCAGGTCACCGGCCCGCAGCAGCCCGGCCAGGCGCCGGCCGAACTCCCGGGTGTCCTCGACGGTCGGCAGCTTGACGACGTGACTCACCGTTCCTCCGACTTTCCAGGTGATTCGAGGAACCGCGCGAGCGCGGCGTTGACCTCGTCAGCATGCTCCAACATCACCACGTGACCGCTGTCCTTGATCTTGACGAACTCGGCGTGTGGCAGCCGCCGGACGATCTCCTCGGAGTGGACCACCGGGGTGATCATGTCCTTGTCGCCGACCACCACCAGCACCGGCGTCGCGGCCAACGCCGCGAGGGCCGGGAAGCGCGAGTGGGTGGCCAGGGTCCGCAGATAGCGGGTCACCGTGTCGGCCGACGTCCGGGAGTTCATCATCTCCACGTAGGAGACCAGCGTGGGGCTGGGCTTGCGGGTGCCGAAGCCGTACTTGCGGGTCAGCAGCCAGGCCACGTTCGACGTCGACTTGCGGGCCTTGTCGATCACCGGCCCGCCGTAGCGGGTGGCGTTGCTGACCATGTAGAGCACCGGGCCGCCGACCCGGCCGAGCAGCGCGGGCGCGACCAGCTTGGTCTCCGCGACGAGCCCGCCCGAGGTGGCCATCAGGACGGTGCCCACCACCCGGTCACCGAACAGCTCCGGAAACAGCTCGGCGAACGCCATGATGGTCATGCCGCCCATCGAGTGGCCGACCAGCACCAGTGGCCCGTCCGGGGCGGTGCGGTCGATCACCTGGCGCAGCGTCCGGCCGAGCACCGCGAGGTCGTACTCGCCGGTCTCCAGCCGGCCGGACCGACCGTGACCGGGCTGGTCGTACGCGACGACGCGGTAGTCACCGCGGGCGGCGAGCATCTTGCGCTGGAAGTGGAACGTCCCCATGTCCAGGCAGAAGCCGTGCACCAGCACCACCGTGGGATGCCCCGGCACCGGCCTGGTCGGCTCGACCACCTCGACGTGGATGTCCGTGCCGTCCGGCAACTCCAGGCGGAACGCCTCGTCGTACCGTTGCTCGCCGAACATCTCGTGCGCGTAGCGGTCGGCCGGGTCGGCCTTGAGCCGGCGGACCAGGGTGCGCTCGGTCGCGACCCCGGCCGCCAGGCCCGCGGCGGCAACGCCCACCGCGGCGCCGACGATCCCCGCGACCCGGCCCACCGCGGTTCGCGGACGCGGAATGCGGTAGCTCACGGCGTCACGCCGTCGTAGACCCGCGGCACCCGGGTGCTCCCGAACCGGGTCACGATCTCGTAGTTGATTGTGCCGGCGGCCTCGGCCCAGTCGTCGGCTGTCGGCTCGCCGTCCGCGCCGCTGCCGAAGAGCGTCGCGACGTCGCCGTCCGCCACCGGGTCGTCACCGCAGTCGAGCACGAACTGGTCCATGCAGACCCGCCCCGAGATCGTCCGCCGGACGCCACCGAGCTGCACCGGACCGGTGTTGGAGGCGTGCCGGGGAACCCCGTCGGCGTACCCGAGCGGGACCACGGCGAGATTCGCGTCGGCTTTCGTGGTGTAGGTGTGCCCGTAGGAGACCCCGGTGCCGGCGGGAACCCGCTTGGTGAGCATCACCCGGGCGCGCGCGGTCATCGCCGGTCGCAGACCGTACGTCTCGCCGGCCACCGGGGAGAGCCCGTAGATGGCCAGACCGGGGCGGACCAGGTCGAAGTGGGTGTCCGGGCGGGTCAGGGTGGCCGCCGAGTTGGCGAGGTGCCGCCAGCGCGGTCGCAGCCCGGCCCGCTCGACCATGGCCAGGCCCTCGTGAAAGACGGCCAGTTGACGGTCGATGGTGGGGTGGCCGGGCAGGTCCGCGTACACGAAGTGACTCCACACGCCGACCACCTCGACCAGGCCGTCGGCCTGCGCCTTGGCGGCGGCGTCCAGCAGCGCCGGCCAGTCGGCGACGGTCGCCCCGCCCCGGGACAACCCGGTGTCAATCTTCAGGTGCAGGCGGACGGGGCGCCCGGCGAGCCGGCTCGCCTCGATCATCTCGTCCAGTTGGGACAGGCTGGCCGCGCTCAGGTCCACCCCGGCGCTGACCCCCTCGTGCAGCGGCAGGCCGGGCGCGAGCAGCCAGGCCAGCACCGGCTCGGTCACTCCGGCCCGGCGCAGGGTGAGCGCCTCGTCGAGGGTGCAGACACCGAGCCAGTCCGCGCCGGCGTCGAGCGCCGCGCGAGCGGCGGGAAGCATCCCGTGGCCGTACCCGTCGCCCTTGACCACCGCCATCAACTCGGCGGTGGTGCCGGAGCGGAGCCTGCTCACGTTCTCGCGGATCGCGTCAAGATCGACGCGTACCTCGGCCTGCCACATGCGCCCAGCCTACTTTCCGCGGAGATCGGCGCGGGCGGCGACGCACGTGCCGCACGGCCGATCGGGTCGTTCCGCCCGGAACCGACCCGATCAGCCCAGGCGGGCGACCACCGGGCGCAGCGCGGTCACCACGTCGGGCGCGGTCACCGGCCTGCTCCGGGCCGCCTCCCGGCCGGCGAGCCCGTGCAGGTACGCGGCCGCGGCCGCGGCCCGATCGGCGGGCACACCGGACGCCAGCAGTGAGCCCAGCAGTCCGGCCAGCACATCGCCAGTGCCGCCGGTGGCCAGTGCCGGGGAGCCGGTCGGGTTGACGTACGCCCGACCGTCAGGCGTGCCGATCACCGTGCGGTCACCCTTGAGCAGCACCACCGCCTTCATCCAGGCGGCCAGCCGCAGCGCGGCGCCGACCCGGTCGGCGCCGGGGTCCGCACCGCAGAGTCGGGTGAACTCGCGGTCGTGCGGGGTGACCACGATCGGCGCGTCCCGACCGCGGAGCTGGTCGGCGAGCGACCCGTCCACCAGCAGGGTCAACGCGTCGGCGTCGAGCACCACGGGCACCGGGGCGGCCAGCACGGCGCGCAGCTCGGCCGCCGCGTCGGCACCGGTGCCCAGCCCGGAGCCACAGACCCAGGCCTGCACCCGACCCGCGTCGGCGACCCGCCCGCTGGCGATCACCGAGGGGTGCTGGTGCAGCACCTCGGCGCGGGCGCTGCCGGCGTAGCGGACCAGGCCGGTCGGCCCGGCCAGCGCACCGCCCACGGAGAGCACCGCCGCACCCGGGTAGGTCGCCGAGCCGGTCGCCACCCCCACCACACCCCGCGTGTACTTCTCCGACGCCGGACCCAGCGCTGGCCACCAGTCGATGACGTCGGACCACTCGGTGACCCGCAGCGCCGGGGTGCCCCGCAACCAGGGCCGCAGCCCGATGTCGACGAGCTCCACCTGACCGGCCAGGGCAGCGGCCGGCCCGACCACCAGGGCGGGCTTCAACGCGCCGAACGCCACCGTCACGTCGGCGTGCACCGCGTTCGGTCGGCCGGACGGGGCCAGCGGCACGTCCCCGGTGTCCACCGCGACGCCGCTCGGCACGTCCACCGCCAGCACGGTGGCCCGGTCACCGTCACGTCCGCGCAGCTCACCGAGCCGTTGCGCCACCGCGTCCGCGCCGGCCCGCAGCCCCCCGGTGCCACCGATGCCGACGATGCCGTCGAGCACCAGGTCGACCGGGCCGGTGGGCTGGTCGACCAGCCGGCCGCCGGCCGCTCGCAGCGCGGCCAGTCCCGCCGCGTGCGCACGCCCGGGAGTGAGGAGCAGGGCGGACACCTGGACACCCCGGCGGGCCAGTCGCTCCCCGGCGTACAACGCGTCGCCGCCGTTGTCGCCGGAACCGACGAGCAGCAGCACCCGGCCGCCGTAGACGCCGCCGCGCTCGGCGAGCAGCAGTGCGGCCCGGCGGGCCAGCCCGGCGGCGGCCCGCTGCATGAGCGTCCCCTCCGGCAGCGTGCCCATCAGCCCCGCCTCGGCCGCCCGCACGTCGGCCACCCGCCACACCGCTCTCATGCCACCGTCTCCCCATCCGTTCGCGGGTGGACCCGACCGGCCCGCCCGGTCGACGTCACCGTTCCGCGACCACCATCGCCGACGCGATCCCCCCGTCGTGCGACAACGAGAGATGCCAGTGGTTGACCCCGCGCGCCTCGGCCGCCGCCGCGACGGTGCCGGCGACAGCCAGCCAGGGACGGCCGTCCGGATCGGCCCTGATCTCGCAGTCGTGCCAGCTCAGCCCGGCCGGGGCGCCGAGCGCCTTGGCCACGGCCTCCTTGGCGGCGAACCGGGCGGCGAGCGACTCCGGCGGGCGCGGGCCACCGGAGCGGGTGTGCCGCTCGGCGCTGGTGAAGAGTCGGTCGGCGAGCAGCGGCGTCCGTGCCAGGGCCCGGGCGAACCGGTCGACCAGGACCACGTCGATGCCGACAGCGACGATCACGATCACACCCTACCGGCGGCCGGGGCCGGAGATTAGCCGTCGGGCCCGCGGTGGGCAACGCCTGTGGACAGGCCAGGGTACGACCCACCGCCCGCTGTCCACAGGGCACTCCGGTACCCGCCCCGCCCGCCTAGCGTCAGCGCGTCGATCCCAATCGTCCACGGGGGTGTGGTCATGAGCGATGAGCTGTTCGCCGTCCGGCCGGAGGAGCTGCGGGCGGTCGCCGGCACGCTCGACGACGAGGCGTACCGGCTGGCGTTGGGCCTCGCGAGGGTGCCGGAGCTGCTGGTGGTCGCGCCCGAGTGGAGGGCCGGCGCGGCTCTGGCCGGGCTGGAGGCGGCCGGGCACGCCTGGTTCTGCCGGCTGGGTGCTCGGGTCGCGGCGACCTCGGGTGGAGTCCGGGCGGCGGCCGGGGCGTACGAGACGGTCGACGACCGGGCCGCCGACCGGTTCGCCGCGCTGCCCCGGTGAGCGGCGTCGGTTACCGGCAGCTGTGGGCGGCCGATCCGGGCGGCTGGCGGAGCGCCGGGGTGGCCTGGGCCGGGCTGACCGGGCCGGTCGAGAAACAGGTCGGCGAGTTGGGGGCGGCCGGCACGCGCCTGCGCAGCGGTTGGTCCGGTGCGGCGGCCACCGCGGCGGACGCCCGGCTCGCCGGTCTCGGGGCTGAGTTGGCCTCGGTCACACCCGCACTGATCGAGGTCGACCAGGTGCTGGCCGAGCTGGCGGGCCGGCTGACGGTCGCGAAGGCCCGGCTCGCGGAGGCGGTCACCCGGGCGGACGCGGCCGGGCTGGTGGTGGACCGCGCGGGCGGGGTGCACGTCGATCCCACCCGGGTTCGGCCCACCGAACGGACCGGCGTGGTGGCCGCTTCGGTGGCGGCGGCCCTACGCGACGCGCTCGACGGGGCCGGGGCGGCGGATCGGGTCGCCGCGGACCGGCTGGACGAGCTGACCCGGGCCGCCGGCTCGGGGTGGGCGTCCCCGCCACCGCCGGGTCGGCCGGCGGCCGGCGCCGCGCCGACGCTCGTGCGCGCCTGGTGGGCAGGGTTGACCCCGGCGCAGCGACGGTGGCTGATCGGGCACGAGAGTGCGCTGGTCGGCCGTTTGGACGGGGTGCCGGTCGCCGCCCGGGACCAGGCCAACCGGCTGCGGCTCGGGGTCTGGCGCGCGGAGTTGCTGGCCGAGCGGCAACGGTTGCTGACCCGGGTGCCGCCGGGGCCGCTCACGACGCTCCGCCTGCACGGGGTGGCCGGGCGGTTGGCCGGCCTGGACGCGTTGGCCGGGCGGCTGGCGGCGGACGGGGAGCCGCGGGCGTACCTGCTGCGGCTGGACACGGCCGGTGAGGGCCGGGTGGTGCTGACGCTCGGCGACCCGGACCAGGCCGACCGGGTGCTCACCTACGTGCCGGGGATGGGTTCCGGGCTGGGCGACGCTCCCGGTGAGTTGGGCAGGGCGGCGCGGGTGCTGGACCGGTGCGCCACGCTCGCCCCGGGTGAGCGCAGCGCGGCGGTGCTCTGGTTGGACTACGACGCTCCGGACTTCGTGACCGGCGCGGCGTCGGCGGGCCAGGCCAACGACGCCGGCCCGGCGCTGCACCGTTTCCAGGAGGGGCTGCGGGCCAGCCACGAGGGGCCACCGGCCCGCCAGACCGTGCTCGGGCACAGCTACGGGTCATTGGTGGTGGGGACTGCCGCGCGGGAGCACGGGCTGGCCGCCGACGCGCTGGTCTTCGTCGGCTCGCCCGGGGTCGGCGCGTCGCACGCCGCCGAGCTGGGCGTGCCACCCGGCGAGGTCTGGGCCAGCCGTGCCCCGGACGACATAATCCGCGCGGCCCGCCCAGTGGACGAGTTCGGCCGACGCGTCCTGCTCGGCGCGGCTCCACTGGCCGCGGTGCTGGGCTGGCCCGACCGGACCGGGCACGAGCTGTGGTTCGGTCACGACCCGTCGGATCCGGGGTTCGGCGGTCGGGTCTTCGGCAGCGGGCGAGGCGGCCACACCGGTTACTGGGACCCGGGCAATCCCGCGCTGGACGGGATGGCCCGGGTCGTGCTGGGGCGTTGAGCGGCCTACTCGACGGTGACCGACTTGGCCAGGTTGCGGGGCTGGTCCACGTCGTGCCCACGGGCGGCGGCGATCTCGGCGGCGAGCACCTGCAACGGCACCGTGGTGACGAGCGGGGCCAGCAGCGTCGGCGTACGCGGCACGTAGATCAGGTGGTCGGCGTACCGGACGACGGCCTCGTCACCCTCTTCGGCGATCACGATGGTCCGCGCGCCACGGGCCCGGACCTCCTGGATGTTGGAGACGACCTTGTCGTGCAGCATGCCCCGGCCGACCGGCGAGGGCACCACGCAGATCACCGGTGTGCCCTTGTCGATCAGGGCGATCGGGCCGTGCTTCAGCTCGCCGGCCGCGAAGCCCTCGGCGTGCATGTACGCCAACTCCTTGAGCTTCAGCGCGCCCTCCAGGGCCACCGGGTAGCCGACGTGCCGGCCGATGAACAGCACGGTTGGCTCGGACTTCAACTCCCGGGCCAGCTCACGGACGGGCTCGATCCGGTCGAGCAGCTCACGCAACTTGCCCGGGATCTCCTGCAACTGCGCGACCACCGCGCTCACCTCGTCGGCGAACTTGATCCCGCGCACCTGGGCCAGGTGCAGGCCGATCAGGTAGCAGGCGACGACCTGGGTGAGGAACGCCTTGGTGGACGCGACGGCGATCTCCGGCCCGCCGTGGGTGTAGAGCACCGCGTCGGACTCGCGGGGGATCGTCGAGCCGTTGGTGTTGCAGATCGCCAGCACCCGGGCCTTCTGCTCCTTGGCGTGGCGCAGCGCCATCAGGGTGTCCATCGTTTCGCCGGACTGGGAGATCACCACGATCAGCGTGGACCGGTCGAGCACCGGGTCGCGGTAGCGGAACTCGCTGGCCAGTTCCACCTCGCAGGGGATCCGCGTCCAGTGCTCGATGGCGTACTTGGCGACCATGCCGGCGTGGTACGCCGTGCCGCAGGCCACGATGAAGATCTTGTCGACGTCGCGCAGGTCCTGGTCGCTGAGGCGGACCTCGTCCAGGGCGATCTCACCGGTCTCGGTGAGCCGGCCCAGCAGCGTGTCGGCGATGGCCTGCGGCTGCTCCTCGATCTCCTTGAGCATGAACCAGTCGTAGCCGCCCTTCTCGGCCGACGAGGAGTCCCAGTCGATGTGGAAGTCCTTGCCGGTGGCGGGCTGACCGTCGAAGTCGGTGATCTCGATGCTGTCGGCGGTGATCAGCACGATCTGGTCCTGGCCCAGCTCGACCGCTTCCCGGGTGTGCTCGATGAACGCGGCCACGTCGCTGGCCAGGTAGTTCTCGCCGTCGCCCCGGCCGACGACCAGCGGCGAGTTGCGCCGGGCGCCGACGACCGCACCGGGCACCGAGGCGTCGACGGCGAGCAGCGTGAAGGCGCCTTCCAGTCGCTGGCAGACCACCCGCATGCCGGCGGCGAGCAACTGCGGGCCGTCCGGCTGGCCGGCGGCACGCAGGTCGGCCAGCGCGGCGGCGAGCAGGTGCGCGGCGCACTCGGTGTCGGTGTCGCTGGTGAACTGGACGCCGTCGGCCTCCAGCTCGTTACGGAGCTTGGCGAAGTTTTCGATGATGCCGTTGTGGATCACCGCGACCCGTCCGTCGCCGGCGACGTGCGGGTGGGCGTTGCGGTCGGTCGGGCCACCGTGGGTGGCCCACCGGGTGTGCCCGATGCCGGTGGTGCCGTCACCGATCCCGATCGGGCTGGCCGCGCAGGAGGCCGGGTCCTCGGCGGCCCGCTCGGAGAGCATCTTCTCCAGGTTGGCCAGCTTGCCGGCCTTTTTCTCGGTCAGCAGCTGGTCGTCGCAGACGATTGCGACGCCCGCCGAGTCGTAGCCGCGGTATTCCAGCCGCCGCAGCCCGTCGAGGACGATGCCGAGAGCGGGGCGCGCGCCCGCGTATCCCACGATTCCACACATGGCCCGCAGCCTAACCCAGTTTCACTCATGATGGGTGCTCGAAAGTCGGGTTATCAATCACGGAATCTGAGCGATCGGTGCCTGGGCGACCGCAACGGGACGAGCGTCGCGGGCCGTTCGCGTCGCGGGCCGGAGCGCAGGGTTGCGGCGCGCCATCGGGTGCGAAAGTCTCTCGGCGGGTTTGGCGCTCCCGTCCACGGCCCGTACGTCCTACCCACTTCCGCCCGGAGCAGCCATGACCGACGCGCCCTCGCCCGACCCGTCGCCCTCACCCGCACCGGAGCCGGCCCCCGCCGCGCCCCCGCCCGACCCGACGGCGTCGCCCTCCTCGGCGCCGATCCCGGCCCCCGACCCGCTGGCCCCGGTTCAGCCGTGGGCGCCCCAGGCCCCATGGACACCGTCGCCGTGGTCGCCATCTCCGCCGGCCGAGCCCTGGGCGCCGGCCCCGCCCGGCACGCACTGGACGCCCCAGCCGCCCGCGGCGCCGTGGACGCCCGATGCACAGACGTCCCCCCGGTCGCCGGCTCCGGCCGACGCCTCCGGCGCGCCGCCGGCCGGATCACCGCCGCCGGGTTGGCCCACGCCGGCCGGATCGCCCCCGGCGGGGTGGCCCCAGCCGGCCGGACAGCCGCCGTACGTCGGCTGGCCTCCGCCGGGGTATCCGCCGCCGTCCGCCTACCCCGGCTATCAACAGGCCAGCGGTGGCTCGCCGAGAAACAACGGCCGGATCATCGGGATCGCCGTCGCTGCCTTCGTGGCACTGTTCCTCCTCGTCTGTGGCTGCCTCTGCGTGGCTGGCCTGCTGGTCGACACGAACGGTTCCGACCCAGCGGTCGAGGGCCCGTACGTCAATCCCGACGACGACTGGACCGCACCCACCGCCGGACCAACCACTCCCGAGTGACCTGAATGGTTTGATCACGGGCATCGGTGCACTCACGTGAGGCTGGGGTTCAGCCACCGGCACCCGTAGGCTGGCGCAGGTGACGAGCACCGATATCGACCCGCTGGTGGCCCGGATGCGGCCGTTCGGCACGACGATCTTCGCCGAGATGTCCGCCCTCGCCGTGCGGACCGGCGCGGTCAACCTCGGCCAGGGCTTCCCCGACACCGACGGCCCTCCGGAGATGCTGGCCGCCGCCGCTGAGGCTCTTCGCGGCGGGCAGAACCAGTACCCGCCCGGCCCGGGGATTCCCGCTCTGCGCGCGGCGGTCGCGGCCCACCAACTGCGGTTCCACGACCTGACGTACGACCCGGACGGCGAGATCGTGATCACCGCTGGCGCAACGGAGGCGGTCGCGGCGAGCATCCTCGCCCTCTGCGAACCGGGTGACGAGGTGGTCTGCTTCGAGCCGTACTACGACTCGTACGCCGCCTCGATCGCGTTGGCCGGCGCGGTCCGGCGGCCGGTGACCCTGCGCCCCGCGGCCGAGGGCCGGTACGCCTTCGACCCGACGGCGCTCCGTGCGGCGTTCGGCCCACGGACCCGGCTGGTGCTGCTCAACTCGCCGCACAACCCGACCGGCAAGGTCTTCACCCCGGCCGAACTGGCGCTGATCGCCGAGCTGTGCCAGGAGTACGACACGTACGCGGTCACCGACGAGGTGTACGAGCACCTGGTCTTCACCGACGCGGCGAACCCGCACGTGTCACTTGCCACCCTGCCCGGGATGTGGGAGCGGACGCTGCGCATCTCCTCGGCGGGCAAGACGTTCTCCTGCACGGGTTGGAAGATCGGCTGGGCGAGCGGCCCGGCGGCGCTGGTCTCGGCGGCGCTGCGGGTGAAGCAGTTCCTCACCTACGTCAACGCGGCCCCGCTGCAACCGGCGGTCGCCGTGGCGCTGGCCCTGCCGGACGACTACTACACCGGCTTCCGGGACAGCCTTCAACAGCGGCGTGACCAGCTCGTCGGCGGTCTCAGCGACGCCGGGTTCGAGGTGCTCGACTCGGAGGGGACATACTTCGTCACCGCCGACATCACCGCCCTCGGCGGCTCCGACGGGGTGGAGTTCTGCCGCTCGCTGCCGGAGCGTTGCGGCGTGGTGGCCGTGCCGACGCAGGTCTTCTACGACGACGTCGAGGCGGGCCGAAGGTTGGTCCGGTTCGCGTTCTGCAAGCGCCCCGAGGTGTTGACCGAGGCGGTCAACCGGCTGCGCGCACTGGGCCGCTGATCCGGCGGCCCGGGCTACGCCGGCGGCTGCGGAGCTGATGCCGTGAACGATTCAGCTCCACAGCGTCCGACTGACCTACGACGCGGCTGGGCTGGCGGTGCGGACCAGTTCGGCGATCCGCTCGGCGGCCTCGCGGGCGGTCTGCTCGGTGGCGGCCTCGACCATCACCCGGACCAGCAGCTCGGTGCCCGACGGACGCAGCAGCACCCGCCCGGTCTCACCCAGCTCCGCCTCGGCCCGCTCGACCTCGGCGCGGACGGCCGGTGCGGCGGCGCCGACGGTCCGGTCGCCGACCGGCACGTTGATCAGCACCTGGGGCAGTTTGGTGACCACCGAGGCCAGCTCGGCGAGGGACCGGCCGGTGGCGGCCATCCGGGCCATCAGGTGCAGGCCGGTGAGCACTCCGTCACCGGTGGTGGCGTGCGCGGGCATGACGATGTGACCGCTCTGCTCACCTCCGAGCGCCAGCCCGGACGCGCGCAGGGCCTCCAGGACGTACCGGTCGCCGACCTTGGTCTCGATCAGCCGGATGCCCTGTGCGGACATGGCCAACCGTAGGCCGAGGTTGCTCATCACGGTCGCGACCAGGGTGTCCTGGGTGAGCGTGCCGGCATCCCGCATGGCCAGTGCGAGGATCGCCATCAGCTGGTCGCCGTCGACCTCGTCGCCGTCGGCGCTGACCGCCACGATCCGGTCGGCGTCGCCGTCGTGGGCGATGCCCAGGTGGGCGCCGTGCTGGACCACGGCCTCGCGCAGTGCCTCGATGTGGTTGGAGCCGCACTCGTCGTTGATGTTCAGGCCGTTCGGCTCGGCGTGGATCGCGACGACCTCCGCGCCGGCTTCCCGGTAGGCGACCGGGGCGACCTCGGCGGCGGCGCCGTTGGCGCAGTCGACCACGACCTTGATCCCGTCCAGCCGGTGCGGCACGCCTCCGACCAGGTGTTGGACGTAGTGGTCGGCACCGTCGAGCAGGTCGTGCACCCGGCCGATGCCGGCGCCGGTCGGCCGGTCCCAGGCGGTGGTGGCGTTGGCCTCCACGGCGGCCTCGATCCGCATCTCGATCTCGTCGGGCAACTTGTGCCCGCCGGCGGCGAAGAGCTTGATGCCGTTGTCCGGCATCGGGTTGTGCGAGGCGGAGAGCACCACGCCGAGGTCGGCCTTGACCTCGGCGGTGAGGAACGCCACCGCGGGGGTGGGCAGCACGCCGACCCGCACCACGTTGGCACCGGCGCTGGTCAGGCCGGCGACCACGGCAGCCTCCAGCATCTCGCCACTGGCCCGGGTGTCCCGGCCGACGACGGCCAGCGGCGGGTGGCTGCGGTCCGTCTCGGCGAGCGTGTGCGCGGCGGCCACCGCGAGCGCCAGCGCCAGTTCCGGGGTGAGATCCGCGTTTGCCCGCCCGCGTACGCCGTCCGTGCCGAACAACCGACCCATACCCGCCAACCTCCGTGGTGCGCTGCCGAAGTGGAGAAAGCGAAACGGCCGGCCGCCTCCCCCGAGTCGGGGGAGGCGAACCGGCCGTCCGTCAGAAGTACAACGCGCTGGAAAAGATCAGCGCTTCGAGTACTGGGGAGCCTTACGGGCCTTCTTGAGGCCGTACTTCTTGCTCTCCTTGACCCGGGCGTCCCGGGTGAGGAAGCCGGCCTTCTTCAGGGCCGGCCGGTCGTCCGGCTCGTTGATGATCAGCGCGCGGGCGATGCCCAGCCGGAGCGCACCGGCCTGGCCGGTGGTGCCGCCGCCACGCAGGTTGGCGATGACGTCGAACGCCTCAACCTTCTCGGCGGTGACCAGCGGGTCCTTGATGAGCTGCTGGTGCACCTTGCTCGGGAAGTACGCCTCGAGGTCCTGCCCGTTGCAGGTGATCTTGCCGGTGCCCGGGATGAGGCGGACCCGGACGATGGCCTCCTTGCGGCGGCCCACAGTCTGGATCGGCCGGTCACCACGAGGTGCGCGGGCGACGGGCGCCGGTGCCTCGGTGGCCTCGGGGGCCTCCGGGGCTTCCGGGGCGACCTCGGTCTCGATGATGTCGGTCATGCTGCTTCCTTCGCCCGCGCTCACTGCGCGATCTGCTTGATCTCGAACGGCACCGGCTGCTGCGCGAGGTGCGGGTGCTCGGCACCGGCGTACACCTTCAGCTTCTTGATCAGCTGACGGCCGAGCTTGTTGTGCGGGAGCATCCCCCTCACAGCCAGCTCGATGGCCCGCTCGGGGCGCTTGGTCAGCAGCTCGTCATAGCCGATCTGCTTCAGACCACCCGGGTAACCGGAGTGGCGGTAAGCAACCTTGGTCTGACGCTTGTTGCCGGTCAACGCAACCTTGCCCGCGTTCACGATGACGACAAAGTCGCCCGTGTCGACGTGCGGCGCGAAAGTCGGCTTGTGCTTACCACGCAGCAACGTGGCGGCGTGGGTGGCCAGGCGGCCCAGCACGACATCAGAGGCGTCGATGACGTGCCACTGACGCTCGATCTCACCCGGCTTCGGGCTGTACGTACGCACAGGTCTACCTTGTCTCGTCGTCGGTCTGGGGTCGCGCGCCGAGGTGACCGGATCTAGCAGGCCGGACCAGCGCGCACGAACGACCAAGCGTACCTGATAGGGCACGCCTCTGGATGTCGTACAACAGCAGGCAACGATACCCGGCGCGGTGTCCGCAGGTCAAAACGGGGGTGCCGTTCCGCACGGCGACGCGCCGGGGGTGGCCCAGCTCACACGCCGGCGAGCCGATCGGCGGCGCCCGGACGTCGGTAGACCACCCAGGTGACCGCGAAGCACAGGGCGTACCAGCCGATGAAGGCCAGGTAGGCGGCGTCGGCGTTGCCGGAGCCGAGGAACGACTGGCGGAACGCGACGTTGACGAGCACCCCACCGGAGGCGCCGATCGCGCCCGCGATGCCGATCAACGCGCCGGTCATCCGCCGCGCCCAGCGGGCGGCGGCCTCCGGATCGCGGTGGCCGTCGGCCACCGCGTCCGCCGCCCGGGCCCGGAAGATCGCCGGGATCATCTTGTACGTGGAGCCGTTGCCGATGCCGGAGAACACGAAGAGGGCGATGAACCCGGCCAGGTAGAGCCCGAACGAGCGCTCCCGGGCCGCGTACAGCACGATGCCCGCGCCGGCCGCCATCGCGACGAAGTTCCAGAAGGTCACCCGGGATCCGCCCAGCCGGTCGGCGAGGTGCCCGCCCAGCGGCCGGATCAGCGAGCCGACAAGCGGGCCGAGGAAGGTCAGCCAGGCGGCGTCGACCGGGGTGGGGAACCGCTCGGCGAACTGGAGTTGGAGCACCTGACCGAATGCGAACCCGAACCCGATGAACGACCCGAAGGTGCCGATGTAGAGCAGCGACATGACCCAGGTGTGCGGGTCGCGGGCCGCCTCGCGCAGCGCTCCCGGCTCGTTACGCGCCCCGGGCACGGTGTCCAACCAGCGGGCCGCGGCCAGCGCGGCCAGCACGATCAGCGGCAGGTAGACCGCCGGGACCAACCGGGGGTACGCGGCACCGGCCGTGGCGAGGACCGCCAGCCCGACCAACTGCACCGCGGGTACGCCGAGGTTGCCACCCCCGGCGTTGAATCCGAGCGCCCGCCCCTTGAGCCGCTGGGGGTAGAACAGGTTGATGTTCGCCATCGAGGAGGCGAAGTTGCCGCCACCGACGCCGGTGAGGCAGGCGAGCACCATCAGAGTGGAGTAGGACACCCCGGGCTCCAGCAGCACCGTCATCGGCACCGTGGGCACCAGCAGCAGCAGAGCGCTGATGATCGTCCAACGCCGCCCGCCGAACCGGGCCACCGCCAGCGTGTACGGCAGCCGCAGCACCGCCCCCAGCGCGGCCGGCACGGCGGTGAGCAGGAACTTCCCGGCCGGGTCGATGCCGTACGCGGGGCCGAGGAAGAGCACGGTCACCGACCAGAGGCTCCACACCGAGAAGCCGACGTGCTCGGCGAAGATCGAGACCCAGAGGTTGCGCCGGGCGATCGGCGCGCCCGTCGCCTGCCAGAAGTCGGGGTCCTCGGGACGCCAGTCGTCGAGCCGGCGCCCACTTGCGCTGGCGGCCGGCGGCGCGGCGGTGGCTGCGGTGCTGGTGAGCGTGCTCACGGCGGCTCCCTCTCGTCGGTGTGACGAGGAGAAACGCTAGGAACGCCTGGTTACCTGGCAGTGCCCGTCCTGGGTCGGCCGGGAAACGGGGATCGCACCACGGGCCGGCGGCGGTGGTGAGGTCGTGCTCAGAGCTGTTGCAGGATGCGCAGCGCGCGGCCGACCCGGAGCATGGTGTCGATGTCGGCGACGTCCACGCAGTCGGTGAACCACTTCTTCATCGGCGAGGAGATGCGGTCGGGCATCACCACGTACCGGCCCATCGACACGGCGAGCGGCGAGTCGCGCAGCAGTGACTCCTCGACCACCTCGACCACGATCACGATGGGCACGTCGGTGGAGTTGTAGACGTCCGAGCTGACCACCAGACCGAGGCGTTCCCGGGCACCCTCGATGCGCCAGACCTCTCCCCTACGCAGCACGCGGTCGTCCGCCGGAGAGCAGGTCGTTGACCATGCCCACCTCGCGGGCGTCGGCGAGAGCGGCGGACTCCAGGTCCAGGCCGGCGCGACCCACGGCGGCGGCGTGCGCGGTGAAGACCTCGCGCAGCGCCTTCTCGCGGGCGGCCTGGTCCATCCACGCGGAGAGCGACAACCCCTCGCGCTTGGCGAACCGCCGCGCCTCCTCGATCGTCTCGTCGGTAAACGACAGAGTCACCTTGGCAGTCATGCCGCCGAGACTACCCAGCGGTATGACCACCAGTCATCCCGGCGGCGACCGACTCGCGTACCGGCGTCGAAACGCCCATTCCGGCGACTGTCACCGGGTCCGACCACCACGAAGCGCCACTCCTCGAAGTAACAGTCGAGGTCGACCAGGCCGGCCTAGGCGAGCCAGCAAAACTGGTCGGCCACGGCCACCACGGAGTCCCCGCTCGCCATCACAACCTCGCCGATCTTGCAGTTTCGGTCGCCGTTTTGTCGCACTCATCCTTTATGCCGCGACAGAAACTGCAAGATCGCCGCAGGAAGAGGGCGGTGCGCGGTACGGCGCGTACGCACGGGGCGACCGCACACGCGTGACGTCCTGCGCCCGATCCTCGTCCGCGTGGTTCGGGTCCTCGACTAGGCGACGTACGACGGCTGGTGATGGTGGATTGACCGTTACGAGCTGGCCGCGAACGGCGACGCGGTCGCACGCCGATCCCCGTTCGTGATGCTCGCGGGCATGATCGGGCCGGACCTGCCCGCCCCGACTACCCGTCCTGACGCGGTGGACCACTTGCACTGGTCCGCGAGGTGAAGGCCGCCACCGCCGCGCCGACACCACCCATCCGCCATGTCCGCTGCCCCGGTGCGGTGTGAGCCCCACTTGACAGGACCGAAACAGAAGGGACCCGGACTGGAAACTGCCCGGCGGCACGCTTAGCCGACATGACAGACGGTGCATGGTCCGCGACTCGACCGGGGCGCACACCCCAGCAGGTGGCGACGCACTGTCCGTACTGCGCGCTTCAGTGCGGCATGGTGCTACGCGAGGACGACTCCGGGGTGACGGTCCACCCCCGCCAGTTCCCCACCAACCGAGGCGGGCTCTGCCAGAAGGGTTGGACCGCAGCCGAACTGCTCGACCACCCGGAGCGGCTGACCACACCCCTGGTGCGTGACCCCGCCACCGGTGCGCTGCGCCCGGCGAGCTGGGACGTCGCCCTCGATCGGATCGTCGACGGCATCCGCGCCGTCCAGGACGACGCAGGCCGGGACGCGGTAGCCGTCTTCGGTGGCGGCGGCCTGACCAACGAGAAGGCGTACGCGCTGGGGAAGTTCGCCCGGATCGCGCTCCGCACCCGACACATCGACTACAACGGACGGTTCTGCATGTCCTCGGCGGCCGCCGCCGGGATGCGTGCCTTCGGCATCGACCGCGGGTTGCCGTTCCCCCTCTCCGACCTGGGCCGGGCCGACACGCTGCTGCTGGTCGGCGCGAACCCGGCGGAGACAATGCCGCCGCTGGTGCGCTGGCTCACCGAGCAACGCGGCAACGGAGGTCAACTGATCGTCGTCGACCCCCGGGTCACCGCCACCGCCCGTCAGGCCGACCTGCACCTGCAACCACTGCCCGGCACCGACCTCGCGGTGGCCAACGCACTGCTGCACATCGCGCTCACCGAGGGTTGGGTCGACCGGGCGTACGTGGCCGACCGCACCTCCGGGTTCGAGGCGGTCCGCCGCAGCGTCGCCGCCTGGTGGCCAGCCCGCGCGGAGCAGCTCTCCGGAGTGCCGGTGGCCGACCTGGAGGCGACCGCCCGCGCGCTCGGCACCGGCGGTCGGGTGATCATCCTTACCGCTCGTGGCGCCGAGCAGCACGCCAAGGGAGTGGACACGGTCACCGCGTACGTCAATCTCGCTCTCGCCCTGGGCCTGCCCGGCCGCGACGGTTCGGGGTACGGCTGCCTCACCGGCCAGGGCAACGGCCAGGGCGGGCGGGAGCACGGGCAGAAGGCCGACCAACTCCCCGGCTACCGGCGGATCGACGACCCGGTGGCCCGCGCGCACGTGGCCGGTGTCTGGGGGGTGTTGGCCGACGAGTTGCCCGGCCCGGGTGTGCCGGCCTACCAACTGCTCGACTCGCTCGGCACACCGGACGGCCCCCGCGCCCTGCTGGTGTTCGGCTCGAACCCGGTGATCTCCGCTCCCCGGGCGGCGCGGATCGAGAGCCGGCTGCGCGACCTCGACCTGCTGGTCGTCGCCGACCTGCTGCTCTCCGAGACGGCCGCGCTGGCGGACGTGGTGCTGCCCACGGCGCAGTGGGCCGAGGAGGACGGCACCATGACCAACCTGGAGGGTCGGGTGCTGCGCCGACGCGCGCTCCGCCCGCCCCCGGCGGAGGTCCGGACCGATTTGGCCATCATCTCCGCCCTCGCGGCGAGGCTGGCCGCCGCCGAGGCGCCCGGCACCGCCGCCGGCACCGTCACCACCGGCACCGTCACCACCGGCGCGGCCGGCACCGAACCAGCGGGAGTCGAGCCGGACACCTCGCTACCGAGTGCCCGTGCGGCGGCGCGATTCCCGGCCGACCCGGCCGCCGTGTTCGCCGAGTTGCGCCGCGCCTCGGCCGGCGGGGCCGCCGACTACGCCGGCATCAGCTGGGCCCGGATCGACGCCGCCGAGGGCGTCTACTGGCCCTGCCCGACCGAGGACGGGCCGGACACCCCACGGCTCTTCGCCGAGGAGTTCGCGACCCCGGACGGCCGAGCCCGGTTCCACCCCGTCGACCACCGGCCGGCCGCCGAGGAGGTCAGCGCCGCGTACCCGCTGCACTTCACCACCGGCCGGGTGCTGGCTCAGTACCAGTCCGGCACCCAGACCCGCCGGGTGGCCGCGCTACGCCGGGCTGCCGGCGAGGCATTCGTCGAGCTGCACCCCGACCTGGCCGCCCGGCTCGGCGTGGATGACGGAGACCCGGTGCGGGTCACCTCGCGCCGGGGTGAGTTGTGCGCCCCGGCCCGGCTCAGCGCCGGGATCCGACCGGACACCGTGTTCGCCCCGTTCCACTACGCCGGGGCCGGGCGGGCCAACTCGGTGACGAACGACGCGGTGGACCCGATCTCCGGGATGCCCGAGTTCAAGATCTGCGCGGTCCGGCTGGAGAAGGCATGACCGCCCGGGTGGTCATCGTCGGCAACGGGATGGCGGGTGCTCGCCTCGCCGGCGAGCTGCACGCCCGGGAGGGCGACCGGAAGGTCACCGTGCTCGGGGCGGAGCCGCACCGGGCGTACAACCGGATCATGCTCGCCAGCCTGCTGGCCGGCCGGGTGGACGAGCCGGACGTGGAGCTGACCGAGGCCGCCGGGCACGGCATCGACCTGCGCACCGGCGTACCGGTGACCGGGATCGACCGGTCCGCCCGGGAGGTCCACACCGCCGACGGCGAACGCATCGGCTACGACCACCTGGTGCTGGCCACCGGGGCGCGGGCGGTGGTGCCGCCACTGCCCGGCCTCGACCCGGCCGACCTGCCGGAGCGGGTGGTCCCCTTCCGGACCCTGGACGACTGTCGACGGATCCTCGCCGCGGCGGACGGCGCGCGCAGCGCGCTGGTGCTCGGCGGCGGCCTGCTCGGGTTGGAGGCCGCCCGCGGCCTGGCCACCCGAGGGCTCAGGACCACCGTGGTGCACCCACGCGGGCACCTGATGGAACGGCAGCTCGACCCGGCGGCCGGCGCGGTGCTGGCCGGCACGCTCGCCGCTCTCGGCGTCACCAGCCACCTGGCGGTGCCGGCGATCGGCGTGGCCACCGACGCCACCGGCGTACGCCTCGACCTGGCCGACGGCCAGACGCTGCACGCCGACCTGCTGGTGCTCTCCTGCGGCGTGCGCCCGGACACCGCCCTCGCGCAGGCGGCCGGGCTGAGCGTCGGCCGTGGCGTGCTCGTGGACGACCGGCTCCGCACCAGCGATCGGGCCATCTCGGCGATCGGCGACTGCGCCGAACACGACGGCGTGCTCACCGGGCTGGTCGCCCCCGCCTGGGCCCAGGCCCGGGTGCTCGCCGACGTGCTGACCGGGAGGGACCCGCTGGCCCGGTACCGGCCCCGGCCGGTGGTGACCCGGCTCAAGGCCGCCGGGATCGACCTGGCCTCGATGGGCGACCCGGTGGGCGGTGGGCCGGGTGAGGAGCTGACCTTCACCGACCCGAGCCGGGGCACGTACGCCCGGCTGCGGATCAAGGATGAGCGACTGGTCGGCGCGATCCTGCTCGGCGACAACCCGGCCGTCGGCACGGTGATCCAGCTTTTCGACCGCGGCCACCCGGTGCCCACCGACCGGCGGGCGCTCCTGCTGGGCCGGGCACTCGGCACTGTTGCCGCGGCACCTGCCGCGTCACCGGCACTGATGCCGGACGGGGTCACGGTCTGTCAGTGCAACTCGGTGAGCAAGGGCGCTCTGGTGCGCAGTTGGCGCTCCGGTGCCCGAACGGTCGACGCGGTGGTGGCCGCGACCCGGGCCGGCACCGGTTGTGGCGGTTGCCGCGACGCGGTGGGCGGCATCGTCGACTGGCTGGGCCATGCGGAATCGGTGGAGGTGACGCGATGAACGGCGGCGAACTGGTCGTCATCGGCAACGGCATGGTCGGGCAGCGTTTCGTCGACGCGCTGCGCGCCCGCGACCCGCAGGGGCGCTGGCGGGTGACCGTGCTGGCCGAGGAGGGGCGTCCGGCGTACGACCGGGTGCGGCTCTCGGCGTACTTCGACGGGGTGAGCGAGGACGAGCTCAACGTGCACACCCCGCACGAGGGGGTGCGGCTGCGCCTCGGTGAGCCGGCCACCGCCCTCGACCGGGAGCGGCAGCTCGTGACCACCGCCGTGGGCGAGTACCACTACGACGCGCTGGTGCTGGCCACCGGGTCGTACCCTTTCGTGCCGCCGGTGCCCGGCGCCGACCTGCCCGGGGTCTTCGTCTACCGGACCCTGGACGATCTGACGGCGATCCGGGAGTACGCGCGGGGCCGGCGGGTCGGCGCGGTGATCGGCGGCGGGCTGCTCGGTCTGGAGGCGGCGAACGCCCTGCGACTGCTCGGCCTGAGCACCGACGTGGTCGAGTTCGCGCCCCGGCTGATGCCGGTGCAGGTGGACCAGGCCGGCGGTGCGATGCTCCGCCGCTACGTCGACGACCTCGGCGTCCGTACCCATCTCGGGGTGGCCACCACGGCGATCCGGTCCGGCCCGGACGGCGCGGTCGCCGCGCTGGAACTGTCCGACGGCAACGCGGTCGACGCCGAGCTGGTGGTGGTGGCCGCCGGCATCCGGCCACGCGACGAGCTGGCCCGGACGGCCGGTCTGCCGGTGGGTCCGCGCGGTGGGGTGCTTGTCGACCAGACGTGCCGCAGCGCCGACGAGCGGATCTGGGCGGTCGGTGAGTGCGCGGCTGTCGACGGCACCTGCCACGGCCTGGTCGCACCCGGGTACGCGACGGCCGAGGTGGTGGCCGACCGGCTGGTCGGTGGCGCGGCGACGTTCCCCGGCGCGGACACCGCCACGAAACTCAAGCTGCTCGGCGTCGACGTGGCCTCGTTCGGTGACGCGCACGGCACGACCCCGGGCTGCCTGGACGTCACGTTCACCGACCCGGCCACCCGCGTCTACGCGAAGCTGGTCCTCTCCGATGACGCGCACACCCTGCTCGGTGGGGTGCTGGTCGGCGATGCCAGCGCCTACCCGACGCTGCGGGCCAGCGTGGGTGGTCCACTGCCGGCCGCGCCCCTGGCGTTGCTCGCGCCGGAGGGCGGCGGCGCGGACGCCGGCGCGTTGCCCGCCACCGCCCAGGTCTGCTCCTGCAACGCGGTGACGCGTGGCGACGTGGACGCCGCCATCGTCGACGGCTGCGCGGACGTGTCGGCGTTGAAGGCGTGCACCAGGGCCGGCACCAGTTGCGGCTCCTGCGTGCCGATGCTCAAGCAGCTCCTGGACGCGGCCGGGGTGGTGCAGTCCACTGCGCTCTGCGAGCACTTCGACGTCAGCCGGCGGGAGCTGTTCGAGATCGTCCGCGTCCGCGGCATCCGCACCTTCTCCCAGCTCATCGCCGAGCACGGCCGGGGGCGCGGCTGCGACATCTGCAAGCCGGTGGTGGCGTCGATCCTCGCGTCGCTGGGCAGCGGGCACGTGCTCGACGGTGAGCAGGCGTCGTTGCAGGACACCAACGACCACTTCCTGGCCAACCTGCAACGTGACGGCAGCTACTCGGTGGTGCCCCGGATTCCGGGCGGTGAGATCACCCCGGAGAAGCTGATCGTGATCGGTGAGGTGGCCCGGGATTTCCGGCTCTACACGAAGATCACCGGTGGGCAGCGGATCGACCTGTTCGGGGCGCGGGTGGAGCAGTTGCCGCAGATCTGGCAGCGGCTGGTGGACGCGGGCTTCGAGTCCGGCCACGCGTACGGCAAGGCGCTGCGAACGGTGAAGTCCTGCGTGGGCGAGACCTGGTGCCGGTACGGGGTGCAGGACTCGGTGGGGTTGGCCGTGGCGCTGGAGTTGCGCTATCGCGGGCTGCGCGCGCCCCACAAGATCAAGTCAGCGGTCTCCGGTTGTGCCCGCGAGTGCGCCGAGGCCCGCAGCAAGGACTTCGGCATTATCGCCACCGAGACCGGCTGGAACCTCTACGTCGGCGGCAACGGCGGCTTCCGGCCCCGGCACGCCGACCTGTTCGCCACCGATCTGTCGACAGAAACCCTGATCACGCTGATCGACAGGTTCCTCATCTACTACATCCGCACCGCCGACCGGCTGCAACGCACCGCCGGCTGGATCGAGGCGATGGACGGCGGCCTGGACCACCTGCGCGCGGTGATCGTGGACGACTCGCTGGGGCTCTGCGCCGAGCTGGACGCGACGATGGCCCGACACGTGGCGACGTACTCCGACGAGTGGCGCGACGTGCTCGACGACCCGGATCGGCTGCGCCGCTACACCTCCTTCGTCAACGCCCCCGACGTGCCCGACCCGTCGATCACCTTCGGTCGCGAACGCGGCCAGCCGGTGCCCGTACGCGACCAAACCCCGACCGGATCCGAGCCGACCGACGGGCACCGTCGGCAACCGGTCACCCTCGGCCGACCGGAGGTACGGCGATGACCCAGACCAGCACGCTGACCTGGACCCCCGTCTGTCTCCTCGACCGGCTGGAACCGGACCGGGGCGTCGCCGCCCTGGTCGACGGGGTGCAGGTCGCCCTCTTCCGGACCACGGACGGGCTGTTCGCGATCGACAACCGCGATCCGGTCTCCGAGGCGTACGTGCTGTCGCGGGGCATCGTGGGCAGCCGCGGCGGGGTGCCGACGGTCGCCTCGCCCCTGCACAAGCAGGTGTACGACCTGCGCAGCGGCGACTGTCTCGACCTGCCGGAGGTGACCGTGCGACGGCACGACGTGCGCTGCCGCGACGGGCTGGTCGAGGTGCGGCTGCGACAGGAGGGTTGATGCGGGGAGAATTGGCGGGCTTCACCGTCGGGGTGACCGCCGACCGGCGGCGCGACGAGTTGGCGGCGCTGCTCGAGCGGCGGGGCGCCCGGGTGGTGATCGCCCCCGCGCTGCGGATCGTGCCGCTGTCCGACGACACCGAACTGCGCGAGGCGACCCGCGCCTGCCTCAACCAGCCGCCGGACATCCTGATGGCCAACACCGGCATCGGCATGCGCGGGTGGCTGGAGGCGGCCGAGGGCTGGGGGCTGGCCGAGCCGCTGCGCTCGGTGCTGGCCAGCTCGTATGTAGTGGCCCGCGGCCCGAAGGCACGCGGTGCGATTCGTGCGGCCGGGCTGCACGACCAGTGGTCGCCGGCCTCGGAGAGCTGCGACGAGGTCGTCGACCACCTGCGCCGGCGCGGCGTGGCCGGGCAGGTGATCGCCATGCAGCTGCACGGTGAGCGGCAGCCCGACTGCACGCTCGCGCTGGAGGCGGCCGGCGCCACGGTGATCGAGGTGCCGGTCTACCGGTGGGCGCCGCCGACCGACCCGGCGCCGCTGCACCGGTTGATCGACCTGATCACCGGCCGGTTGGTGGACGCGGTGACCTTCACCTCGGCGCCCGCGGTGGAGGCCCTCCTCCGTGCGGCCGGGGACCGTAGCGACGCGGTGTTGTCCGCGTTGCGTGGTGACGTCCTGGCCAGTTGCGTCGGCGCGGTGACCGCCGAGCCGCTGCTGCGCCACGGAGTGCCGGTGAGCGCGCCGGCCCGGGCCCGGCTGGGCGCGCTGGTGCGGACCATCGTCGACGAGCTGCCCCGCAGGACCATGACGTTCAAGGCCGGCGGGCACCTGATCACGCTGCGCGGGCACGCCGCCGTGATCGACGGCGAGTTGCGGCCGCTCGCCCCCGCCCCGATGGCGGTGTTGCGGGCACTCGCCCAGTCTCCCGGCCGGGTGCTGTCCCGCACGGCACTGCTGCGGACGCTGCCCCGGGGGGCGGACGAGCACGCGGTGGAGATGGCGGTGGCCCGCCTCCGGGCCGGCCTACGCGCGCCGCGCGTGGTGCAGACCATCGTGAAGCGCGGCTACCGGCTCCGGGTCGACTAGGGCGGGTGTCACGGCCGGCCGGTGTGCGCCGGCCGTGACGCGACGCATCAGCCGACCGGCGTGGGGAATCCCCGCCCGTGCTCGGACTGGAGCCGCAGCATCGCGTGCTCGACGACCGTCACCAGCACCTGCTTGACCGAGTCCCGGTGCCGGGCGTCGGTCATCACCAACGGCACCTGCGGTGAGATGGCCAGCGCCTCGCGGACCTCCTCCAGCTCGTACTGGGGAGCGCCGTCGAACCGGTTCAGCGCCACCACGTACGGCAGGTTGCGGTTCTCGAAGTAGTCGAGCGGGGCGAACGCGTCGGTGATCCGGCGCGTGTCCACGAGCACGGCGGCACCGACCGCACCTCGGATGATCTCGTCCCACATGAACCAGAACCGGGTCTGACCGGGTGTACCGAAGAGGTACAGGATCAGGTCCTGGGCCATCGTGATCCGGCCGAAGTCCATGGCGACCGTGGTGGTCTCCTTGCCCGGGACCTTGGACGGATCGTCGATACCGACACCTGCCGCGGTCATCAACGCCTCGGTGGTCAGCGGTGTGATCTCGGAGATCGCCCCGACCAGTGTCGTCTTGCCGACGCCGAAGCCGCCCGCGACGACGATCTTCGCGGAGACGATTCCCCGGCCTGGCCGCCCCCCAGCGGGGTCATAGCCTGCGAAGTCCACTTAGCACCCTTCCAAGCAGTTCCATCCGCTCCTCGAACCCCTCGGCGGGAGCAGCAGTGTGTAACGTCAGCAGGCTCTCGGCCACCATGTCGGCGACCAACACCCGGGCGACGCCAAGCGGCATCCGGGTGTACGCGGCGATCTCCGCCAGCGACTGTGCTCGGCCCTCACAGACCGTGGCGATTCGGTGCTTGTCGTGCCCGGCGAAGCGGGACTCGGCGACCTGGGTGAGAGACGCGGTGAGGACTGCCTCGAGGGCGATGTCCTGACGAGGCTCGGTCCGACCACGGGTGACCGCGTACGGACGCACCAGTGCGCCACGCGGGTCAGCGCGTCGTTGGTCCATCCCTGATCACCTCCTCGTTACCGGTGGAGCCGGTGTGTGCCGCCTCCCGTCCCTGACTCGGCGCGCGGTCCGAGCGCCGCCCCGTGGTGCTACGAGCGGACTGCGTCCCGCGGCAGCGGCACCAGCGCGGCACCCACCCGCTCGACCAGCAGCGCCATCTCGTAACCGACCTGGCCCACGTCGCAGCTGCGCGCGGCCAGCACGGCCATCGACGAACCGTCGCTGATCGACATCAGGAAGAGATACCCGCTGTCCATCTCGATGACTGTCTGCAACACCCCACCCGCGCTGAACATCCGGGCAGCACCCTCGGTCAGGCTCACCACACCGGAGGTGATCGCGGCGAGCTGGTCGGCCCGGTCCCCCGGCAGATCCCGGGAGGACGCGAGCAGGAGCCCGTCGGCGGACACCGCCACCACGTGGGCGATGCCCGCCACGCTGTCGGCGAAGTTGGTGAGCAGCCAACCCATGTCCTGCATGGCAGCTGGCCTGTTCATCGGCTCTCCTTGGTCGAGGTGCTGTTCAGGTCCGTTCCGGCCGTCCGACCACGTTGTACACCGCGGTGGTAGGCCGACAACAGACCGCGTACTTCATCGGGGGTCCGCCGGCTGCGGTCCCGTCCGCTCTTCTGTTCGATGCCGCCCGGCACGAGCTGCGCCTGCGGCACCCGCTTGGGCAGGCCGGAGCGGGTGGTCCCGGCCGGAGCCGGCTCGGCGGCCCGGCTGGCCCGGGACCAGCCCTCGTCCGCGGCCGTCCGCCAGGCGTTCGGGTCCTCGGGCGGAGCGGCGGGAGGGGCGGGAGGGGCGGCCGGCGGCGAGGTGTACGACGGCGGCGTGGCCGGCCCACCGAGGGTCGCGCCGCCCCGTCCGGAGGTGCCCGGCGCGGTGGCGCTGTCGGTGTTGGAGCTGCCCGGCGTGCGGGTCGGCAGGGGCGGTCGGGCCGGTGCCCTGGTCGGCGCGGCGGCGGCGCTCGGCTGAGCGCGCGGTCCCGCGTCGGCCGGAGGCGCGGTGGCGGGCGGTGGCGGCTCGTCGAACGTGGGCCGGGTGAAGATCGCGGTGGCGTCGTCGCCGTGCGACCGGAACCAGACCGCCTCCATCTCCCGGAAGATCGGCGCCTCGGCGGGGAACTCGGGCCGGGTGCTGACCGGTGCGGCGGGCACCGACGGCGCGGGAGGCGGTGCCACCGCGCCGGCGCCGGCAACCGGCCCGACCGGCAGACCTGGTGCGTTGCGGCCGTCCGCGGCGTCCGCGGTCGAGCCGCGCCGGGGCAGCGGGTCGATCGTCGGGTAGGCCACCGTCGGGCCGCCCGACGAGGCAGCCGCGCTCGTGCTGTACGCGGGTCGCGCCGGTGGGATCGGGGTGACGGGTGCCGGGGCGGGCGGCGCCGTCGGGCGGGCAGCGCCGTAGCCGCCCGCCTGGACGGCCGGGGTGGTGTCCCGCGACTCCAGCGGCGACTGCCACTGGGCGGGGGCCGGCGTGCTGGTGCGCCACTGGTCGGGCAGCGTCGCCGCCGAGGTCGCGGCACCGGCGAACTGTTCGGTGTGACCGGCCGGGGTGAGCGGCGTCTGCTCCACGGCCATGGGCTGACGCGGCCGGGTGAGCACCTGCTCGCGGCCTCGGTTGCTGGGCAGCACCACGGTGGCGGCGGGCAACGTCACCTGGGCGACGGTGCCACCCTCGACGTTGCGGCGCAGCTCCACCCGGATGCCGTAGCGGGAGGCGAGCCGACTGACCACGGCCAGACCCATCAGCCGGAACGCGGCGACGTCGACGCTCGGCGGGGCGGCCAGCCGGCGGTTCAGCGAGTCGAGCTGCTCGTCGGTGAGGCCGAGTCCGCGGTCCTCGATCTGGATCAGGACGTAGTCGCGGATCCGGCGGCCGTCGGCGACCACGGTGGTGTTCGGCGGTGAGAAGCGGGTGGCGTTGTCGAGCAGTTCGGCGACGAGACGGACCACGTCGTTGACGGCGTGGGCGGCGACCGAGATGTCGGTGTCCACGGTCCCGAATTCGATGCGGTTGTACAGCTCCACCTCGGACTGGGCGGCGCGCAGCACGTCCACGACCAGCGCGTCCTCGCGACGCGGCACGGCGGAGTCGGCGCCGGCCAGGACCAGCAGGTTCTCGTCGTTGCGGCGCATTCGGGTGGCCAGGTGGTCGAGCTCGAAGAGCCGCGCGAGCCGCTTCGGGTCCTCCTCGCCGCGCTCGATCGCGTCCAGCTCGCCGATCATCCGGTCGACCAGGGTCTGACTGCGGCGGGCCAGGTTGAGGAACATCGCCGAGACGCTGGTACGCAGCGCGGCCTGCTCGGCGGCGACGCGCACCGCCTCCCGGTGGACGACGTTGAAGGCCAACGCCACCTGGCCGACCTCGTCGCGGCTGTTGAGCTGGATCGGGTCCCGAACCTGGCGGACGATCTCGTCCACCCCGCCGTCGCCCACGCTGCCCATGTTCTGCAGCCGCCGCACCGCGTCGGGCAGGTCGTGGTTGGCCACCGAGAGGGCGCCCTCACGTAGCCGGCGCAGCGAATGGTTGAGCGAGCGGGCCAGCACCACGGCCAGCGACACGGCGATGATCAGGGTCAGCAGCACCAGGATCGACTCGATCACGGCCTGCCGGATGACATCCGACTGCGCCTCGTCGGCCTGCTGGAGGAGTCGGTCCTGCAGTTGGATCTCGGCCCAGCGCATCAGGTCGTTCACGGCGCCGATGGCGGCGGTGGCGTCCTGTGCGGTGACCAGCGGGCGCTGTCCGACGGATCGGGTGATGTCGTTGGCGACCCGGTCGGCCAGGCCGACCGCGTCACCGGAGACGGTGCTGTCGACCAGGGCACGCTGCACCGGGTCGGCGGCCAGCGAGAAGGAGACCAGGGCCTCCTGCTGGCTGGTCAGTGTGGCCACGAAGGAGGAGAACTGCTCCGAGTCGAGTTGGCCCGCCGTCAGCGCGGTGAACGCGACCGCCTCCTCCTCGGCGACGGAAGCCTTGGCGCGGGCGAAGGCGGCGACCGCGCGGCGGCTGTCCGCCAGACTCTCGCCACCGGGCAGCTGGGCCAGCCCGTCGCCATAGCCGACCAGGTCGGTGAGGATGACGCCGTAGCGGAGGACGGCCTCGGCCACCGCCATCTGCCGGCGGTCCAGCACCTTCTGGCGGGTGATGTCCAGGGTGGTCAGGTGGTCGTCGATGGCGGTCAGCCGGTCCCGCAGGGCCGCCGGCACTCCGCCGACCTCGCCCCGCTCGGCGCGGTACTCGTCCACCTGCTGCTGCGTCTGGCGGACCCGCAGGTTGTACGCATCGGCCGGCTGCTGCGGATTGGCCAGGTAGGCCGCCGCGGCCATTCGCTCGGCCTGGAGGTCCTGGGTCAGCGCGCTGACGTCGACGGCGAGGGCCGTCAGTGCCCGGGCGCGGGTGGCGTCGAAGGCACCCTCGCCGACGGAGACCAACCGGACCGTGGCCAGCGCGATCACGGCCGCCACCGGGACGACCAGGATCATCGCCAGTTTGGACCGGATCCGGGTGTCCCGCAGCCTCGGCACTCGCCGGGGCGTACGCCCAGCGCTGTCACCGAGCGCGGGCAGGGTCGTCGGTCCGGTGCTCACGACATCGCCTCCGTCGTTTCTTCCCCGCCTGACCCACCGAGCCATGCCGTAAGCGGAGGGGACCACGCGCGGCACGGCCGCGATTTCATCAGAGAAGATCGGGTTTGGGAAGCCGCAGTGAGGTAGGAAACGGTCGGATGGAGCGCATCCCGTGATCCGGGCAACTGATACCTTCATTTCCGCAAGCCCCTGAACAGGGCATGTAACTCCTGAGTGGTCACGCGTGTATGCAAAGTGAGCTTTTGCAAACATTGCGTTACCCCAGCATGTGGGATGACCGTCCCGAAAATGCTACCGGGGTCCGCGCTTGACCACAGCGCCGGCCATTGGCAAGGTTTTGCAGGCTTCGCGCACACCGTACGGCAGAGGAGATCCCGTCTTCCACTGAGGACGGATTAGCGGCGGTGACCGGGCAGCGCCCGCGCCCGCACCTGGAGGACTGAGTTGAGCCCCATCCGCTCCGCGACCATCGCGGCGCTCGCATCGGCCGTAGTGGCCACCACGCTCACCGGCTGCCAGTTCGGCGGGGCGGAGCAGGACACGAGTCCGATCGTGATCGCCGCCGACCTCGAACTCTCCGGCGCCGCCGCCCCCGTCGGACAGGCGTACAAGCGCGCACTGGAACTCAAGAGGGACCAGTTGAACTCCTCCGGAGCACTGAACAACCGGAAGATCGTACTGAGAGTGATGGACAACCGTTCCGACTCGGCCGAGTCACTTCGCAACATCGTCGACGCCAGCAGCGATTCCAAGGTCAGCGCCATCATCATGGGTGGCTGCAACGAATGCGCCGTCGGTGCGGTCGGAACCATCAACGAGAAGAAGATTCCCACCATTGCGCTCGCCGCTTCCGGCGCCATAACCAGTCCGGTCGCGGAACGGCGTTATGTGTTCAAGCTCGGCCCCAACGCCCCGGACAGCGCGGCGGCACTGACCACCGAACTGCGTCGCAACAACATCCGCGAGGTGGGCGTGCTCGTCAGCGACAACGCCTACGGCCAGGAGGGCGCAACCGCGCTCAAGAGCGAGTTGGACAAGGCCAACATCACGTTCCGCGAGCAGCGGGTCAAGACCACCGACACGGACGTCAGCCAGCAGATTCGAGAGCTCGCCTCGGGCAAGCCCGACGCGCTGATCTTCTGGACCCCGCCGGAGCAGGCGACACTGGCTGCCACGAGCGCTTCCCAGACCACCTTCCGCGGATCGCTCTACTTCGACGCGGGTGCGGCTGGCGACCTCTTCCTCGGGGCGGCGGCCAAAGCGACCGAACGGGCCACGCTGATCTACACCCAGACGATGGTGATCGACGACGTCATCGCGACCACACCGGCCAAGGCGGCGCGGCGGCAGTGGTTCCAGGACTACACCGCGCGCTTCGGTGGCTACAACGGGTCCTCGTCCTTCGCGGCGGACGCCGTCCAGTTGATCGCTGACGCGAAACTCCGGGCCGGTGGTGACATCGGGAAGGTAAACCGTGACGGCATTCGGAACGTGCTCGAAACGTCCCAGATGGACGGCCTGTCGGGCCCGATCCGAATGACGCCGGACAACCACAGCGGGCTGATGCCGCAGGCGCTCACCACGCTCGTCGCCCGTAACGGCCGTTGGCGCCTGGCCGGGTGACGACCGCCGGTCCACCGCCTAAGGCATGATCAACTTGGCGTCATCAATATCGCTTTAACCGAGTCGACCCGAGAAAGGGCCGGCCTCCCCAACGGGAGGCCGGCCCTGCGCATTGCATATCTTGATCTTGTCGCGTGGGTCAGCGGCTGCTCGTGGTTTCGCGCACCCAGGGCAGCGCGAACCGTTCGATCAACAGAAGCGCCGAGTAGAGCAGAATGCTCACCAACGCCACCAACATGATCGCCGCCCACGCGGTGGCGGTGTCGCCGACGCCGGCGTACTGCGTGATGACGTAGCCGAGGCCACTCTCGCCGGCCTGGAACTCACCGATCACCGCGCCGATCGCGGCCAGCGGCATGGCCACCTTGAGCCCCACGAAGATCTGCGGCAGCGCGGCCGGGAAGCGCACCTTGCGGAACGCCTGCCAGCGGGAGGCGTTCCAGGAACGCACCAGTTCCGCCAGATCAGCGGGCGTGGTGGTGAGCCCGGTCGCGGTCGAGAGCACGATCGGAAAGAAGCAGAGCAGGAACACCATGGTCAGGATCGGCTTCTGACCCCAACCGAGCGCCACCACCAGCAACGGGCCCAGCGTGATCTTCGGCACCGCGTTCACCGCGACCAGCAGCGGGGTGAACATCCGCTCCACCGTGCCGGAGCTGGCCAGCGAGAGTCCGATCAGGATGCCGGCCACCGCCGAGAGCGCGAAGCCGAACAGGATCTCCAGCAGGGTGTCCCAGGTGTGTTCCAGCATCTGGGCGGGCTTGTCGACGAACGCGGTGAGCACGTCGCCAGGCGGTGGCAGCGCCGCGGGATGGACCAGCTCCAGCCGGGCGATCAGCCACCACGCCGCCAGGGCGACCAGGAGGCCGGCCGCGGGCAGCAGCGCCGCCCCGGCCCCGGCGCGGAGACCGGCACCTCGATCCGCCCGCCCCGCCTCGGGTCCGACACCCATGGGTGGGGATGTCGCCACCGCCGGGTCCACCGACCGGACGTCGGTCATCTTGTCCTCCTCGAAGTCCCACGGCCCCCCGGGGGCCGACGAGCGACGGGGGTACGCCCCAGCCGGAGACCGGCGGGACGTACCCCCTGGTGACGACCGGACGATCAGGCCTTCGGCGCGAGGCTGAAGTCGATGATCTGCTCGGGGGTGACGTTCTGCTTGAGCGCGCCCGCGCCCTGCAGGATGGCGATGCTCTTGGCGACCCGACCGCTGTCCAGGGTGCCGAGCGCGGTACCGGTGTTGCCGGAGCGGACGTACGCGGCCATCAGCTCCAACTCGGCGGCGGCGGCGGCCGGGTTGGCGGCGTCGACGTTCTTCTTCAGGATCTCGCCAGCCTCCTTGGAGTTGGCCAGGCTGTAATCCAGACCCTTGAGCAGCGCCGCGGTGAACTTCTTCACCATCTCGGGCTTCTCCTTGGCGATCTTGGAGGAAGTGATCAGCACGTTGCCGTAGAGGTCCTGCATCACGTTGCTGTACGGCAGCATGACTGCCTTCTTCTTGGCCACCACCTCGATGGTCGGCTGGCCGACGACGAACTGGCCGATGCCGTCCACCGCTCCGGAGGCGAGCGTGCCGATCAGGGCCTGCGCCTCACCATTGACCCAGGTCACCTTGCTCGCATCCACACCGGCGAGCCGGGCGTACGTCGGGAAGAGGTTGCGGACCACGGACCCGGGCGTGTCGGCGAGCTTCTTGCCCTCCAGGTCCTTCGGCGTGGCGATGTTCTTGCCCTCGACCGAGGCGATGCCGGCCATGGTGCGCTGCTGGATCGCGGCCACCACGGTGAAGTCCTTCGCCTGGCCGTTGCCGACCTGCAGCAGGCTGCCGGTGAGGTCGACCGGGCCGAAGTCGGCCTGGCCACCGACGATGGTCTGGATCACGCCGCCGGTGCCCTGACCAGGCTTGATCTCGACGTCGAAGCCGGCGTCCTTGAAGAAGCCCTTCTCCTTCGCCACCCAGGCGTAGGAGTCACGGCCGAAGTTGCCGAATGAGGTGAGGTAGGTCACCTTCTCCAGTCCCCCGCCCTTGCCGCTCTTGGCGTCAGACGAGTCCGACCCGCTGCTGCAGGCGGAAACGAGAGCGAGGGCAGTGGCCAGCGCGGCCGTCGCGACCGTACGGGTCAGCCTTCTCATCAGTAGCACCATGTCCTTTCCAGCCGGGGCCGACAGGCCGCCGGAGGGGGTTGTCATGACGGGCCGGCGGAAGGGGTGGAAGCCGGGCGCCGCCGTCGTGGGGGGACTCTTCGCGGGCACAGCGTACGAGAAAGCCACAGTTGCGACGCCAGGCGTATCGGGTTGCGGAACGGAAACAACCTCATGACCACCCCGCACAGTGCGATACGAGGGCAGGCCAGCTAGCCTTTGCCGGATTCCTGACCGTCCACTCAGCGGAGGTACGCCGGAGATGATCCAACTGGCGGGGGTGTCCCGTACCTTCGAAGGCCGATCAGGCCGGGTCGAAGCGTTGCGCGGCATCGACCTCGACGTCGCCGAGGGCGAGTTCGTCGCCGTGCTCGGCCGCTCCGGCTGCGGCAAGTCCACCCTGCTGCGCCTGATCGCCGGGCTGCTCCCGCTGTCCGCCGGTGAGATCACCGTGGCCGGCACGCCGATCTCCCGTCCCCGCCAGGACATCGCCATGCTGTTCCAGAAGCCGGCGCTGCTGCCCTGGCGCACCGTGCTGGACAACGTCATGCTGCCGGTGGAGATCTTCGGTTGGAGCCGCACCAAGCACCGCGAGCGCGCCCGGCAACTGCTCGACGTGGCCGGGCTGGCCGGGTTCGAGAAGCGGCTGCCGCACGAACTTTCCGGCGGCATGCAGCAGCGGGTGTCGCTGTGCCGGTCCTTGATCGGCGAGCCCCGGGTGATGCTGATGGACGAGCCGTTCTCCGCGCTGGACGCGCTCACCCGCGAGGAACTCTCCGGCGAACTCCAGCGGGTGCACATGGAGAACAAGCCGACGATCGTCTTCGTCACCCACTCGATCGACGAGGCGGTGCTGCTCGCCGACCGGGTGGTCGTGCTGAGCCCTCGCCCCGGCCGGATCCGCAAGGTGGTGGACGTCACCATCCCCCGGCCGCGCACCCTGGGCCGCAACGCCCACCTGGCCGATGTCGCACGCGTCAGCGCCGACCTCCACGAGCTGCTGATGGAACGCGACCAGCCGGCCACGGCCGGCGCGGAAGGACGATGACCATGCGGGTGTCGGTCTTCACCGAGCCGAACCGTGGCGCCAGCTACGACACGCAGCTCCGGTTCGCCCGACTGGTCGAGGCCTGCGGGTACGAGGGCTTCCTCCGCGCCGACCACTACCAGTCGATGGGCGCCGACCCGGGACTGCCCGGCCCGACGGACGCCTGGCTGACCCTCGCCGCGCTGGCCCGGGAGACCGAGCGGATCCGGCTCGGCACCCTGGTGACGTCGGCCACCTTCCGCCTGCCCGGCCCGCTCGCGGTGATGGTCGCGCAGGTCGACCAGATGAGCGGCGGCCGGGTCGACCTCGGCATCGGCGCCGGCTGGTACGAACGCGAGCACACCTCGTACGGCATCCCGTTCCCGCCGGTCGGCGAGCGCTTCGACCGGTTGGCCGAGCAGCTTGAGGTGATCACCGGGCTGTGGCGGACCCCGGCCGGGGAGACCTACAGCTTCAGCGGCGACCACTACCGCCTCGTGGAGGCGCCGGCGCTGCCCAAGCCGGTGCAGGTGCCCGGACCGCCGATCATCGTGGGCGGACGCGGACCCAAGCGCACCCCCGAGCTGGCCGCCCGCTACGCCGACGAGTTCAACATGCCGTTCAAGTCCGTGGCGGACACCGCCGCAGCGTTCGACCGGGTGCGTGAGGCGTGCGAGCGCACCGGTCGGGCGGAGTCCGGTCGTCCGCCGCTGGTGCTCTCCGCCGGGCTCGTCGTGGCCATCGGCCGCACCGACGCCGAGGCCCAGCGTCGGGCCGCGCCTCTGCACGAGAAGAGCGCGCTGCCGCCGGAGGACCCGGTGGTCGGCTCCCCGGCGCAACTCGCGCAGCGGATCGGCGAGTTCGCCGCGATCGGCGCCACCCGCGTCCACCTGCGCCTGATCGACTTCGCAGACCTCGACCACCTTGAGCTGATCGCCGCCGAGGTGCTCCCCCAACTGGACGGAGAACGATGACCGACGTGATCGACGGAACCGAACTCGGGCCGGTGGGCCAGGAGATCGTGTACGAGAACGACCGGGTCCGGGTCTGGCACATCCGGCTCGAGCCGGGTGAGCGCCAACCGCTGCACAGGCATGACCACCCATACCTGGTGGTGGCGATCGAGGGCGCGAAGAACGTCGTGCAGACCATCGACGGCACGCGCATCGACGCTGACGAGCCCACCGGTGGAGTCGTCTACCGCGACCCCGGGGCCGTGCACATGCTCACCAATGTCGGAGACACGACTTACCTGGCCCGACTGGTCGAACTCAAGTAGACCCGCCGAGCGGCGAGCCGGCGCGCCGCGCGGCGCGCCGGTGGCGGTCGAGTGTACGGGGTGCGTAACGTGCCGGACATGGCCTTTCGGACCTGGGGCAGACTGCTGCTCACGGCGCTCGGGGTGAGCGTGCTGGCCGGGGCCGGCCAGCTCGGCGTCGCGTACGGTTTCGGCATCGTCCGGCTGACCGGCGCCTTCACCGGTACGACCGTCAACCAGTGGCCCGCTCAGCTCGTCTGGGTGGGCTGGTTCGCCGCGAACGCCGCCGTCGTCGGTGCTGTCTTGACCGGACGCCTCGCGCGCAGCGATGCTCCGGCGGCCAGCACCGGCCGACAGTTGGCGATCGGCGGTGCGGCGGCGCTCGGCGCCACCGTCATCGCCCCGCTCTGCATGCAGCCCGCCCGCGCCGCGGAGTTGATCTCCGTCGACCCGGTCTGGGCGGTGGGCATCTGCGCCGTACTGGGCGCGGTGATCGGGGCGGGCGCCGCGATCGCGGTGCTGCTCCGGCCCGAGCTGGGCTGGAACATGACGGCGGTGGCCGGCGTGGTCTGGCTGCTGGCACTGATCTCCGTCCTGCCGTCGCTCGGCACGGCCGGCCCGCTGCCGACCGTCCGGCTCGGTGTGCTCGAGCCAAGCTGGCTGAGCGACTCTGCCGCCCAGCGGCTGGCGCTGCTCCTGCTGCCCATCGTGGCGCTGCTGGCCGGGACCGCGACCGCCGGGTTGGCTCGCTGGCGGGGGCAGGAGCCCCTGATCAGCGGGGCGACCGGGGTGGCCGGTCCGGTGCTGGTGGCGTTCGCCTACCTGACCGCCGGTCCCGGCGACTCGGTGGACCGCTACCAGGTGAATCCCTACTACGGCTCGCTGATCGCGATCCTCGCCGGGGCACTCGGCGCAGCCGCCGCGGCGCTGCTGCGCTGGCCGACAAGCGCTCGCACCCCGGATTCGCAGGCGATCGAACCCAGCGCCATCCTGCGCCCGCTGCCCACCGGCCCGGCCCTGCCCAACGCCGCGTCGCCGAGTCCGGAGCACGACCCGGACGCCGCCGAGCGGACCGACGCGCCCTCGGCCGTCGGGTCGCCAGCCGGCGGGGTCCTGGTCGGGGGAAAGGTGGCCGACACCACCTCAGGTCCGCGTGCCGCGGACGGCTCCGAGGGCGTCCGCACCGTGCCGGCCCACTGGGACTGGCCGACGACCACCGCGAGCGGCCAGCACGGTGCGACGCCTGCCGCTCCGGCGACCTCGGCGACCTGGCGGACCGATCCGACAGGTGAGTTCAGCTCCGGGAGGCCGACGCCCACGGCGAGCCGGGACGACATCACCTCTCCGGCGGAGACCGCCGCGATGTCCGCACCGACCTCCCCCGCCGCCAGCAGCCCGACCGACGCCACCCCGACCAGCACCACGGCCGGACGCGCCACCCCGACAGGTGGTCCCGCAGCCGATGCGCCGACCGCTCCCACCGGGACGGGCACGAGCGGTGGACGGACCGGCGGACGCAGCACCCGCAGGGACACCGCCACCTCCGCCCCGATCAGCACGGCCCGAACCAGCACGGACGGCACCGCCAGCACGGGTACGCCCAGCACGAGCGCGGCCAGCACGACAGAAGCCGGCGCGACCGCTGCCGACGCGAACAAGGCCAGCACCGCAACCACCGACACGGCCAGGACCAGCACCGCAACCACCGACACGGGCGCGGCCACCACCGCAACCACCGACACGGGCGGGGTCGAGCCTGGCACGGCCGACGCACCGTTGACGGTCAAGCCGCGTCGTGCCCGCAAGCCGAAGGCCGGCCCGCTCGACGCCACCACCAACCCCGCCGACAGCACGCCGGGATCGACGACCTCCGGCGAGCCCGGTGCCGGCACTGCCGTGCCGGACAGCGAGGGCCGGGACACCACCTCCGGCCCGATCACCGAGGCCACCCCGACCGCCGCGGCCTCCACGCAAGGACCGGCCCCGACGACCAGAACCGGTCGGACGAGAACCCCAGTGACCCGGACCGCCACCGGTCCGACCGCCACACCCGTCCCGACCACCACTGGTCCGGCGAAGACACCCGTCCCGACCACCACCGGTCCGGCGAAGACACCCGTCCCGACCACCACCGGTCCGGCGTTCGCCCCCATCCCGAGCACCAGCGGCCCGGCCGGGGCACCGGCTACCCCGGCCGGCACCAGGGCAGAGGCGATCGATCCGCCGCGTACCCCGGACGTCGTCGGCACCGGTCCCACGGCGCGAGCGGCCGAACCGGCCGGAGAGTCGACCGCCGCCGGGGCGGGCGAGACCACCAGCGCGCGGCCCGCCGAAGACGGTCCCGTCGCCAGCGGCCCGGACACGGTCCTCTGGACGCCGGCGTCGTCGTCCTGGTCGGTCACCCCGGCCTGGACCGTGCCACCACAGACGTCCGAGTCAGGAGCCACCGCAGCGGAGCCGCCGACCGGGCCGGACGAGCCGACCGGGCCGGCGCCGAAGCCCCGGCACCGGGTACCGCTGCCGGATCTGAGCCGGGCCGGCACCTGGAACGCGTTCGACACCACCCGCCGCCCCGCCCCGACGGGGTCACCGGACAGCTCACCAGCCCGGCCGGCGACGACCGTGCCGACCGTGGCCAGCGAGTTGGCCGCTCCGACCAGACATCCGGTCCCGGCGGAAGCTCCGGTCGTACCGGGCTGGGCTGGCGCCCCCACCGGCAGCCCGACCAACACCAACGACCCGACCAACACCGACCGGGCACGCACCACCGGCGCGACCACCACCGGCGACCGGGCGAGCACCAGCGGCCTGGTCACCACCGGCGACCGGGCGAGCATCGCCGACCCCACCGACCCCAGCGATCCGGTGAGCACCGACGAGCCGGCGAGCACCGACGCGAGGGTGGCCGAGCAAACCTCCCGGCGCGGACGGCTCGGCGGTCTGTTCCGCCGCAACAGGTCCCGCAGCGACGAGAAGGGCGCGGAGGCGTCAGACGCGACGGAGGCCCTGCCGACCCAGGACGAGGAGTTCGTCGACTGGGTCGCCGGTCTGGGCAAGCCGGTGTCGGACAACGAGCCCGAGCAGGAGAGCGGCCGACGCTCGCTGCGCTCCACCGGCCGGCACCACCGCGACTGACCCTCCGGCCGGCACCACCGCGACTGACCCACCGGCCGGCACCGCGCCCGGCCGCCGGCCGGAGGGCCGGAACCCCGATCGGTTGCACCTGATCCACTCGGGTTCATTGGTCTCGGGCTGTCCTAGCCGCCCGGATACCGCAATACCAGTGAACCCGAGTGGATCACCTCGGGGACGGCGGGTTCGCCGCGCTCGGCACGGCGCAGGTCAGGCCAGCGGCAGGTAGACCTTGCCTCCGCCGGAGAGGAACTCCTCCGACTTGTCCTGCATGCCGCGTGCCGCGTACTCCTTGAGCTCTTGCGTGATCTTCATGGAGCAGAACTTCGGGCCGCACATCGAGCAGAAGTGCGCCGTCTTCGCCGGCTCGGCCGGCAGCGTCGCGTCGTGGTACGAGCGCGCCGTCTCCGGGTCCAACGAGAGGTTGAACTGGTCCTCCCAGCGGAACTCGAACCGCGCCTTCGACAACGCGTCGTCCCAGTCCTGCGCGCCGGGGTGCCCCTTGGCCAGGTCCGCCGCGTGGGCCGCGATCTTGTACGCGATCACGCCCGCCTTCACGTCGTCCCGGTCCGGCAGGCCGAGGTGCTCCTTCGGCGTGACGTAGCAGAGCATCGCGGTGCCGAACATGCCGATCATCGCGGCGCCGATCGCCGAGGTGATGTGGTCGTACGCCGGTGCGATGTCGGTGGTCAGCGGGCCGAGCGTGTAGAAGGGCGCCTCGTGGCACCACTCCTGCTGAAGGTCCACGTTCTCCTTGATCTTGTGCATGGGCACGTGACCGGGACCCTCGATCATCACCTGCACGTCGTGCTCCCAGGCGATCTTCGTCAGCTCGCCGAGGGTGCGCAGCTCGGCGAACTGCGCCGCGTCGTTGGCGTCGGCGATCGAACCGGGACGCAGCCCGTCGCCGAGGGAGAACGTCACGTCGTAGCGGGCGAGCAGCGCGGACAGCTCCGCGAAGTTGGTGTAGAGGAAGTTCTCCTCGTGGTGCGCCAGGCACCACGCCGCCATGATCGAGCCGCCCCGGGAGACGATCCCGGTGACCCGCTCCACGGCCAGCGGCACGTACGGCAGCAGCACCCCGGCGTGCACAGTCATGTAGTCCACGCCCTGCTCGGCCTGCTCGATCACGGTTTCCCGGAACACCTCCCAGCTCAACTTCACCGGGTCGCCGCCGACCTTCTCCAACGCCTGGTAGATCGGCACCGTCCCGATCGGCACCGGCGAGTTGCGCACGATCGCCTCGCGGGTCTCGTGGATCCGCTTCCCGGTGGACAGGTCCATCACGGTGTCCGCGCCCCACCGCGTGGCCCAGGTGAGCTTCTCCACCTCCTCGGCGACCGACGAGCTGACCGCCGAGGTGCCGATGTTGGCGTTGACCTTGACCAGGAATGCCTTGCCGATGATCGCCGGCTCGCACTCCGGGTGGTTCACGTTGAGGGGCAGCACCGCCCGGCCGGCGGCGATCTCGGCCCGGACCAGTTCCGGATCGACGTTCTCCCGGATCGCCACGAACTCCATCTCCGGCGTCACCACACCGGCCCGCGCGTACGCGAGCTGGGTGGGACGGCGACCCTCCGCTCCGGCGAGCGGCGTACCCGCGCCCCGCACCGGCGCCACGTCACCCCGCTCGGCGATCCACGGGCCGCGCAACGCGGGCAACCCCACCTCCGGGTCCGACCCGGGACCGGACGTGTCGTAGAGCCGCACCGGCGGAAGATCCCCGGTCAGCCCCACCTCCGCGAACGGCACCCGGACATCCGGCCGTGAACCCTCGACGTACACCTTGCCTCGTGCCTGCATGACAGCCTCCCTGGTGATCAAGCGGACCAGCCGAAGTGGTCCAGCGGTCCACGCCCCGCGCCCAGCTCCCAAGCCCGTGCGCCGGTCAGCGCACGGAGCACGTACTTTTTCGCGGCCTCCACCGCCGCCGGCACCGGATCGCCCAGCGCGAGCCGCACCGCGATCGCCGCCGAGAACGAACACCCGGTGCCGTGGGTGTGCCGGGTGTCCACCCGGGGGGCGCGCAGCAGCGTCGTCACGCCGCCGCCGTGCAGCACGTCGACCGCCTCGCCGTCGTCCAGGTCACCGCCGGTGACCACGACGTACTCCGGGCCGCCGGCCACCAGAGCCTCGGCGGCCACGACCATCCCGGCCACGTCGTCCACCGGGCGTCCGGTGATGGCCGCGGCCTCCGCGCAGTTCGGCGTCGCCACCCTGGCGTACGGCAGCAGCCGCTCCACCGCACCCACCACACCGAGCCGGTGTCCACTGGTGGCGACCAGCACCGGATCGACGACGAGCTGAGGCAGCCGACCGTCCCGGGCAGCCTCGGCCACCGCGTCGGCGACCGCCGGGGTGCCGAGCATCCCCGTCTTGACCGCGCGCACGGTGAAATCCGTGAGTACGCTCTCCAGTTGCTCGACGACCGTGCGCGGCGGCAGCGGCAGCACGGCGTCGACACCCCTGGTGTTCTGCGCGGTGACCGCGGTGAGGACGCTCGTGCCGTACGCGCCCAGCGCCGCGAAGACCTTGAGGTCGGCCTGAATGCCCGCGCCGCCGCCGGAGTCTGAGCCGGCAATGGTGAGGAGTGTGCTCGGCGTCATTCTTCCTCTTCTTTGGTTGCGGTTTGGGGCTGCGGCCGACCGTGCCCACTCCGGGCGGTCAGGCTTGATCCCTGCGTGGGCACGGTCGGCCGCAGCCCCGCGCATGGGGACCTGGCCGACTCCGCGCCGGGTTTTGCGAGCTTGGGGGTGACCGCCTCGACATAGGCGCTGGTCAGGGCGGCGGCTGTCTCGGCGGGGTCTTGTGCTCGCATGATCGCGCCTAGCACCGCCACCCCGGCGGCTCCGGCCTCGACGCAGGCGGTTACCTGTTCTGGGGTTTCCACCCCGCCCAGGGCCAGCAGCGGCACGGAGCTTGACTCGACCAGCCTCCGTAGGCCGTCCGCACCCAGGGGTGGGCCGTAACCCGGTTTCGTCGGGGTGGGCCAGACCGGGGAGACGGTGGCGTAGTGCTCGGTGGTCAGGCGGTCCAGCTCGATCTCGTCGTGGCAGGAGCGGCCGACCAGGCGGTGGGTTGGCGGCGGGTACGGGCCGGCGGCGGGCAGGTGGACGGCGTCGCCGCCGAGCGGGTCGGGGCCGGCCACGACGAGGCTCCCGCCGACGTCGGCCAGGATCGCGCGCAGGCCGGCGGCGAGGGCGGCGCGCTCGACGCGGGGCAGGTCCTTCTCCCGCAGCACCACCCAACGCACTCCCCCGGCCAGCGCACCCGCGACAGCCCTCTCAAGCCCACCGAAGGCGACCAGCCGGCGATCGGTAAGCACGACAACCCCCGACGGCACCGGCCCGAACGAGATCCTGGAAGCATCGGGCCCCTCCAGGGGCAGTTTGCTTCCAAGATTCGCGGGCAGGTGGGGGGCCGGCGAGTGGGAGGCGGGCAGGGGGGAGGCGGGCGGCAGCCCTGCCGGCGGCGGCGGGGCGGTCACAGGTCGGGTCTTCCCTCGTCGGGGGTGGACGCGAGCGCGTGGAAGCGGCGCTCGATCCGGCCGGCGCCGGCCGCGAGCCGGCCCGCCTCGACCGCGTACCGCATCGCGGTGGCCATCGCCACCGGGTCCGCGGCCCGGGTCACCGCGCTGGCCAGCAGCACCCCGTCGCAGCCCAACTCCATGGCCAGGGCCGCGTCGGACGCGGTGCCGATGCCGGCGTCGAGGATCACCGGCACGTCGACACCCTGCCGGATGAGCCGGATGTGGTGCGGGTTGCCGATGCCGAGCCCCGAACCGATCGGGGAGCCGGCCGGCATCACCGCGGCGCAGCCCACGTCGGCGAGACGGCGGGCGAGCACCGGGTCGTCGCTCGTGTACGGCAGCACGGTGAAGCCGTCGGCGACCAGTTCCTCGGCGGCGCGGAGCAGTTCCACCCCGTCGGGCAGCAGCGTCCGCTCGTCGCCGATCACCTCCAGCTTCACCCAGTCGGTGTCGAACGCGTCCCGGGCCAGCCGGGCCACCTTCACCGCCTCGGTCGCCGTGTAACAGCCGGCGGTGTTGGGCAGCAGCCGTACCCCGCAGCGGTCCAGCAGGTCCAGCAGCCCGCCAGCGGTGCCCGGGGCGGTGTCCACCCGGCGCAGGGCCAGGGTGACCAGCTCGGTGCCGGACGCCCGGATGGCCTGCTCCAGCACGTGCAGGTTGGCGGCTCCACCGGTGCCGAGGATCAGCCGTGAGGTGAACGTCTCCCCACCCAGCTCGAACGACACGCCCGTCACCCGCCCTGCGCCGCGGTGAGCACCTCGACGCGGTCGCCGTCGCGCAGCGCCGTGGTCGCCCAGCCCGCCCGGGGCACCACCTCGCCGTTCACCGCGACGGCCACCCCCCGGGGTTGTGGGGCGACGACACCGACCAGGTCGGCCACGGACATCTCAGCCGGGACGCTTCGTCCGGCCCCGTTCACCGTCAACTCCACAGGTCCCCCTTCATCGTCGGTTCGGGTCCGCCGTCGGCCGCCGCGCCGGCGAACCGGTCCGGCCGGAAGGGCGCGAGCAGCGGATCGGGTACGCCGGTGAGCGCCAGGTCCGCGATCAGGTCGGCGGTGATCGGGGTGAGCACGATGCCGTGCCGGTGGTGACCGGTGGCGGCCAGCACGTCCGGCCGGCCGGGCAGGGGCCCGAGGATCGGCGCGTTGTCCGGGGTTCCTGGGCGCAGCCCGGCGACCGCCTCGACCAGGTCGTACTCGGCCAGTTCGGGCAGCAGGTCCACCCCGGCGCGGAGCAGCCGCTGCACGGCGCCGGCGGTGACCGTGGTGTCCGACCGTTCCTCGACCGTCGCACCGAGCACGACCTCACCGTCGGCGCGGGGCACCAGATAGACGTGCTCGCCGTCGGCGTACCCCCGGATCACGTGCCGGAAGCCCGGCGCGACGCCGCCGGGCGCGCGGAGCCGGAGGATCTGACCCTTCACCTGCCGCACGGGCAGGCCGGTGAGTGCCGCGGACCCGCAGCCGGCGGCGACAACCGCGACGCGTGCCTCCACGTCGGACAGGTGTCGAACGCCGTGCGGCACCAGCACCGCGCCGGCCCGCTGCGCGGCCGTGCGCAGCGCCGGCACCAGCAGCCGGGGGTCGACCTGGTGGTCGGTGGGCGCGAGCGCGCCGCCGCGCACCCGCGGGGCGAGCGCCGGCTCGCGGTCGCGCAGCTCGCTGGGGCGCAGTGGGGTCACCGGCAGGCCCAACCCCTGCTGGTACGCCCAGAGCCGGCGCGCCTCGGCCAGGTCGTCGCCGGTCAACCCGACCAGCAGGGTGCCCTCGGTGCGGTAGCCGATGTCGGCGCCTGTCGCTTCGGCCAACTCCTCGGTGAAGGTGGGCCAGCGGGCGGCGGACGCCAGCAGCAGCTCGGTCAGTTGCCGCTCACCGAAGTACGCCTCGGCGACCGGGGCGAGCATGCCGGCGGCCACCGCCGACGCCCCCGAGCCGGGTGCCGGATCGTGCACCGCCACCCGCAGCCCCCGGGCGGCGCAGCGCCAGGCGATCGCCAGCCCGATCGGCCCGGCCCCGACCACCGCCACGTCCGGCCGGGTCCGATCGATCGACGGCGCCGACGGGAACCGGCCGGTCAGCACGTCAGGGCCTCGATCAGCGTGGCGGTCGCCCGCGCCGGGTCGGCGGCGGCGGACACCGCACCGACCACGGCCACCCCGTACGCTCCGGCGGCCCGCAGCTCCGGCACCCGGGCGGCGGTCACGCCACCGATCGCGATGACCGGCACATCGACGGCGTCGGCCACAGCGCGGATCCCGGCCGGCCCGATCGGGTCCGGCAGGCCGGACTTGGTGCTGGTGGGGTGGCACGGGCCGACACCCAGGTAGGTGGCACCCGCCGCGACGGCCCCGGTTGCCGTCTCCGGCGCGCGGGCGGTGGCTCCCAGCACAGCGGTGGGGCCGAGCACCCGCCGGGCGGCGGCCACCGGGAGGTCGTCCGCTCCGATGTGTCCGCCGGCCGCGCCCACCGCCAGCGCCACGTGCAGCCGGTCGTTGACCAGGCAGATCGCCTCGTACGACAGGCAGAGCGCCAAGACCCGCCGGGCCAACTCGTACGCCTCGCGGTCGGTGGCGGAGTCCTCGACCCGGACCTGCACGACCAGGTCGGCGCGGGCCACCGTGAGGGCGGCCCGGACCACGGTGAGCGGGTCCCGGCCGGGTCGGGTGTCGGTGATCAGATGCAGTCGCCCCAGGGACGGCACGGCAACTCTCCTCCCTGCGCCGGCATTATCCGGATCAGGTTCGACGGTCGGGGGCTGTCAGCCCCCCTCTCAGCCCGGTACACCGGGCTCCCGTGGGTTACTTGCGTGTCACCGTACGACAGATCCGTCGGTCTGCCAAGGCGAGGTTCGGCGGCGGCCGGCGGGCGGAACGCACCAAATCGAGCTAGATCTGTGTGGCGGTTCGTGCGGTCCTGTTCGGAATGTCGCCTGCCGTTGCAGAACCGTTACCCGCCGGCATCTTGCCGGACATCGAGCCAGTCGAATTAATTTGTTTAGCGATTCGACAAAATGTCGGTGGGAGCACCTTGGCACGGTGTGACCACCACTCCATCAGGGACGGCCTTCGGCGTGCCGACTCCCGCGATCTCCGTCACTACGACACAGGAGGCGGCGTGTCCCGTTCTCGTCGTGCCCGCGTACCAATCACCGCAACCCTCATCTCTCTTGCCCTCGCCTCGACGAGCCTGTTCGGCACGCCCGCGCAGGCCGCGCCGGCCGCCGCGCAGGTCCCCCCACGGGAGGCAGCAGCCGGAAACCCGGTCACCCAGGTGGCGCCGAAGGCGCCCCAGAAGGCCGCCGACGATCCCTTCTCGGTCCTGGTCTTCTCCAAGACCGCCGGCTTCCGGCACGACTCCATCCCCACCGGTGTCGCCGCCATCCAACAGCTCGGCGCCACCAACGGCTTCACCGTGGACGCCTCCGAGGACGGCGCCGCGTTCAGCGACGCCAACCTCGCGAAGTACAAGGCCGTGATCTGGCTCTCCACCACCGGTGACGTCCTCAACGCCGAGCAGCAGGCGGCGTTCGAGCGCTACGTGAAGGCCGGCGGCGGCTACGTCGGCATCCACGCCGCCTCGGACACCGAGTACAGCTGGGCCTGGTACGGCGACCTGGTCGGCGCGTACTTCGCCAACCACCCGCAGAACCAGCAGGCCACGGTGAAGGTGGAGGACCACGCCCACCCGTCCACGGCCGAACTGCCGGACCGCTGGTCCCGGTTCGACGAGTGGTACAACTTCCAGACCAACCCGCGGCCGGACGTGCACGTGCTGGCCAGCCTGGACGAGAAGAGCTACACCCCGGGCGCGGGCGCGATGGGCGCCGACCACCCGACCTCCTGGTGTCAGGACTTCGACGGCGGTCGCTCCTGGTACACCGGTGCCGGGCACACCCGGGAGTCGTACGCCGAGCCCGAGTTCCTGTCCCACCTGCTCGGCGGCATCCGGACCGCGGCAGGTGTCGCGGACGCCGACTGCGGTGCCACGAAGACCTCGAACTTCGAGAAGATCGCCCTGGACAGCAACACCAGCAACCCGATGGAGCTGGACATCGCGCCCGACGGGCGGGTCTTCTACATCGAGCGCGACGGCCGGGTGCAGATCATCAAGCCGGACACCGGCAACACCGTCACCGCCGTCGACCTGGACGTCTTCACCGGCAACGAGGACGGCCTGATCGGCATCCGGCTCGACCCGGACTTCGCCACCAACAAGTGGGTGTATCTCTACTACGCCCCGAACGACAACGTCACCCGCAACCTGCTGTCCCGGTTCACAGTGACCGGCGACACCATCGACCTGGCGAGCGAGAAGCAGGTGCTGCGGGTCGACACGCAGCGCAACACCTGCTGCCACGCGGGCGGCAGCATGACCTTCGACAGCGCCGGCAACCTCTACCTGGCCACCGGTGACAACACCAACCCGTTCGAGTCGAACGCGTACTCGCCGCTCGACGAGCGACCGGGCCGCCAGGACTACGACTCGCAGCGCACGTCGGCGAACACCAACGACCTGCGCGGCAAGGTGATCCGGATCCACCCCGAGGACGGCGGGACGTACACCGTTCCGACGGGCAACCTCTTCGCACCGGGCACTGAGAAGACCCGTCCCGAGATCTACGCGATGGGCTTCCGCAACCCGTTCCGGATCGGCACCGACCCGAAGACCGACACGCTCTACGTCGGCGACTACGGGCCGGACGCCAACGCGAACAACCCGGACCGAGGCCCCCGCGGTCTGGTCGAGTGGAACATCGTGACCCCCGGCAACTACGGCTGGCCGTACTGCACCGGGACGAACGAGGCCTACAACGACTACACGTTCCCGTCCGGTCCGAGCGGCGCGAAGTTCGACTGCGCGGCGCCGGTGAACAACTCGCCGAACAACACCGGCCTGACCAACCTCCCCCCGGTCGTCCCGGCCACCGTCGACTACGGCTACGCCGGTGACGCGCGGTACCCGGAGATCGGTGGCGGCGGCGCGCCGATGGGCGGCCCGGCCTACCGGTACGACCCCAACCTCAACTCCACCCGCAAGTGGCCGGCCTACTACGACGGCAAGGCGCTGCTCGGCGAGTGGAACCAGAACAAGATGTACACGATGCAGGTGACCGCCGACGGCAAGTCGTTGGTGGACATCAACCAGTTGCTGACCGGCATGAGCATGATCCGGCCGATGGACTTCGAGTTCGGCCCGGACGGCGCGTTGTACCTGATCGAGTGGGGCAGCGGCTTCGGCGGCAACAACGACAACTCCGGCATCTACCGGATCGACTACACCGCCGGTGACCGCGCGCCGATCGCGGCAGCGTCCGCCAACCCCACCTCGGGTCCGGCGCCGTTGACCGTCACGTTCTCCAGCGCCGGCTCCCGGGACCCGGACGGTGGCGCGCTCACCTACGCCTGGGCCTTCGGCGACGGGCAGACCTCCACGGAGGCGAACCCGACGCACACCTACGCGACGGCGGGCAACTACACCGCCCAGCTCACCGTGACCAACCCGAAGGGCCGTACCGCGGTGGCCAACGTGCCGGTCACCGTGGGCAACACCGCACCGACGGTCACCATCGAGTTCCCGCCGGACGGTGGTTTCTTCAACTGGGGTGACCAGGTCAAGTACACGATCAAGGTGACCGACCCGGAGGACGGGCAGATCGACTGCGCCAAGGTGAACCTCCAGGTGCTGCTCGGTCACGACGAGCACGCCCACCCGCTGGAGCAGCACACCGGCTGCACCGGCACCGTCCAGACGTCGCTCGCCTCCGGGCACGGCGCCGAGGCGAACGTCTTCGCGGTCTTCGAGGCCACCTACACCGACGAGGGTGGTGCCGGCGGCGCCGGTGCGCTCACCGGTCGGCAGATCGAGATCCTGCAGCCCAAGCAGAAGCAGGCCGAGTACTTCACCGCCACCGGGCGGACGCCGGTGAGCACCGGCGGCGGAGACGCCGGCGTGCAGCGGGAGGCCGCGGCCGACACCGCGGGTGGCGGCCAGAGCATCGCGTTCATCGAGGACGGTGACTGGTGGTCGGTCGCTCCGGCGGACCTGACCAACATCACCGAGATCCGGTTCCGGGCCGCCTCGGCCGCCGCCGGCGGTCGGATCGAGGTCCGCGCCGGTGCGGTTGACGGACCGGTGGTCGCCACGGCCGTCGTGCCGTCGACCGGGGCGTGGCAGACGTACACGGACGTGAGCGCGCCGGTCACCGGTGCCGCGAGCGGTTCGCTGTACTTCGTGGCCCGCGATCCGAACGGCGGAACGGGTTCGCTGTTCAACGTCAACTGGATGGACTTCGTCGGCCGCGGTGTCACCGAGAACGCGCCGCCTGCGGTCAGTGCCACGGCCACCCCGGCCACCGGCACCGCGCCGGTCACCGTCGCCTTCGACGGCACGGCCACCGACACCGAGGGCAACACCCCGTTGACGTACGCCTGGGACTTCGGTGACGGCGGCTCGGCGACCACCCTGGACGCCAGCCACACCTACACCAACCCGGGCACCTTCACGGCCACCCTCACGGTGACCGACAGCAAGGGCGCCAAGGCGTACGCCACGGTGCCGGTGCGGGTGGACGCTCCGGACACGTCCTGCTTCGGGGCGCGTTCGGACGACTTCAACGGCAACAGCCTCGACAAGGCCCGCTGGACCAGCGTGGTTCGGGAGAACCAGCTCTACTCGCTCAGTGGGGGCGCGCTGCGGCTGCCCACCGGGGTGGGTGACCTCTACGGGGCTCGCAACGACGCCACCAACCTGGTGCTCCAGGCGGCTCCGACCGGCGCCTGGGAGATGACCACCAAGGTCACCCTGCCGGTCACGGCCAACTACCAGCAGGCCGGCCTGCTGGTGTACGGCGACGACGACAACTACGCCAAGGTGGACCTGCTGTACAACGGCAGCCGCCGGGTGGAGTTCATCCGGGAGACGGCCGCCACGCCGCGCAACGAGGCCGCCGACGCCACCAACGCACCGGCGGGTGACACCGTGTACCTGCGGATCACCAGCGACGGGACGAACCTGACCGCGTCCGCCTCGGGCGACGGGCAGACCTTCACCCCGGTTGGCCGTTCGGCCGCGCTCGCCGGCATCACCAACCCGCGGATCGGGGTCTTCGCCCTCAACGGTGGCACCGAGGCGCCCGTTGTGGACGCGGCCTTCGACTCGTTCGTGGTCACGCCGGACGCTCCGGCCGGCCCGGTCGAGCCGTCGGACGAGTTCACCGGCAGCTCGCTGGACAAGTGCCGGTGGGACGCGGTCACGCGGGAGGACCCCGCCGGTTACCGGGTCTCCGGGGGCGCGCTGCGGATCGACGTGCCCAACGGTGACATCTACGGCACCGACAACACCGGGCCGAAGAACTTCATCCTCCAGACCGCGCCAACCGGCGACTGGACCCTGGAGACGAAGGTCGACGGCAGCCTGCTGAACGAGCAGTACCAGCAGGCCGGTCTGCTCGTGCAGGCGGACGACGACAACTACGTCAAGTTCGACTTCATCGCGGACAACCAGGCCGGCCAGGCGGTGACGCGGCGGATCGAGTTCCGCAGCGAGATCGCCGGGGTGGTGCAGACCCCGCAGCCGGAGGCGACCAGCCTCACCTCGGCCGTGTGGCACCTGCGGCTGGCCCGCACGGGCAACACGTTCACCGCGTCGTACTCGGCGGACGGGACGACCTGGACCGCGTTGGAGGCACTGACCAACAGCGCGGTGGGGGCCACCCCGAAGGTCGGTCTGTTCACCCTCGGCGCCAACCAGACGGCGTCGAAGACCGCCTCGTTCGACTACTTCCGGCTCAGCACGAAGGTGGCCGACGAGACCGCTCCGGTCACGACGGCGGCGGTTTCCGGCACCCCGACCGACGGGTGGTACACCGGGCCGGTGACGGTCACGCTCACCGGTGCCGACGAGGCCGGCGGTAGCGGTCTCGCCACCACGGAGTACCAGCTGGACGGGGCCACCACCTGGACGGCGTACACCGCTCCGGTGGCCATCACCGGCGACGGCGAGCACGAACTGCGGTTCCGCTCGACCGACAAGGCCGGCAACGTGGAGGAGACGAAGACCGTCTCCGCCAAGATCGACGCCACCGCGCCGGTGACCTCGGCGACGTTCGCTCCGGCGAACGACGCCGGCTGGCACGACGGGACGATCCCCGTCGTGCTGACCTCGACCGACGCCGGTTCCGGCGTCAAGACGGTGGAGTGGTCGCTGGACGGTGGCGCGTGGACGCCGTACACGACGCCGGTCGAGGTGACCGGTGACGGGCAGCACGAGCTGCTGTTCCGTTCGACCGACAAGGCCGGCAACGTCGAGACGCTCAAGTCGGCGGTGGTGCGCATCGACGGCACCAAGCCGACGCTGCTGGTGTCCGGGATCGCCGACGGCCAGCTCTACGGAGACAGCCAGGACGTTCGGGTGTCCTGGCAGGCTGTCGACCCGACCTCGGGCATCGCCGCGGTGGTCGGCACGTTGGACGGTCAGGCGTACACCAGCGGCACCCTGCAGGCCATGTACGAGCTGCCGCTCGGCCTGCACGAGCTGACCGTGACCGCGACCGACAAGGCGGGCAACGAGACCACCTCGGCGGTCCGTTTCTTCGTCACCACCTCGTTCCGGGACATGCAGAACCTGCTGGACCGGTTCAAGGCGACGGGTCGGCTCTCGGCCAAGGCGCACAAGCAGTTGACGGCGAAGCTCGACGCGGCCCGTCAGGCCGAGGCTGCCGGCAACGACACCAAGGCGATCAAGCAGTTGACCGCGTTCCGCACGCTCGCCGCCGACGCCACCCTGGTGGCTGAGGCGGAGGTCAGGAATGTCCTGGTGCGGGACACCGACGCGATGATCGTTCGTCTCGGTGGCGCGGCCAGCAAGGCCGGCGTCAAGGCGAACGACGGCGAACCGGTCAAGGGCACCGGGCGGCTCGGTGGCGATGCCACCCGGCTGGCACCCGGTCGCCAGCTCTGATCCGACGAGGCCCCTCCCCGACGCTTCGGCGTCGGGGAGGGGCCTCCCTCATTCGTAGTCGAGGAGATGTCCGTGACGGTTATCCGCAAGGTGTTGGCCGCCGTGTTCGCCGGGCTGGCCCTGACCCTGTTGTCCGCTGCCCCGGCGGCCGCCCGGGCCGACACACTCAAGCTGACGGTGGCCGGCGACGGGGCCGAGGGAGTCACCATCCAGGCCACCTACGCCGATGGCCGGCGGCTGGACCGGGTGGTGCGGTTGGTGCTCACCGCCACCGGCCCGGACGGGCAGAAGGTCGGCCCGGTGCAGTTGGAGCCGCAGCCCGAGGGGCAGGGCTTCTACAGCAGCGGAAAGGTGCTCACCGCCGGCACGTGGAAAGTGCAGGTGGACTCCCCGGCTCCCCTGCCGGCGAAGGCCACCGCCACGGTGCAGGCCCGTGCCGCGCAGTCTCCGCCGGCACCCAAGCCGGTGGCGGTCAACGAGCCGACTGACGGCGGTGGGGCGGGTGCCGGCTGGTGGCCGTTCGCGGCGGCCGGCCTGGTCCTCGTCGCCGGGGCGATGGGGGTGGCCACGCTGTTCGGCCGCCGACGCACCGACACGCCGACCGCCTGACCGACAGCCACCCAGCACCACCGCGACAACCGGGCCGGGCCGCCACGAGCGGCCCGGCCCGTTGCCGTCCAAGCGGCCCGGTTGCCGTCCAAGCGGCCCGGTTGCCGTCCAAGCGGCCCGTAACCGCCCCGAGCGGCCCATGACCGTCCCAACGGCCCGTGATCGACTCGGTGTCCCTGAAATCGGGGCTTCCCGGGCCGCTGGTCAGCCCGATTCCAAAGAACGCGAGTGGATCACCGGGCGGCGCGCACGGCCGGCCGGATCAGGCCACCGCGTGCGCCGCATCTCGTTCAGAGGATGGCGCGCAGTGCCGCCAGGTCCTCGTCGCTGGGCTCCCAGGTGCCGGCGGCGGCGTTGGCGCGTACCTGCTCCGGCGTGGTGGCACCGGCGATCACCGAGGTCACCGCCGGCTGGGCCGCCAGCCCGCCGATCGCCACCTGCAGCATCGTCAGACCCCGCTCGGCCGCGTACGCCTCGATCGCCTCGATGGTGTCCCAGTCGGCCGCGGCGAGCCGCTCCGCGTACCGGCCACCGCCGGAGAGCCGGCTGCCGGCCGGCGGCTGACCCGAGCGCTTGTACTTGCCGGTGAGCAGCCCGTTGGCGAGCGGGAAGAACGGCAGCATGCCGAGGCCGAACCGCTCACAGGCCGAGATGATCTCGGTCTCGACCGAGCGCTCCAGCAGGCTGTAGTGGTTCTGCGCGCTGACGAAGCGGGACCGGCCGTTGGACGAGGCCACCCAGTCCGCGTCGGCGATCTGCCAGCCGGCGAAGTTGGAGTTGCCCAGGTAGCGCACCTTGCCGTCGCGGACCAGGTCGTCCAGGGCGGCGAGGGTCTCGTCGATCGGGGTGCCCGGGTCGGGCTCGTGCATCTGGTAGAGGTCGATGTGGTCGGTGCCGAGCCGGCGCAGCGACGCCTCGACGGCACGGGCGATGTAGCGCCGCGCACCCCGGGCGCCGAAGTCCGGCCCGTTCAGGCCGAACATGTCCATGCCGAACTTGGTGGCCACCACCACGTCGTCCCGGCGGCCCTTGAGCGCCTGCCCGAGCAACTCCTCGGAACTGCCCTGCGGCTCGCCGTAGATGTCGGCGGTGTCGAACAGGGTGATCCCGGCGTCCAGGGCGGCGTCCACCACCGCGCGGGTGCCGTCGAGGTCGAGCTTGCGGCCGAAGTTGTTGCAGCCGATGCCGACCACGGACACCACGAGCCCGGAGTCGCCCAGCCGGCGATAGGTCATGTCAGTCACGTGATCCACCCTATGCCGGTCGGCCGCGGCGGACCCACGGACCGCTCAGCCCACGTCCCAGACCGGCTCCGGGGTCTCCACCACCTCGCTGTCGCCTCGGAACAGCACGAACCTGTCGAAGGAGCGGGTGAACCAGCGGTCGTGAGTGACCGCGATCACCGTCCCCTCGAACGCGTTCAGGCCTGCTTCGAGGGCCTCCGCGCTGGCCAGGTCGAGGTTGTCGGTGGGCTCGTCGAGCAGCAGCAACGTCGCTCCGGACAGTTCCAGCAGCAGCACCAGGAACCGGGCCTGTTGACCACCGGAGAGCGTGCCGAAGCGCTGGTCCCCCTGGGCGGCCAGCTCGTAGCGGCTGAGCACCCCCATCGCCGCCTGCCGATCCATCCCGGTGCGGTGCTCGTCGCCCCGCCAGAGGATCTCGACGAGCGTCTTCGACATCAGCTCCGGTCGGTCGTGGGTCTGGGAGAAGTGACCGGGGCGGACCCGGGCGCCCAGGCGGGCCGTACCGTCGTGTGCCACCGGCGCGAGCGCGCCCGCCCCGTCGACCGGCCCGTTGGCCGGGTCGGGGTCGGTGCCACCCCGGGCCAGCAGCCGCAGGAAGTGCGACTTGCCGGTGCCGTTGGCACCGAGCACCGCCAGCCGGTCGCCGTACCAGATCTCCAGGTCGAAGGGGAAGGTCAGGCCGTCGAGCTCCAGCTGCTCGCAGACGACCGCGCGCTTGCCGGTCCGCCCGCCGCTCAGCCGCATCCGAATGTCCTGGTCCTTCGGGGGTACGGGCGGCGGCCCGGCCTCCTCGAACTTGCGCAGCCGGGTCTGCGCGGCCTGGTAGCGCGAAGCCAACCCGTCGTTGTACGCGGCCTTCTGCTTGTACATCAGCACGAGGTCACGCAGCTTCTGGTGCTCCTCGTCCCAGCGTCGACGCAGCTCGTCGAGGCGGGCGTGCCGAGCCACCCGAGCCTCGTACCAGCTCGCGAAGCCGCTCGGGTGCACCCAGGCGCCGCCACCCTCGACGGCCACCACCCGATCGGCGCTCTGGGCCAGCAGCTCGCGGTCGTGCGAGACGTAGAGCACCGACTTCGTCGACTCGCGCAGTCGCGCCTCCAGCCAGCGTTTGCCGGGTACGTCGAGGAAGTTGTCCGGCTCGTCGAGCAGTAGCACCTCGTCCGGGCCGCGCAGCAGCAGCTCCAACGCGAACCGCTTCTGCTGGCCCCCGGAGAGGGTGCGCACCGGTCGGTCCCGGACGGCGTCCCAGGGCTGGCCGAGCACGATCGTCGCGACGGTGTCGAAGAGCACCTCGGCGTCGTACCCGCCGGCCTCGCCCCAGGCGCCGAGCGCGCCGGCGTACGCCAACTGGGCCTTGCCCGCGCGGTTGCTGAACTTGCCGTGAGCCTCGGCCGCCCGCATGGCCGCCTCGGTCTCGCCGAGTCGGCGGCCGGCGTCGCGCAGCGACGGCGGGGCCAGGGACAACGCCAGGTCCGCGAGCGTCGACTCGTCGCCGATCATGCCGATGAACTGCCGCATCACGCCCAGGCCACCGGCCCGCGCGACGGCGCCGCTGCGCACCGGCAGATCACCGGCGACCATCCGCAACAGGGTCGTCTTCCCCGCGCCGTTCGGCCCGACCAGGGCGACCTTGCTGCCCTCACCCACCCGGAACGACACGTCGGCGAAGAGTTCCCGACCGTCGGGCAGAACGTGCCCGACCGCTGCCACATCCACGTATCCCACGCCGGGATCCTGCCCCAGCGAGGGCGGGAGGGACATCCAATTACCGGGTGAGCCGCAGCACCCGGAAGCCCTTCTGGCTGGCGTACCGCTCGACCTGCCAGCTCTGCTCGGTGAGCCAGCGTTGCAGCGAGTCGCCACCGAGGTGACGGGCGACGACCAGCCAGCCGACGCCGTCCGGCGCGAGTCGGGGCAGCCAGCGCAGCAGCAGCTCGTGCAGCCCGTCCTTGCCGATCCGAATGGGTGGGTTGGACCAGATCTGGGCGAACCGGGGATCCGCCGGCACGTCGTCCGGGGCGTGGACCCGGACCCGGTCGGCGGCTCCGATCCGGGCCGCGTTGGCGGCGGTCAGCTCGCGGGCGCGGGCGTTGACGTCGACAGCCCAGACCGTGCTCGCCGGTGCCAGGTCGGCCAGCACGCACGTGATCGGGCCGAAACCGCAGCCGAGGTCGAGCAGGTCGCCGGCGGTGTCGGCGGCGGGCAGCTCGGCCTTGCGCAGGAGTACGGCGGTGCCCGGGTCGAGGCGGCTGGCGGAGAAGACGCCGCCGGCCGAGGCGAGCCGGTAGTCGCGGTCGGCGACGGAGAACTCGACCTCGCGCGGCGGAGCGTCGCTGGCGGGCTGAGCGCTGAAGTAGTGGTCGCCGGTCACGCCGGCAATTCTCGCACCGGTCCGGGCCGGCCATGACGCGACCCACGCACACATTTACCCGATATTACCCCCTAAAGGGACAATCACTCCTACTCTGGGCGACATGGTGTATCGGTACGAGTCCGATGAGGACGCTTTCGAGGAGTACCCGGAGACCGGGTCCGACCTGTCGGTGTTCGGCGCCGGTCCGCCCCCACCGGCCGGGCCCTCTCCGTCCCGCTTCCCCACGCCGTCGCTGCCCCGGGCGAACCAGCTCGCACTGCCGTCGACGCAGCCGGCGCCGACCCGTGCCCACCTCGCGCCCGAGCCGCCCCGCAGCCAGGTCTACACCTCCGCCACCGCCACGCAGCCCCGAGCCGGGCGCGGGAATGGCCGGCTGTGGCAGGTGCTGATCGGCGGTGCGGCCGTCCTGGTGCTGCTCGCACTCTGCGGCCTCGGCGCCGCCGCGCTGCTCGACGAGCGCGACGGGGAACCGGCGGCCAACCCGACGAACCAGCCGAACTACGTCCCGGCAACCGCGGGACCGCAACGACCGGCACTCGACTCCCGGGAATCCGATCAGGCCCCGCTCACCGCCAAGGAACTCTTCCCCGGCAAGGAGCTGACACTCACCGACGGCCAGCCGAGTTACCAGGTGCTCAAGACGCAGTCCAGCGGAAGCTGCGCCGTCGCCGCCACCGGCGAGGTCGCCGACCTGCTGGCCCTCCTCGGCTGCAACCAGGTCGTCCGGGCCACACTGCGGACACCCGACGGCGACCACCTGGTCACCGCCGGGCTGTTCAACCTCACCGACAAGGTCAGCGCGGAACGGGCTCGGGACCGGATCCGCCCACTCCTCGACGAGCGGAAGGGCCGGTTCCGTGGCCTCACCGCCGGCGACGGCGACGGCACCGACGTGCTGACCAGCGCCCCCGCCCGGGTCGGCTGGCAGGTACGCGGCCACTACCTGGCGTACGCGCTCGTCGTCCGCGCGGACGGGGCAGCGATCAAGGCGGGCGACACCACGGTGCGCGAGATCCTGTTCGACATGATCGAGCTGCACCTCAGCCGGGGCGTCCTGCAACAGCGGGCCGACGGTGGCACCGCCGCCCAGCCGACACCGGAATCCACCGCCGGCAGCGCCGACGGCGAGCTGCCCGGGGAGTGAGGCCCGCACCCTCGGCGGTCAGCCCTCGATCGGGACCCGCAGTCGACGGGTAAGGTCGGCCCGCCGGGCGTACTCGGACGGATCGGCGGGGTAGCCGACGGCGACCAGGGTCAGCCCACGCGCGGGAGCCACAGTCACCTCGCTGGAGCGGTCCTGACGGGTGAGCAGACTGCCCGGCCACTCGACCGGGCGGCGACCGTCCCCGGCCACCAGCATCGCCCCCACCAGGCTGCGCACCATCGCCTGGCAGAACGCGTCGGCCTGCACGGTGGCGACCAGGAGGCCGTCCGGATCACGGCGCCAGTCCAGCCGGGTCACCTCGCGCAACGTGGTCGCGTTCTCCTTGCGCCGGCAGTACGCGGCGAAGTCGTGCTCCCCCACCAGCCCGGCCGCGGCGGCGTTCAGCGCCGCCAGGTCCAACGGCTTCGGCCAGGCCAGCACCTCGTGCCGGCGCAGCGGCTCCGCGCCGAAGGGCGCATCGATGACCCGGTACTCGTAGCGCCGGAAGGTCGCCGAGAACCGGGCGTCGAAGTCGGCGGGCACCTCGGTCATCGCCCGGACACGCACGTCGGTGGGGAGCAGCCGGGCCAGGCGACGCAGCAGCCGCCCCTCGTGCTGCCGCCACACGTCGACAAGCAGATCCAGGTGGCAGACCTGCCCGGTGGCGTGGACTCCCGCGTCGGTACGCCCGGCCACCGTCAGCCCGGTGACCGCGCCGGCGCCGAGGACCAGATCCAGGGTCTCGACGAGCACACCCGCGACGGTGCGCCGGGTCGGCTGGGCGGCCCAGCCGGAGAAGCCCGTGCCGTCGTACGAGACGTCCAGCCGCAGCCGGATCCGCTCGTCCACCTCGTACCTCCTGTTACGGATCGAGCCCGGCACCCCGTGAGGGGTGCCGGGCCCGACGTTGCCCTTGATCAGGCCTTGTTCTCGGTGGCCTCGTCGCTGTCCTCGCGGGCGGCGTCGGTGTCACCGGACGCCGACACCGGCGCCTCGGAGTCCTGGTCGGTCGAGGCCGACTGCGGGGTCTCCTCGACCGGGGCGAGCGCCTCGACCTTGTCCTGCTGCGCGGCCTTGCGGGAGGCGGTCTTCTTGTTCACCTTGGGCTCGGCGACCTGAAGCTCCTCCACCAGCTCGATGATGGCCATCGGCGCGTTGTCACCCTTGCGCGGACCGGTCTTCACGATCCGGGTGTAACCGCCGGGGCGGTTGGAGTACCGGGGCGCGATCTGGTCGAACAGGGCGTAGACCACGTCCTTGTCCTTGACGACACCCAGCACCCGCCGCCGCGAGGCGAGGTCACCGCGCTTGGCCTTGGTGATGAGCTGCTCGGCCAGCGGACGCAGCCGACGGGCCTTCGTCTCGGTGGTCTGGATCTTGCCGTGCTGGAACAGCGCGGTCGCCAGGTTGGCGAGCATCAGCCGCTCGTGCGAGGGGCTGCCGCCGAGGCGGGGGCCCTTGGTGGGCGTGGGCATTTTTGGTGCTCCTCAGTTGTGGCGGCAGCGCGGACTAGAGCTGCTCGGTCTCGCGGTAGTCGTCGGTGTCGTAGTCGGCCTCGCCGAAGGTGTCCACGACGTTCGCCGGGTCGAAGTTCGGAGCCGAGTCCTTCAGCCCGAGACCCATCCCGGCGAGCTTCATCTTGACCTCGTCGATCGACTTCTGACCGAAGTTGCGAATGTCGAGGAGGTCGGCCTCGGTACGCCCGATGAGCTCACCAACGGAGTTGATGCCCTCGCGCTTGAGGCAGTTGTAGGAGCGGACGGTGAGGTCCAACTCCTCGATCGGCAGGGCCAGGTCCGCCGCCAGCTGGGCGTCCTGCGGGGACGGCCCGATGTCGATGCCCTCGGCGGTCTCGTCCAGCTCCCGGGCCAGCCCGAACAGCTCGACAAGCGTCGAACCGGCGGAGGCCAGCGCGGTACGCGGACCCATCGACGGCTTGGTCTCGACGTCGATGATCAGCCGGTCGAAGTCGGTGCGCTGCTCGACACGGGTCGCCTCGACGCGGTAGGTCACCTTCAGCACCGGCGAGTAGATCGAGTCGACCGGGATACGGCCGATCTCGGCGCCGGACTGCTTGTTCTGCGCCGCCGTCACGTAGCCCCGGCCCCGCTCGACGGTCAGCTCCATGTCGAGCCGGCCCTTGCCGTTGAGGGTGGCGAGCTTGAGATCCGGGTTGTGCACCGAGACGCCGGCCGGCGGCTGGATGTCGCCCGCGGTCACGTCGCCCGGGCCCTGCTTGCGCAGGTACATGCTGACCGGCTCGTCGTGCTCGGAGCTGACGCACAGCTCCTTGATGTTCATGACGAGCTCGACCACGTCCTCCTTGACACCGGGGATCGTGGTGAACTCGTGCAGGACACCGTCGATCTTGATCGAGGTGACGGCCGCGCCCGGGATCGACGACAGCAGCGTGCGCCGCAGCGAGTTACCCAGGGTGTAGCCGAAGCCCGGCTCGAGCGGCTCGATGGCGAACCGCGACCGGGTCTCGTTGATCGACTCCTCGGAGAGGGAGGGCCGCTGACTGATGAGCATCTTTTCTCTTCTCTTCCGGGACGCCCGCTATTTGACGCCCACGACACAAACTGTTCCGGTGGCCCGCCCCGGAGGGCGGGCCACCGAACGAGCTCGGACTACTTGGAGTAGAGCTCGACGATCAGCTGTTCCTGGACCTGCGTGTCGATGACCTGCCGGGCCGGGAGGGAGTGCACGAGCACCTTCATCTGGCTCGGGATGGCCTCAAGCCACGCCGGAACCGTCTTCGAGCCGGCCTGAGCCTGCGCGATGACGAACGGGGTGAGCTCCTTGCTCTTGCCCCGAACCTCGATGATGTCGTGCTCCTTGACGCGGTACGACGGGATGTCGACCTTCTTGCCGTTCACCGTGAAGTGACCGTGCTTGACCAGCTGGCGGGCCATGTCCCGCGAGTGGGCGTAGGCGGCCCGGTAAACGACGTTGTCCAGCCGCGACTCGAGGATCTGCAGGAGGACCTCACCGGTCTTCGCCTGCTTGCCAACGGCTTCCTCGTAGTAACCGCGGAACTGCTTCTCCAGCACGCCGTAAACCCGGCGGGCCTTCTGCTTCTCGCGGAGCTGGAGCAGGTACTCCGTCTCCTTCGTGCGGCCGCGGCCGTGCTGCCCGGGCGGGAACGGCCGGGACTCGAACGGGCACTTCGGACCATCGCACTTGCTGCCCTTGAGGAACAGCTTCATCTTCTCCCGCCGGCAACGGCGGCAGTCTGCACCGGTGTAACGAGCCATCTCTCTCTACCTCTCAGACCCGACGACGCTTGGGCGGACGGCATCCGTTGTGCGGCTGCGGGGTGACGTCGGCGATCTGGCCGACCTCCAGCCCGACGGCCTGCAACGAACGGATGGCGGTCTCCCGGCCGGAGCCGGGGCCCTTGACGAACACGTCGACCTTGCGCATGCCGTGCTCCATGGCACGACGCGCGGCAGCCTCGGCGGCCAGCTGCGCGGCGAACGGAGTCGACTTGCGGGAGCCCTTGAAGCCCACCTGGCCAGCGGAGGCCCAAGCGATGACCGCACCGGTCGGGTCCGTGATGGACACGATGGTGTTGTTGAACGTGCTCTTGATGTGCGCCTGCCCGTGGGCGACGTTCTTGCGTTCCTTGCGCCGGACCTTCTTTACAGCGGCTCCGGCACGAGCCTTCGGTGGCATAAGTCTGTGCGCTCCTAGTTGACTTTCCGGATTGGGTTGCGGCCTGACCCACCTCGGCGGCGGCCGACCCCGTCATCCGGTCAAGAACTACTTCTTGCCGGGCTTCTTCTTGCCGGCGACGGTCCGCTTCGGGCCCTTGCGGGTCCGGGCATTGGTCTTGGTCCGCTGGCCACGCACGGGCAGGCCCCGGCGGTGCCGGATGCCGGCGTAGCAGCCGATCTCAACCTTGCGGCGGATGTCAGCGGCGACCTCGCGGCGCAGGTCGCCTTCAACCTTGTAGTTGCCCTCGATGTGGTCGCGGAGCTGCACGAGCTCCTCGTCCGTGAGGTCCCGAGCGCGCTTGTCCGGCGAGATGCCGGTAGCGGCGAGTGTCTCCAGGGAACGGGTGCGACCGACCCCGAAGATGTAGGTGAGCGCGATCTCCAACCGCTTTTCGCGGGGGAGATCCACGCCGACTAGACGAGCCATGTGCGGGCGTACTCCTCGTGATGTGTGGCGGAGGTGTGGACCCGTCCCACCCCGCTACCGGCCGTCCCGTCTTTCCGACGCGGTGAGCGCCGGCGACCGGGATCGGTCGCTGCCCGAGCGGGCCCCGGCCTCCGACCGGGGGTCAGCCACGCTGAGGTACGTCTGGCGTACCGCTCGCGGCTGGGACGAGCATGTGTGATGTGTGTGTCGCTGCGGACTGCCTGGACCAACACCACCCGGCCGTGTTCCGGCCGGACGGCTGAGTCAGCCCTGGCGCTGCTTGTGGCGCGGGTCGCTGCAGATGACCATGACCCGGCCGTGCCGGCGGATAACCCGGCACTTGTTGCAGATCCTCTTGACGCTCGGGTTGACCTTCACGGTTGCCTTACTTCCCATCTGGCCCAGGGACGCGCTCCACGCGACACCGGACGTCGAAGACAGACACGGGACTTCCCGGCCGTCGTCAGGACTACTTGTAGCGGTAGACGATGCGCCCGCGGGTCAGGTCGTACGGCGAGAGTTCGACGACGACCCGGTCCTCCGGAAGGATGCGGATGTAGTGCTGCCGCATCTTGCCGCTGATGTGAGCCAACACCTTGTGGCCGTTCGCGAGCTCCACCCGGAACATGGCGTTCGGCAGAGGCTCGATGACCCGACCCTCGATCTCAATGGCTCCGTCTTTTTTCGGCATGTCCTCCGCTGTCCTGACGTCGATTGCTCCGGGCGGCCCACAACGTCTTACACGGAAATCTGACCAGAATCAGAAGACCGCGCCAGCCGCGGCTCCAGCTCCCACCGAAGCGCAGGGTGGGCATGCCGGAGTGGACGCTGTGCGCCGATCTGAAAGTGTACGCCGGCCTGTAGTCGCACGCCAAACCGGCCACCCAACACGCCGCCGGCTCAGGTGCTGAGCCCCATCCGAGGGCCAGTTGATCTCCACGAGGTCGCCTGTCGATCGGTGACCCCGGCCACTCCCAGCCCGAGGCGACGTCGCGGGTGGTCAGCCAGCCGGCTGCGGATCGTCCCGTTCGTTCGATTCAGCGGACCGCAGCTCCCGCCGGCGTTCCCGCTTCGCCCGTTTGCGCTGCCGCCGCCGCGCCCGCTCGATCGCCTGACGCCGGGGCTCTCCCCCGGCCAACCCGGTGACCGTACGCACCACCAGCACCGCACCCCAGGGCCCCGCCACCCAGCCTGGCCAGAAGTAGAGCAACTGCTGGCTGAGCACCGACGTCACCGCCCAGATGGCCACCACGATGGCGATCACCTTCAGGTACGGCAGCCACACCTCACCCAACCAACGTGCGGTGGCGTCACCGGTCGGCACCTGGTCGGGCTGGCCGGCCAGCGGGCTGACCGCCGGTCCACCGACCGATGCCGGCGCCAGGACCGACGACTGCGGCGGCGTCACCGGCGGCAGATCGGTGAGCAGAGCTTCCAACTCGGCGTACGTCCGGGCCGCGTAGGCCCGCTGCAACCGCTCGTCGTACTCGTGCAGGTCCAGTCGACCCTCGTCGAGGGCGACCCGCAGCCGTTCCGCCACCGCCGCACGGTCCGCGTCCGCGGCTCGCATTCCGTCGCGCCCGTCCATGCCGGCAAGCATGCCACTCCCAAGCCACCCCCGCGCGCCACCAAACCGCCCCCGCCGGTCGCCGGTCGCCGATCGCCGATCGCCGATCGCCGATCGCCGATCGCCGATCGCCGGTCGATCATGGGGCTATCGGCCGGGCAGCGGCGTATCGCGCCGTAACCCCAGGATCAGCGGGGGTGGGCGGACGGGGTGGGGCGGGGCTCGAGTGGGGCGGCGTGGGGATTACGGGGTGGTGGAGGCTGCTGGTTGGCGGGCGGTCACCAGGTCACCCAGGCGGGCCCGGCCGCCGTCGAAGGCAGTGAGCACCCACACGCCGTCCGGCAGCAGGGCCATCGAGTGCTCGACGTGCGCCGCGATCGAGCCGTCCCGGGTGACGACCGTCCAGCCGTCGGCCAACTCGACCGTACGCGGGGACGCCATGGTGATCATCGGCTCGATGGCCAACGCCATGCCCGGCACCAGACGTGGACCCTTGCCCGGCCGGCCGTGGTTGAGCACGTGCGGGTCCTGGTGCATCTCGGTGCCGATGCCGTGCCCGCCGTAGCCGTCGACGATGCCGTACCGGCCGCCCTTGCGAACGGCGCTCTCCACGGCGTGCGAGATGTCGGTGAGCCGGCCCTTGCCGCTGGCCGCGCCGCGCGCGGCGGCGGCGATGCCGGCCCACATGGCGTCCTCGGCGACCTCGGCCATCTTCAGCAGCGCCGGGTCGACGTCGCCGACCCCGACGGTGATGGCGGAGTCGCCGTGCCACCCGTCCAGCACCGCGCCGCAGTCGATCGAGATCAGGTCACCAGCCTCGAGCACCTGCGTCGGCGACGGGATCGCGTGCACGATCTGCTCGTTGACCGAGGAGCAGATCGACGCCGGGAAACCGTGGTAGCCCTTGAACGACGGCACACCACCGGCCTCGCGGATGGTCGACTCGGCGATGGCGTCCAGATCGGCGGTGCTCACGCCCGGGGCGACTGCCTCCCGCATCCGGCGGAGCGCCTCGGCGACCACCAGCCCGGCGGCCCGCATCTTCTCGATCTGGTCAGGGGTCTTCAGCTGGATGTCCAGCTGGGGACGACGCATGGAGCGATTACCTTTCGTTGCCGAACAGCGGGGCACGTCATGCGTACCCCGCTGTTCGCACTCTATCCGCCGTGGTCCGGCAGGACCTCAGCCGCCGTACGACCGCAGTGCGTCGATGGCCCGGGTGGTGACGTCCTCCACCGGGCCGGTGGCGTCGATCCCGACCAGCTTGCCCTGAGCGCCGTAGTAGTCGACCAGGGGCGCGGTCTTCTCGCTGTACTCACGAAGCCGGGTGGCGATCGTCTCTGGCTTGTCGTCGTCGCGTTGGAACAGCTCGGCGCCGCACCTGTCGCAGATACCCGACCGGGTGGTGGCGTCGAACTCGACGTGCCAGATCTTGCCGCAGCCCCGGCAGGTACGCCGACCGGAGAGCCGCCGGATCACCTCGTCGTCGTCGACCACCAGCTCCAGGACGAGATCCAGCGCGGTGCCCAGGTCGGCGAGGAGCTTGTCCAGGGCGGCCGCCTGCGGAGTGGTCCGCGGGAAGCCGTCGAGCAGGAAACCCTCGCTGGCGTCGGGCTCGGCCAGCCGGTCCCGGACCATGTTGATGGTTACCTCGTCCGGAACCAGCTCGCCTGCGTCCATGTAGCGCTTCGCCTCGACGCCGAGCGGCGTGCCCTGGGTGACGTTCGAGCGGAAGATGTCTCCGGTCGAGATCTTGGGTACCGATAGGTGCGCAGCGACGAACTCAGCCTGCGTGCCCTTACCCGCACCCGGCGGGCCAACCAGAACGAGTCTCATCTACCGCAGGAACCCTTCGTAGTTCCGCTGCATGAGTTGGCTCTCGATCTGCTTCACGGTCTCCAGACCGACGCCGACCATGATGAGCACAGCGGTGCCACCGAACGGGAAGTTCTGGTACTGCTGGCTGTCCAGCCAGATGAAGAAGAAGTTCGGCAGGATCGAGATGATGCCGAGGTAGAGCGCGCCCGGCAGGGTGATCCGGCTGAGGATGAAGTCCAGGTAGTCGGCCGTCGGCTTGCCCGGCCGGATGCCCGGCACGAACCCGCCGTACTTCTTCATGTTGTCCGCGACCTCGGTCGGGTTGAACGTGATCGAGACGTAGAAGTACGTGAAGAAGATGATCAGCAGGAAGTAGACCGAGATATAGATCGGGCTGTTCGGAGCGACCAGGTTGTTCTGGATCCACGCCTGGACCTTGCCCGGATCGTTCTGGTCGAAGAACTGCAGGGCCAGCTGCGGCAGGTAGAGCAGGGACGAGCCGAAGATGACCGGGATCACACCCGCCTGGTTGACCTTCAGCGGGATGTAGGTCGAGGTGCCGCCGTACATCCGCCGGCCGATCATCCGCTTGGCGTACTGCACGGGGATCCGGCGCTGCGCCTGCTCGATGAAGGTGACCGCGGTGATGACCACCAGGACCAGCGCGATGACGAGGGCGAACTTGCCCCAACCCTGGCTGGTCTTGATCTGCCAGCCCTCGCCGGGCAGCCGGGCCGCGATCGAGGTGAAGATCAGGACGGACATGCCGTTGCCGACGCCCCGGTCGGTGATCAGCTCGCCGAGCCACATGACCATGCCGGTGCCGGCGGTCATGGTGATCACCAGGATGGTCAGGGTCAGCCAGTCCGGGATGCCGGTGCCGGTCGGGATGATCGGGAACTGGTCGCAGCGGTTCTGGAACAGCTGGCCCGAGCGGGCCAGCGCCACGAACGCCGAGGCCTGCAGCACACCGAGACCGAGGGTCAGGTAGCGGGTGTACTGCGTGATCTTCGCCTGGCCGGCCTGGCCCTCCTTGCGGAGCTGCTCCAGCCGTGGGATCACGACGGTCAGCAGCTGCAGGATGATCGACGCGGTGATGTAGGGCATGATGCCCAGCGCGAAGACCGAGAGCTGTAGCAGCGCTCCGCCGGAGAAGAGGTTGAGCAGATTCAGCGGGCCCGTCGTGTCACCCGAGATGGAGTCGAGGCACTTCTGCACGTTGCCGTACGAGACGCCCGGGCTGGGGAGCGTCGCACCCAGCCGGTAGACCGCGATGATGCCTACTGTGAACAGCAGCTTCTTGCGCAGGTCAGGCGTACGGAACGCACTGAGAAAGGCGGACAGCAACTTCTTCCTCCTGCGCGAGGCGGGCCGCCGGTGATCCCTGGCGGGTGGGGGTGGATCACGGGCGAGTGCCCGCAATCCATGGCTGGGATGGGACTCTAACAGTCCGACCCCGGTCCGGGCAGATGCGCCCGACTACATAAATCGATTCCGATGTTACCGGGCACTTGAGGCCCAGGCAGACCATGGCGCCCGTCAGTTGCTCACAACTGGACGGGCGCCATGGGCGGTACGCCTTACAGCTCGGTGGCGGAGCCACCGGCGGCGGCGATCTTCTCCTTGGCCGACGCACTGAACGCGTGCGCGGTCACCTGGAGCGCCACTCCGCCGAGGTCCCCGGTGCCGAGGACCTTGACCGGGTGACCCTTGCGGACCGCGCCGGACTCAACCAGCTCCAGCGGGCCGACCTGACCACCGTTCGGGAACAGCTCAGCGAGTCGGTCCAGGTTGACCACCTGGAAGACCACCTTGAACTTGTTCTTGAAGCCCTTCATCTTCGGCAGGCGCATGTGGATGGGCATCTGCCCACCCTCGAACGCCGCCGAGATGTTCTTCCGGGCCTTGGAACCCTTGGTACCGCGACCGGCGGTCTTGCCCTTGGAACCCTCACCGCGACCCACACGGGTCTTCGCGGTCTTGGATCCGGGCGCCGGGCGCAGGTGGTGAACCTTGATCGTCATTACTCGACCTCCTCGACCTTCACGAGGTGGCTCACAGTGAAGATCATGCCGCGGATCTCGGGCCGGTCCTCCTTGACCACCACGTCGTTGATCCGCTTGAGACCGAGCGAACGCAGCGACTCACGCTGGTTGTGCTTGGTCCCGATACCGGACCGGAGCTGGGTGACCTTCAGACGTGCCATCAGCGCGCCACCCCCGCACGCGACGCCAGCATGGCGGCCGGCGCGACGTCCTCCACCGGCAGACCACGACGCGCCGCGACCTGCTCGGGGGACTCGAGCCCCTTCAGGGCCGCCACGGTGGCGTGCACGATGTTGATCGGGTTCGAGGAGCCGAGGCTCTTCGAGAGCACGTCGTGGATCCCGGCGCACTCCAGCACGGCGCGCACCGGACCACCGGCGATGACACCCGTACCGGCCGAGGCCGGCTTGAGCAGCACGACGCCAGCGGCGTCCTCACCCGTCACCGGGTGCGGGATCGACTGACCGATCCGCGGGACCTTGAAGAAGTGCTTCTTGGCCTCCTCGACACCCTTGGCGATGGCCGCGGGCACCTCCTTGGCCTTTCCGTAGCCCACGCCGACCGTGCCGTCGCCGTCGCCCACGATCACGAGGGCGGTGAAGCTGAAGCGACGACCACCCTTCACGACCTTGGCGACGCGGTTGATCGCGACGACCCGCTCAAGGTGCGGGGTCTTCTCGACGGGCGCGTTTCCGCGGCCGCCCTCACGGCGGTTGTCGCGGCGACCACCCTCGTTGCCACCGGACCCGCCGCCACGGCGCTGTTGACCTGGCATCAGCAGCCTTCCTTATCTCTCGTGACGGGGTTGTTAGAACTCGAGCCCGGCTTCGCGGGCGGCGTCGGCAAGCGCGGCGACTCGCCCCGCGTACCGGTTGCCGCCGCGGTCGAAGACGACCTTGGAGACGCCGGCGGCCTTGGCCCGCTCGGCGAGCAGTGCGCCCACCTTGCCGGCGAGGGCGCTCTTGTCGCCCTCCGTACCGCGCAGCGAGGCGTCCAGGGTCGACGCCGACGCCAGGGTGTGGCCCTTGGTGTCGTCGACGATCTGGGCGACCATGTGCCGCAGCGAACGGGTGACGACCAGACGCGGACGCTCGGACGTACCGCTGACGTTCTTGCGGACGCGGAAGTGCCGACGCGCACGCCCAACGGCGCGCTTGGCGGCGACACCGCGGCGGCGCTTGAGCAGCGTGGCGCTCACTTCTTACCTGCCTTTCCGGCCTTGCGGCGGATGACCTCGCCCTGGTACTTCACGCCCTTGCCCTTGTAGGGCTCCGGCGGGCGGATCTTCCGGATGTTGGCGGCGACCTCACCGACCTGCTGCTTGTCGATGCCAGCCACGTGGAACAGGGTCGGCCGCTCCACCGTGAAGGTGATGCCCGCCGGGGCGGGGACGACCACCGGGTGCGAGAACCCGAGCGCGAACTCGAGGTCCGAACCCTTGGCGGTGACCCGGTAACCGGTGCCGGCGATCTCCAGGCTCTTGCGGTAGCCCTCGGTGACCCCGACGATCATGTTGGCAACCAGCGTACGGCTCAGGCCGTGAAGTTCCTTGGCCTTGCGCTCGTCGTTCGGCCGGTTGACGTTCAGCTGCCCATCCTCGGCCCGCTCGACCGTGATCGGCTCGGCGAGGGTGTGCTCAAGCTGGCCCTTGGGGCCCTTGACCTTGACGGTCTGCCCGTCGATCGTGATGTCGACGCCGGCCGGTACCGGGATCGACTTACGTCCAATTCGCGACATTTCTACCAGTCTCCCGTTACCAGACGAAGGCGAGGACTTCCCCGCCAACACTCCGCTTGCGGGCCTGCCGGTCGGTCAGCAGCCCCTGGGACGTCGAAATGATCGCCACGCCCAGCCCACCGAGCACCCGCGGGAGCCCGTCCGACTTGGCGTACACCCGGAGACCGGGCTTGGACACGCGCTTGATGCCGGCCAGGCTCCGCTCGCGGTTCTGGCCGTACTTCAGCTCGACGACCAGTCGCTTGCCGACGGCACCCTCCTCGGGCTCCTCGACCGACCAGGTGGCGATGTAACCCTCGGCCTTCAAGACCTCGGCGATGTTCGCCTTGATCTTGGAGTAGGGCATCTTCACCTGATCGTGGTACGCCTGGTTGGCGTTACGCAGACGCGTGAGCATGTCTGCGATCGGGTCGGTCATCGTCATGGATTTCGTCAGCCTTTCTCGCCGGGGTTCCCGGGGCATCAGCCCCGGGCCTACGGCGAAGAGCAATACCTAATCGGTGCAGGAGTTCCCGGCCGACGGCCGGGACGCGGTCGCCCTTACCAGGAAGCCTTGGACACGCCCGGCAGCTCACCGCGGTGAGCCATCTCCCGGATGCAGACCCGGCAGAGCCCGAACTTGCGGTAGACCGCCTTCGGACGCCCGCACCGCTGGCAGCGGGTGTACGCGCGAACCGAGAACTTCGGCTTCGCGGCCGCCTTGATGATCAGCGCCTTCTTGGCCATCTCAGTTCTCCTTGAACGGGAAGCCCAGGAGCTTGAGCAGCGCCCGGCCCTCGTCGTCGGTCGTGGCGGTCGTGACCACCGTGATGTCCATGCCCCGCTGGCGATCGATCCGGTCCTGGTCGATCTCGTGGAACACCGACTGCTCGGTCAGACCGAACGTGTAGTTGCCGTGCCCGTCCAGCTTGCGCCCGTCCAGACCGCGGAAGTCGCGGATACGCGGCAGCGAGATGGACAGCAGCCGGTCCAGGAACTCCCACATCCGGTCGCCGCGAAGGGTCACCTTCGCACCGATCGGCATGCCCTCACGCAGCTTGAACTGCGCGATGGACTTGGTCGCCCGCCGCACCTGCGGCTTCTGGCCGGTGATCGTGGCGAGGTCGCGGACCGCGCCGTCGATCAGCTTGGCGTCGCGAGCAGCCTCGCCGACACCCATGTTGACGACGATCTTGACCAGCCGCGGCACCTGCATGGGGTTGCCGTAGCTGCGCTGCTCGCGCAGCTGGGCCACGATCTCGTTGCGGTACCGCTCCTTGAGGCGCGGCAGGGTCTTTTCGGTAGCCGTGGTCATCACAGGTCCTTACCGGTGCTACGCGCGATGCGGACCTTCTGGCCGTTGTCGTCGATCCGGTAACCGACGCGGGTCGGCTTGCCGTCGGAGTCCAGGACCTGCACGTTCGAGACGTGGATCGGGGCCTCCTGAGTGACGATGCCGCCGGTCTTGGCGCCACGCTGGGTGGTGCTGATGCGGGTGTGCTTCTTGACCCGGTTCACGCCCTCGACCAGGACCTTGTCCTGCCGCGGGTAGGCCTGAATGACCTTGCCCTTGGCACCCTTGTCCTTGCCGGCGATGACGACGACCGTGTCGCCCTTCTTGACCTTCACGGTCACAACACCTCCGGCGCGAGGGAAATAATCTTCATGAACCGCTTGTCCCGCAGTTCCCGGCCCACCGGGCCGAAGATGCGGGTACCACGCGGGTCCCCGCCGTCCTTGATGATGACGGCGGCGTTCTCGTCGAAGCGGATGTACGAGCCGTCCGGCCGACGCCTCTCCTTGGCCGTGCGAACGACGACCGCCTTGACGACGTCGCCCTTCTTCACACCGGCACCCGGGATCGCGTCCTTGACCGTGGCCACGATGACGTCGCCGATGCTCGCGTAGCGCCGACCCGAGCCACCGAGAACCCGGATGCACAGGATCTCCCGAGCACCCGAGTTGTCGGCGACGCGCAGTCGCGACTCCTGCTGAATCACGTCTATCTCCTATGTCTGCCGGTTCTCCGGCCGCCGTAGCGGCCGGAGCCTGGCGGAACCTACGCCCGACGCAACGCCGGGCAAGATCGAGCCTTCGCTACTTGGCCTTTTCCAGGATCTCCACGATCCGCCAACGCTTGGTGGCGCTCAGCGGCCGGGTCTCCATGATGAGAACCCGGTCACCGGTGCCAGCGGCGTTCTGCTCGTCGTGCACCTTCAGCTTGGCCGTACGGCGCATGATCTTGCCGTACAGCGCGTGCCGAACCCGGTCCTCGACCTCGACGACGACGGTCTTGTCCATCTTGTCGCTGATCACCAGGCCCTCGCGGACCTTGCGGCGCGACCGCGCGGCGGCGGTGGCGGTCTCTTCGGTCATGATGCAGTCACCTCAGTCGGCGCGGCCGAGAGCCCCAGCTCGCGCTCACGCATGATCGTGTAGATCCGGGCGATCTCCCGACGGATGACCTGCAACCGCCGGTTGTTGTCGAGCTGCCCGGTTGCGGCCTGCACGCGGAGGTTGAACAGCTCCGCCTTGGCCTCCCGCAGCTTCGTGACCAGCTCCTCTTCGGAGAGCTCACGCAGCTCGGTCGCCTTAACGCCCGCTGCCATCAGGATTCACCCACTTCGCGCGTAACAATGCGGCACTTCATCGGGAGCTTGTGGATCGCGCGACGCATGGCCTCTCGCGCGGTCTGCTCGTTGGGGAAGGACATCTCGAAGAGAACCCGCCCCGGCTTGACGTTGGCGACCCACCACTCGGGCGAACCCTTACCGGAACCCATCCGGGTCTCGGCAGGCTTCTTGGTGAGGGCCTGGTCCGGGAAGATCGTGATCCAGACCTTGCCACCACGCTTGATGTGGCGAGTCATCGCGATACGTGCCGACTCGATCTGCCGGTTCGTCACGTACGCCGGCTCGAGAGCCTGGATCCCGAACTCGCCGAACACCACCCGGTTACCACCCTTGGACGCGCCACTGCGGTCCGGGTGGTGCGGCTTGCGGAAGCCCTTCGGGGGCTTGCGCGGCATCAGCATCTGTCAGCCCTCCTGCTGCGTTTCTGCCGGAGCAGCCGCGGCGGCGACAGCTGCGCTGTCCACCGGCTCGCCGCTCGGCGTCTCGGCCTGCTGCGCGATGGTGGTCGCAGCAGCCCGCCCGGCCTCGGTGCCACCGGCCGTGGTGCCGGACGAACCCGACCGGCCACGACGCGGACGCTCGGGACGGTCGCCACGCTCACCACGACGCGGGCGGGACGGACCGGCCTCGGCCGGAGCCTCCCGGCCCGGGACGGCGTCGCCCTTGTAGATCCAGACCTTCACACCGATCCGGCCGAACGTGGTACGAGCCTCGAAGAAGCCGTACTCGATGTTGGCCCGCAGCGTGTGCAGCGGAACCCGGCCCTCACGGTAGAACTCGGTCCGGCTCATCTCGGCGCCGCCGAGGCGACCCGAGACCTGAACCCGGATGCCCTTGCAGACCGGGTTCTTCATCGCCGACTGCATGGCCTTGCGCATCGCCCGACGGAAGCTGACCCGGCTGGACAGCTGCTCGGCCACGCCCTGCGCGACCAGCTGAGCGTCCGACTCGGGGTTCTTCACCTCGATGATGTTCAGCTGAACCTGCTTGCCGGTGAGCTTCTCAAGCTCGCCGCGGATCCGGTCGGCCTCCGCACCCTTACGGCCGATGACGATGCCCGGCCGGGCGGTGTGGATGTCGACCCGAACCCGGTCGCGGGTGCGCTCGATGTCGACCTTGGAAATGCCGGCTCGCTCGAGGCCCTTGGACATCATCCGGCGAATCTTGACATCTTCGCCGATGTAGTCCTTGTAGAGCTTGTCCGCGAACCAGCGGGACTTCCAGTCGGTCGAGATGCCGAGCCGGAACCCAGTGGGGTGAACCTTCTGACCCATTACTCGGCGTCCTCCGTCTTGCTCTGCGCTTCGGCCGGTGCGGCCTCCGTGGCCGGGGCGGCCTTCTTCGCCGCGGCCTTCCTCGGCGCTGCCGGCGCGACCGCTTCGACCGCCACGGTGATGTGGCAGGTGCGCTTGCGGATTCGGTACGCCCGACCCTGCGCCCGCGGCTGGAACCGCTTCATCGTCGGGCCCTCATCCACGAAGGCCTCGCTGACGAGCAGCGCGTCGGGGTCCAGCCGCTCGTTGTTCTCCGCGTTGGCGATCGCGCTAGCGAGCACCTTGTACACCTGCTCGCTCGCAGCCTGCGGCGCGAACTGCAGCACCGTGAGCGCCTCCTTCGCGGGCAGGCCGCGGACGAGGTTGACCACCCGGCGCGCCTTCATCGGCGAGATGCGCACGTGCCGCGCAACCGCCCGCGCGCCCGGAAGCACCGGAGCGTCGCCCTTTCCTGGCATCGCTGTAACCCCTTGTTCCCTCTATCCGTATGCCCGCGGCGTCAGCGCCGACGGCTCTTCCGGTCGTCCTTCTCGTGACCCTTGAACGTACGGGTCAGCGCGAACTCGCCGAGCTTGTGCCCGACCATCGCCTCGGTCACGAACACCGGGACGTGCTTGCGTCCGTCATGAACGGCGATCGTGTGCCCCAGCATCTCGGGGATGATCGTCGAACGCCGCGACCAGGTCTTGATCACGTTCTTGGAGCCCTTGTCGTTCTGTACTTCCACCTTCTTGAGCAGGTGGTCGTCGACGAACGGGCCCTTCTTCAGGCTGCGAGGCATGTCTTATCTCCCTCAGCCGCGCTTACGCGTGGCGTAGCGGCGGCGGACGATCAGCCGGTCACTCGGCTGGCCCTTACGGCGGGTGCGGCCCTCGGGCTTACCCTGCGGGTTGACCGGGTGGCGACCACCGGAGGTCTTACCCTCACCACCACCGTGCGGGTGGTCGACCGGGTTCATGGCGACACCACGGACGGTCGGGCGCTTGCCCTTCCACCGCATCCGGCCGGCCTTGCCCCAGTTGATGTTCGACTGGTCGGCGTTGCCGATCTCGCCGACGCTTGCGCGGCAGCGAACGTCCACCCGCCGGATCTCGCCGGACGGCATACGCAGGGTCGCGTACGCGCCCTCGCGGCCGAGCAGCTGGATACCGACGCCGGCGGACCGGGCCAGCTTGGCCCCGCCACCCGGACGCAGCTCCACGTTGTGGACCGTGGTACCGACCGGGATGTTGCGCAGCGGCAGGTTGTTACCCGGCTTGATGTCGGCGCCCGGTCCGGACTCGACGCGGTCGCCCTGCTTCAGGTCCTTCGGCGCGATGATGTACCGCTTCTCGCCGTCGGCGTAGTGCAGCAGCGCGATGCGCGCCGTGCGGTTCGGGTCGTACTCGATGTGAGCGACCTTCGCCGGCACGCCGTCCTTGTCGACCCGCTTGAAGTCGATCAGACGGTACTGGCGCTTGTGACCGCCGCCGTGGTGCCGCGTGGTGATCCGGCCGTGGGCGTTACGCCCGCCCTTCTTCGGCAGCGGAACCAGCAGCGACTTCTCCGGCGTGGACCGGGTGATCTCGGCGAAGTCAGCGACACTCGAGCCACGTCGGCCCGGCGTCGTCGGCTTGTACTTACGGATAGCCATTGTCTACACCCCTCAGCTGACCGGGCCGCCGAAGGCCTCGATGCGGTCACCGTCAGCCAGCTTCACGATCGCCCGCTTGGTCGCCTTGCGCTGACCGAAGCCGGTCTTGGTGCGCTTGCGCTTACCCTGGCGGTTGAGCGTGTTGACCGTCAGGACGCGGACGTTGAAGATCTGCTGGATAGCGATCTTGATCTCGGTCTTGTTCGCGTCCGGGTGCACCAGGAAGGTGTACCAGTTCCGGTTCAGCTCGCTGTAGCTCTTCTCCGAGACGACCGGCGCCACGATGATGTCGCGCGGGTCGGCGATCGTGCTCACTTGCCACCCTCCTCGGTGGTCTCGGCGGGCACGCCCAGGAACTCGTCCAGGGCGTCCTTGGTGAAGACCACGTCGTCGGCCACCAGCACGTCGTACGTGTTCAGCTGGCCGGACTCGATCAGGTGCACGCGCGACTCGTTGCGCAGCGACACCCAGTTCAGCTCGTCGGTGCTGCTCAGCACGACCAGGACCCGACGGGCCTCGGTGAGCTTGGTCAGCGTGGCCAGGGCGGCCTTGGTCGACGGCTTCTCGCCCGAGACGAACGCCTCGACGACGTGCACCTGCCCGGCGCGGGCCCGGTCAGAGAGGGCACCCCGCAGAGCGGCGGCCTTCATCTTCTTCGGGGTCCGCTGGCTGTAGTCACGCGGCACGGGACCGTGCACGACGCCACCGCCGGCGAACTGCGGCGCGCGGATCGAGCCCTGCCGGGCGCGACCGGTGCCCTTCTGCTTGTACGGCTTCTTGCCGCCACCAGAAACCTCGGCGCGGGTCTTGGTCTTGTGCGTGCCCTGTCGGGCCGCCGCGAGCTGGGCCACCACGACCTGGTGCATCAGCGCGACGTTGGCCTGCACGTCGAAGATGTCCGCCGGCAGCTCGACGGAGCTGCTGGTGGTGCCTTCGACGGTGCGCACGTCAACGGTGGTCACTTGGCCGCACCGCCCTTCTTCACCTTGATCTTGGCCGCGGTACGGACCAGAACCAGCGCGCCCTTGGGGCCAGGAATGGCACCCCGGACGAGCAGGAGGTTGTTCTCGGTGTCGACCGCCTGGACGGTCAGGTTCTGCACGGTGTAGCGAACGCCACCCATCCGGCCGGCCATCCGGGTGCCCTTGAAGACACGACCCGGGGTGGCGCAGGCGCCGATGGAACCGGGCGAGCGGTGCTTGCGCTCGACACCGTGGCTGCTGCCCAGACCGTGGAAGCCGTGCCGCTTCATCGCGCCGGCGAAGCCCTTGCCCTTGGTCTTGCCGGTGACGTCGATGGTGACGCCGGCCGGGAACTCCTCGACAGTGACTTCCTGGCCGAGCGAGTATTCCCCGGCGTCCGTGGTGCGCAGCTCGACGATGTGCCGGCGCGGCGCCACGTCCGCCTTGGCGTAGTGCCCGCTGATCGGCTTCTTGACCTTGCGCGGGTCGATGGTGCCGTAGGCCAGCTGGACCGCGGAGTAACCGTCCTTCTCGGCGCTACGAACCTGGCTGATGACGCACGGGCCGGCCTCGACCACGGTCACGGGAACAACACGGTTGTTGTCCCAGACCTGGGTCATGCCGAGCTTGGCGCCCAGGATCCCCTTGACTTGCCTGTCCATTTGTCCGGTCCCTACAGCTTGATCTCGATGTCGACGCCAGCCGGCAGGTCGAGGCGCATGAGCGAGTCGACCGTCTTCGGGGTCGGGTCGATGATGTCGATCAGCCGCTTGTGCGTGCGCATCTCGAAGTGCTCGCGCGAGTCCTTGTACTTGTGCGGCGAGCGGATAACGCAGAAACGGTTGATCTCCGTGGGCAGCGGCACCGGGCCTGCGACCTGCGCCCCGGTGCGCGTCACCGTCTCGACGATCTTCCGAGCCGAGGAGTCGACGACCTCGTGGTCATAGGCCTTGAGCCGGATGCGGATCTTCTGTCCCGCCATGGTGGCTTCTGTTCCTTCTCTCGATGCCGCTGTGTTGCGGGCGCCTGTGCCGGCTGGCACAGGCCCACTTCGCCGACCCCCGCGGTCGGGCGTGTCGCGCCCTCGGGCCGGGCTCCGCCCCGTGGTTCCGGAGTGGTGCTGACCGCGCGGTGGGTCAAGGCGCCGATCGCATTACCGCGACCTGAACGCCGTGCGAGGGTGGTTGACGACTGGGCCGCCAACCACCCTACGCTCGACTGAACTCGCCACCCGGAGGTTCAGCGAAAGCCGAACACAGGCGACGAACTGTCGTTACGCAACCTGACTAGTATGCCGCACGACTGGCGGCGGGTCTAATCGGGGTTACCTAGTTCACTTGATGATCTTGGTGACGAACCCGGCGCCGACGGTACGGCCACCCTCGCGGATCGCGAACTTGAGGTTCTCCTCCATGGCGATGGGCTGGATCAGCTTCACCGACATGGACGTGTTGTCGCCCGGCATGACCATCTCGGTGCCCTCGGGAAGGGTGACGACACCGGTAACGTCCGTGGTCCGGAAGTAGAACTGCGGACGGTAGTTCTGGAAGAACGGGGTGTGACGGCCACCCTCCTCCTTGGAGAGGATGTAGACCGTCGCCTCGAACTCCGTGTGCGGGGTGTTCGAGCCCGGCTTCACGACGACCATGCCGCGCTCGACCTCGTCGCGCTTGGTGCCACGCAGCAGCAGGCCGACGTTCTCGCCTGCGCGAGCGTCGTCCAGGGTCTTCCGGAACATCTCGATCGCGGTGACCTTGGTCTTGAAGCTCTTCTCCTTGATACCGACGAGCTCAACATCCTCGTTCGGCAGGAGAACGCCGCGCTCCACGCGACCGGTGACGACGGTGCCACGACCGGTGATCGTGAAGACGTCCTCAACCGGCATCAGGAACGGCATGTCGACCTCGCGCTCCGGCTGCGGGATCGAGGTGTCGACAGCGGTCATCAGGTCCAGCAGCTTGCCGGTCCACTCGGGGTCACCCTCGAGGGCCTTCAGCGCCGACACCCGAACGACCGGCAGGTCGTCACCCGGGTACTCCTGCGAGGAGAGCAGCTCACGAACCTCGAGCTCGACGAGCTCCAGGAGCTCCTCGTCATCGACCATGTCGCTCTTGTTGAGCGCCACGACGATGTACGGCACGCCAACCTGACGGGCCAGCAGCACGTGCTCGCGGGTCTGCGGCATCGGGCCGTCGGTCGCCGCGACCACCAGGATCGCGCCGTCCATCTGCGCGGCACCGGTGATCATGTTCTTGATGTAGTCCGCGTGGCCGGGGCAGTCGACGTGCGCGTAGTGCCGCGCCTCGGTCTGGTACTCGACGTGCGCGATCGAGATCGTGATGCCGCGGGCCTTCTCCTCCGGCGCCTTGTCGATCTCGTCGAACGGCGTGTAGGGGTTCAGGTCCGGGAACTGGTCGTGCAGGACCTTGGTGATGGCCGCCGTCAGCGTCGTCTTACCGTGGTCGATGTGACCAATGGTGCCGATGTTGACGTGCGGCTTAGTCCGCTCGAACTTAGCCTTCGCCACTGGTGTCCTCCTGTGGACTTCTTGGTTCGTACGCCCGGCGCGCCGGTCGGCGCTTAGGACTCTGTCGACAGCCTTTCCGACCTGACGGTCGGAGAGCCTTTGTGGGTTCTGCGGCGATGAAGCCTACAGGCCCGGTCTCACGCGATCCGATCGTGGTGGCCGCGGGCGGGCGAACCTACCCGCGACCAACCACGAATCACCTGCTCAGGGCGTTACTCGCCCGTTGCCTTGGCGATGATCTCCCTCGCGACGCTCTGCGGAACCTCGGCGTAGGAGTCGAACTGCATGCTGTAGCTAGCCCGGCCCTGGGTCTTCGACCGCAGGTCGCCGACGTAGCCGAACATCTCCGACAACGGCACCAGAGCCTTGACGATGCGGGCGCCACTGCGCTCCTCCATCGCCTGGATGATGCCGCGGCGGGAGTTGAGGTCACCGATGACGTCACCCATGTTCTCCTCAGGAGTGGTGACTTCAACGGCCATCATCGGCTCGAGCAACGCGGGATCGGCCTTGCGGGCCGCGTCCTTCATCACCATCGAGCCGGCGATCTTGAATGCCATTTCCGACGAGTCGACCTCGTGGTACTGGCCGTCCAGCAGGGTCAGCTTCACGCCGACCAGCGGGAAGCCCGCCAGGATGCCGTACTGCAGCGCGTCCTGCGCACCGGCGTCCACCGACGGGATGAACTCCCGGGGGATCCGGCCGCCGCTGACGGCGTTGGCGAACTCGTAGGTCGGCGAGTCGTTGTCCAGCGGCAGCGGCTCGACGCTCACGATCACGCGGGCGTACTGGCCGGAACCACCGGTCTGCTTCTTGTGGGTGTACTCGACCTTGTCCACCTTGCGGCGGATGGTCTCGCGGTACGCCACCTGCGGCTTGCCGACGTTGGCCTCGACGTTGAACTCGCGGCGCATCCGGTCGACCAGGATGTCCAGGTGCAGCTCACCCATGCCGGAGATGACCGTCTGACCGGTCTCCTCGTCCAGCTGGACGCGGAAGGTCGGGTCCTCCTCGGCCAGGCGCTGGATGGCGGTGCCCAGCTTCTCCTGGTCGGACTTGGTCTTCGGCTCGATCGCCACCGAGATGACCGGCTCCGGGAAGGTCATCGACTCCAGGATCACCGGGTTCGCCGGGTCGGAGAGCGTGTCGCCGGTGGTGGTCTGCTTGAGACCCTGCACGGCGATGATGTCGCCGGCCTGCGCCGACGGACGCTCTTCCCGCTTGTTGGCGTGCATCTGGTAGATCTTGCCGATGCGCTCCTTGCGGTCCTTGGTGGAGTTGACCACCTGGGAACCGGAATCGAGCGTGCCGGAGTAGACCCGCACGTAGGTGAGCTTACCGAGGTGCTTGTCCGTCTGGATCTTGAACGCCAGGCCGGAGAAGGGCTCCGAGTTGGACGGCTTCCGCAGCAACGGGGTCTCGCCGTCGGTGGCCGTACCCTCGATCGCCGGAACGTCGAGCGGCGACGGCAGGAAGTCGACAACGGCGTCGAGCATCGGCTGAACGCCCTTGTTCTTGAACGCCGAGCCGCAGAGCACCGGGTTGGCCTTGCCGGCGATGGTGGCACGCCGGATGGCCGCCTTGATCTCCGCGTCGGAGATCTCCTCGCCCTCCAGGTACTTCTCCATCACCGCGTCGTCGACGTCAGCCAGGGTCTCCATCAGCTTCTCGCGCCACTCGGCCGCGGAGTCGGCCAGCTCGGCCGGGATCTCCTCGATCGCGTAGTCGTCACCCTTCTGGGTCTCCCCGCGCCAGGTGAGCGCGCGCATGCCGATCAGGTCGACGACACCGATGTGGTCACCCTCGAGCCCGATCGGGATCTGGAGCACCAGCGGGGTGGCGTTCAACCGGTCGATCATCATCTGCACGCAGCGGAAGAAGTCGGCGCCGGTCCGGTCGAGCTTGTTGACGAAGCACATCCGCGGGACGTTGTACTTGTCGGCCTGCCGCCAGACGTTCTCCGTCTGCGGTTCCACGCCGGCGACACCGTCGTAGACCGCGACCGCGCCATCCAGGACCCGCAGCGACCGCTCGACCTCGACCGTGAAGTCGACGTGACCGGGCGTGTCGATGATCTGGATCGTGTGGTCTTTCCACTCACACTTGGTAGCAGCGGAGGTGATGGTGATACCACGCTCCTGCTCCTGCTCCATCCAGTCCATGACGGCAGCGCCCTCGTGGACCTCACCGATCTTGTACGTGATGCCGGTGTAGAACAGGATCCGCTCGGTGGTCGTGGTCTTACCGGCATCGATGTGCGCCATGATGCCGATGTTGCGTACCTTGGCGAGCGCGTCTGCGGCGGCCACTTCAATCCCTACTTATCGTCGTCTCGACACAACTGGTGGCGGTTCCGGCGCCCGGAGGCGCCGGAACCAGGGTGTTACCAGCGGTAGTGCGCGAAGGCCTTGTTCGACTCGGCCATCTTGTGCGTGTCCTCGCGCCGCTTGACGGCGGCACCGAGGCCGTTGCTCGCGTCCAGCAGCTCGTTCATCAGCCGCTCGACCATGGTCTTCTCACGCCGCGCGCGAGAGTAGGTGACCAGCCAGCGCAGGCCCAGGGTGGTCGCCCGGGTCGGGCGGACCTCGACCGGCACCTGGTAGGTGGCACCACCGACACGACGGCTACGCACCTCGAGGGTCGGCTTGACGTTGTCCATCGCCCGCTTGAGGGTGACGACCGGGTCGGTGCCGGACTTCTCGCGGCAGCCCTCGAGGGCCGCGTACACGATGGTCTCGGCGAGCTGGCGCTTGCCGCGCAGCAGGATCTTGTTCACCAGCTGGGTGACCAGCGGCGAGTTGTACACCGGGTCAGCGACCAGTGGCCGCCGCGGAGCGGGTCCCTTACGCGGCATGTCAGCTCTTCTCCTTCTTGGCGCCGTAACGGCTGCGCGCCTGCTTGCGGTTACGGACACCCTGGGTGTCCAGCGAACCGCGGACGATCTTGTAACGCACGCCGGGGAGGTCCTTCACCCGGCCACCACGCACGAGCACGATCGAGTGCTCCTGGAGGTTGTGACCGACGCCCGGGATGTAGGCCGTCACCTCGATCTGGCTGCTGAGCTTCACGCGAGCGACCTTGCGCAGCGCCGAGTTCGGCTTCTTCGGGGTGGTGGTGTACACGCGGGTGCACACGCCGCGCCGCTGAGGGGAACCCTTCAGCGCCGGGGTCTTGGTCTTGGTCGTCTTCGCCTGGCGGCCCTTTCGGACCAGCTGCTGGATCGTGGGCACCGGGTTTCTCCGCTCCCTTCGGCCGCATTCGCGGCCGCGCCGTCTGCTCGTTAGCCGGCCTGCTGACCGGCTCTCCTACATTCCGACCTGGGCCACCTGACGGAAGCCCCGGCACCCGCGGTCGGGCGTGTCGCCTCTCCGCGGTCCCGTTCCGGACGCTTGCGCGTGCGATTGGGTTTGTGTCACCGGCGCACGGGTCGCCCCGCCCCGGATCCTTGGCTTGTCGTGCCGCCGTCCGGGATCCGGAAACAGCGCACGCACGAGTTGCCCGGGCATGCCCGGGCACAAGGGGAAAGAGTACCTACCACAACCGCCCAGGTCAAAACGGAAGGGTCCGGCGGCTGTCGTACACCCGCCGGCCGAATCTCGTCCTGCCCCGTCGCCCGCGACGGGCACCTACAGACACAAGTGTACCGGCTCCCCCCGCGGACCACCCGTCGGCCCCGGCCGGGCAGCGGCAAGCGGGCAGAAACGGGTCGAGCGCCGAGACCAGCCTCAGGTCAGGGTGAGCAGCAGCGCGAGGCCGAGACCCAGGAGGCTGAGCAGTGCCCCCGCCGCGCCACAACTGATTCCGGCCACCGCAAGCCCTCGCCCGGTGAACCGGACCGCAGGGGGCGCGGCCGGACGACGGATCTGCCGCCGGCCGAGCAGACCGATGACGACCGCCCCCACGCCGGCCAACAACCCGAGGGCGGCGAACGCTCCGGAAGCCCAGGCCCCGCCATCGTTCGCGAAGGCCACTCCGAAACAGATCACCAGCAACGACACCAGGATCGACGCGATGCCGGCCACCAGGGATCCGATAGCCAGTCCCGACGTGACCGGGGCCACCTCCAGGTGTACGACCCCGAACGGGGTGCCCGGCACCGCCTCCACCCGTTTCGGCGGCAGATGCTGGGCGTCGGTGGGTGGCGGAACCGGATGACCCGGCATCCCGGGCCAACCGGGTGCGGGACCGGGCGACGGCGGCCCCCAACCCGGCCCGGACCGCGGCGGACCCCAACCCGCCGGCACACCGGACTGCGGCGGACCCCACCCGTAGGGCACGGCAGCCCCGGACTGCGGCGGACCCCACCCGTAGGGCACGGCAGCCCCGGACTGCGGCGGACCCCAACCCGGCGGTGCCGGGATGGGCACCCCGGCGCCCGGGTACGGCTGGCCGGCGTCGGGCGGACTGGTCGTACCCCAGCCGGGCTGCGGCGCGGCGGAGGTCGGCGTCGCCCAACCCGGCGTGGGCGCGGGTGGCTGCGGCTGGCCACTCGGGGCCAGTTGGGTGGCCTCGGACGGCGTCAGCTCGGACGACGCCGGCTGGCCGGCCGGCTGGTCGGCAGGGGGCCGCGCCGGATCCGTCACGAGGTCCTCCTGTCGAAAAGGCCGCCACCGCCGCGCGGCGGACACCGGCCAGGCTACCGCCGGGGGTGCCGGCGCCAACGCCGGGCGCGGCGGCTCAGTCCATGTTCGCCGGGTAGTCGTGACCGAACGGCGCACCGGCCAACCGCACCACGCCGATCACCACCACGGCCACCACGCTGACGGCGACCAGCACCAGGCCGGTCCAGGCCATCCGCTCACCCCGCCGCAGCGAGCTGCCGCCGGTCAGGAAACCCCCCGAGGCGTACGCCTCACGTCGCGCCTGCCGCGCCAGTTGCAGTGCCACCGTCGCCGGCACCACCCCGCCGATGAACAGCCCGGTCAGCAGGCCGAGCAGCCCGAGAGCGAAAACCGCCCGAGCCTTCGTGGCGCGGGCCGGATCCGGGTCCAACGGGTGGCGCAGGCCCTGAGACGCGACGGACACCTGCCCGGGTGCGGTCGTCATCCCCCCATCATGCCGAACTCGGCCCACGGGTGGGTGGGCACGGACCCGACGAGGCCCCCGGCTTTCACCGGGGGCCTCGTCGGGTGACTGGTGCTTAGCGGTACGACCCGAAGTCGAAGTCGTCCAGCGGCACGGCCTGCCCGCTGGCCGGCCCGAAGCCGTAGTCGGTCTCCGGGTACCCGGTCATCGAGTAGACCTTGGCCTTGGCCTCCTCGGTCGGCTCGACCCGGACGTTGCGGTACTTGCTGATGCCCGTACCGGCCGGGATGAGCTTTCCGATGATCACGTTCTCCTTGAGGCCGACCAGCGAGTCGCTGCGCGAGTTGATCGCAGCGTCGGTCAGCACCCGGGTGGTCTCCTGGAAGGAGGCCGCCGAGAGCCAGGAGTCGGTGGCCAGCGATGCCTTGGTGATACCCATGAGCACCGGACGACCGGCGGCGGGCTCGCCGCCCTCCGAGACGAGCCGGCGGTTCTCCGACTCGAACAGCGCCCGATCAACGAGCACACCCGGCAGGAACTCGGTCGAGCCGGAGTCGATGACCGTCACCCGCTTGAGCATCTGGCGGATGATGATCTCGATGTGCTTGTCGTGGATGAGCACACCCTGCGAGCGGTAGACCTCCTGGACCTCACTGGTCAGGTGGACCTGGACCGCCCGCGGACCCATGATCCGCAGAAGCTCGTGCGGGTCGATGGTGCCCTCGGTCAGCTTCTCGCCGACCGCGACGTGACCGCCGTCGTGGGTACGGAGCTTGACCCGCTTCGAGATCTTGTCGTAGACGATCTCTTCGCTGCCGTCGTCCGGCACCACGATGATCTTCCGCGAGCGCTCGCCGTCCTCGATCCGGATCCGACCCGGGGTGTCGGCGATGGGCGCCTTACCCTTCGGGACCCGAGCCTCGAAGATCTCCTGCACACGCGGCAGACCCTGGGTGATGTCCTCACCAGCGACACCACCGGTGTGGAAGGTACGCATCGTCAGCTGCGTACCGGGCTCACCGATGGACTGGGCGGCGATGATGCCGACCGCCTCGCCGATGTCGACCGACTTGCCGGTCGGCAGCGACCGGCCGTAGCAGGCCGCGCAGACGCCGAGCTTCGACTCACAGGTGAGCACGCTGCGCACCCGGACCGTCTCCACGCCAGCGGCGACGATCTTGTCGACCCCGATGGAGTTGATGTCCTGACCGCGCTCGGCGACCACGGTGCCGTCCGGCCCCTTGATGTCGTCGGCCAGGGTCCGGGCGTGCACGCTGGTCTCGGCGTGGGTGTGGACGACGAGCTTGCCGTCGAGCTTCTCGCCGATCTGCATCGGGATCGCCCGGTCGGTGCCGCAGTCCTCCTCGCGGATGATGACGTCCTGCGAGACGTCCACCAGACGACGGGTCAGGTAACCCGAGTCGGCGGTCCGCAGCGCGGTGTCGGCGAGACCCTTACGGGCACCGTGCGTGGAGATGAAGTACTCCAGCACGGACAGACCCTCCCGGTAGCTGGCCTTGATCGGCCGCGGGATGATCTCGCCCTTCGGGTTGGCCACCAGACCGCGGATCGCGGCGATCTGCCGAAGCTGCAGCAGGTTACCGCGAGCACCCGAATTGATCATCTTCCACAGTGGGTTCTCCTGCGGCAGCGCGGTGTCCATCTCCTTGGCGACCTCGTTGGTCGCCTTGGTCCAGATCGTGATGAGCTCGCCGCGACGCTCCTCGGCGGTCATCAGACCACGCTGGTACTGCTTGTCGATCTGGTCGGCTTCCTTCTCGTACTTCGCCAGGATCTCCGCCTTGCGCGGCGGAGCGATGACGTCCTCCATGCCGATCGTCACGCCGGACCAGGTGGCCCAGTGGAAACCGGCCTCCTTGAGCCCGTCCAGGGTGGCGGCCAGCGCCACCTTGGGGAAGCGCTCGGCGAGGTCGTTGACGATCGCAGAGAGCTGACCCTTGCGGATCTCGTAGTTCACGAAGCGGTAGCCCTGCGGCAGCGTCTCGTTGAACAGCACCCGACCCAGGGTGGTCTCCACGGTCAGCGGGTCACCCTCGGCCCAGCCCTCCGGAGCGGTCCACGCCTCGGCGCCGGCGCCGTTGTCGACACCGACCACGCCACGCAGGCGGATCTTCACAGGCGCCTGCAGGTGCAGCTCGCCGTTGTCGAAGGCCATCCGCGTCTCGGCGTCCGAGCTGAACGCCCGGCCCTCGCCCTTCTCACCGGCTCTGAGGTGGGTGAGGTGGTACAGGCCGATGACCATGTCCTGGGTGGGCATCGTGACCGGCTTGCCGTCGGCCGGCTTGAGGATGTTGTTCGACGACAGCATCAGGATCCGCGCCTCGGCCTGAGCCTCGGCGGACAGCGGCACGTGCACCGCCATCTGGTCACCGTCGAAGTCGGCGTTGAACGCGGTGCAGACCAGCGGGTGGATCTGGATCGCCTTGCCCTCGACCAGCTGCGGCTCGAAGGCCTGGATGCCCAGGCGGTGCAGGGTCGGCGCGCGGTTCAGCAGCACCGGGTGCTCGCCGATGACCTCTTCCAGCACATCCCACACGACCGGGCGCTGACGCTCGACCATCCGCTTGGCGGACTTGATGTTCTGTGCGTGGTTGAGGTCGACCAGCCGCTTCATCACGAACGGCTTGAACAGCTCCAGTGCCATCTGCTTGGGCAGACCACACTGGTGCAGCTTGAGCTTCGGGCCGACCACGATGACCGAACGGCCGGAGTAGTCGACGCGCTTGCCCAGCAGGTTCTGGCGGAACCGGCCCTGCTTGCCCTTGAGCATGTCGGACAGCGACTTGAGCGGGCGGTTACCCGGACCGGTGACCGGCCGACCACGACGGCCGTTGTCGAACAGCGCGTCGACGGCCTCCTGGAGCATCCGCTTCTCGTTGTTGACGATGATCTCGGGCGCGCCGAGGTCGATCAGTCGCTTGAGGCGGTTGTTCCGGTTGATCACGCGGCGGTACAGGTCGTTCAGGTCCGAGGTCGCGAACCGGCCACCGTCGAGCTGCACCATCGGGCGCAGGTCCGGCGGGATGACCGGTACGCAGTCCAGCACCATGCCGAGCGGCGAGTTGCGGGTATTCAGGAACGCCGCGACGACCTTGAGTCGCTTGAGCGCCCGGATCTTCCGCTGACCCTTGCCGGACCGGATGGTCTCCCGCAGGCTCTCGGCCTCGGCGTCGAGGTCCATGTTCTGGACCAGCGCCTTGATCGCCTCCGCGCCCATGGAACCGGTGAAGTACTCACCGAACCGGTCGCGCAGCTCGCGGTAGAGCAGCTCGTCGGTGACCAGCTGCTTCGGCTCCAGCTTGCGGAAGGTGTCCAGCACCTCGTCCAGGCGGTCGATCTCGCGCTGGGCCCGGTCGCGGATCTGGCGCATCTCGCGCTCTCCGCCCTCCTTGACCTTGCGCCGGACGTCCGCCTTGGCACCCTCGGCCTCCAGCTCGGCCAGGTCGGCCTCGAGCTTGGCGGCCCGCTTCTCGATCTCCGAGTCGCGGCTGTTCTCGGACTGCCGCTTCTCGGCCAGGATCTCGTTCTCGATCGTCGAGAGGTCACGGTGACGCGACTCGGCGTCCACGCTCGTCACGACGTACGAGGCGAAGTAGATGATCTTTTCGAGGTCCTTGGGGGCGAGGTCCAGCAGGTAGCCCAGCCGGCTCGGCACGCCCTTGAAGTACCAGATGTGGGTCACCGGAGCGGCGAGCTCGATGTGCCCCATCCGCTCACGACGGACCTTGGAGCGAGTCACCTCGACGCCGCAGCGCTCACAGATGATGCCCTTGAACCGGACGCGCTTGTACTTACCGCAGTAGCACTCCCAGTCCCGCTGCGGACCGAAGATCTTCTCGCAGAAGAGCCCGTCCTTTTCCGGCTTCAGGGTGCGGTAGTTGATCGTCTCAGGCTTCTTGACCTCGCCATGCGACCACTGACGGATGTCGTCGGCGGTGGCGAGACCAATGCGCAGCTCGTCGAAGAAGTTGACGTCGAGCACTATGTCCCCTATGTCGTCGTCTGTACTGCTAATTCTCGGGTGGGGTCGGGAGCCGGCGAGCCGGCCCCCGACCACTCACCTCAGACCTCTTCGACCGAGCTCGGCTCGCGCCGGGACAGGTCGATGCCCAGCTCCTCAGCGGCCCGGAACACCTCGTCGTCGGTCTCGCGCATTTCCAGGGCCACACCGTCGCTGGACAGCACCTCAACGTTGAGGCACAGCGACTGCAGCTCCTTGAGCAGCACCTTGAACGACTCCGGGATGCCCGGCTCCGGGATGTTCTCGCCCTTGACGATGGCCTCGTAGACCTTCACCCGGCCGAGCACGTCGTCGGACTTGATCGTGAGCAGCTCCTGCAGGGCGTACGCGGCGCCGTACGCCTGCATCGCCCAGCACTCCATCTCACCGAAACGCTGACCACCGAACTGCGCCTTACCACCCAGCGGCTGCTGCGTGATCATCGAGTACGGACCGGTCGAACGAGCGTGGATCTTGTCGTCGACCAGGTGGTTGAGCTTCAGGATGTAGACGTAGCCGACCGCGATCGGGTCCGGCAGCGGCTCGCCGGAACGACCGTCGAACAGCTGCGCCTTGCCGGTACGGCCGATCAGCTGCTTGCCGTCCCGGTTGGGCAGGGTCGACTCGAGCAGACCGGAGATCTCCTCCTCGCGGGCACCGTCGAAGACCGGGGTGGCCACATTGGTGTCCCCCTCGGACTCGTGCGCGTCGATCGAGCGGAGCTGACGCTTCCAGTCGGTGTCGTCGCCCTCGACCTTCCAACCGGTCTTGGCGACCCAACCGAGGTGGGTCTCCAGCACCTGGCCGATGTTCATCCGGCTCGGCACACCGAGCGGGTTGAGCACGATGTCGACCGGGGTGCCGTCCTCCAGGAACGGCATGTCCTCGATCGGCAGGATCTTCGAGATGACACCCTTGTTGCCGTGCCGGCCGGCGAGCTTGTCGCCGTCCTGGATCTTGCGCTTCTGGGCGACGTAGACCCGGACCAGCTCGTTGACACCCGGCGGCAGCTCGTCGCCGTCCTCGCGGGAGAACGTGCGCACACCGATGACCGTGCCGGTCTCGCCGTGCGGCACCTTCAGCGAGGTGTCCCGAACCTCACGCGCCTTCTCACCGAAGATCGCGCGGAGCAGGCGCTCCTCCGGGGTCAGCTCGGTCTCACCCTTGGGCGTGACCTTGCCGACCAGGATGTCGCCGGGAACGACCTCGGCACCGATCCGGATGATGCCGCGCTCGTCGAGGTCGGCGAGCATTTCCTCGCTGACGTTCGGGATGTCGCGGGTGATCTCCTCCGGGCCGAGCTTGGTGTCCCGAGCGTCGACCTCGTGCTCCTCGATGTGGATCGAGGTGAGCACGTCCTGCTGCACGAGGCGCTGCGACAGGATGATCGCGTCCTCGTAGTTGTGACCCTCCCAGCACATGAACGCCACCAGCAGGTTGCGTCCGAGTGCCATCTCGCCCTCGTCGGTGCACGGACCGTCGGCGATGACCTGACCGGCCTCGACGCGGTCGCCCTCGAAGACCACCGGCTTCTGGTTGACGCAGGAGCCGGCGTTGGAGCGCCGGAACTTGTGCAGCAGGTACGTCCGGCGGTGGCCGTCATCCTGGTGGATGGTGACGTAGTCGGCGCAGAGATCCTCGATCACACCGCCGACCTCGGCGACAACCACGTCGCCAGCGTCGACCGCGGCCCGGTACTCCATGCCCGTACCCACGAGCGGCGCCTCGGCCTTGACCAGCGGCACCGCCTGGCGCTGCATGTTCGCGCCCATCAGTGCCCGGTTGGCGTCGTCGTGCTCGAGGAACGGGATCATGGCGGTCGCGACCGAGGTCATCTGCCGGGGCGAGACGTCCATGTAGTCGACGGCACCGGGGATGACGTCCTCGGTCTCGCCGCCCTTACGACGGCAGAGCACCCGGTCCTCGGCGAACGTGCCGTCAGCCTTCAGGCGCGCGTTGGCCTGGGCCTTGACGAACCGGTCCTCCTCGTCCGCGGTCAGGTAGTCGATCTGGTCGGTGACCCGACCCTCGACAACCTTCCGGTACGGCGTCTCGATGAAGCCGAACGGGTTGACCCGGGCGAAGGTGGACAGCGCGCCGATCAGGCCGATGTTCGGGCCTTCCGGCGTCTCGATCGGGCACATCCGGCCGTAGTGGGACGGGTGCACGTCGCGGACCTCGAAGCCGGCCCGCTCCCGGGACAGACCACCCGGGCCGAGCGCGCTCAGCCGGCGCCGGTGGGTGAGACCCGCCAGCGGGTTGGTCTGGTCCATGAACTGGGACAGCTGAGACGTCCCGAAGAACTCCTTGATCGCCGCCACCACCGGGCGGATGTTGATCAGGGTCTGCGGGGTGATCGCCTCGACGTCCTGCGTGGTCATCCGCTCGCGGACGACCCGCTCCATCCGGGACAGGCCGACCCGGACCTGGTTCTGGATCAGCTCACCCACGGTACGCAGGCGCCGGTTGCCGAAGTGGTCGATGTCGTCGGCCTCGTAGCCGTCCTCACCGGCGTGCAGCCGGCAGAGGTATTCCACGGTGGCGACGATGTCGTCCTCGGTCAGCGTGCCGGTGGTGATCGGCACGGCGACTTCGAGCTTCTTGTTGAACTTGTAGCGCCCGACCTTGGCGACGTCGTACCTCTTCGGGTTGAAGAAGAGGTTGTCGAGCAGGGTCTGGGCGTTCTCGCGCGTCGGCGGCTCGCCAGGGCGCAGCTTGCGGTAGATGTCGAGCAGGGCCTCGTCCTGGCCGGCGATGTGGTCCTTCTCGAGCGTGGTCATCAGCAGCTCGGACCAGCCGAACTTCTCACGGATCCGCTCGGCCGACCAGCCGATGGCCTTGAGCAGGACCGTGACGGCCTGCCGACGCTTGCGGTCGATGCGTACGCCGACCGTGTCGCGCTTGTCGATGTCAAACTCCAGCCAGGCACCCCGACTGGGGATGACCTTGACGCTGGAGAGGTCGCGGTCGGAGGTCTTGTCCGGCTGCTTGTCGAAGTACACGCCCGGGGACCGGACGAGCTGGCTGACCACGACGCGCTCGGTGCCGTTGATGACGAAGGTGCCCTTGGGCGTCATCATCGGGAAGTCACCCATGAACACCGTCTGGCTCTTGATCTCGCCAGTGGTGTTGTTGGTGAACTCCGCGGTCACGAAGAGCGGAGCGCAGTAGGTCAGGTCCTTCTCCTTGCACTCCTCGATCGAGGCCTTGACCTCGTCGAAGCGCGGCGCCGAGAAGGAGAGCGACATGGTGCCGGAGAAGTCCTCAATGGGACTGATCTCTTCAAGGATCTCCGCGAGACCCGAGCGTGCGTGCGGGTCGTCCGCCGACCGGCCCTGCCAAGCCTCGTTGCCCACGAGCCAGTCGAAGGACTCGTTTTGGATGGCAAGGAGGTTGGGGACCTCGAGGTGTTCGGTGATCCTGCCGAATGAAACTCGGCGGGGAGCGAATGCGCTCGACGTACGACTGGTCTTCGCAGGGCGGGAAGCTGCCAAGATGCGTCCTTCCGAGGACCGGTGCTGCAGAACGGCTGGTACGCGTGCACTCCAATGACCCCACCAGAAATATCCGTAAACGGACATTTCCGAGCAGGGGTCAAGTCGGAAGGCAGCGCAAACTAGCAGTGTAGCCGAGAGGCTAACCGCTGTCCAGCCCACCCCGCAGGTCGTTTGCGGAACGTGCCTCGGCCCCCGTGAACCGGGTCTGCCGGGCCGCTCGGAACGCAACGTCCCCACTGGGCCGCTCAGGTCGACGCGGCCGATGGTGCCGCCGCTGTCATACCCACGTCGTGGCCGTCGCAAGCGCGGTGTCTTGCTGGTGCCAGCGTGCCTGGCAGCCCCGGGCCGCGTCAAGGGCCGGTATCCGGGTCGGCTCTTCTTTCCCACCGCAGGGCGACCCGCCAGGCGCGTCCGGATCGACAGGTACGGCCATCGGTGCCCAGCTCAGGGGCAGGTCGGCTCCGGAACCACAAACACGGCGGGCGGCGATCCGTGTCGGATCACCGCCCGCCGCGACGCGATCGTGTCCCGGCTCACGAGCCAGGTACGCGCAGGTGGAGCTCAGGTCACTTGAGGGTGACCTTGGCGCCCTCACCCTCGAGCTTGGCCTTCGCCTTCTCGGCGGTCTCCTTGTTGACCTTCTCCAGGATGGCCTTCGGAGCGGACTCGACCGCGTCCTTGGCCTCCTTGAGACCCAGGCCGGTCAGCTCACGCACGACCTTGATGACCTGGATCTTCTTGCCACCGTCAGCCTCGAGGATGACGTCGAACTCGTCCTGCTCCTCGGCGGCCTCGGCGGCGGGCTGGGCAGCGCCCGGGCCAGCCACCGCGACCGGAGCCGCGGCGGTGACCTCGAAGGTCGTCTCGAACTGCTTCACGAACTCAGAGAGCTCGATCAGCGTCATCTCCTTGAACGCGTCGAGCAGCTCGTCGGTGCTGAGCTTCGCCATATCTGGCGTCCTTTCCTGATTCTGTTAAGTAAAGAACTGGTGCGCCGTGGGGGCCTCAGGCCGCCTCGGCGCTCTCCTTCTCGCGCTTGTCCTGCAGTGCGGCCGCCAGACGGGCGGTCTTCGACAGCGGGGCCTGGAACAGGGCCGCGGCCTTGCTCAGGTTGCCCTTCATCGCGCCGGCCAGCTTGGCCAGCAGCACCTCGCGGGACTCCAGGTCGGCGAGCTTCGTGACCTCGGCCGCGGAAATGGCCTTGCCCTCGAAGACACCGCCCTTGATGACGAGCTTCGGGTTGGCCTTCGCGAAGTCGCGAAGCCCCTTCGCCGCCTCGACGACGTCGCCCGAAACGAAAGTCAGCGCGGTAGGACCGGTGAACAGCTCGTCGAGGCCGGTGATGCCCGCGTCCGTCGCTGCGCGCTTCGCCAGCGTGTTCTTCGCGACCGTGTAGCTGGTCTCGGCGCCGAGCGTGCGCCGAAGCTGGGTGAGCTGGGAAACCGTCAGACCGCGGTACTCGGTCAGCACGGTGGCGCCTGCGCTGCGGAAGCTCTCGGTCAGCTCTGCGACGGCCGTGGCCTTGTCGGCCCGGATTGGCTTGTCCGCCATGTCCCTCCTCTCTCGTTACTCGAGGCTGGTCCCCGTCACGGCCGAAACCGGAACGGGGGCGGAGGCAGCACGACAACGAAAAGCCCCGGCGCAGGGCGCACGGGGCGAGGGCCGGTGGATCAACACAGTCGGCGGACCATGTCTCACTGCCGAGTTACGCTTGCCGCCCTACGCGGGTCGCCCGTCGTCGCGGGACCTTCGACCGTGCCGAAGCACGGTGACCAGCGGTCTTTGGGTGGTTCCTCATCCATGAGAGCACGGATGACGGTTGAAGACTACGCGCCCAGGCCACCAGCACCAAATCGCACCTGGTGAGCCACGTCACCGACGCGGGCGCCGCTCAGCCGTGGGCCCGCCGCCGCCACAGGTAGCCGCCGAGGACTGCGGCGCTCCAGGCCAGCGCCCACCCGGTCAACCCCAGCAGGGTGAGCGCTGTGGCGTGGCTCGCGGTGGCGCGGGCGGCGGCCATGATCGGCGGCGCCAGCCAGGGCACCACCGAATCGCTCAGGCCGAGCACCACCGCGCCGACACCGCCGAGGGTCAGCACCGCGACGCCGTACGCGGCACCGCCCACCGACGCGCGGCTGGCCAGCGCACCGAGGGCGACAGCGGCGGGTACGGCGAGCAGGTGCGCCCACAGCCCCAGCGCGATCCCGACCGGGATCGACCGGTCCCCCGGCTCCACCGGGCCGGTGACCCCGCCGACCAGCCACGGAAAGAGCAGCGCGACGGCCACCGTTGGCAGCGCCGCCACCCCCGCGGCGAGGAGCCCGGCAAGCCGCTCGCGGGCCACCCCGACGGTCACCTGGGCCAGCCGGCGCTGCACGTCCGGCTCGACGTCCAGCAGGATCTTGGTCTGCCAGGCGAGCACCGGGAAGAGCACCACGGCCGAGACGCCGTACGCCTCCGCTGGCTGGGCTCGGCCGCCGCCGTAGAGCGTGCCGAGCACGATGAGGCCGGCGAGCAGCGGCGCCAACGCCCGACCGGTCCGCAGGAGGCCGGCCAGCCGCATCCGTACCAGGGCGCTCACCGGGCCTCCTCCGCTGCCTGCTCGACCGTGTGCACGCCCTCGGCGGCCGTGGGCTGTTCGGCTGCCGGCGCACCGTCCGGGCGGGTCGGGGCGGTCGATGCGGGACGAGCCTTCGGTGCGGGGGTGGAGGCGTCGGCGCGTACCCGAAGAATGTGGTGACCCTCGGCCCGCAACCGGGCGACGGTGCCGGCGACCCGCGCGGTCGGCACCGCGACCTCGACCACCGAGAAGGTCTCGTCCGCCGACGACGTCTCCTCGGTCAGTGTCCCGTCGGCCACCGACCAGCGACGCGCTGTCGGCAGCCGGACCGTCTCGCCGCGGTGGTCGCTGACCAGCACGGCACCATCGGCGGCGAGCACCTCGGCGATCAGCTCGGGAACCAGCTCGCGGGTGGTGGCGTCCAGCCCCTCCCACGGCTCGTCGAGCACCAGCAGGCCCGGTGGACGCAGCATCGCCTGGGCGAGGCCCACCTTCTGCGCGGTGCCCTTGGACAGCTCCGGCAGGCGGACCGAACGGAAGGCGGACAACCCGAGCCGGTCGGTCCAGGAGGCCACCGCCTCGTCGGCCGCCGCCGCGCCCAGGCCCGCCGCGCGGGCCATCCCGGTCAGGTAGCCGGTCACGGTGAACGGCTGGTCGGCGGGGAAACGCTCCGGCACCCACCCCACCCGTGCCGGACGGTCGGTGACCCGCCCCCGGTCGGGCCGGAGCACCCCCGCGGCCACCTGGAGCAGTGTCGACTTGCCGGCCCCGTTGCGACCCAGAACGACAGCCACCTCGCCCGGACCGATCCGGACGTCCACGCCGTGCAGCACCCACGGCCCACGCCGGTGGTACCGCAACCAGACATTCTCCAGCCGCATAGGGATAGAGGGTGCCACACCACAGACGCGACGGGGCGCCGCCACGATCGTGGCGGCGCCCCGGTGGAGCAGATCGTCGCTCAGCTCTCGGCGGCGTCTCCGGTGAGGTTCTTGACCAGGTTGGGGTCGACCGGGACACCCGGACCCATCGTGGAGGTCACGATGACCTTGCGGAGGTACTTGCCCTTGGCCGCGGACGGCTTGGCACGCAGCACCTCGTCGAGCACCGCAGCGTAGTTCTCCACCAGCTGGCTCTCCGTGAAGGAGGCCTTACCGATGATCAGGTGCAGGTTGGAGTGCTTGTCGACCCGGAAGGTGATCTTGCCGCCCTTGATGTCCGAGACCGCCTTGGTGACGTCCATGGTCACCGTGCCGGTCTTCGGGTTCGGCATGAGACCGCGCGGGCCCAGGATCCGCGCGATCCGGCCGATCTTGGCCATCTGGTCCGGCGTGGCGATAGCCGCGTCGAAGTCGAGCCAACCACCCTGGATCCGGGCGACCAACTCGTCGGTGCCCACCTCGTCCGCACCCGCGGCAGCGGCCTCTTCGGCCTTCGCGCCGCTCGCGAACACGATCACGCGGGCGGTCTTACCGGTGCCGTGCGGCAGGTTGACCACACCGCGGACCATCTGGTCCGCCTTGCGGGGGTCGACGCCGAGGCGCATGGCGACCTCGACCGTGGCGTCGAACTTGACGTTCGTGGTCTCCTTGGCCAGCTTCACGGCCTCGGCGGGGGTGTAGAGCTTCGACCGGTCGATGACATCGGCGGCCTTGCGGTAGCTCTTGCTGCGCTGCATTGCTGATTACTCCTGTGGTCTCTGGCGGGCCGCTCGGCGCGGGCCCTCCCACGGTCGGATCGACGGCCTGGGCCGACGTCAGTCGTTGACGGTGATGCCCATCGACCGGGCGGTGCCGGCGATGATCTTCTCGGCCTGGGCCAGGTCGTTGGCGTTGAGGTCGGCCATCTTCTTCTCGGCGATCTCACGCAGCTGGGCGCGGCTGACCGAGCCGACCTTCTCGGACTGCGGAACACCCGAACCCTTCTGCACACCGGCAGCCTTGATCAGCAGCCGGGCAGCGGGCGGGGTCTTCAGCACGAACGTGAAGGAGCGGTCCTCGTACACGCTGATCTCGGCGGGAACGATGTCGCCCCGCTGGGACTCGGTCTGCGAGTTGTAGGACTTGCAGAACTCCATGATGTTCACGCCGTGCTGGCCCAGCGCGGGGCCGACCGGCGGCGCCGGCGTGGCCTGGCCCGCCGGCAACTGAAGCGTGAACGTCTTGACGAGCTTCTTCTTCGGAGGCATGTCACTTCCTGGGGCTTGGAGCTGGGAAAATGCGGCTGTCGCCGCCCTCGGAGCGCGCACGGTCAGCGCGGTGCGACAGCGGCGACATTCAAGAGTAGCGCAGGCCGCAGCCCACTCGTCCGCCGAGGTCGAGCGGGAGGGCGTACGCCGACGTCGGCGGCGGGCCGGACCCGCCGCCGACGACCAATCAGATCTTGGCGACCTGGTTGAAGTTGAGCTCCACCGGCGTCTCGCGACCGAAGATCGACACCAGCACCTTGAGCTTCTGCTGGTCGGCGTTGATCTCGCTGATCGTGGCCGGCAGCGACGCGAACGCGCCGTCGGTGACGGTGACGGAGTCGCCCACCTCGAAGTCGAGGACCCTGATCTCGGGCTTCGACTTCTTCTGCTCGGTCTCGACGGCCGGCGCCAGCCACTTCAGCACCTCGTCGAGCGAGAGCGGAGCCGGCCGGTCGGCCCTGTCGGTCGCGCCGACGAAGCCGGTCACGCCCGGCGTGTTCCGGACACACGAGTACGACTCGGCGGTCAACTCCATCCGGACCAGGATGTAGCCCGGGAAGACCTTGGCCTGGATCTGCGAACGCTTGCCGTTCTTGACCTCGACCTCTTCCCGGGTCGGCACCTCGACCTGGTAGATGAAGTCCTCCATGTCGAGGCTCGTGATCCGGGTCTCGAGGTTGGTCTTGACCTTGTTCTCGTACCCGGCGTACGAGTGCACGACGTACCAGTCACCCGGCGCGTAGCGCAGCTTCTGCCTCAACTCGGCGACGGGGTCGAAATCCTCGTCCGGCGCGGGCTCGGTCGTGGGAAACTCCGGCTCGCTGGCGGCCTCAATCGACTCGTCACCAGCCGCCGTCGCGACCGTGGACTGCTCGTCCACGGGTCCGGCGGTCTCGTCGTACTCAGGCACGCTCGCTCACTTCCATCACTATCGGCTGGAGGCAGCCGGTCAGTCCGAGTTGCCAAAGACAAACAACACGACCTTGGCGAAGCCGAAGTCCAGCACACCCACGATCGTCAGCATCACCGCGACGAACGCCACCACCACGGCGGTGTAGGTCAGCAACTCCTTGCGGGTCGGCCAGATGACCTTACGCAGTTCGGCTACCACCTCGCGGAAGAACCGGGCGATGCGGCCGAACACGCCCACCCGACCCGTTTCCGACCGCGTGGTCGGCCGGCTGTCCGCCGACTCCGCCCGGGCACGGGACCGCGTGGCGGTGCCTCCCCGGGAAACCGGCTCGTCCGCGCTGGAGGCGTCGTCGTCGTCGGCAACCTCGTCGACGACATCGTCGTCCAGACGATCGTCGCCGGCGTCCTCGCCGCGCCGCTTGTTGTCGGCCACTTCGCCCTCCGTCGCGGAATCTGGGGTCGCACGCCGAGTGGCGTACGCGGCGCTGGTCACGCCGGCCGGACCCAACCGTCCCGCGACGGGCCGCGGCCGGTGGATCATCCGGAGGGCCCGATTGCCTCGGAACCACCCCGCCGATTCCACCACCACGGGCCGGACGCCGCCAAACTGGCGGCGCGACCCACGGGAACGGTCAGGCCTGAGGCGCAGGGGTGACAGGACTTGAACCTGCAGCCTGCGGTTTTGGAGACCGCTGCTCTGCCAATTGAGCTACACCCCTATGTGGCAACACTCGCCCCACGCGGCCACAGACGACCGAGCAGGGGTCACTTGCCCCACGGCGGACCAGTGTACGGGTACCCGCCCGACTTTCCCAACCGGTCTCTCCGCCACGCGTGGCGGGCTCGGTTCAGCGCGCCGTCCGGATGGTTGCCCGCGCCTGTGCCAGCACCTTCTCGCCCAGGCAGGTGGCGGTCACCTCGAGCCGGGTGAGACCGTCCTCGGTCACCTCACGGACCCGCGCGGTGACCTCGATCTCGGTCCCCTGGTCGTCGTCGGGGACCACCACCGGCCGGGTGAAACGCACGCCGTACTCGACCACCGCGCCCGGCGAGCCGGCCCACTCGGTGACCGCCCGACCGACCAGCGCCATGGTGAACATGCCGTGGGCGATCACCCCGGGCAGACCCACCTTGGTGGCCACCCGGTCGCTCCAGTGGATCGGGTTGAAGTCGCCCGAGGCGCCGGCGTAGCGGACCAGGTCCGCACGGGTCACCTGAAACGTCTGTGCTGGCAACTCCATCTCACTCCTCCCCGCGAATGACATACCTGGCCCAGACCGCGACCACGGGGTCCCCGCCGACGGTGCTCACGTCGGTGCGCGTGGTCAGGAAGCCGTGCCCACCCCTGGTGCTGACGTTCTCGATGGTGTTGACGCAGACCAGCTCGTCGCCGGCGACCACCGGCCGGGTGTACGCGAACCGCTGGTCGCCGTGCACCAGGCGGCTGTAGTCGACACCCAGGGCCGGGTCCTCGATGATCTGGCTGCTCGCGGCCATCGTCACGATCACCGGAAAGGTCGGCGGGGCCACCACGTCGGGGTGGCCCAGCGCCCGCGCGGCCGCCGGGTCGTGGTGGGCCGGGTCGGTGGCGCCGATGGCGCTGGCGAATTCGCGGATCTTTTCTCGGCCCACCTGGTAGGGGGCGGTCGGCGGATAGGTCCGGCCGACGAAGGAAGGGTCCAGGGACATGCCGCGAACCTACACGGAAAGCCCAATCGCCGACCTGATCGGTAGGCGGCGGCGGAGCCGCGTCAAACCGGTCAGATCGGCGATTGGAAAGCTTCGACAGCGGCCGGCTGAGGCCGGCCAACAGTCAGCGGGTCTCGCGGTGCACCGTGTGCCGACCGTCGCGCGGGCAGAACTTCTTCAGCTCGATGCGGTCGGGGTCGTTGCGCCGGTTCTTGCGCGTGATGTAGTTGCGCTCCTTGCACTCCACACACGCCAAAGTGATCTTCGGCCGGACATCGGTAGCCTTCGCCACGGCGGAGTGCCTTCCTCGCTAACGGAAACAACTACGACGCGCCAGCCTAGACGCTGACAGCGCGGACATGCAAAGTGGGCGCCGGAAGCGCCCATTTCTTACGACCACCGGCAACCAGCCCGGAAGACGAGAGTAGCGGTGGCCGGACTTGAACCGGCGACACAGCGATTATGAGCCGCTTGCTCTACCATCTGAGCTACACCGCTGCGATGGGTCCAGCTGAACCCTCGAGCCCCCTTACGGAATCGAACCGTAGACCTTCTCCTTACCATGGAGACGCTCTGCCGACTGAGCTAAGGGGGCCTGCGCGAACTCCCCGTGGGGCGCGCAGAGGTAAGAGTACACGGCCCGGCTCGACAGGTGAAATCGGATCCCCGGTGATCGTCTTCGCCCTGCTCAGGGCACCACGCGAAGGCGCGGCAGCTCCCCGCTGGAGATCGATTCCGGCTCGACCTGAGCGCCGAACCAGGCGGCCAGCCGCTCGTACGGCAGCGGCCGGCTGAACAGGAAGCCCTGCCCGATCTCGCAGCCGATGTCCTGGAGAAGCTCCAGGGTCAGCTCACTCTCCACGCCCTCGGCGACCACCGCCAGGCCGAACTGTTGGGAGAGGGTCACCACGGCGTTGACGATGGCCAGGTCCCCCGGGTCGGTCGCCATGCCCTGGACGAAGGAGCGGTCCACCTTCACCTCGTGCACCGGCAGCCGGCGCAGGTGTGCCAGAGACGAGTCGCCCGTGCCGAAGTCGTCGACCGACAGCCTCACACCCAGGTCGCGCAGCCGTTGCAGGGTCGGGATGGGCCGATCGGTGCCGTCCAACACCCCCGCCTCGGTGATCTCCAGGGTCAGCCGCTGTGCCGGCACTCCATACTCGGTCAGCAACTCCTGGACCCGGTCCGGGAAGTGCTGGTCGGTGAGCGTACGAGCGGCGATGTTGACCGCGATCGGCAGCGGGTGATCGGCCAGCGCCCAGTCCCGACTGCGGCGCAGCCCCTCGCGGAGGACCACCTCGGTGAGCCTGCTCAACTGGCCGGTGTGCTCCGCCACCGCCACGAAATCCTCGGGAGCGACTGTGCCGTGCGTCGGGTCCTCCCAGCGGGCCAGGCACTCGACACCGACCAGACGCCGATCCCGCAGCGTCACCTTGGGCTGGAAGTAGACCTCCAGCTCGTCCTGATCCAGTGCGCGGCGCAGATCGCCCGCCAGACCCAGCCGGCGCAACGACCGGGACTCCAGTGCGGGGTTGAACAGTTGCACGCTGCCCGGCACCGACTTGGCCGCCGTGGCCGCGAGGTCGACCCGGAGCAGCAGGGTCGCCGCGTCGCTGCCGTGATCGGGGTGTACGGCCACCCCGACGGCGGTGTTCACGTCGAGGGTGAGCGCGTCGAAGACCATCTCGTCGCGAATCTGGTCGCGTAGTTGAGCGGCCAACTCAAGCGCCGCCTCCACGCTCTCCAACCGCAGTGTCACCAGGAACTCGTCCCCACCGGCGCGGCCGACCAGGGCCGACGACGGTGCGCTGGCCCGCAACCGGCTGGCGACCTCGGCGAGGACCTTGTCGCCCGCCGCGTGCCCGAGGGACTCGTTGACCTGGCGCAGCCCGTCCACGTCGAAGAGCAGCAGTGCCACCACCTCGCCGGGGGCGGCGATCGTGAACGACTCCGCGAGCGCGCCGGTGATCCGCCGGCGGTTGGGCAGCCGGGTCAGCGCGTCGTGGTACGCGTCGTGCCGGAGCCTGTCGACCAGCCGCGAATTCTCCAGGGCGACGGCGGCGTGCGCCGCCACGGTCTCGAAGATGGGGATGTCAGCCGGAGCGAAGTGGCCCACGTCGCTGAGCCGGTTGGCCACCTCCAGCGTGCCGATCACCGCCTGCCCGGAACGCAGGGGCACCGCGATGACGTCCTTGACCTTGGAGTCGGCGAGCGCGGACCGCAGTATCGGATCACCACCGAAGGCCCGACCGAGAGCGACCGTCCGACCCGACTTACGCGTCTGCTCCCGGAACTCGGGCGGCGTCGGGGCCACGTCGAGCAGACCCCGGTCGTCGAGGCGTGCGGTCAGCAGGACCTCGGGGTGCCGGCCCTGCGCCGGAAGCCACAGCGTGGCGTACTCCGCCTGCATGAGAGAACGGACCCGGCCGAGCAGCGCGTCCGTCAGGTTGCCGTTCTGGCCCGACTCGCTCATCGCCCGGGTCAGCTCGTACAGGTCTCCCAGGGTGCGGTGCTGCCGAATGAACTGTGAGTATGAGCGGTAGAGCAGGACGCCGGCCACCGCCAGGGCCAGCAGAAGCAGACTCGACCAAAGCGTCCGCGTCAGCACGATGAGGATGATCAGCCCGATCGCCACGTTCAGCACCGTGGTCAGCAGGACCTGAACGGCCGTGCGCACCGTATCCCGGGTGCCCTGCCAGCCCTGCAGGAGCGTGATCACGCCGACCACGGAGACCACGCTGACGAGCGTATTGGCGGTGACAGCGGCGAAGAGCACGCCCCAGGTCGCAGGGCCTACTCGGTCCTGATGCGGCACGCTGGCCAGCACCAGGCCGGCCACCGAACTGCCGGCCGCCGCCCGGGCGACGTTGAACCAGAACTTCGGCGGGGCGTAGCCGCGCTGCATCTGGGTGAAGAGTTCGGCTGCCGTGGCGACGACGACCACGAGGAGCGGCGACAACCAGTACGCCACGAGCACCAGCGGGATGTCGACGAGCGTCACCACCACCGCCTGGCGGCGGGCCACCATGCTGAGCGTTGGTATCCCGGCAGCAACCATCACCACCAGCAGCGCCACAGCAATCGGCCAGTCCTCCAGGCGGCTCGGCACCGAGAGGGCGATGACCAGACAACCCAGCAACGCCATCCCGGCGAGTGGAGCCGTGATCAGCCAGGCATGTTCGGTCGTACGACGTCGGACAGCCTTAGGTGACACCGCACCGCCCTGTCATCGCTTACGTCATCGCCGCACCGGGGTCACCGGGAGACGACGGACTGCGCTCCACCCGGAACCGAAACGCTGTGGCCAGTGGGTGCGCCCCATTCGGCGGCGTCGGACTGGAAGTCGCCGACGAGTTGGGCACCTAGGACGCCAACGGCCAGCGCGGCGAGGACGAACGACGCCATGCGCAGCCGGCCAAACTTTCGACCAGACATTGGGAACTCCTGTCAGCAGGGGGCTGTGCGGGGGGTAGAGATTCCACGATGGTGCCACAGCGACGTCCGCCAGGAAAGCTCTCCACCCGCGATCGGGCCAACCGACCCGCGAGCCGACCCGCTCGGCCGGGCGGGCACAACGTCCGGCCAGACCATCCGCTGATCAACCCAGGTGGGAATGCCCAAGAAACGACCTAGTAGAGAAAGCGCACCTACTAGACGTAACAGTTGAATTGAACTGTCTCCCCTCCATCCGTACGCACACTACTCGTCGCTACGTCGGGGCAACAGGTCACTGTCATCTATCTGGTGAGCGCGCCGGTTGGAGCTCAGGAGTCGCGCAGCGGCCGGAACGCCGCCCGCAGCTTTACGGCGAACGTCTCCGGCTCCTCCCACGCGGCGAAGTGGCCGCCACGGTCGGCCTCGTTGAAGTACGCGAGGCCCGGGTAGACCGTCTCCGCCCAACTGCGCGGGGCGGGCCAGATCTCGCCGGGGAACGTGGTGAACCCGACCGGAACCGTGACCGGCGGCGGAGCCTGGCCGGCCGCGGCGGTCGCCGCCAGGAACCGTCCGAACTCCCAGTACCACCGCGCGGACGAGGCACCGGTGCCGGTCAGCCAGTACGGCGTGACGTTGTCGACGATCGTGTCCCGGCTGAGACCGCCTACGGGTTCGCCATCGACGAGCGCTCGGGAGATCTTGTAGTAGCTGTCGGTGTCGTGGTCGAACATCCGGGCCGCCAGCCCGATGGGTGAGTCCAGCAGGGAGTAGCCGATCGCCTGCGGCCGGGTGGTCTGCTCCTGGAAGTAACCGAATCCATCCATCGTGAACAGGTTGAGCGCGTCGTGCGCGGCACGTTCCTGCCCGGACTCCGCCGGCAGTTGGTCCCTGATGCCAATCGCAGCGACCAGCAGGTCGACGTGGATGCCGAGCAGCCGCGCAGGCGCCTGGCGGCCCATGGCGTCCGTGACGGCGGCACCCACATCGCCCCCTGCGCGACGTGGCGCGTAACCGAGGCGGTTCATCAGCTCCGCCCACGCCCGCGCGATGCGCCCGTTCTCCCAGCCCAGCTCGGCTGGCTCGCCCGCCGCCGCACGGAGTCGGTGCCCAGCGGGCTGTCCTGCCGGTCCCTGACGCCGCGCGCCTAGCTGCCGGGGCTGTCCACCTGCTGGCGCGCTGAACCCTCGCGCGCGAGGTACTCGCATGGTCGTTCCGCATTGAGGTGCCAGACGCTTCCGGCCAGAGCGACGGAGTAGGTGACCTCTCTCGCCCGCCGGTCGGCGGTCTCGACCGACAGTCGCACCGACAACGGCTCACTGCCGAACGCGGTCGCGCATTCGAAGCGGAGCTTGACCTCGACCCAGCCGGTGCCACCGGGACGTAACACCACAGACCTGCCGATGTCATGCACCTCAGCGCCGGGTCGTTGCCCGGTGACCGCAACGACCGTGATCGGCGCCGGACCAATGTTGATCACCGCGAGCTGCCCCTCCAACCGCAGGACGCCCTCGACGTCCAAGCCTCCGCCTCCGGCAGACGCGGGGATGGCCACGAGTGAGACCGAAGCGGCGCGCTTCCGCTCTGCCTGCGAGGCTCGCAGCTCGTTCACACCGGCACCACCAAGCAGAGCGCCGACCAGGAAGACAGCGACCAACCGCACAACCACCTTCGACCTGGGTACGAAGCGGTCCGGTTCGTACGCCGCCGGTTGGCGATCGTGGTCGTTCAGGTCGATCACTGCACGCTCCGCCACCATCGCGCCAGCTTATGGCCCACTCTCCCGTCGGCCCGCACCGTGCTGCGCTGCTCAAAGGGCGACTTGCCGGCGGGCGGCCAATCGGCTTACCGCGATATTGATCGCCAAGACTCCGAGGACGGCTCCGAGCAGAACATCTCGCGGTCCGAACTCCTCCAGACCGTAAAGCACCCAATGATTCTGCTTATCGGCCAACATGGGCAGGAGTAGCGCCACAAGGACTGCGCTGGCCGCGATCGATATCCGCACGTCGAGCACCCCGCCCACGAGAGCCGCCACCAGCCCCGCGGCCACGATGACCGGCAGGGTCAACTGGTCGACCCAGCCATTGAGCGGATTAGGCGTCACGACAGTTATGGTCATTGCCACGACGACAAGCCAGACCCATGGTCGTGCCGCCCGTGATTGACGCGCCCGGAGCAGCGGCACCATCGTCAGCGCGGCCAGCGCGCACGCCCACATAGAGGGTTGCATGGGCAGGTAGAGACCCGTCCGGACCCCCAACAGCGTGTCAAGCCCCGCCCACGGCTCGAAATACCACGGTCCATTCGCCACGGCGTACCAGATCTCAGCGCCGAAGGCGCCGATCGTCATGGCGAGTGCGAGACGGTAACGAGCCCATGCCGCGGCGGCCACCGCGAGAAGCAGCAATACGGGCGTGACCAGGCTCCCCTCATACTCATAGCTGGCGGATCGACCCGGCACCAGCATCCACATGCGCCACAGGGGAGGCAGAGCCGCGAGTGCAACGCCGCACACGAGCAGAGACAGCGCGGTCAATCGCAGCGCGGAGTACCGCAGGGTCTCCCGGGAGCCGAGCCGGTCCACACCGGAGCGAACCCGCAGACCTCCCACCACGAGTGCGAGGGATTCCCGAAGCCTCGGGTGCCTCCGGTCCGTCTCGCCCGCGACCAGCAGCGTTTCCAGCATCTCGTCGGCGCGGTACTGCCGGTAGTCCCGCGGGTACGCGCGCAGCAGCCACCGGTAGCGGCGCTCCAGGCCGGTCATGCCGGCGCCGTCCGAACCGTCGCGGCCGTCAACCGTACGGAGCGGTCTCGAACGACCCGAGCCGCGGCGATCAGCCGCGCCGCCTCCTCGTGCAGTGCGGACAATCCGCGCTCGGTCAGCTCGTACGTGCGACGGGCGCGACCGTTGACCACCGTCTCCTCGGCCACCCGCACCATCTCCTCACCGGTTAGCCGGTCCAGCGCGGCGTACAGCGTGCCGGTCGTCAACCGCACCCGCCCGTCGGACAACTCCTGCGCGCGCTTGACGATGGCGTAGCCGTGCAACGGTTCGTCCTGCAACGCGGCGAGGATGAAATATGTGGGTTCGCGCATCGCCGGGGATGGCTTAGTCATGTCATCAACATAAGCAGATCATCAACGTATCGGTCAAGGTGGAACTCTTCGATCGGGACACGGGGTATCACCGCTCGTTGAGATCGTCACCGTCGCCTGCCTCGTTCCGCGTCGAGCGCCGCGCATGTCCGCGCCACGGACCTGGCCGGCGTGTCACCCGCCCCGGCCAACGGCGCAGCGCGTCAATCGGCCGGGCCCCGCTTCGCCGGGCTGGTCAGGGTCACCAGGCGCGGTCGCGGCAGGCGGTGCGGAAGCAGGACGGGTGAACTGGGCCGAGGGTCTGGGCTTACGGCCGCCGTGCCAGTCCAACCGTGGGACTCGCTTGCCCACGGCGCACCTACAACAGTGAAGGGCGCCCCAGACTAGATCAACGACAACGGCCCCCGATCAGCATCTCTGCTGGTCAGGGGCCGTGTCTGCACCTGGTGGCGGGTAGAGGATTCGAACCTCTGAAGCTTTCGCGACGGATTTACAGTCCGCTCCCATTGGCCGCTCGGGCAACCCGCCAGGGCACCCCACCGCGTCGTAACGCGGCGGCGGAAGCAAGGATAGCGGCTGCCCCCGGTGCCGACGCAACCGGGTACGGTCAGGGGGTCGTGCCGCTGGTCGGTGGCCGACGGCAGGCCCAGACCGCCGGACAGCAGGAGCAGAAACATGGCAGCGAACCCGTCGTTTGACATTGTGAGCAAGGTTGACCACCAGGAGGTCGACAACGCCGTCCGACAGGCGGCGAAGGAGCTCACGACTCGGTTCGACTTCCGCGGCACCGGGGCGGAGATCTCCTGGTCCAGCAAGGAGGCGATCGGCCTTCAGGCGGAGACCGAGGAGCGTGTTCGTGCCGTACTGGACGTGTTCAAGGAGAAGCTCATCAAGCGGAACATCTCGCTGAAGGCGCTGGACGCCGGCGAGCCGCGCCAGTCCGGCAAGATTTTCAAGATCGACTGCAAGGTTGTCGAGGGCATCGAGCAGGACAAGGCCAAGGCCATCAGCAAGAAGATCCGCGATGAGGGCCCGAAGGGCGTGCAGGCGCAGATCCAGGGCGACCAGCTGCGCGTCACCGGCAAGAAGAGGGACGACCTCCAGGCCGTCATCGCCCTGCTCAAGGGCGAGGATTTCGGCGTCGCCCTCCAGTTCGACAACTACCGGTAGGCGGCTCGACCGCAGACAACCTGCGGACCGTGCAGGCCTACGGCCGCATCGCTTCCTCTCGCGGACAGCACGAGCAGCCGGGTCGGCACCCGCAGCTGTCACCGAGGGTCGGCGCCGTGGGCGGTTGAGGCGGGGCGAGGGGCGCGGCGCAGCAGGCGTCACCGCGCCACGCCTCGCGGCCCTCTTTGACCGCGACCGCCGCGATGACCAGCGCGGCCAGCGGGTCGGCCCACGACCATCCCAGGAGGCTGTTGAGTCCGAGCCCGACCAGCAGCACGGCCGAGAGGTACGTGCAGAGCAGGGTCTGCTTGGAGTCGGCCACCGCTGACCGGGAACCCAGCTCACGGCCGGCCCGACGCTGGGCGTGGGACAGCACCGGCATGATGAGCAGTGACAGCGCGGCCAGGGCAAGTCCGACGGTGGAGTGCTCGGCCTCTCTGCCGCCGAGCAGCGCGCGAGTCGACTCGACGGTCAGGTAGGCGGCCAGGGCGAAGAACGACACCGCGATGATCCGTAGTGCTGTCTTCTCCCGCGCCTCCGGGTCGCGTCCAGCGAACTGCCACGCCACCGCGGCCGCCGAGGACACCTCGATCACCGAGTCCAGGCCGAAGCCGATCAGCGCTGTGGATGACGCCACCGCACCGGCGGTGATCGCGGCTGTCGCCTCGATGACGTTGTACGTGATCGAGGCGGCCACCAGCAGTCGTACCCGCCGAGCAAGCACCCGTCGTCGCTGCGCCGCCCCGTCGGACGACCGCGCCTGGGCCGTCGGATCACCCATCAGCAGCAGTCCTTGTCGTCTGCGGCTGCGCAGGTGGCCGGGTCGACGGTCAGGACCAGGCCGAGTAGGTCGCCCAGGGCATGCGCCAACCGCCGGTCGGTCAGCTCGTAGCGGGTGCGTCGCCCCTCCGGCACGGCCACCACCAGGCCGCAGCCGCGCAGGCAGGCCAGATGGTTGGAGAGGTTCTGTCGGCTGGTGCCCACCAGTTCGGCCAGCTCGGCCGGATAACCCGGGCCTTCGCGGAGGGCCAGCAGCAGCCGGGCGCGAATCGGGTCGGACAGGGCATGACCGAACCGGGCCAGCACCTGCCCGTGCGTCAGCGTCTCCACGATCCTGACGATACACAGTCCGCTGTATCCAGCGAATCATGTACCGCCAGCACCACCGCGCCTGAACAGCCGTACGACACGCCAGCGCCTCGACCGGGACGGGTCAGACCGGGACGAGGTCTTCGGCGCGTACCGCTGTGGTTTCGGCGCGGGCGATGGGCCCGGCGGGCAGGGCGGCGACCGCGGCTCCGACGGCGACGGCCGCCCCGGCGAACAGGAACGCCCACCGGACGCCACCGGCGTGATCCACGATCAGGCCGGCCACCGAGCCGCCGGCAGCGCTCGCCGCCACCGCGACGGTGACCACCCAGGTGTACGCCTCGTTCAGCATGCCGGCCGGGGCGATCCGGCCGACCAGGGTGTTCTCCAGGGTCAGCGCGGGCGCGATTGTCGCTCCGCCGACGATCAGGGCGACGCCCAGCGCCAGCGGGGTGGGCATCACCGCGAACACGGCGAAGGTGGCGGCCAGCGCGGCGAGCAGCAGGGCGAACTGCCGGGTCATGTTCTTCGCCGGCTTGCGGACGCCGAACCAGAATCCGCCGATGGCGCTGCCGATTCCCCACACTGCCAGGAGAAGGCCGGCCAGACTTTCCGGGTCGCCGGTGGTGTGGCCGCTCGCGTACGCCGGGACGATCACCCCGGCGGCACCGAAGGCGATGCCCAGGCCGGCCACGCAGACCAGCAGGGCGGGGAAGCCGGCGACCCGCAGCGGGCCGAGCCCTCGGGCGTGGTGCTCGCGCGGGTGCGGACGCCAACCGCGCATCACCCGGCCGAGGGCCACGGCGGTGGTGCCGACCAGAGTGACCACTGCCGCTCCGATCAGCGCGGCCGCCGCGTCGGCGATGAGCACGAAGGCTGCAACGAGCAGTGGGCCGAGTACGAAGACGATTTCGAACAGTGAGGTCTCGGCGGCGAGCGCCGTGTTGCGCAGGGGGTAGCGGCCGGATCCGGGGCCGGTCAGGTCGTTCCAGGCGCCACGGATGGCAGCGGTGAGCGGCGGGTAGGTGGCGCCGGCCACGCCTGCGGCGAGGTAGATGGCGGGGAGCGCGTCGTCGCCCGAGCGGCTGGCCAGCAGCAGCCCGATGAGCGCCAGCGGGTGAGCCACGGCGGTGACCAGCAGGACGGGGCTGGGGCCGACCCGGTCGGCGATCCGCCCGGCAACCGGGCTGAGGGCGGCGCCGGCGACCGCGTAGATCCCGCCCGCGATGGCGGCCAGCGCGTATCGCCCGGTCACCTGTTCGACCACCAGCAGCAGCGCCAGTGGGGTCATGCCGATCCCGAGCCGCCCGACGATGCCGAGGATCAGCAGCATCGGGGCGCCGGGAATCCGCCAGACACCCAGGTACTGACGCAGCGCGGCCACCGGAAACCTCCAGAGATGTAATGAGCGTGAGCCGTTACGACCCTAACGCGACCGCTGTGCCGGCAGACAACCGAAATACCGCACTCCGCCCGTACCCGCTGTGCGCGGGTACGGGCGGAGGCGGTGAATCAGCGGGTCAGCGTTGGAACTGCACCGGCCCCGCGTTGGCGGCCATCTGCTCCAGCCGTGCGACGCGGTCCTCCATCTTCGGGTGGGTGGAGAAGAGCGCGGCCATGCCGCCACCCCGGAACGGGTTGGCGATCATCAGGTGCGCGGTGCTGGTGAGCTGGCCCTGGGCCGGCAACGGCCGACGTCGGGCCACCGCGTCGATCTTGCGGAGCGCGCTGGCCAGGGCCAGCGGATCACGGCTCAACTCGGCGCCCGAGGCGTCCGCCTGGAACTCGCGGTTCCGGCTGATCGCCAACTGGATCACGGTTGCCGCGATCGGGCCAAGGATCAGGGTGAGCAGCAGCACGGCCGGGTTCGGACGGTCCTCGTCGTCCCCGCCGCCCAGGGGGATGAAGAAGGCGAGGTTGGCCAGGAGAGTGATGATGCTGGCCAGACCGGCCGCCACGCTGGAGATCAGGATGTCCCGGTTGTAGACGTGGGACAGCTCGTGCCCGATCACGCCACGCAGCTCACGGTAGTCGAGGATCTCGGTGATGCCCTGGGTCACGCAGACCGCCGCGTGCTGAGGGTTACGTCCCGTGGCGAACGCGTTCGGCTGCGCGGTCGGGCTGACGTACAGGCGCGGCATCGGCTGCCGGGCGTCGGTCGCCAACTCCCGCACCATCCGGTACAACTCGGGGAACTGTGCCTCGGTGACCGGTTGCGCGCCCATCGAGCGCAGCGCGAGCTTGTCCGAGTAGAAGTAGGTGACGCCGTTCATGACAAGCGAGATGAGGACGGCAATGACCAGGCCGCCGCTGCCACCGAACCCGTAGCCCACCGCGAGGATCAGCGCGGAGAGCAGGCCGAGCAGGGCGGCGGTCTTCAGACGGTTGTGGTGCACGATGTCTCCTTCGGTGCACGGATCGCCGGGATCCGCTGACCGGTGCAACAACCCGGTACCCGCCAACCATCCGTCTCAACGCTGAGAGTTCACTGAGACCGGAATTCGCAGGTCAGCGGCCCGCGAGGTCGAGCACCAACTGCGGGGCGAAGCCCAGCACCACGGCGGCCACCGTCGTCACCGCCAGCACCACGGCCACCACACCCACCAGGGGTACGGCGACCGCACCGCCCCCGGCTGGCGCCGCGACCGGGCCGGGCTCCGTCGTCACCGGTGCCCAGAGGGCGGCGGTCACCCGCAGGTAGTACGCCAGCCCGATCACCGCATTCAGCGCCACCACCAGCGCCAGCCAGGCCGCCCCACCGTCGAGCAGCGCCCGCACCACTGTCACCTTCGCGAACAGGCCGGCCAGACCGGGCGGCAGGCCGGCCAGGCCCACCAGCGCGAGCCCGAGCGCCGCAGCCCGCCACGGGTGCCGGCGGGCTGCGCCGCGCAGGTCGTCAAGCGTGCCGCCGTCCGCACCGGCCGGCCGCAACGCGGTCACCCCGGCGAACGCGGCCAGCTCCAACACCACGAAGAAGACCGCGTACGCCACCGCGGCGGCGTACGCGGCGGAGCGTGCCTCGTCGGTGCGGCCGGCGGCCAGCGCCAACGCCCCCAGCGGGGCGAGGATGTAGCCGGCCTGCGCGACGGACGACCAGGCGAGCAGCCGGACGGTACGCCGCTGGCGCAGCGCGACCAGGTTGCCGACGGTCATGGTGAGCACCGCGAGCAGGGCGAGCACCGGCCCGGTCTGCTCCGGTGGGAGTGCCCGCTGCACCACGGCGAGCAGCGCGACGAGGCCACCCAGCTTCGACGCCGTCGACAGGTACGCGGCCACCGGCAGCGGCGCCCCGTCGTAGGTGGCCGGCGCCCAGGCGTGGAACGGCACCGCCGCCACCTTGAACGCCAACCCGACAAGCAGCAACGCCACCGCCGCGGTGGTCAGCGGCAGGTCCCGCGCCTCCGGCCGCTCGGCGAGCAGCGCGCCGAGCCGGTCCAGGTGCAGCCCGCCGGTCACCGCGTACAGCAGCGCCGCGCCGAGCAGCGTGATGGTGGTCGCGACCACGCTGACCACGAAGAAGGTAAGCGCCGCCTCGGCGCTGGCGAGGCTGCCCCGACGCAGGCCGACAAGCACGTACAGCGGCAGGGTCAACGTCTCCAGTGCCACGATCAACGTGATCAGGTCGCCGGCCGCGCCGAGCACCACGCCACCGGTCATCGAACAGGCCAGCAGGAAGCAGTACTCCCCCACCGGCGACCGTCCGCCCCGCAGCGCCGGCACGGACAGCCCGAGCACGCCCAGGGTCAGCAGCGCCACCACCGCGCCGACCAGCGCGGCCCGACCGCCGAAGATCCAGGAGCAGTCGGTGCCAACACAGAACGTCCGCCGCTCTCCGGCCGCGCCGACCAGGGCGGCGCCGACGGCGGTGCCGAGCGCGCCGAGCGCCGCCACCGCGATCGTGGCCCGGGGCCGGGCCAGGAGCAGGTCGGTGATGAGCACGAGTACGGCGGTGCCGGCGGCCAGGTAGGCCGGTAGCAGCGCGACGTTGTCCACGCTCTGCACGCCGGTCATGGGAAGACCACCCCGATCAGGTCCTCGACGGGAGCCTCGCTGATGCCGAGGACCAGCGTCGGGGCCAGCCCGATGGCCAACGCGAGCAGCACCAGCGGCACCCACGCGGTCAGCTCCGCACCGGCCAGGCCGGGACCGACCCGACCGACGGCGACACTCGGCCGATTGTGGGTGACCTGGCGCAAAAGGCGCAGGAAGTACGCGGCGGTGAGCGCCCCACCGACCGCGGCCAACACCCCGAGGGTGGTCCAGAGTGGGCCGCCCACCTGGACGGCGGCGATCACCGCGAACGCCTCACCCCAGAAGCCGGCCAACCCGGGCAGGCCGAGCGAGCCGATCGCCGCGAACGCGAGCAGGCCGGCCAACCGGGGCGCGGTCTCCCGCAGCCCGGACAACTCGGCCAGGGTGCCCGTGCCGGTACGGTCCTTCACCGCACCGGCCAGGAAGAACAGCAGAGCGGTGAGTACGCCGTGCGCGATGTTGCCGATCAACGCCGCCTGGATGCCCACGGTGGTCAGCGTGGCGACGCCGAGCAGCACGAAACCCATGTGCCCCACGCTTGAGTACGCGATCAGCCGCTTCACGTCGGTCTGGGCCAGACAGACGAGCGAACCGATCAGGATCGCGGCGACGGCCAGCACCCCGAGCACCGGCGCCGCCCAGCGGGCACCCTCCGGTGCCACCCCCACCGCCACCCGGATCAGCCCGTAGGTGCCCATCTTCAGCAGCACCCCGGCCAACACGACACTGCCCACGGTGGGGGCCTGGGTGTGCGCGTCGGGCAGCCAGGAGTGCAGCGGCCACAGCGGGCTCTTCACCGCGAACGCCATCGCGAACAGGGTGAACGCGGCCAACTGGGTGCCCCGGGACATCCCCGCGCCGCCGGTCAACGCCACCAGGTCCGCGGTGCCGGTGGCCGCGACCACCACGTAAACGCCGACCAGCAGCAACACCGAACCGAAGAGCGTGTAGAGCGCGAACTTCCGGGCCGCCCGACGCCGGTCCGCGCCGCCCCAGCCGGCGATGATCGCGTACATCGGCAGCAGGACGACCTCGAAGAAGAGGAAGAACAGCACCAGGTCCAGGGCGAGGAAGGTGCCCAGGATGCCCACCTCGACCACCAACAGCAGCGCGACCAGCGCCCGGCCGCTGCCGCCGTCCGGCACCCGCCACACCGTGTACGCGCAGCAGAGCAACGTGAGCAGCGCGGTCAACACCACGAGCGGCCAGGAGATGCCGTCGACGCCGAGGTGGAAACGCAACTCCAGGCCGGGCACCCAGGGCCGATCCAGGTAGTGCCAGGGGTACACCCCCGGAAACTCGCCCGGCCAGCCCACCCACTGCAGACGGCCGAACACCAGCGCCACCGCGGCCACCAGGGTCAGCGCCGCCGCGACCGTCCCGACCAGCCGGGCCGCCCGGTCCCGGGGTGTCGCCACCACCGCGACCGCACCCAGCGCCGGCACCGCCAGCACGGCAACCAGCAACACCTGCCCAACCCTCACTGGACCGCCTTTGTTCGCGACTGCGGGGC